>NZ_JBYFCH010000009.1:0-258987 GCF_057652295.1 Runella sp. R5_40 | reverse complement strand
TCTTTTTCCAGTCCATCCACAAAAATACTGCCTAACACTTTCTTTCTAAAACTCCTAGGCTAAGTGCGTTTAACCTACTTCATTTAAGAAACCCTACCCGTAGTGTCAGCGAGAATTATTGGCGTCAATTACCGTTTCAATTCAGCATAATGCTTGAAAAATAACGGGATGGTTTCAATGCCTTTGTAAAAATTGAACAAACCGTAGCTTTCATTGGGCGAGTGAAGGGCGTCAATGTCAAGCCCAAAGCCCATCAAAATAGACTTTAAGCCAAGCTCTTGTTCAAACAACGCCACAATCGGAATACTTCCGCCGCCGCGCGTAGGCACAGGTTGCTTGCCACCCCATGCTTCTTTCATGGCAAGCTCAGCAGCACGGTATTCAACCGAGTCAACGGGGGTAACGTACGGAAGGCCACCGTGGTGGGGTTTTACCACAACTTTGACCGACGGCGGAGCAATCGACAAGAAATGTTGGGTGAAAAGGTCCAAAATTTCGTCGTTATGTTGGTCGGGTACGAGGCGCATACTGATTTTGGCGTAGGCTTTAGAAGGCAACACCGTTTTGGCTCCTTCGCCAATGTATCCGCCCCAAATTCCATTTACATCAAGGGTAGGACGGATGCCCGTACGCTCGATGGTGGTATATCCCGTTTCGCCTTCAATTTCGTCGATGGCCAAGTCACGCTTGTACTCGTCCAAATCAAACGGAGCTTCGTTGAGCGCGGTGCGCTGGTCGGCGCTTAGTTCTTGTACTTTGTCATAAAACCCAGGAATCGTAATGTGATTGTTCTCGTCTTTCAACGACGCAATCATTTCGCACAATACATTAATAGGGTTGGCTACGGCACCACCATACACGCCCGAGTGGAGGTCGCGATTGGCACCCGTTACTTCTACTTCGAGGTACGTTAGCCCGCGCAAACCTACTTCAATCGAAGGGGTATCGTTGGCAATGATGCTGGTGTCAGAAATCAGGATAACGTCGGCTTTGAGTTTCTCTTTGTTTTCTCTCACAAACGTTCCGAGGTGGTCAGAGCCCACTTCTTCTTCTCCCTCAATCATAATTTTGACGTTGCAAGTCAGCGTGCCCGTTGCGACCATCGTTTCGAGGGCTTTGATGTGCATGTAAAACTGTCCTTTGTCGTCGCAAGCACCACGGGCATAAATCCGCTCGTTTTTGATAACAGGCTCAAACGGCGGCGAATCCCAAAGTTCATAAGGGTCGGCAGGCTGCACGTCGTAGTGGCCATAGATGAGCACGGTTGGGAGCGCGGGGTCAATGATTTTTTCACCATAAACGACTGGGTGACCAGGGGTTTCGTGAATTTCGGCAAGGTCAGCCCCTGCTTTCAGAATGGCATCTTTGACCGCTTCGGCACAGCGGCGCACATCGTCTTTGAATTTGGGGTCGGCACTGACCGATGGAATGCGGAGCAAGTCGAGCAACTCGCTCAAAAATCTATTTTTGTTGGCTTCGATGTAGTTTGTCATCTTTTGGAATATAACGTTCTTGTTTGTTGGAATCCGTTTGCCCCAAAGTTAGCGGGGTAAACGGATTTTCTTGAGTGATTTATGACAAAATAAACAGCCAATTCTAAAATCTGATTTTAGAATTGGCTGTTTATTCGTGAAAATACTCAAATGATTGCCATTTGCAACTTTGTATTTTACCCTTTACTTGTCTACTGACACTCAAACGTATATTCATACACGTTTTTAGAAAATTCCGTCCAGCGTACCTTTTCACCTACCTTTTTTAAGAGTGTTGGACAGCTCGAATAAAGGACTTTATATTCGTCGTCGTAGTCTTTCTTTTTGAGTTTTTTGGCTACATTATCACCTAGCTGAACGTAGTACGACTTATCGTCGCCGCCCGCCATGGTCATACCACCAAACCCTACGCGCATGGTTTCGGCGGCAAAAGGGTCGTGAAATACCTTGATTTTGCTGTTAAAACCTGGGTTAAGCAGCTGCATCAAGAGCATTTCGGGTTCTTTTTTGACGGCTACGTTGGCTTTCTCAAAATAGGCGTACCCTTTTTTGATGATTTCGCTGTCGATGTAGGTAGCGTCCCATTTTTTGACTTTGGTGCCCACGTCCATGTTGGTCGAAAATTTAGAGAAGCCGCTGGGCATCAAGTACATCGACTTGATTTTGTCGGGTGTAAATTTCCATTTTTTGCCGTTGGTATCTTTAATCGTTACTTCTTCGATTAAGCCTTTGCGGCGGTCGAGGTCTTCGAGCGTGCCTTCAATTTTGGTGCCGTCTTCGAGGGTTAGATAAGAAGTTTCTTTGCCCGAAAAACGGTCGTACGCAGGAATAAAATCTTGCGAGTAAGCGGCTGCCGAAATACAGAGAGCGGTGCTGAGTAGATAGTGCTTGATTTTCATCGTTTTAACCATTTGTTGCCATTAACGATGGGTTTGGGGTAATCATTGCCGAGCTGCACCCCAAAAGTTTTTTGTTCGGCAGGGCTAAGGTTCCATACTTGGTGAATCTTGGTTGCGGGTACATTGGCAAGCTGCGGTAGCCACGTCTTGACATACTCGCCTTGTTCGTCGTAGCGAGTGGCTTGGGTATGGATGTTGAAGTAGCGATTTTCGCGCGGGTCGTTGCCTACGCCAGCCACATAATTCCAGTTTCCCCAGTTGCTACACACATCATAATCAATGAGTTGGCTTTCAAAATAAGCCGCTCCCCACGTCCAGTTTAGGTGTAAATCTTTGGCCAAAAAACTAGCCACGTTTTGGCGTCCACGGTTCGACATAAAGCCTGTCAATTGCAACTCACGCATGTTGGCATCTACAAAAGGTACGCCCGTTTTTCCGTTTATCCATTGTTGGAAAAGCTCGTGGTTATTTTCCCATTTTTGCAAAATATTGTGCTGAATACCCGAAACTTTGAAGATACGAGAGCCAAATTTTAGGGTAATAAAACGGAAATAATCACGCCAAAGTAACTCAAAAACGAGCCAGTAAGTCGATTCGTTGGCGCCGCGCTGGGCTTCGTAGCGTTTTACTTCTTCGTAGATGTAGCGGGGCGAAACGCAACCATAGGCCAACCAAGCCGAAAATTTGGACGAATAGTCTTCGCCAAGCAAGCCGTTGCGGGTTTCTTTATAAACTTTGAGGTGGTCGGTATCCCAAAAATAATTTTTCAAACGCCGTAATCCCTCCGTTTCTCCTCCGTGAAAAGGAAGCACCCCACGGGCATCCGAAACGGGAAGGCTGGAAAAAAGAATCAGCTCGTATATTTCGGGGATTTTGCCAATTTCAATTCCTTCAGGAAGGCGAACGACTGTAGGTGTGGCAAAGGTCGGGCGTATTTTGGTTAGTTTTTCAACGGCTTTGCGAAACTCCGTAAAGGTGTCAGGAATGCGCGAAACCCAAAACGGCAGGTCGCGGGGGTGATACAGGGTAGATTGCCAAAAAACCTCAAACTCAATGTTATCAACCTTGAGCTTTTTGGAAAGCGCCGTTTCGATGTCAGCTTCTTCTTGGGCGGCTTCCTTGCTGGTATAAATGGCCTCGGCGGCGTATTCACGGGCCAATTCACTCAGGACAACCTCAGGCTTTCCCGTACGAATGACCAAGTTACCGCCTTTTTTGCGGAGGTTATCTTGTAAGTTTTGGACGGATTCGAGCAGGAATTTGGCGCGAAACGTCCCCGTTTTAGGAAAACCAAGGTGGTCGAGTTGCTGAAATTGGCGTGTATCAAAGACAAAGACAGGAATCACCTCTTCGGCGTCTTGGGTTGCTTTGAAAAAGCCTTCGTTATCGTGTAAACGTAAATCGTTTCGGAACCAATAAATAATGCGTTTGGGCATAAGACAAATCGTGTAATTGTTCTATTGTTCAAAACTACACTTTCGGCAGTAGGTTTTGAAAAAAGGCGACATTTTTTTACCGTTTACTCAAAAGGGAAACTATTAGTTGCGTTTGACTAAGAAAGCTTTTACATTGCTGACAATTGCCCTGTTTTACCCTGCTTTTGAGAATATAACTTGTAAAATAAGCCTGTAAAAGGCTTGAAAATGAAGTGTTTGTCTAAAATCAGTACCTTAAAACAGCTATAAATGTCAGTAGTTAATACCTTTCCTAACCACGCCATCAACGCCTTTGTGAGGGCTTGGTCTAATGTTGAGCCAAGGCACGACGTAACGATGTTTGCTCGTGACCAAACCGATGGCCTCGTACCGCGCCGCTCACAGATTGCGGAAAACACAGCTTGGGCATCCAATGCTGAAATACGAGAACTAGCGGGTAATAATCATCAGGAGATGAGACGAAGTAATCGGTCGCGAGAGGAATTGAATCGAGCTTTTGATGGACAAAGTCAGGCAACTACTGCATTTTCTATTCCGATGCGATGAATATAAGTAAACATATTTTTTATACCATAGCCGTTCTTTTGGGAACGGCTATGCTTACCGCCTGTCAGAAAGATAAGTGGCTGGAGAAGGTAGATGACAACGGGGTGGTTTTTCAAAAAAAGCCAATTTGGAAAACTATCAATAACTCAGACCCAAGAAACCCAGGCTCTGGCCCCAGGTTTGGTAAATTTGTTAATGCTAATCTCTTAGATGGATTTGCTGACATCCCTGCTAATTTTGAGTTTAAATTGTCATTATTAAATGTTAAAGATGGCGCTGCTCAGTGGCAGTGGAAAGATTTAATTAAATCTGGAGAAAAGTTATCATTACTTGACTACCAAGGCGCAACGGTCTATCAACAGGATCAATTCTTATTATACCATACAGGCCCGCGCACTTATTGTATCAATGCGGAGACAGGTACGACTATTTGGAAAAAAACAACAGACTACTCAGGGATAGGCTTATGCTATGGCTTAGGGGCGCACTATTTTACTTTTGGCACACCTATAGATTTATACGATAAAAGTATTTGGGAACAATCCATTTATCGAGGAGACATTCGCACGGGTAAGGAAGAGCAAATATTGACACCGCGTTATAGCCGAAAATACATCCGAGAGGGAATTACTAAATCTGATGTGGGCTTTGTAAATGATATTCGACCGCTGGTGGAAGGTAAAGATACTTTATTATTGATTACCTACAGTGAGTTAGGACCTCAAAGTCCAGAACAAGAAGCGTATCTGTCTTTGTATAATTTATCAGTGAAAAAGTGGGTCTATGACCGTAAGCCTTTGTGGGGTGAGCGTAAAGATGGCATTAGGAATGGTGCGGTTCGTTTGCGAGGAGATAAGATGTACACGATTACGAGTAATGAAGTGGTTTGCCATCACTGGCGAACAGGCGAGCGAGTATGGACTAAAGTGCTACCAAGTTTTGCGGAAATACAAGGTATATTTGAAAACCGCTACATGGTTTTGTATGATAGTATGAGTACGCTTTACTGCGTAGATGCCGATACGGGAGAACAAATTTGGAAACTGGGCAACGAGACATTAGACTATACAAGTTCGTATTACGATCAAGGGATTTTGTATTATTTGGCGAAAGGTAATCTTCGTGCACGGGAATTGAAAACCACCAAGTTGCTATGGGATATTCCCTCAGATACACCCAATAAATTAGATGGAGGATTCTGGGTGTTTGTGACGGGCTTACCAGGGAAAGACAGTGAAAAAGGGCGAATTTTTACGCGTACGGGCTACCATACGTATTGTTTTGAGGCGATAAAGTAAAAAGAAAATAGAAATTTATAATTATACTAAGGTATGGTAATCAGGAAGATTGTTTGTAAGGTTATTATTATCATGGGGGTAATGCTGTCTCTAGTTTCTTGCCGATTAGATGAGTTTTGGAGAAACGTTTTTCCTTGCAGTAGCCGTATTCCGCAAGCGTATAAACTGGGCAGTTTTGACCTCAACGTAAAGACCACTAAACCGAAACTTCATATTGGAGATACAGTGTACGTGAACTTGGCTATAAATCAACATGTCTATGATTCACTTACGAGAGAAAATGTAAAAGTTAGCGAACAAGTAGCTCTGTGGATTAAGGTTTGGTTGATTCCCGATACTACTTATAAAAAAAATAACCCTTTTGCTACTGACACGACTATTGCTCGTGTTTTTGACCAATACTTTACAATGCGGGTTCTAAAGGGAAAACGAAACAATGCTTACCATTTTGATTGTGAGTTAAAAAATGGCGTTTGGCAGTTGGAACTCCAATACATTGCTAAAAAGAAAGGCCAATATGAATTGCTAAGTAACTTTGATGAAATTAAAGCATGGAAACTTCCTAAAGGGGTCTGTATGCTTGGGAGTCCCTATTTCAATGCACAGGTTAACATAAAATCAACAAACAATCAGATAGGGGTCATCTATCCTCTTTTGCCTTCCTATCGACAAAACCATTTTGGATTTATTGTTGAATAAATAGATGGAAGTAATAACCGAGTTTTTGTTTTGAGGCGCTAAAGTAAAAATCAAATATATTTTTATGAAAACCATCCTTTCTATTTTGTTATGCACACTGCTGCTATGTTGTCAAAGAGAACCTGATTTGACCCAGAGCGCGTTGCAAGGGCGCTGGCAAATACAGCGTATTGAATTTTTAGGAAGAAATACGGCAGAGAATGACTCTGTCAAGTACTACAATGCGAGTTTTGTGGAGTTTAAAAAGGGGAAAGCAAACTACCGCGCTGAAGTTACGTATCGTTTTGATAACCAGACATTGGCTACGGCGGCTTACGTCATAAATAGCCCCAACCAAGTATTTTTCAATGAACCCTGCTGCGACGAGGCATTGTACAAAAATCTTCGCCTCTTTTTTAGAGGGCAGTACGAGGTAGAACTTGACCAAGAAAATCGACGTGTTGTTCTGGAAGGCGAAATGGAATTGTCACCTTTTACATCTAGTCGTACTTTACGCCCCGTTAGGGTACATTTATTGGAAGACTAAAAACTCCCACGAGCACAGTCATTTCTGCGCTCGTGGGGTATCTCAATGGGAAGTTATATGACTTCTTTCAATGCTTCTTCGTTGGTCTCAATCAACTGCTGAACGTGCTGGTCTTCAAGCGCGTATGAGAAAAACAGGCTTTCAAACTGCGAAGGAGCAAGGTAAATGCCGCGCTTCAACATGGCTTGAAAATACCGTCCAAACAAGGCCAAATCAGCCGTTTTAGCGGAGTTAAAATCGGTCACGGGCTGGTCGGTCATAAACAACGTAAACATCGACCCGATTTGGTTAATGGTGTAGTTGAGACCCAGCTTTTGGAGTGAGGCGTTAAACCCGTTTTTGATGGTGCTACCCACTTCTTCAAGGCGGGTATATACTTCGGGGTGGCTGTCGAGGTAGCGCAACATGGCCAATCCTGCCGACATCGCAATGGGGTTTCCAGAAAGCGTCCCTGCTTGATACACAGGCCCTGCGGGCGATACGCAGTCCATGATTTCACGCTTGCCACCGTAAGCACCTACGGGCATTCCACCCCCGATGATTTTACCCATCGTCGTCATGTCGGGCATAATGCCAAAACGCTCTTGCGCACCGCCTTTGGCCAAGCGGAAGCCCGTCATCACTTCGTCAAAAATGAGGACGATGCCTTCTTTGGTACACAAATCGCGGATGGCTTGGAGGTAGCCTTCGTTGGGCAATACACAGCCCATGTTCCCAACCACGGGTTCCAAAATCAAGGCCGCTACTTGGCCTTTGTTGGCTTCGACGAGGGTGGTTAGGGCGGCGAGGTCGTTGAAAGGTGCCGTGAGGGTGTCGTTGGCGACGCCTTTGGTAACGCCTGGGCTATCAGGAACGCCCATCGTAACGGCACCACTGCCTGCGGCAATCAAAAAGCTGTCGCCGTGGCCGTGGTAGCAGCCTTCAAACTTGATGATTTTGTCGCGACCTGTATATCCCCGCGCTACCCGAATGGCCGACATGGTGGCTTCGGTGCCCGAGTTGACCATCCGTACTTTTTCGACCGAAGGTACCATGCTGATAATCAATTCCGCCATTTCGACTTCTTTGCGGGTAGGGGCGCCAAACGAAAACGAGTTTTGAATTGCATCCGACACGGCTTTTTCGATGAGCTCGTGGGCGTGGCCCAAAATCATGGGCCCCCAAGAGTTGATACATTCGAGGTATTGGTTGCCGTCTTCGTCGTAGAGGTACGGGCCCTTGGCCGATTTAATAAAAATAGGGGAACCGCCTACGGCACGAAAGGCGCGTACGGGCGAGTTGACCCCACCAGGGATGTATTGTTTGGCTTTTTCGAAAAGTGCTTGACTTTGATTGATTTGCATTGCTGATTTGGCAAAAATTAATTGAGTTAATAAACGTTACTGCGCGTTGACCCGCACCCACCTGGCATCGTCGATTTGGATAATGGGTACAACTTGGTTGTCGTTGGAATGTTGGTAATTAAAACCCGATAATAAATAATCGTCGTCGTACGAACGAACGTCTAGCCCGTTGCGTAATTGGTTTTGGTACTTGTGGAGCATTCGCCCAAAAAACAGCACGAGGTCGTACCCCTGCAAGGCATAAATGGAAGGAACGGTGTTGCGTTTTGAAAAATACAGATTCTGAAAATCACGGACTTGAGTTTTGGCAATGTCAATAAACTCAGTATCAATGATATAAACAGGGCTGCTATTAAATGTGTTTGCCCCGACGCCGCCCACGTTAAAAGCCGTAGAATTGGCAAGTAACGGTACGTTGATATGGCGTTTGTCCATCAGAGTCAATAGTTTGTTTCCATCGTTTTCATTACTACTAAAAACGGCAATGTGCCCTGGTTTGTTTACGCTCGAAATGGTCGCAGTGCTGTCTAGTTTTTCGCGGGTGCGGCGAAAATCTGACACCTGATAGCCCGAAGCAGTGGCTTTGGCGCGGTAAGCTGCGGCCAACGTGGAGTCGCGGCGAGAGCTGCCGTAATAGATGGCTACTTTTTTGGAGGTAGCAGCGGGCAACGAGCGCATATAATCAAAACTCTGAGACGCCTGACGTTCAAAAGAAGGTTGTAGCAAAAGTGTATTGGAGAAAGTAGCACTTAAGTCGGTTACGAGCGAAGTGGGGTGCACGTAATAAATGCCATTGCTTTGGGCAAAATCGGCGGCCAATTTGGCGGGCTCGCTGTAAACGGGGCCAACGATGAGGTCGGTTTGGGCAAAATTGGTATTGTTGACCACGTTGAGCATGTCTTCGGGGTCGCTGCCTATGTCGTACGTAAACATATTCACCAAAATTCCCTCTTGCTGGAGCTTGGCTTTGGCGAGTTTCATGCCTTCGTACATGTCGTACGCAAACTGATTGCTACGAACGCGTTGGTTGGGTGAAAACTCCTTTACTTTAAATGGTAGAATGACCGCAATGTTATAATATCCCTTTGACTGACTGTTGGTGTTTTTTTTCATCGGCGTCACGTCGTTGGCAGGCTTGGTGGGAGCAATACCAAAACGATTCGTAAGGTCATCGGAGAGTTCTAAATCGGCTTTGTCGTTGGAAGTTCGTTGAATAACATCAATCAAACGAAGGGCTACAATCTTATCGGAAGGATGTTGTTGATTGAGTTTTTTTAGCAACGCCAAATCTTGAACGGGGTTGATATACACGCGTTTGAGTGGCTCCACGTCCTTTTTGACTGAAACGTTGGTAATTTCGGCTAAATATTCGAGTGCTTTGTTGTACTGCTTATCCCGAAACGATAAGTCGGCGAGTAGGTACGAGACTTCGTCCATTTTTTTCCATTCAGGAAAGCGTTCCCTCAGTTGGAGCAACATCTGTTGACTTTCGAGGGGGCGGTTGTTTTTGAGGGCCGCCAAGCTGTAATAGTACTGCGCAAAAGGAACCAGACCATGTTGGTATTTGCGGGCCGTCAACAGCAGTAAATCAGCCATGGCGAGGTTGTATTCACCTGTTTTATAGAGTGCTACGGCACGTTTATAGTCGCGTTCGTAGTTGGCATCTTGGGCCAAACTTTTGAACGAGAGCGTTACCCCTGCCCAGAGGGTAAGACACCATAGTAAGGTATTTATTTTCCTCATTACGAGTTGATTAGGGTTTGTACGTTGTATATGGTAGAATTTGGTTGGGTGTAAAAATACGGAAGAACCTCTAAAACAAAAAAGCCAACTCGCTATATGCGAATGGCTTTTCTCACACTTAACCTATGATGAAAAGCCCCAGGTTTTAGCTGGGACTCTAAACGTAACGTGAATATACGGCAAAATATTTTATCTGCCCAAAAATTTTTAAAAAAAATTATTATTTGGTCTTATTTCAATCCCAATTCTTCCCCGATAGAGGCTACTTTTTGTTTCAATGAAGCGTAAACCGCATCAAACTCTTCGTTGCTGTTGAGTGGTGCTACTACGCCTACATAAAACTTGATTTTAGGCTCCGTACCCGACGGACGGCAGGTAAACTTGGTGCCGTCGGCGGTAAAGAATTGAAGCACGTTCGACGACTCAATCCCCATGCTTCCCGAAGGAATGTCAACGGTCGTGCCATTTTCGGTGCGTTTCAAGAATTTGTAATCGTCGATGCGAACCACGGGCGAACCCGCCAACGACTGCGGAGGATTGGCGCGGAAGTCGGCCATCATTTGCTGAATTTCTTCGGCCCCAGCTTTTCCTTTTTTGGTCAATGAAATGAGTCCTTCGTAGTAGAAGCCAAATTGTTTATAGACTTCCATCAGCATATCAAACAAGCTCAAGCCTTTGTCTTTAGCGTAGGCCGTCAACTCAGCGATCATTCCGCAACTAGCAATGGCGTCTTTATCGCGCACAGCGTCGCCGATGAGGTAGCCGTAGCTTTCTTCACCGCCACCAATAAACTGCTGCTGCCCTTCCAACTCTCTGATTACTTGGGCGATGTACTTAAAGCCTGTGAGCGTATTGTAGCAATAAACGTCATAACCCGCCGCCATCTTGTCGATGAGGTCGGTGGTTACGATGGTTTTACAAACAAACTCTTTGCCCGTCAACTTGCCTGCTTCTTTCCACGCTTGGAGGAGGTAATAAATGAGCAACGTAGCGGTTTGGTTACCATTAAGTAATTGAATCTCACCGTGGTGGTTTTTAACGGCAATCCCTACGCGGTCGGCGTCGGGGTCAGTACCTAGCACAAGGTCGGCGTCGATTTCCTTGGCTTTATTCACTGCCATCGACATCGCTTCTGATTCCTCAGGGTTAGGATACACCACCGTCGGGAATTGCCCGTTTCCGCTGGCTTCGGCTTGTTCGTCGATAACGGTCACGTTTTCAAAGCCCATTTTTTGAAGCAATGGTGGTACCAACGTCACGCCCGTTCCGTGGATGGGCGTAAAGACAATTTTAAGGTCTTTTTGGCGCGCAATTGCGTCTTTAGAAATAGAAAGTGAAACAATTTGGTCGAGGTATTTTTCGTCCACTTCTTTGCCAATAAGGTGAATTTTAGAGCTGTCACCTTCAAACTTTATGTCGTCAATCGACTGGATTGCGTTTACTTCGGCAATCACATTGCGGTCGTGCGGGGCTACCACTTGTGAGCCATCGTCCCAGTATGCCTTGTAGCCATTGTATTCTTTTGGGTTGTGAGAAGCCGTTACGACAACGCCGCTTTTGCAGCCCAAAAGACGGATGGCAAAGCTCAGTTCTGGCGTGGGGCGAAGGGCTTCAAAAAGATACACCTCAATGCCGTTGGCCGAAAAAATATTGGCAGTTACTCGCGCAAATTCATCTGATTTGATGCGGCTATCGTGGGCAATTGCCACGCTAATTTTTTCGCCTGCAAAATTTTTGTTGAGGTAATTGGCCAAGCCTTGCGTAGCTGCCCCGATGGTGTACTGGTTCATCCGATTGGAACCCACGCCAATCAGACCGCGCAACCCCCCTGTTCCAAATTCTAAGTCTTTGTAAAACGAATCGGTAAGTTCGGTAATGTTTTCTTGGTCAAGGAGTTGTTGGATTGTTGCTTTTGTTTCGGCATCGTAATTTCCGCCAAGCCATTGGTCTATTTTGGTTTGTACAGCAGCTTCGAGCATGGTAGGTTTATGTTTTTGGAGGTTTGAGAAATAATCTAAGGATAAAATCTGATAGTTGACGGACAAATTTACTAACTCATCCGAATCTTGCAAGTGAATCGAAAAGTTATGTCAAATTATTGAGGGGGAATGCGCCGTGAGTTGTCATGCAGAAAGTTCAAGGCTCATTAAACGTATATTAAATTGTTAGCACCGTGGGAGTCATTTTTTTTGGTTTTTCGTTATTTTAAGACTACTATTTTCCACTTCAGAACCAGCGTTATACCATGAAACTACAGCCAATTGAAAAGCGCTCGGGGCTTACTCCCGAAGAATTTAGAGAACAGTACCTGTTGCCAGGCAAACCCGTCGTGTTTAAAGATTTAGCGGCTCAGTGGCCCGCTACTCAAAAGTGGACGTTTGAGTATTTGAAAAAACACTACGGACACCTAAACGTGCCGCTCTTTGGAAACGATTTTCACGATGCGGGAAAAGGCTACATGGCTCCCAAAATCCACATGCCTTTTGGCGATTACTTGGAATTGATTCAAGCGGGGCCGACGGAGTTACGGATGTTTTTGTTTAATATTTTTCAACATGCTCCTGACTTGGTCAAGGATGTGCAAATCCCGACCATCACCGACGGGTTTGTGAAAGAGTATCCGTTTATGTTTTTTGGAGGACAAGATGCCGTCGTCAACCTGCACTATGACATTGATTGTTCTTCGGTGTTTTTGACGCAGTTTCAGACCCGCAAACGCGTGGTGCTTTTTGCCCCTGACCAAAGCCCGTATTTGTACCAGCACCCGTTTACAGTACAAAGCCACGTCAATGTGTTACAACCCGATTACGAACGTTATCCCGCTTTCCGAAAAGCACAAGGTTGGGACACGACCCCTCGAACACGGCGAAACCATTTTTATTCCCTCTACTTTTTGGCATTTTATTCATTATGTGGACGGCGGGTTTTCGATTGCGCTGCGCTCCAACGACACGATGTTTACGCGCCTGCGGGGATTGTGGAACATCACTCGTCATTTTGTGATTGACAAAGGCATGAACAAAGTGTTGGGGCCGACTTGGAAACACTGGAAAGAAGAAAAAGCAAAGGAGCGGGCGTTGGCGCTTATATAAACTAAAAACAACCTTCCCGAAAGTTCAAAACTTTCGGGAAGGGTCGTGGTCTGTTAACCGTGCAAACACTGAATACTATTCTATTTACAAAACGCCAATTTGCACCTCGGTGACATTGTTAGCGCCGTTTTCAAAGTCCATCATCACATAGAGTTCGCGGTTGGCGCCACTCAATTGCAAGCCTTGCGAATGGATGAAACTCATGGCTTTCCCATATACCTGAGGAAGCTCTTCCCAAGGGCCTTCGTGTACAAGCGATACGCACTTGAAAGGTAGGATGGTTTGAAAAGCAAAGCGATCAGAAGTCACTTCTTTCCCTTGAACGGGTAGCACAATATCGAGGGTAAAAACCGTGTCAGGCTTGCCGTCCAAACCTACGTAATTCCAGTGGATAGGGCCCGTTGGAAGTAAATTTAGTGCCGCTGCTTCGTGGTATAAATCTTGGGCAACGTGTCCGACGAGCGTGCCTAACTGTGGAAGTGTCGTTTGGGTCGTAAAGACGAGGGCGCTGAACGGTTTGGTATATTTATTATTCATGACTGTTGAAAAAAAGTGGGGTAATAGCTGCTAAGTTATTTTTGCGGATAGTCGTAATTTACCATCCATTTGACGCCAAACTTGTCGGTGAAAGCGCCAAAGTAGGCATTCCAAAACTACCTTCCCGAAAGTTCAAAACTTTCGGGAAGGTGCTCATTTGTTATTCATGGCTGTTGAAAAAAAGTGGGGTAATAGCTGCTAAGTTACTTTTGCGGATAGTCGTAATTTACCATCCATTTGACGCCAAACTTATCGGTAAACGCACCAAAATAGGCATTCCAAAACTACCTTCCCGAAAGTTCAAAACTTTCGGGAAGGTGCTCATGGCTGTTGAAAAAAGTGGGGTAATAGCTGCTAAGTTACTTTTGCGGATAGTCGTAATTCACCATCCATTTGACGCCAAACTTATCGGTAAACGCACCAAAATAGGCATTCCAGAAAGTGTCTTGAAGGGGCATTTCGATTTCTCCACCTGCCGACAAACCGTTGAAGAGGCGCTCCGCTTCTTCTTTGCTGTCAGTTCCGATAGAAAGAGAAATGTGATTGCCAATGTTGACCGTATGACCAGCACTTTCGAGGGAGTCGGTGCCCATTATCACATAGCCTGGGGCAATTTCGTAAGCAATGTGCATGATTTTTTCTTGCTCATCAGCCGACATGTTTTCGCCGCCAGGGATGTCCTTAAAGCGCTGAAGACCAGCGAACTCTCCGCCAAAAACGGATTTGTAAAAAAGGAAAACTTCTTCGGTGTTTCCCAAAAAACTGAAGTAAGGATTGATTGTTGTCATGGCTTGTTGTAGGTTAAATAATGTGTTGGTTTATTTGACTCTACAAAGGTAAATAGCCGTAGTGACAACGGTATGTCAGTAGGGTTGCAGGTAATGTTCGGCCATTTCCGAAACGATGTCGCGCATGGTATCTTTGAGCTTTTGAGGGCCTTCGACGTTGATGTGCTTACCGTACGACAGCAGCCAACGACCAATGCCTTCGTAATACTGCGTCATAAACGTCATACGGACGTATTTGCCCTGGGTTTCTTCCGAAATAAATCCCCAACTGTACTTTTGTTCTTGCATAAAAACCGCCGCACCACGGTGTACCCAAACGACGGTTTCTTCCAATTCTTCCTGCACTCGAAGGCGGCCAAGGTAGGCTTGAAGGGTCAACAGGTTTTGTTTTTGGAAAAACTTCTCCGTGTTGACCAATTGCTGAATGCGGTCGGTACGAAAATCGCGGTAGTCGCCCCGAAGGCGGCAATAGCCAATCAGGTGCCAATGCGAGTTGTAATAAACCAGTCCAATGGGCTCAATTTCGCGTTGGGTAGCTTGTGGCTGATAGTTGGAGACGTAATCAATCAACAAAACGTGTTGGCGAACAATGGCCTGCTGAATTTGATTGAGCAAATGTTCAGAAAACGGCTGTTGACGGCGACGGTTTAGTACTGCTACGCGGCTATCGAGGTCTTCGAGGTGTTCTTTTTCCGAACGTTTCAAGACCGATTTAATCTTATAAAGTGCCGATTCAAAACTTTCATTGAGCGAAGCATCGCCCATTTTACTCACCAACTTGGCACCGAAAAGCAACGCACTGGCTTCTTCGTTGGAAAACATAACGGGGGGCAAATGGTAATCTTCCAAAAAATACCCAATGCCCGCTTCGGCACCGATAGGAACGCCTGCTTCTTCGAGGGCGCGTATGTCACGATACACGGTACGAAGGCTAATGGTAAAACGGTCAGCGATTTCTTGGGCTTTCACTACGCGCTTAGATTGTAGTTGAATCAAGATGGCTGTAAGGCGGTCGATGCGGTTCATTGTTTTAAAAAAATGCGCTATACTTGTACGGAGAGAAAACTTCTCGAAAGTTTTAAAACTTTCGAGAAGTTCAGTGAAAAACTTTCGAGAAGTTCATTTAAGGCTAAAAATACGAAAAAAAGCGATGAAATTACGCTATTTCCTACCCATTTTTCTATTCATAGTGCTAGGCTGCAACCGTCCTGCCGAAAACGTTGACGAGGCCCAAGCCCGACTAACGGGGGTGTCTAAATGGCAAATTCAAGAAATTCTGATGGACGAAGCGCCTGTCTTTAAAGAAGGTAAGCACATTCCGCACATTAGTGGGGTTCAGTTTGATGAATACATGGATTGGGTACGTTTTTTGCCCGATGGTACGTTTGAAGGACATTTTAAGGGAGCCACCGAAAACAAGCGTTTTCAGTGGGAAAAATACCAAAAACAAAATGTCATTGCCCTGCGTGATACCGTAGCCAAAACGGGAGGCTGGAACATTTATCCACGCAACGTGTATGAAGATGCGTTTGAGATGGAAACCCGCAGTACACTCTATGATCCGCCGCGCATGACGAAATTAACTTTGAAGTTTGTAAAGAAATCGTAGTATGTACTCTCTGTGCAGGAGGTTGCACGCCGTGCAGGAGGTTGCTCACAACCTCCCTATTTCGTCGATTTCGTTCGGATATGAGTATCCAACGCACGTTGTGCAGGAGGTTGCTCACAACCTCCTGATTTCGTCGATTTCGTTCGGATATGAGTATCCGAACACACGTTGTGCAGGAGGTTGCTCACAACCTCCCGATTTCGTCGATTTTTGTTCGGATATGAGTATCCGAACGCACGTCGTGCAGGAGGTTGCTCACAACCTCCCGATTTCGTCGATTTTTGTTCGGATATGAGTATCCGAACGCACGTTGTGCAGGAGGTTGCTCACAACCTCCCGATTTCGTCGATTTTTGTTCGGATATGAGTATCCGAACGCCCCATTCATTTCTTATCTTAGGTTAATGAATTGTACCAAAGCGAGTCGATACTTTTGTGCCCAACATTCAAAAAATAAAGTGTATGGGAGTTACAGAAAATCGAAAGCGCAGCATGGCGCTGTTGGCAGGTAGTTCGTTGATTTTGATGGCCTTATTGGCGGGAGTGGGCTACGGTTATGCGTTTGAAACCTTGTATGTGGAAGGAGATACGTGGGCGACTTTTCAACAATTTCACCAAAGCCCTTCGCTCGTCTATTGGGTGGTAGCCACCTTTGTCGGGATTTTACTCTTGGATGTAGTAGTAGGCTGGGCGCTTTACGGCTTCTTTTACAGCACCCATTCACACCTGTCGATGCTGGCGGCGGTGCTTCGCTGGGTTTATTCACTCTTGCTCGGTGCGGCCCTACTTCCGTTGCTTCCTTTGTTAGATTCGGCCAGAATGCAAAAAGCAGCGGAGGTCATGGCGCATTTAGAAGATTTCTTGCGGGCTTGGTCGTTGGGGCTAATTTTGTTTGGAGTTCACTTGTTGGTGTTAGGGTATTTGATTTTAACGTCGCCTAAAACCCCAAAATGGCTTGGTTTTCTGGTCGTTTTTGCGGGAATTTGTTACGTAGGCATTCACGCTGCCCAACAGATTATAGCTGATTTTTCGGTTTATCGTAAACAAATCGAAACGATGTTAAGCGCTCCAATGGCTTTGGGCGAACTTTCTTTGGCCATTTGGCTTTTGGTGAGAGGCGGGAAGGGGTAGGATAGGGCTTTATTGTGGTAAAAGAAAGGGCATAAGTAGATTATTGTATTAAAAACCCTATTTTTGTACTTTCACCTTTAATCACATCACCATTGACTTTCGACGATTTTGACTTTGAATATGAGCTTTTGGATGGACTAAATGCCATGGGTTTTGACGAACCCACCCCCATCCAAGCGCAAGCAATTCCCGTTATTCTTGACAATAAAGACCTCATTGCCTGTGCCCAAACGGGAACGGGTAAGACTGCCGCCTACTTGTTGCCAATTCTGAATAAAATTATCATTGCACCCGACGAAATTCGGCACCTCAATACCCTTGTTTTAGCGCCTACCCGCGAGTTAGCCATCCAAATTGACCAACAAATCGAAGGCTTGGGCTATTTTACAGGCGTGAGTTCCATTGCCATTTACGGCGGGGGAGATGGCGCCGCATGGAGCCAACAACGCCGCGCTTTGGCTGACGGTGGCAATGTCATCATCGCTACGCCAGGGCGTTTGATTGCGCTTTTACAAATGGGCGAAATCAACTTTAAACACCTGCAACACTTGATTTTGGACGAAGCCGACCGTATGCTAGACATGGGCTTCTACGATGACATCATCAAGATTATCAGCTATTTGCCTTCGAAGCGTCAAACACTTTTGTTTTCGGCAACCATGCCGCCCAAAATCAGAACGCTGGCCAAGACGATTTTGCAGAATCCCGAACAAATTAGCATTGCCGTTGCCAAACCTGCCGAGGGAATTTTGCAACAGATATACTTGGCCTACGACGCCCAAAAAATACCGTTGCTAAAACATATTTTGAAGGAGGGCAGCTACGAAAGCATCATCATTTTTGCGTCCACGAAGGAAAACGTAAAAAAACTCAATGAAGAGCTCCGAAAGGCCAAAGTAAAGGCCAAAGCGTTTCACTCCGACTTGGAGCAAAAAGAACGGGAAGAGATTTTGCGGGAGTTTAAAAGCAGGGCATTACCCATTCTGATTGGAACGGATATTCTTTCACGCGGAATTGACGTAGAAGGAATTGATTTGGTCGTCAACTTTGACGCTCCTCACGACCCCGAAGACTATATTCACCGCATCGGACGTACAGCCCGCGCGGCCACGACGGGCACGGCCGTGACGTTTATCAACGAAAAAGACCAAAGAAAACTCGGGGCTATTGAACGGCTTATTGGCAAAGAATTGCCAAGGGTGGCGTTGCCTGCGAGCCTTGGCGACGGCCCAGAGTACAAGGCAGTGTCGTCCAACAAAAAACCTAAAAATAACAAACGTCCTTTCCGAAGAGGAGGCCCTCCCAAAGGCCCAAAAGGCCCTAAACCTGCACCACAGGGGTAAGAGTGTACGCAATTATTTCGGAAAACGGAGTGAAAAGTTTGTCCCAACGTCGGGGTGGCTAGTGACATCAATGCTGCCCCCATTGGCTTCTACCAATTCTTTCACCAATACAAGTCCCAGCCCTGTGCCTTTTTCAGCGGCAGTACCTTGGCGCGAGCTTTGTTCTCCCAATTGAAAAAGCTGCGTGAGTTGCTGCTGCGACATCCCAATGCCCGTGTCCTTGACCTGAATGTAATGAAAGGCGTTGTCTTCGTGCTGTACTAAGTCGATAGCGCCTGCCGAGCGCGTGAATTTTATGGCGTTTTGCAAGAGATTTCGGAAGATAATGGCAACGTGATTTTTATCGACATTGACAAACACCGATTCCTTTATTTGGAGCCGAAGGGTAATGTTTTTTGCATCGGCGGCGGGTTGTAAGAGCGTTAGTTGTTCTTGAATGGCTTCATTTAACGAAAAGCGTTTTGGGTGAGGTTTCATTCCCCCAAGCTGCGAGATAGACCAATGCAGTACGTTATCGAGCATGGTTCTTACCTGCCTGATTTCTTGCCCCAAATTTTGGGTAGTTTCAACAAATTCATCTTGGGTCAGCGCTCCCCAATTGGTGAGCATGACGTTGTTTTCGAGGGCTCCCACGGGCGAGCGCAGGTCGTGCGAGAGAATAGCAAAGAGTTTGTCTTTGGTGGCGTTGAGTTGGGTCAATTCCCTTTTTTGTCTTTGTTCGCGTTTATAAAAAACTACTATAACTCCCCCCAAAAGGAGTACGAAAGCCGTAATGGCAAAACTCAAATTTCGATAAAATCGCTCTTTTTCTACCTCGTTTTGCTTCATCAGCAGGTTGCGCTCACCCTCAGCTCGAATGACCTTCCTGCCTGATTCTAAGTTCATTACATCTTGAAGGTATTTGACATAAAGTTCTGAATATCGCTTGTAGTTTTCTGCACTTTTTTGGTGTTGCCCGAGCCGCTCGTACGCATTTGAAATGACCGTATAACAAAGCATTTTATTGACCATTACTTGTTTGTTAACGCTCGATCGTTTGAAAATGCGGCTTGCAAATTCAATAGCTAATTCATATTGTCCCACCTCATAACAAACCGTAGCTATATCTTCTAAATTATTAAATGTACTCACCTCTTTCACATTCTTTAAGAGTGTTACGGTTTTCTTTCGATACGTTTCTGCGTCTTCTTTTTTGCTGGGTATTTTCTTCAGTACTTCATACATATATCCGTAAGCCAATGCTTTCGATTGTACTGAGGCCGAGCGCTCACTGACATATTTTTCACACCGTTTGCTGATTCTCAGGGCATCCTCTATTCGGTTTTCCTGTAAATACATGTACTTCAGCCATTTATAGGGATTTAAAAAAACAGTTTTCGACTTTTCTGTATATTCAACAGACTTTAACAGGTATTGGTACATTTCAGCCTTGAAGTTTTGATGTTCGCTAATGGTCGCCATTCCCTTACATATTTGGGCGCAGGAGTCGAAATCTTTTTCCTCATCGGCATATTTTAAGGCTTGTGAATATAGGCTGAATGCTTGTGGCTCATCCAAAACGGCATACATTTGAAGATGGGCTATTTCTATCAAAAAAGTGATGATACTTCTTCGGTCATCCCTACCTTTTGCCATTGAAAGGGCGTTTTGGTAGAGATTTAAAATAGGGTCAGGTTTTTCAAAATATTCATCAATTCGTGTGGGTGCGTTGAGCATTACCTGAATTTTTGCGGCATTCGTTTTGGCAGAATAAAAATGCTTGGCTAAACTATCTATTTTGCTTGCGGTAGCTTTTTGTTGTGCTTGGATGGATGAAAGTGCACACAAAATTACCCCAAGTACGACTAAAATTCGGGACATGAAAAGTTGGTTTTAATTTCTCAATTAATTCATTTATTGTTTTTTAGGATTGCTGAAACGTGATTGAACATGTGCTCCCCTTTCCTATCTCACTTTTGATTTCAATCGTTCCCTTATTGGCTACTACTAATTCTTTGACCAATACCAATCCTAAACCCGTGCCCTTTTCTTGGGAAGTGCCTTGCTGAGACAAGCTTTCGTTAATCGTAAACAACTTACGCAATTGTTCTTGGGAGATTCCAATTCCTGTGTCTTTAATTTCGAGCTGGAATTGCTTTTCTTTTTCAGCACTTTTTATGCTGATTTCTCCCTGGGTAGGGGTAAATTTGATGGCATTTTGGAGCAAGTTTCTGATAATGATGGCCAAATGGTTTGAATCAACCATCAACTGAGCTTCGGGAGCAACGAGGCTAGTCATTTTTATTCCTTTAGCTTGGGCACTGGCGTGTAAAAGCTTGATTTCGGCTTCAATGATGGGCAAAACAAACGTTGTTTTTGGGTGAGGTTTCATTCCCCCAAGCTGGGAGATAGACCAATGCAGTACGTTATCGAGCATGGTTCTTACCTGCCTGATTTCTTGCCCCAAATTTTGGGTAGTTTCAACAAATTCATCTTGGGTCAGCGCGCCCCAATTGGTGAGCATGACGTTGTTTTCGAGGGCTCCCACGGGCGAGCGCAGGTCGTGCGAAAGAATGGCAAAGAGTTTGTCTTTGGTGGCGTTGAGTTGGGTCAATTCTTGTTTTTGTCTTTGTTCGCGTTTATAAAAAACTACTATAACTCCCCCCAAAAGGAGTACGAAAGCCGCAATGGCAAAACTCAAATTTCGATAAAATCGCTCTTTTTCTACCTCGTTTTGCTTCATCAGCAGGTTGCGCTCACCCTCAGCTCGAATGACCTTCCTGCCTGATTCTAAAGTGAGCATATTTTTAAGCACTTTTACATAAGTAGTCGAGTATTCTTTATAGAATTCTAAGCTTTTTGGGTAGTCTCCTAAGCGTTCATAGGAAGCCGAAAGCATCTCGTAACAATGTATCTTAGAAGCATCAAGCTGACTATCCATGTCTGTTTTTGTAAACAATTGATTGGCAAAGAAAATGGCTAATTTGTATTGCTCAACTTCATAACAAACAGTGGCAATATCGTCTGATTGATTTGTTTCAGAAATAGTTTTAAATTGCCTTAATAGCTCAACAATCCTATTCTTATAAATAACCGCTTCTTTTTGTTTATTAGGCATTCGCTTTAATACAGCGTAGTAATATCCGTAGGCCAATGCCTTAAACTCCGCTGGAGCTGAACGCTCATCCACGTAGCGGACAGCTTGCCTACCCACCTCAAGTGCCTCATTGATCCGATTATCTTCCAAATACATCACATACGCCCAACGGTAGGGCCTAAGATATAAAACCTGCGATTTTTGATTGAATTCTATTGCCTTTGAAAAGTACTTATACATCTCATTCCTAAGGTTTTGATGCTCGTTGATGGCTGCTAATTCAAAACTTATTTTAGCACAGGAGGTATAATCTTTCTCTTCTTCGGCATATGTCAACGCTTTGGAATATAGTTGGAAGGCTTTGGGCTCATCAGACGTGATATACGTCTCAAAGTAAGCAATCTCTATTAAAAGTGATATGGTGTTTTTCTTATCACCGATGCTTTCGGCAAGCACAAGGGCTTTTTTATAGAGCTTTAGGATAGGATCAGGTTTTTCAAAATACTCATTAATTCGTGTGGGTGCGTTGAGCATTACCTGAATTTTTGCGGCATTCGTTTTGGCAGAATAAAAATGCTTGGCTAAACTATCTATTTTGCTTGCGGTAGTTTTTTGTTGTGCTTGGATGGATGAAAGTGCACACAAAATTACCCCAAGTACGACTAAAATTCGGGACATGGTGAGTTATTTATAATTTCTCAATTAATTCATTTTTTGTTTTTTAGGATTGCTGAAACGTGATTGAACATGTGCAACCCTTTCCTATCTCACTTTTGATTTCAATCGTTCCCTTATTGGCTACTACTAATTCTTTGACCAATACCAATCCCAAACCCGTGCCCTTTTCTTGGGAAGTGCCTTGCTGAGACGAGCTTTCGTTAATCGTAAACAACTTACGCAATTGTTCTTGGGAGATTCCAATTCCCGTATCTTTAATTTCGAGCTGGAATTGCTTTTCTTTTTCAGCACTTTTTATGCTGATTTCTCCCTATCGAGCATGGTTCTTACCTGTCTGATTTCTTGCCCCAAATTTTGGGTAGTTTCAACAAATTCATCTTGGGTCAGCGCTCCCCAATTGGTGAGCATGACGTTGTTTTCGAGTGCTCCCACGGGCGAGCGCAGCCCATCAGAATTACCCATGTATTTCATAGGTCTATCTGCAAACAGAATACGAAGCTTTGCAGTATCGGAAGTTGCTCGCGAAAAGGCGGTTTGCAGGCTATCAAAACTTGATATGCTTTGGGCTTTAAGCGAAATCGGAAGGATAAATTCTAAAAATAGGAGTAGGTAAATACACTTCATTAATAGAGTATTTAGAGAATAAAAGTAAAAAATAGCTTGTGTGTGGTGATTTCTTAGCCATTTCGGCTAATGAGATTGCCCCCAATGTGTTGGCGACTGATTTTGGCGCGATACTGATCCCCAATCGGAATTTTCTCGCCGTTGGTCAAGATAACATCGTCCTTGGTAATGGTCGCAATGGCCAACCGATGCACCAAATAGGACCGATGTACCCTCAAAAAGACCTCCCCTTTGAGTTGCTCTTCCATTTTTGAAATCGACAGCATCGGAGTATAGGTGTGGTTGTGGGTGACAATGTGCAAAAAATGCTCTTGTGATTTCATATAGAGCACATTGTGGTAGAGAACTTGCTCGTAATTATGCCCGTCTTTTACGAAAAAATAAGGGCTCAGCGATATGTCTTCGGGTTGGCTGAGGAGGCGTTTACGTACCTTTTCGATGCTTTGCAGGAAGCGCTCAAAGTTCAGGGGTTTGAGCAGAAAATCAACGGGCGAAACTTCGTAGCAGTCTAAGGCATATTCTTGGTGAGAAGTTACAAAAATAATCAAAGGGCCGTTGGGCAGGCTTTTGGCCAAGCCTATTCCCGAAATATCGGGCATTTCAATGTCACAAATGAGTAAATCAACCTCATTTTCGGTGAGTTTGGCATACGCTTCAAAGGCAGAGTCGCAAACGGCCACCAACTTCAAAACAGGGTTCATTTCTACAAATTTACTTAAAGTGAGGCGCCAATTGGGATTGTCGTCAATGATGAGGGTATTGATTTTCACGAGCAATGGTAGGGTTTGAATGGTTGGACTTGTGTTTTAATGTACCAAAAAGGCAAGTTCAAGTAGTAAAAAGTGCTATTCAAGAATTGAGCCATTCTGGACTATTTTGTCTCACCGAGCCACTTTACTTTTGGTACATCCATACGTGTGCTTGGTCTCTTACAAAACTACATATCTTCTGCGAAAAGTCATCACCCTACATTTCATTTACCTATCATGAATTTAATTATCCATTCACTGAATCATTTATCCCAAAAACATTTGAAGTCGTTTTTCTGGGTTGCGTTTTGGTTTATTACCGGGCTTTCGAGCTGCCTGAGCACCGCTGAGGCGCAGAACTGCCCAACAACGGGATTGCTTGACGTAATTGTGCCTGTCAATGATTTTACGGGGTTTGGATACCCAGCCTACAAATTTTATCATAAAGACGGCACAAACAACAATGTTTTTTATAAGGACGAAACCATTTACAGCTATGGTGTTCAAAAAAATGCAAACCCAAATAGTGTCTGTATTACTCCCAATGTAGCGGCGTTTCGTACACCAATTATGCCTGCCTCTTTCACGCAAATCTGTACAGCCGCCAACTCACCCGTTTTCTGGTTAAGTGGAGCAGATGAATGTAGTCCGCCAGGGTACAGAACATGCCAAAAAGTTGGTCCAACACAATATTTATATTCACAGGTTCAGCATTTTCAGGCCACTGCGACGGGAGACTTCACCGTGGCCTTTAACAATAGTGACGGCACAACGGTAAATCTTACGATTTTAGAACGCTATGCTGTTTATACTAACTGTGGCAATTTGGCAGGTAGCTACGTTGAAACGGGCACACAAAATGGCAAGAAAAAATTTGTTGATTCCGACAATAATGAGCTTTACTACGATGCTACCAACACCCAATGGGTAATTAGTGGTTCGATGGGTATTGCTTACAAGGTAGCCTCAACCGCGGATGCGCCCCCCACGAGCGGCTGGACAGTAGTAAATAGTGGCTGTGTAGGAGCCAATATCAGGGTAGCCTACGGAGAGCAAATCTTCCCTTCTCCTGTTTTTGCAGCCTCTGTTACTGTCAACAACTCATGTCTAACCAATCTTAATGGAATCTATAATTTATATAGTATTGTTAATGCGCGGCCTGTCTATAAAAGGTCTGATGGTTTAGAATTAAAGTTCGATAGAAGCCAATGGGAACTTGTTGACCCTAATGATTCCCGTAACAAAATATATAGTCCTATCTCGACTAAAGATGTACCTACTACATGCTGGAAAGCCGTTACTAATAGTGGTGGTGGGGCATGTACTCCAGATGCCAATAGTTTTACATTAAGTCCTAATCTGGCAATAGCCAATCTTGTTGTTATGTGCGTACAGACGACCTGTGGTAACAGCAACGGTACCTACACCCAAACAGGTACTTGGAACGAGCGCCCTGATTTGAAGGATGATGACCAAAACCGTCTTTATTATTGGGGGGCAGGTGACGATACTCACCCCGAAGGTTGGTACATCCGAAATTCAACGAATGTATCACTGTTTTATAACAGTTCAACAGATACGGCTCCACCCACCACAGGCTGGGTGCCGTTTACCACAGATGGCGCTGACTGCCATTCTTCTATTACCGTTTCCAGCGGCGAATGCCCACCTTGCCCTACTCCAACTACTACGATTTCCTACGCGGGGTCTCCTTTTTGTTCAACCGTTACGGAAGGAAGTGTTACCCTTTCGGGAGTCAGCGGCGGAAGTTATAGTTCTACGACGGGTCTCACGATTGATGCTCAAACGGGAAAAATAGACCCAAGCAAAAGTACCGCTGGCAGCTACACCGTTACTTACACGGTTAACAATAATGGTTGTTTGGAGGTGATTACTACCAACGTTAAAATTACTACCCTACCTACGGCGAGTATCACGTATGCAGGGTCGCCTTTTTGCGGCAGTGTCACCGATGAGGTTGGTATCCCTACGCTAACAGGAACAACAGGCGGTTCTTACCAATATACAGACGCCACCGACGACATTGGCATTAACTCAAGCACAGGGGCAATACACTCCCAAGTGCCAAATACTTACCACATTACCTATACCATCGACGAAGCTGAAGGCTGTCCTGTGGTAACAGCCAACACCGAAGTAACAATTTTGCCCATCATTACCCCGACAGCCTCCATTGTGGTCAGTCCAACGGGTACAGTGCAGCCTGGTACGAGCCTCACCTTTACGGCTACCATCGGTAACCAAGGCGGTGAACCTCACTACCAGTGGAAGAAAAACGGAACGAATATCCCCCAAGCGTGGAGTTCGACCTACACGTCTGCCAACTTTGAAAATGGCGATAAAATCACTTTTGAGGTGACTAACAATGACCTTTGTGGAGCGACCAAAACGAGCAACGAAATCGTTCTTTCTATTGAAGATCCTTGTGCCATTACACCCACCAACATTGTGATTTCGGGTTTGTCTTGCGGTGATTACAATGGTACTTACATTCCTGCGGGCAAAGAAAACGGTGTTCCTAAGTGGGCTTTACAAGATCGTAACCTGATTCGTTGGACAGGTAGTTTGTGGGAATTGTACGATTCCGAAGGATGGCCGGTTGCTACCAATAGCACAGGTTCTGTTGCTAACTTGCCTTGTACGGGCTGGGTAACAGATGCCAATGTAGGTTGTAGTGGCACACCTACCCTGAGCGGAGGATGCGGCCCACTTCGAAATCTGGCTGCACCTTCGGTGAACATTGCGGCTAATCCAGGTAGTAGTATTACGTCAGGTACAAGTGCAACGTTTACGGCAACACCTACCGATGGCGGCACCACACCAAGCTATCAATGGAAGAAAAACGGGAACGACGTAGGCACAAATAGTGCTACCTACACCGATAATACCCTTGCTGATGGCGACAAAATCAAAGTGGTAATGACTGGAAATGCTACCTGTACTTCCACTCCGACGGCCACCAGCAATGAACTTACTATGACTGTTACACCTGCTTGTACTACACCTACTGCCTACAACGTGACAGGCGGCGGTCCTTATTGTTCGGGCAGTGGCGGTTCGGTGGTAGGTTTGGCGAGTTCACAAACGGGGGTAAATTATCAACTCAAGAAAGGCGGGGTGAATATAGGCAGCGTGGTAGCAGGCACGGGTAGTGCGATATCGTTTGGTACTCAGACAGATGTGGGTACATACACCGTAGTGGCGACCAACACCAGCACAAGTTGCACGACTTCGATGACAGGCAGTGCATCGGTAACGACTTATGCTTTACCAACGGCGGTTGTTAGTGGGACTTCGTTGGTTTGCAAGGGCGGTTCTGCGGCGACAGTGACCTTCACGGGAAGTAACGGCGTTGCCCCCTACACATTTAGCTATCAAGTAAACGGTGGCAGTGTACAAACGGTCGCGACTACTGGCGGAAGTGCGAGTGCGACAGTAAATCAAAGTACAAGCACAGAGGGAGTTTATACTTATACGTTAGTAAGTGTGCGTGATGCCAACTGTTCTCAAATTCAAACAGGTAGTGCAGTAGTGAAAATACAGGGCAAACCCACAATTGTTCTGAATACGTTACAACAGACCCTAAATGAAGGCAACACCCAAGTTTTCTGTGACACCGATGCGAATCCTGTTAACAGTTTACAGTTTGTGGTTTCGGGTTCATGTGTGACTGGTTCGCCCGTTTGGCGGGTACAAGTGGGCAGCGGGTCATGGAGCGATTGGTCAGTCAACGCACCAGTTACCCAATCCTCCAATAACCAACCGCACCGCTACCAAGCGGCCTGTGATGTGAGTTGCTCAAGCACTTATACCAGTCCGATTGAGTTGACGATTAATTACCGCGCTTCCGTACCTCAAAATGTGTCGCTATTGGCGGACGGGGTGACAGTGGCAGCGGGGGAGACGAAAGAAGTGTGTAGTCTGACCAACAGTCCGATTTCGTTTACAGCCAATTGTGGTGCAGGAGAATTGACCCTTTATTCGGTTGACGGTGGAGAATATAGCGCGGGTGTTCCAGCGGGATTGGTTGACAATCAGTTTCATAACTACCGCGTACGCTGCCGCAAATCGGACGGGACGTTATCTTGTGTGGAGAGTGAATCGGGTGTGATGCGGTTAAAATTAGTGAATATTCCAACTGCGCCTACCGTTTCGCTATCCCCTACAAGCAGTTGTAATCCATCTTCAATTTTCAGTGGTCAATCGTCATGCGGTAGTTTGCGTACGGTGTGGTATAATGCCACAACGAACGTTGCTTTGTCGAGCCTTCCTTCGACTATTCCAAGTGAAACGACTTCGTATTACGCCCGTTGTCAGACGGAGAATGGCTGTGTGAGTGAGAAGAGTAATGTGGTAACGTTTACGGTAACACCTGTTCATGTAGCTCCGATAGTTACGGTTTCGCAAGATGTGGTATGTACAGGCACGACGGTGAGGGTTTCGGCCAACTGTCCAGTGGGAAGTACAACGAGCTGGAACACAGGGGTAAGCACGCCAAGTTTTGAGGTTGCATTTAGCAACGTAACGAAGCAGAGTTACTGGGCGAAGTGCGTGTTTGAAGGCGGTTGCCAAAGTGCGGAGAGTAATCGTAAAGAGGTTTATTGGCAGGCATTTGTGGTGAGTTTGATTAACATTGGGGAGAGCAAATCGGGGATAAAGAGCAACGACCGCGCGGCGTGGAGTAGCCAGTTTGTTACCCGAGATGGCGGCCCAGAGTTGGATCAAAGCACGCAGCAGTCTCCGACGTTGTATTACGTTGAGAATGTGAACAAGCAGGCACCGCGTTATTGGACGATTCATGCGGATGCGTGTGGATTGGGGACGACGGGTTCATTGACGTTTGACCTGTTGGCGACGCCCGAGATGGGGGTAATTCGTTCCTTCAATACGCACGAAAACAATGCGCCCTACTTTATGTATGCCAACCGCGAAGGCTGGACGGAGTTGTACGCCCAAAATCACCCAGCCTATGGTTTCTACGCCGACAATGGTGCGGGCGGTAACGTTTATGACGCGGGTTTACCGAAAGGTTTATACAAGTTGAGTATTCGTTATTGGGACATGAAGGGTTGGGGGAGTATTTATCCCTCGACGCGGAAGCCCCAGGGCAACGTCTTAGCGTATCAAGAATACTGGTTCAGAATCCAGTCGAAAGATGGCGTAGGGGTAGGAGCAGCGCGGACAGCGGTTAGCGGTGAGCAAGGGGCAAAAGGCAAAGAGCAAGAGGCAAAAGGCAAAGGGCAAGGGTCGGATAACGGAAAACAGCTAACCGATAACGGTGTCTTCGCCACTGTCATGCCGAATCCTGTTTCAAACATGCTTCGCCTAAAAATCCAAGATAGCAAGGGGCAAGTAGTTCAAACTACCTTGACTGACGCTGTGGGTCGTGAGGTGTTGAGTCGTCAATTTATACCTGAGACCAACACGCACCAAGAGGAGTTTGGAGTGAGTGAGTTGCCAACGGGAATGTATTTCTTGAAGGTAACGACGTCAGACAAACAAGCGAGGCTGAAGGTGTTGAAAATTCAGTAATAAACGACCGATTTAGCTGTCGAATACAGACAACTAGCAGTACAGAAACGGGCGATTCCCAAGGCGGGAGTCGTCCGTTTTTTTATGTCGTTAGTAAATTTTACGAAGCGATTTTACAAAGCTAGCTAGTCAGAATCCACTAAATTTTCGTTATTTTGAATTTGAAAGTAAACCCGAAAATGAGATTTTGGATTTTTCTGTTTTTTCCTTTTTCGCTGCTTGCTCAAACCAACGGGTGGCAAGGGATTACTATTTCTGATGGTCTCTCACAGGGGATGATTTATGATCTCATTCAAGACCGCCAGGGCTTTTTATGGTTTGCCACGAAAGATGGATTAAATCGGTACGATGGTTATAACTTCAACGTTTTTACTCATAATCCTTACAATCCGTTTAGCATTTCGGGAAATACCTGTACTGCCTTACTGGAAGATACCCAAGGGCGAATTTGGGTGGGTACCCAAAAAGATGGTTTGAATCTCTATGACCCTCAAACGCATCGGTTTTATCACGCCAATATCATTGATAAACAGCTTACCAATGCAGGGAATTATGAAATTTCTTATCTAAAAGAAGATAAAGCTGGCGCGATTTGGATTATTACAAGTCAGGTAGGAAAGCTTTTTAAAATTATTCCCAAGCAATTTTACCCTCCACAAAACGACTTCTCCGATTGGGTTCAAACTGTTTCGGGCGGCGCTCCGTCGGGCGGCGTTCCGTCAAAAAAAACAGCAGTCCCCGATTTTGTATTTGATAAAACAAGCATCGAGTTTAGATATTCAGAAACTATTTATCAATCTGAACCGGAATTTTTATCCATTAAAAACGTAACAACTGACGCGCCATGGGCAAATGTGATTCGAGATGCGGATAAACGATTTTGGTTCTTAGGAACGGATGTGTTACTCTGTATTAAAGGGACTTTTGTTAAAAAAATCACCTTTAAAACTCCTTCAAACCAGCGAATAGTTGTCAATATTTTTCAGGACGGCACTATTGCCATCTGCAACCAGAAATATGTATGGATTTTCAAAGTCAATGAACTTCTCCAATTAAATGAACTCACGCCGCAAAATGCCTTTGCCCAACTGCCGCCCGACAAAGACATCATTAACCAATTATTCAAAGACCAAAATGGTAACGTATGGGTAGCTACTGGCGGATACGGACTGCTCAAGTTTAATCCCCGCATCAAGCAATTCCACTCTTTTCTGCCTCAACACTCCCCTTCTTCGCTTTATCAGGACCAGCAGGGAAGGGTGTATGTACACGGTAATTACCGCCCATCTTACCATTTTTATGAATTGGATAAACTGGCAAATAGGCTCAAGCCTATTCCCAATGTGACCTACGTATTTACGCAGGGTCATGATGTTCTGCTTCAGGACAAACACAACGATTTCTGGTTGCTAGGTCGGGTAGGGACTAAAGTCAACCGAAGTTTGAAGAAATATTCAGTTGATTGGCAGTTAATCAAGGAATATCCCCTCCCTCCGCTCAACGAATTGAAAAGCGGAAGTTTTAAGCTCTTGCAAGACAGTGCAGAAAATATATGGATTGGCCATACGGAAGGGAACTTGATAAAATTTAACCCCACAACTGAGCAGTTTCAAGTTTTTAGCTATCATTCACTGTTGCCCAAAAGCGGTGCTGCTGTTGAAACATTTGCTTTGTATCAGGACAAGCAGCATACGCTGTGGATTGGTACGCAAAAAGGACTTATTAAGGCCGAACATCCACAAACCTCTCCTGTCTTTTCACTCTATAAAAACAGCAAAACCGACCGCCGTAGTTTGAGTGAAGATTTTGTTTCGGGAATGATAGATGACCCATTTCTTCCTGACAAGTACCTGTGGGTAAGCACCAAAGGAGGTGGTTTGGAGCGTTTGAATAAGCAACTTGGGATATTTGAACATTTTACCGAAGCCCAAGGATTACCCAATAAAGTCGTCTATGGTATCTTGGAAGGAGAAGATAAAAGCCTGTGGGTGAGTACCAATCGAGGTATTGCACGGCTAAACCCAAAATCATTGATTTGTACTAATTTCAATAAATCAGACGGGTTGCAGGATGATGAGTTTAACACCAATTCGTATTTCAAATCGCCTTCGGGCGAGTTATTGTTTGGAGGGGTAAACGGTGTTACGAGCTTTCGCCCATCGGCCATGGGAAGCATTCAAAAACCGCCAATTATTAAAATCATCGGATTAAAAGTAAACAATAAAACCGTAGTTCCAGGCGATGACAACAATATTTTGGAGAAAGCCATTGAATTTTTGCCTTCGCTCCAACTGGCTCATGACGAAAATCAGGTTAGTCTTGAATTTGGCATCATGGACTTTACCAATCCCGTTAAAAATCGATTTCGCTATCAACTGGAAGGAATTGATGGCAATTGGGTAGAAACGGGTACTACCCGATTTGCCAATTTTACGCAGTTGCCAAGCGGGAGCTATACTTTTCGGGTGCAGGGAAGTACCAACGGAGAAATCTGGAGCCAGCCCGTTGCGTTGGAGATTCGGGTTAACCCGCCTTTTTACCGCACTTGGTGGGCTTACTTGTTGTACCTGAGTGTTATTTCTTACGTCATTTATCGGGTGTATCAAAATCAGTTGAACCGCTTTCGATTGCAGGAAGAAATACGTTTTAAAGACAAAGAAACCGAACGGCTGGCTGAACTCGACCAATTGAAAACGCAGTTTTTTACCAATATTTCGCACGAATTTCGGACGCCACTCACCTTGATTTTGGGGCCTATGGAACAAATAGTAAAGGATTATGCCCGAGATACTCGCTTTCCGATGATGCAACGCAATGCACAGCGTTTGTTGGAATTAATCAATCAACTGCTGGATTTAGGAAAACTCGATGCCCGTCAAATGCAGGTCAATCTTCAACCGGGCGACATTGCGAGGTTTATCCAGTTGTTGGGGAGCTCCTTTCAATCGCTGGCAGAAAACCGAAGTATCACGTTCTTGATTCATCAAAATCAGCCAAAAGTCCTCGCCAATTTTGACGCCGATAAAATGGAGAAAATCATTATTAATCTGCTCTCCAATGCGTTTAAATTTAGCGAAAATGGGGGGCGTATTGAGATGTCTGTAGAATACAGCTCTCCCATCGGGGGCGGAGGGATGGGGGCTGTAATTACCATTTCAGACAGCGGCATTGGCATTGATCCTGAGAAATTGAATAAAATATTCGACCGCTTTTACCAAATTGACAGTTCTACAAAACGTAACTACGAAGGAACAGGCATTGGTTTGGCGCTGGTCAAAGAATTAGTCAATCTCTTGAAAGGGACTATTCAGGTGGAAAGCCAACAGGGCGTAGGCACCACTTTTAAGGTAACAATACCTCTTGTCCCTCTTGCCGATTCATCAGATTTATCTACTGAAGAAGTGTTGAACAGATTTGGCACTAAAACAGAAACGATTGAAAAAAAAGCAATAAAAAACAGCCAAGAATCCTCCTTAGGAAATGAGGAGCCTCTTTTGCTCATTGTAGAAGACAACGATGATTTGAGGGCTTACATTCGGACGGTCTTTGAAGAGGCTTACCAAGTTATTGAAGCCTGCGATGGGCAGGAAGGACTCGAAAAAGCCACTGAATTTGTACCTGATATCGTCATCAGCGATTTGATGATGCCCCGCATGGATGGATTTGAATTTTGCAAACAGCTAAAATCCAACGAGAAAACCAGCCACATTCCTGTGGTAATGCTGACGGCCAAAGCTACGTTAGAAGATCGTCTTGAAGGCTTCGACTTGGGGGCTGACGAGTACCTGGTCAAACCCTTCAATGCGTCCGAAATTAAAGCCAGGGTTCGGAATTTGATTAAGATTCGAGAAAAACTCAGGGAACTATTTCGCCAAGAAGTGATTGAGTTGAAACCGACGGAAGTGAAGGTTAATTCCATGGATAAGGTCTTTATCCAAAAAGCCAAAATGGTCATCGATAAACACATTTCGAAAAGCGAATTTGACGTAGTTCAGTTTGCCGAAGAAATGAACATGGCCCCGGTGCAATTGCGACGTAAGCTAAAAGCCCTCACCAACCAAACTGCCATCGAATTTGTGCGCCATTATCGATTGCAGCGAGCGGCCGACCTGCTCACTCAGAAAGCGGGGACAGTCTCCGATATCGCCTTTGGAGTCGGCTTTGAAAACCTCTCCTATTTTGCTCGGGTGTTTCAAGAAAAGTACGGCGTGCTCCCTTCTGATTATCCCGATTAGCCATTGGCCAACAACCCAAAGCAATTCTCTTCGTAGCCCCCAAAAGGGGCTTTTTTTATGCTTTTTGGGTTAGAAAAACGCAAAAAGTCCGAAATGGACTAATAAATGTTCTTTTTGAGCTAACACCCGAGTCGCCAAATCGGGCACATTTGCTTTGTTTTTTATGGTAGAAAGCAAGCCCAAAGGAGGAGGCTCAAAACATCGGTTTGACGAAACGGGTGTTCTTCTCCTTTTCTTTCTTCTGCCCTGAAAACGGTTACTCAAACTCAATTTTTACTATGAAAAACCTCATTACTCATTTGCTGTACTTTTTATTGATTGCCTTTTGTGGCACGACAACAGTCATCGGACAAACGTTGTGTGTGAACACAGGCACGCCGTCGAGCTCAGGCGGAGGTGCAGTAACCGATTTTGCCCAAAGCTTTACCATGAGTGGTGGCTGCAATGGTGAATTTGCTGGACTCATTGTTTCTGTTTCTGGTATTGTTAGTGATGGTAACCCTGTTTGGAATTTGAACATTTACCAAGGGGATGGTTTTAGCGGAACCCTACAGTATTCTCAGACAGGTATGGTATTGACCCAAATTGGAAGCTACCTTCTTATCGAAATTGCTGGAGGCAGTGGCTCCAGGGCGTTCACGAATGGTAATCAATATACCTTTCGGGTTTCCACAGCAGCCCCAATGAACTCTTTTACACCTTTTCAAAATACTACCAGTTTTTACGCAGGTGGACAAGCCTATGTCAATGGTACTCCGATTAGTGCTGGAGGAGACTTCACAAGAGTAGGTGTATTTACTCAGCCTGCTACCAGTTCCTGCGGAGCAGCAACCCGCCTTTATGTCAAACACAATGCCAGTGGTGCCAATGATGGGACTTCCTGGACAGATGCCTATACCAGCCTGCAAAGCGCCATTGATTATGCACGAGGATGTAGCAATATTCAAGAAATCTGGGTTGCGGCAGGCACGTACAAACCGTCTAAGGATAAAACTGGAAATGCCAGCCCGGGTATTTCTAGTGCCAAAACTTTTTATATCAACTTCCCAGTGGACATTTATGGTGGCTTCGCGGGTACAGAAAGTGTACTTTCTCAGCGAAATATTTCTTCGAACCTAACTATTCTTAGTGGGGATATCGACAATAATGATATCGCCAACCCAGCAGTCATTGCTACCCATGTACAGGGTACAAATTCTAATGTTGTTTTACATATTCAGAATGTGGCACAAGGGGTTACGGTGGACGGGTTCACCATTACTGCAGGGAAGCGTGTTCCTAACTTTTCAGGAGGAGGGATTCATAATGAAGGATTGGGTTTTCCATTCGGTTGTACTGCGATCATCCGCAACTGCAAAATCCAGGGAAATGTCGGACCTGCTGTATTCAATAGTGGTAACCTTAGTGAAAACTCCAGTGGAAAGGCAATTTTATTGCTTGAAAATTCTACCATCTCCGGGAACAGCGAAAGTTTCTATGCCCCTGGAATCTTTTCTAATTCAAATGGAGGAAAAACCATTACTACGGTTACCAACTGTACTTTCTCAAACAATACCTCCACCCCTAACCTAACCAGTAATAGTGGGGCTTACAATGAATACGCACAAAGTGGAAATGGAGAAGCAACTTTTTCCAATTGTATTTTCAAAGACAACAGCACTACGAGTAATGGAGCGGCAGTTCATGTCAATGGGTCATTTTCAGGCAGAGTAAACCACAGCTTTACCAACTGTATTTTTATGAACAACACTGCCGGGGATAAAGGCGGTGCTTATTATGCCAATGGCGCTTCCAGCGGGCGGATCACTTCAATATTCACCAATTGCACCTTTTATAATAATGCTGCTACTAACGGCGGTAGTGCTGTTTACCACACCACAAGTGTTGCTCCGACCAGCCCTATGCTGCTTCGCAATTGTATTCTATGGCAAAATACCAATGAGATCCTACTCGAAGGCCTGGCCACAATGACGCTTTCCCATAGCCTCATCAATGGCAGCAGTGCTCCAACAGGCGTTACATCCGATAATAGCCTTTTCAACACCAATCCGATTTTTGTCAACGCAGCAACGGGCAACCTCCGCTTGCAATCCAGCTCCCCAGTTATTAACGTGGGCAATAATGCCCTCATTCCCAATGGTGTAACTACTGATTTGGACGGTAATCCCCGCATCTTTAACAACGGTACGGTGGATATGGGCGCGTATGAGCTTCAGGAAAACCCGCCTGGCAGCACGAGACCCTTTATAACCACTTGGAAAACGAATAACCCTGGCACCTCCAACAGCACCTCCATCACCATTCCTGCCAACGGAACCTACGACGTAGATTGGAACAACGATGGCACCTTCGACCAATTGGGCGTGAGCGGCCCCGTCACCCACAACTTTGGGACGGCTGGTACCTATACCGTGGCTATTCGAGGAGGGCTTACGTCCATACAATTTGGCGATGGAGGAGACAAAGACAAAATCCTGTCCGTGAATCAATGGGGGGATATCGGCTGGATAACAATGTACAGAGCATTTCATGGTTGTTCTAATCTGAACGTGCTGGCCAATGACAGCCCCGATTTAAGTAACGTGACCAACCTGCAAGAAATGTTTCGGAATGCCACTTCTCTCAATGCCAATCTGAACGGTTGGGATGTGAGCAGTGTCACGAATATGTATGGTGTGTTTTCGGAAACCGCCTCTTTCAATCAGCCCCTTTCCAATTGGAATGTCAGTCAGGTCACTGATTTTAGAAGCATGTTTGAGGATGCATCGGTCTTCAATCAACCTTTAAATACCTGGACCCTCAATACTACTCTGGGCGCTAATGTCACCATGCAGTATATGTTTGCAAACGCTGGGGCCTTTAATCAGGATTTGAATTCGTGGAATGTTAGCCGGGTCACCGACATGAGTTTCATGTTTTGGAATGCAACTGTTTTTAACGGAAACATTACCAATTGGAATGTAGGTAACGTTACGTCAATGGATCATATGTTTCGCGGGGCCAACTCATTTAATCAACCCATTGGCGGTTGGAATGTAAGTAATGTTACGAATATGTATGCGATGTTTGCCAACAATACAGCCTTTAATCAGCCCCTTTCCAATTGGAATGTCAGTAAGGTAACTGATTTTGAGATTATGTTTGGGCAGGCCACAGCCTTCAATCAACCCTTGAACTGGACAATCAACACAACCCCGGGCGCTACGGTCACTATGAGGGGTATGTTTAGTTTAAACACGGTTTTCAATCAGGATCTGAATTCGTGGAACGTGAGTCGGGTCACCAACATGAGTAAAATGTTCGAGAATGCAACTGCTTTTAACGGAAACATCACCAATTGGAATGTGAGCAATGTAACCGCAATGGATGAAATGTTTCACAATGCCACATCATTTAACCTAAATGTAGGTAATTGGAACATTGCGAGTGCCACCTCAATGACTGATCTATTTCTTAATTCCGCTATTTCCAGGGAAAATTATGATGCGATACTTATTGCCTGGAATACCGCCGGCTATACCAACAAAAATTTGGGCAGTGCTTCACCCTTACAATACTGTGCGGGGCAGGCCGCCCGAACCAATCTGGTCAATAACAAAGGCTGGGCCATCGCAGGAGATATCTATACGAATGTGTGTTTTCCTGCAGAAATCAACCTCAAAGGCAATGATGTTTCTATTGTAAACGGCGATACTGCTCCTTCTGCCGATGACCATACTGATTTCGGTTCACAAAATGTAAACTCGGGCACCATCGTCCGCACTTTCACCATCGTAAATACGGCATTGGGGACATTAAATTTGACTGGAAACCCCAACAAAGTAACCATCAGCGGCACAAACGCCGCAGAGTTTACCGTCACCACTCAGCCGACTTCGCCCGTGGCGGCAAATGGCAGTACGACTTTTCAGATTACTTTCGATCCTTCGGCTTCGGGTTTAAGAACAGCTACGGTGAGCATTGCCAACAATACCAGCAGTGCCAATCCCTACACCTTCGCCATTCAGGGATCTGGTCTGTGCGATATTACCGTTACGGCTTCTGTGACGCAGCAGCCCACTTGTACAACGCAAACGGGGACAATTGTAGTGACAGCGCCGCTGGGTCAGGATATTGAATACAGCGTTGGAAATGGTTATCAAACGTCGGCGACATTCAGCGGATTGCTTCCGAATCCGTATCAAGTAACGGCAAAAAATACGTTAACGGGATGTGTGTCATCGCCGTTGAGTTTGACGGTGAATGCCGTACCGAACGCGCCCGCCCTCCCGACGGCTTCTGTGACGCAGCAGCCCACTTGTACAACGCAAACGGGGACAATTGTAGTGACAGCGCCGATGGGACAAGATATTGAATACAGCGTTGGCAATGGGTATCAAACGTCGGCGACATTCAGCGGATTGCTTCCGAATCCGTATCAAGTAACGGCAAAAAATACGTTAACGGGATGTGTGTCATCGCCGTTGAGTTTGACGGTGAATGCCGTGCCGAACGCGCCCGCCCTCCCGACAGCGAGTGTGACGCAGCAGCCCACTTGTACGACGCCAACGGGTACAATTGTAGTGACAGCGCCAATGGGTCAGGATATTGAATACAGCGTTGGCAATGGGTATCAAACGTCGGCGACATTCAGTGGTTTGGCTCCGAATCCCTATCAAGTGACGGCAAAGAATACGGTAACGGGTTGTGTGTCATCGCCTTTGAGTTTGACGGTGAATGCAGTTCCGAACGCACCAGCGACGCCGACAGCGAGTGTGACACAGCAGCCCACTTGTACGACACCGACGGGGACAATTGTAGTGACTGCGCCGACGGGGCAGGATATTGAATACAGCGTTGGTAATGGCTATCAAACGTCGGCGACATTCAGCGGTTTGGCTCCAAATCCCTATCAAGTAACGGCAAAAAATACGGTAACGGGTTGTGTGTCATCGCCATTGAGTTTGACGGTGAATGCAGTTCCGAACGCACCAGCGACGCCAACGGCAAGTGTAACGCAACAACCCACTTGTACAACACCAACGGGAACAATTGTGGTGACAGCGCCAATGGGTCAAGATATAGAATACAGCGTTGGCAATGGGTATCAAACTTCGGCGACCTTTAGTGGTTTGGCTCCGAATCCGTACCAAGTAACGGCAAAAAATACAGTAACAGGTTGTGTGTCATCGCCATTGAGTTTGACGGTGAATGCGGTGCCGAACGCGCCAGCGATCCCCACAGCGAGTGTAACGCAGCAGCCCACTTGTACAACGCCAACGGGTACGATTGTGGTGACAGCGCCAATGGGTCAAGATATAGAATACAGCGTTGGCAATGGGTATCAAACTTCGGCGACCTTTAGTGGTTTGGCTCCGAATCCGTACCAAGTAACGGCAAAAAATACAGTAACAGGTTGTGTGTCATCGCCATTGAGTTTGACGGTGAATGCGGTGCCGAACGCGCCAGCGATCCCCACAGCGAGTGTAACGCAGCAGCCCACTTGTACAACGCCAACGGGTACGATTGTGGTGACAGCGCCGACGGGTCAGGATATTGAATACAGCGTTGGCAATGGTTATCAAACGTCGGCGACCTTCAGCGGTTTGGCTCCGAATCCATACCAAGTGACGGCAAAAAATACGTTAACGGGTTGTGTATCATCACCATTGAGTTTGACGGTGAATGCCGTGCCGAACGCGCCAGCCATCCCGACAGCTTCTGTAACGCAGCAGCCTACTTGTACGACGCCAACGGGGACGATTGTAGTGACATCCCCAACGGGTGCCAACATTGAGTACAGCGTTGGGGGGAGCTACCAAACGTCGGCGACATTCAGCGGTTTGGCTCCAAATCCGTACCAAGTGACGGCAAAAAATACAGTAACAGGTTGTGTGTCATCGCCATTGAGTTTGATGGTGAATGCAGTTCCGAACGCACCAGCGACGCCGACGGCGAGTGTAACGCAACAACCGACTTGTACAACACCAACGGGGACTATTGTGGTGACAGCGCCGACGGGTCAGGATATAGAATACAGCGTTGGCAATGGTTATCAAACGTCGGGGACATTCAGTGGTTTGACTCCCAATCCATACCAAGTAACGGCAAAAAATACGGTAACGGGTTGTGTATCATCGCCATTGAGTTTGACGGTGAATGCAGTTCCGAACGCCCCAGCGACGCCGACGGCGAGTGTGACGCAGCAACCCACTTGTACAACGCCAACGGGTATGATTGTAGTGACAGCGCCGCTGGGTCAAGATATTGAATACAGCGTTGGCAATGGCTATCAAACGTCGGCGACTTTCAGCGGTTTGGCTCCGAATCCCTATCAAGTGACGGCAAAAAATACGTTAACGGGTTGTGTGTCATCGCCTTTGAGTTTGACGGTGAATGCGGTGCCGAACGCGCCCGCCCTCCCGACAGCTTCTGTAACGCAGCAGCCCACTTGTACGATACCAACGGGGACAATTGTGGTGACTGCACCGATGGGGCAAGATATTGAATACAGCGTTGGCAATGGCTATCAAACGTCGGCGACTTTCAGCGGTTTGGCTCCGAATCCCTATCAAGTGACGGCAAAAAATACGTTAACGGGTTGTGTGTCATCGCCTTTGAGTTTGACGGTGAATGCCGTACCGAACGCGCCCGCCCTCCCGACAGCTTCTGTGACGCAGCAGCCCACTTGTACGACACCAACGGGGACGATTGTAGTGACAGCGCCGCTGGGTCAAGATATTGAATACAGCGTTGGCAATGGTTATCAAACGTCGGCGACATTTAGTGGTTTGGCTCCGAATCCATACCAAGTGACGGCCAAAAATACGTTAACGGGTTGTGTGTCATCACCGTTGAGTTTGACGGTGAATGCGGTGCCGAACGCGCCAGCGATCCCCACAGCGAGTGTAACGCAGCAGCCCACTTGTACAACGCCAACGGGTACGATTGTGGTGACAGCGCCGACGGGCCAGGATATTGAATACAGCGTTGGCAATGGCTATCAAACGTCGGCGACATTTAGTGGTTTGGCTCCGAATCCGTATCAGGTGACGGCAAAAAATACGGTAACGGGATGTGTATCATCACCGTTGAGTTTGACGGTGAATGCCGTGCCGAACGCGCCAGCCCTCCCGACAGCTTCTGTAACGCAGCAGCCCACTTGTACAACACCAACTGGTACGATTGTAGTGACAGCGCCGCTGGGTCAAGATATTGAATACAGCGTTGGCAATGGTTATCAAACGTCGGCGACATTCAGCGGATTGCTTCCGAATCCATACCAGGTGACGGCCAAAAATACGGTAACGGGTTGTGTTTCATTACCTTTGAGTTTGACGGTGAATGCGGTGCCGAACGCGCCAGCCATCCCGACGGCTTCTGTAACGCAGCAGCCCACTTGTACGACACCAACGGGGACGATTGTAGTGACAGCGCCGCTGGGTCAAGATATTGAATACAGCGTTGGCAATGGTTATCAAACGTCGGCGACCTTCAGCGGTTTGGCTCCGAATCCGTATCAGGTGACGGCAAAAAATACGTTAACGGGATGTGTATCATCACCGTTGAGTTTGACGGTGAATGCCGTACCGAACGCGCCCGCCCTCCCGACGGCCTCTGTAACGCAGCAGCCTACTTGTACGACGCCCACTGGTACGATTGTAGTGACAGCGCCGCTGGGTCAAGATATTGAATACAGCGTTGGCAATGGCTATCAAACGTCAGCGACATTCAGTGGTTTGGCTCCGAATCCATACCAAGTAACGGCAAAAAATACGGTAACGGGTTGTGTTTCATTACCTTTGAGTTTGACGGTGAATGCGGTGCCGAACGCACCAGCGACGCCGACGGCGAGTGTAACGCAGCAACCTACTTGTACAACGCCAACGGGGACTATTGTAGTGACAGCACCGACGGGTCAGGATATTGAGTACAGCGTTGGCAATGGTTATCAAACGTCGGCGACATTCAGCGGTTTGGCTCCGAATCCGTATCAAGTGACGGCAAAAAATACGTTAACAGGTTGTGTGTCATCGTCGTTGAGTTTGACGGTGAATGCCGTTGTTAGTTCGCTGCTCACCGCCACGATAAGCGGAACGGCCGTTCTTTGTAAAGGAGATCTCGCTGCTCTACTGACCTTCACGGGAAGTAACGGCGTTGCCCCCTACACATTTAGCTATCAAGTAAACGGTGGCAGTGTACAAACGGTCACGACAACGGGCGGAAGTTCGAGTGCTACAGTGAGCCAATCTACAAGCACAGAGGGAGTTTATACTTATACGTTAGTAAGTGTACGAGATGCCAACTGTTCACAAACCCAAACAGGTAGTGCGGTGGTTACTGTGCAGACGAAACCTACAATCGTACTGAATACGTTACAACAGACCCTAAATGAAGGCAACACCCAAGTTTTCTGTGACACGGATGCGAATCCTGAAAACAGTTTGCAGTTTGTGGTTTCGGGTTCATGTGTGAATGGTTCGCCCGTTTGGCGAGTTCAAGTAGGAAGTGGTACATGGAGCGAATGGTCAGCGACAGCCCCAGTTACCCAATTATCCAATAACCAACCGCACCGCTACCAAGCGGCCTGTGATGCGAGTTGTTCAAGCACTTATACCAGTCCGATTGAGTTGACGATTAATTACCGCGCTTCCGTACCTCAAAATGTGTCGCTATTGGCGGACGGGGTGACAGTGGCAGCGGGGGAGACGAAAGAAGTGTGTAGTCTGACCAACAGTCCGATTTCGTTTACAGCCAATTGTGGTGCAGGAGAATTGACCCTTTATTCGGTTGACGGTGGAGAATATAGCGCGGGTGTTCCAGCGGGATTGGTTGACAATCAGTTTCATAACTACCGCGTACGCTGCCGCAAATCGGATGGTACGCCATCTTGTGTGGAGAGTGAATCGGGGGTAATGCGGTTAAAATTGGTGCGTATTCCAACTGCGCCTACCGTTTCGTTGACATCGACAGGCAGTTGCAACCCATCTTCAAGTTTCAGCGGCCAATCATCGTGCGGCAGTTTGCGAACGGTATGGTATAATGCCACCACGAACGTGGCTTTGTCGAGCCTTCCTTCGACTATTCCAAGTGAAACGACATCGTATTACGCCCGTTGTCAGACAGAGTATGGTTGTGTGAGTGAGAAGAGTAATGTGGTGACCTTTACGGTGACACCTATTTACGTAGCGCCGATAGTTACGGTTTCGCAAGATGTGGTATGTACAGGCACGACGGTGACGGTTTCGGCGAACTGTCCAGCAGGAAGTACAACGAGCTGGAACACAGGGGTAAGCACGCCAAGTTTTGAGGTAGCATTTAGCAGCGTAACGAAGCAGAGTTACTGGGCGAAGTGCGTGTTTGAAGGCGGTTGCCAAAGTGCGGAGAGTAATCGTAAAGAGGTTTACTGGCAGGCATTTGTGGTGAGTTTGATCAACATTGGGGAGAGCAAATCGGGGATAAAGAGCAACGACCGCGCGGCGTGGAGTAGCCAGTTTGTTACCCGCGATGGCGGCCCAGAGTTGGATCAAAGCACGCAGCAGAGTCCGACGTTGTACTACGTTGAGAATGTGAATAAAATGGCGCCTCGTTATTGGACGATTCATGCGGATGCGTGTGCCTTAGGTACGAATGGATCGTTGACGTTTGATATGTTGGCGACGCCCGAGATGGGGGTGATTCGTTCCTTCAATACGCACGAGAACAATGCGCCTTACTTTATGTATGCCAACCGCGAAGGCTGGACGGAGTTATACGCCCAAAATCACCCCGCGTACGGATTTTACCAAGACAACGGAGCAGGTGGTAACGTTTATGACGCGGGTTTACCGAAAGGTTTATACAAGTTGAGTATTCGTTATTGGGACATGAAGGGTTGGGGAAGCATTTATCCCTCGACGCGGAAGCCTCAGGGGAATGTCTTAGCGTATCAAGAATATTGGTTCAGAATCCAGTCGAAAGATGGTGTGGGTGTAGGAGCAGCGAGAGAAATGGCAAATGGGCAAGAGGCAAAAGGCAAAGGGCAGGGGTCGGATAACGGAAAACAGCTAACCGATAACGGTGTCTTCGCCACCGTCATTCCGAATCCCGTCACCAGCATTCTCCGTTTGAAAGTGCAAGACAGCAAAGGGCAAGTAGTGCAGACTACATTGGCTGATGCTTCAGGACGGGCAATTTTACGCCGTCAATTTACACCTGAGACGAACACGCACCAAGAAGAGTTTGGAGTGAGTGAGTTGCCGACGGGAATGTATTTCTTGAAAGTAACGACGCCTGACAAACAAGCGACGTTGAAAGTAGTAAAAGTAGATTAACAAACAGAGTAAAATGATTGAATGAACAGGGATGCTTTGCTAAAGTGTACCTGTTTTTTTTGGTTAAAAAGGAGAGAATTGGAAAGATTCATGCTTTGAAAAAAAAGAAAACGTTGTTTTACCTCACCAATTTCTATTTTTATGCGACAGTTTGTATTTAATTTGACAATGATATGTCTGATATGTGTGGGGGCTCGCGTGAGTAGCTTCGCTCAAAAATCGACAAAAAAGACGGCTAACAAAAAGATGAACACAATCACAAAAACAACTTTTGGGCAATTGCCCGATGGCCAAACGGCCGACTTATTTACCTTGCGGAGCGCAGCTGGGGTAGAGGTACGTATCTCTAATTATGGCGGAATTATTTCTCATTTGCTTGTGCCCGACAAAAATGGCGTGAAAGAAGATGTGGTGTTAGGCTACGACCACTTGGATGGCTATCTCAAAGCATCGCCGTACTTTGGGGCATTGATAGGCCGCTACGGAAACCGAATCGCCGATGCTAAATTTACGCTTGAGGGGAAAGAGTATCCATTGGCCGTCAATAGCGGAGTCAACAACATTCACGGTGGAAAAAAGGGGTTTGACAAAAAGGTTTGGAAGGCAGAAGTGATAGAAGCAGAAAATGCCCTGAAATTGTCGTACGTGAGTCCCGACGGGGAAGAGGGTTTTCCTGGGACGCTTTCTACGGAAGTGACGTACCGTTTGACCGACGACAATGCCTTAGAAATTGAATACCGCAGCACGACCGACAAAACGACCATCGTCAATTTAACAAACCATACCTATTTTAACTTTACTGGGGCAAAAACAGACGTACTCGACCACGTGGTGACGATTAATGCCGACTATTTGGTGCCCGTCAACAAAAACCTAATTCCGACGGGTGAGCTGCGGGCGGTGAAAGGAACGCCGTTTGATTTTCTTCAACCACACGTAGTAGGAGAGCGAATCAACGACCCCGAGGATGACCAAATCAAAGTAGCTGGGGGATATGACCATTGTTGGGTAGTCAATGGAGAGCCAAAGACCTTGCGCCCAACCGCAACAGCCTACGAACCTACATCGGGGCGTTTTATGGAAGTGTTTACAACCGAGCCTGGGATTCAGTTTTACACAGGTAATTTTTTGAGCAATAACATTACGGGCAAAAATGACATTACCTACCGTAAGCGTATTGGTTTTTGTTTTGAAACTCAACATTACCCTGATTCTCCCAATCAGCCCGAATTCCCGAGCGTTGTTTTACGCCCAGGCGAAGAATATTATACCAAAACAGTATATAAATTTTCGGCAAAGTAGTTTACAGAGAGACATACAGTAAAAAATTTGGCCATTTCGGATTATTACAGTAGTTTAGCGATTGTCATTCACCAACCCCCACCTTAATAGTATGGCAATGTTAAGCCGCGTTGCAGATTCCATTTACTGGATGAATCGCTATATTGAGCGAGCTGAAAACTATGCTCGTTTCATCGGAGTAAATTTCAATTTGGCATTTGACTTGCCTCCCAGTGTCAGCGAACAATGGGAGCCACTGCTGATTGCTACTGCCGATAACTACTTGTTTTACCAGCATTACGATGAGCCCACGCGCGAAAACGTGATTAATTTCATGACGTTCGACAAGCGGAATCCGAACTCGATTTATACCTGTATTTCGGCCGCACGGGAAAATGGGCGGACGATTCGGGAAAGCATTTCGAAGGAAATGTGGGAAAACCTGAACCAACTTTACTTGTGGTTGCGCAATGTGCAACCCAAACAAGAGTGGGATTTAAACCACATGCAGGACTTCTATTCGGAAGTACGGAATGGAACACAGCTGTTTTACGGCATCGTGGATGCGACCATCACGCGCAATGAAGCATGGCATTTTGGGCGTTTGGGGCGTTTTATGGAACGTGCCGATAAAACGTCGCGTTTCTTGGATGTATCGTATTTTACCCTCATGCCCGACTCGGACGTGACAGGAAGTACACTCGAACTGGTGCTTTGGACGGCAGTATTGAAGTCGGTAAGTGCCTATAATATGTATCGTCAACAAAATCAGATGCTTACGCCAAAGCACATCGCTGAGTTTTTGATTCTTGATAAACTCTTCCCGCGTGCAATGGCCCATTGTATCCGTCAGGCTGAGTTATCGTTGTACGAAATTTCGGGCACGCCTACCTCCAACCGTTTTAGTAACCAAGCGGAGAAAAAAATGGGTAAACTACGCTCTGAAATCGAATATACCGACATTGAAGATATTTTTGAAACAGGTTTGCACCAATACCTCGACCAATTCCAAATTCGCGGAAATGAGGTAAGTAAAGCAATTTTTGAAACGTATTTCGACATCAAACCTGTCGAGGCGTTTCAGTACCAATCTCAATCCTAAGTTTTTACAATGACCTATTGTCTTGGCATTAAAGTCGCCTCTGGGCTGGTAGCCATCGCCGATACCCGCCTCACGTCGGGTACTGAAGTGAGCACCAACAAAAAAATTTCGGTCCATCAGCTCGAAAATCATTCGCTGTTTATCATGACATCGGGGCTACGCTCGGTGCGTGACAAAGCCGTGACGTATTTTCGAGAAGTGTTGGAAGAAGAAGATGGGAGTTTTAACAAACTGTATAAGGCCGTCAATGCCTTTGGCCAACAAGTAAGGCGAGTGGCACGAGAGGACAAAGAAGCACTGGATGCCGCTGGACTCCGTTTCAATTTGCACGCCATTGTAGGGGGGCAATTGGAAGACGACGACGAACACAAACTCTACCTGCTGTATCCCGAAGGCAACTGGGTAGAGGTGGGAGAAACGTCGCCATTTTTTGTTATTGGTAATTCTAATTACGGAAAGCCACTGTTGTTCAGGAGTTTAAAGTATGATTCTTCGTTGATGGATGCGCTGAAAGTCGGGTTTTTGTCTTTTGATTCAACGCGAGTAAGTGCCAACGATGTCGATTATCCTATTGACGTGGTTGTGTATGAAGAAGGAAGTTTCCACCTGACGGAACACCGCTTTCAAAAAGATGATTTAGCGCATTTGTCGCTGCAATGGAGTATGCTGCTCCAAAATTCTGTCCAGCGTTTGCCAAACGATTGGATGGATCCGATACTTGATAAAGTTCGAGATAAAGTATAAAAAGGTGGAGTAAATCTCCACCTTTTTTTTTATTTATATATATGCCTTTCCAACTCAGGGTACATTGTTATGAATATACACGTTTTGCATAAACTCTCTTATTCGTATTCCGAAGCCGTTAGCCTCGACGCTCACACCATTTATCTGCAACCGAAAGCCTCTCCGCATCAGCGCCTACTTGGGTATTCGATGGTGATAGAGCCTACGCCCAGTATGCTGGTACAAAATGTTGACGCTGAGGGAAATCACCAACAAATCGCCTATTTTCGAGAAATGACCGACCGATTGTCGATTTCGGTGGAAATGACCTTGGTTTCCAATGCCTTTAATCCCTTCGGATTTGTTTTATTTCCGTTTGAAACCGAGCGCTTGCCGTTTCATTATTCTGCTTCCCTAAAAAAATATTTACAACCGTATCTTGTACGAGAAGGGGTGACTACGTATGTCGAACAGTATGCCCGACATACGGCCGCTTCAGTACGGTGGATGACCATTCCTTTTTTGACCACGCTTTGCCGAACCATCGCCCAAGACTATGTTTATGAACGCCGCGAAGTAGGCGCTCCTATGTCGCCCGAGCACACCTTGATTGGCCGAAAAGGGTCTTGTCGGGATTTTGCCCAACTGTTTGTGGCTTGTTGTCGAAGTATCGGCTTGGCGGCACGTTTTGTAAGCGGGTATTTGTATGGTAATGTTCTGCAAGAGAATGATTTACATGCTTGGGCAGAAGTGTATTTGCCTGGGGCAGGATGGCGTGGTTTTGACCCTACTGAAGGGCAAGCTGTTGGGAACAATCACGTGTATTTGGCAGCTTCGGGAGAGCCTCAGTCCATCGCTCCTTTATCGGGTACATTTCGCGGGCGTGCTCGCTCCTTATTGACCACCGAAGTAGTCGTAGGAGTTGGATAAAATTTATGTCTTTTAGTGGTATTTTGAAACACGACGTACCCCGTGTTTTCGGCGACATTATGTACCATATTGAAAGTTTTGTATTCCAAATTTTCTTTGAATTTATACCTGCTTTTTTGTCTTGCTATTAGACATGTTTGTTTTCTTTTAATCTTCTTTTTTGTTTGGATAATAATTTGATTATCAGGATTTTGCTTGGTGATGTCTCTTCTTTGTTTAAAGCTTTTTGTTCGCATATTTGGCGCTTTTGAGTACCATTGAGCTATTTCTGTGTCCCAAAATAAATATTGAATATCCCTAAAGGATTGGCACACTAATTGTTTCTGTTTAGCTGAAAACTCAAACTCGAGCAGTCCGCATCCTAAATCAAATTTTGGTTATGAAAATAGCTTTTACTCCCAGTCGCTTCGTGGTGCCTCTCCTTTTTGCTTTGGGCTTAACGTTATCCTGTTTACAAGGATATGCCCAAGTGAGAGGTACTGTATTTCGAGATTTTAACGGAAATGGCACGCGCGACACCAACGAGCCGCTGATACCAGGGGTTGTTGTCAATGTGTACAACACCAGTTCAGGTTCTGGTGTGCTTTGTGGTACAGCTACCACGTCAGGCAATACTGCCCCCAACTACAGTGTGGCGGGTTGTAGCACAGGAGATGTTCGGGTAGAGTTTGTGCTTCCTACATCGGGTCAATGTGCCATCGACTCGTTGGATTTCTCGGCATTGGGAGGGGCTACGTACGGAAGCTCCGTGCAATTTGCCAAAGGCAACAGTACCAATGTCAATTTTGGATTGTATTATCCCAATGACTTTAACCTTGGCGTTGCAAACTCCATGGTGTATGTCCCTTGTTATGTACATGGCGACCCCGTTGCATCGGGGGGAGCATCGGGAGCGAGTGAATGGTTTGTGGGCTTTCCGTACAACAGCACGGGTAGTACTACCCCTCCTTCCAAAAAACTCAATGGCTACATGATTGGGGCTACTTGGGGGGTAGCATACAGCCGTAAAGCAAAAAAAATATTTACCTCGGCCTTGATAAAGCGGCACGTTGGATTGGGGCAACTCGGTACTGGTGGAATTTATATCATTGATGAAGCCACTTTTGTGGCCGATTCTTTGTACGACTTAGACAAAAATGGGTTTCGTACGCGTGCTGCGGCTACCGCACCTGCCTATGGAAGTAGCACCAGCTATGCACTTGCTACCGCTACGGCAGGGTCGCCCGCAGTGGCCAATACGGGGGTGTCGGTGAGTTTTCTTGGAAGTACCGACCCCGTGTCAGGGCTTCCAGAAGGACTAGGGGTAATGGGTACCAATGCCCAACGCGGCCTGACAGGTACGCCAACTACGCCTACTTACGACCCCGCTGCGTTTGACCAAGTAGGTAAAGTAGGATTAGGAGATTTGGAAATTAGTGAAGATGAACAATACCTTTTTGTGGTCAATTTGTACTCGCGTAAACTCTTACGCATGAAATTTGACAATCCAGCCAATCCCACGACTTTTACGGAAGTAGTAGAATATAGTTTGCCAAACATAACTGTCAACAACGGGCTGCTACGCCCTTGGGCATTAAAGTATTTCCGTGGAAAATTATACGTAGGAGCCGTTTCGACGGGTGAGAATGGCGGGAGTATCACCATCAATGGTGCCTCTGATGTACGTGCGTATGTTTTTGAGGTTAACGACCCAACTGGAAATCTTACGTTCAACAACACGCCTTTGTTGGATTATCCTCTCAATTTTACCAAAGGAACAACTACCAGTACAACTGGCGACAATCGTTGGTATCCTTGGACCCACCGAGCAGGTGACGTTATTTGGAATGGTGCGGCCAACTTGGCCTATCCACAACCAATTTTAAGTGACATAGAGTTTTCGGATAGGGGGGATATGTTGCTTACTTTTTCAGACCGAGCGGGACATCAATTAGGGGCTAACAATTACCGTTTTCTTTCGACAAGTACCGAAATCAGGTACGGTACTTCGGGGGGAGATATACAAGTAGCGGGATTAAATTGCCAAACCGAAGCATTCACGTTGGAGAGCAACGGACGTTACAACTCCATCAACGGGGAGCAGTATTCGGGCGGGGTTGGTAATGCACAAGGGCCTGGCGGAGGAGAGTTTTTTAATGCAGAAGCCTTTGGTATTCATGCCGAAACGTCAATGGGCGCAATGGCGGTACTAAAAGGAACGGGTAATGTCTTGATGACAATCATGGATCCTGACGCTTACGTGACAGGGGGTGTAGTGAAATTTTCGACCTCTAGCGGCGCTGCCTCGGGGGCTTATCGGCTTTATGGTAATGGTACTGTACCTGGAGGTACTAATACTGCCCTCGGTAAAGCCATTGGCTTGGGCGACCTTGAACTGACGGGGGCGTTTGCTCCCATTGAAATCGGAAATCGCGTGTGGCAGGATACCGACGCGGATGGTTTTCAAGACGCGGGAGAGTTGGGGCTGGCCAACGTAAAAGTAATCTTATGCGATGCGAATGGGGTCAAAATAGACTCGGTGCTTACCGATGCCAATGGAAACTATTACTTCTCTTCTGCAACGGGCACGAATACCAGCTCGGCTAAATATGGCATAAACTTACAGCCTAATACCAATTATATAGTAAAATTCCCGACGGCGGTAGGGACTAATTCAATCACGACGCTCAACGCAGGTAGCAACGATTTGATTGACTCCGACGCGGGTACAAATGGTCAAATCGCTTTTACTACGGGCGATATAGGCGCTACCGACCACAGCTTTGATGTCGGCTATCGTTCGTGTTTGCCAGCAGTAACAAACATTGCCCAAGTAACGGCAACTTGTTCAGGAGTTGTTGTCAATAATAATGCTTCGGTAACGGTGACCGCCACGGGTGATAAATACGCTCTTGGTACTTCAACGCTATACGCTGCCGCCACAACTTTCACAGGCTCATTTACTGCCAATAACCTCACTGCTGGTTCGCTGCTCACGTTCCGTATTTTCAACGGAGCCGATGCTTGCTACCGCGATACAACTATTTTGGTCAACCAAAAACTTTGTCCCGCTCCTCCTTGTACCAATACCATCGGAGGAACGGTTTTCAACGATTTTAACAACAACGGCGTATTCAATACAACTGATTCATTGGGCTTTGCGGGCATCAAAGTGTATGCCTTCAACTGCGCAGGTGTGAAAATCGACTCAGCCACCACTGACTACCGTGGGCGTTATACCTTGACCAACGTCACTGCGGCCAACGACACCGTTCGCATTGAGTTTGTCCGCGCTACGTTCCCTACTTGGGCTAAGCCTACTTACAACGGTGTGGATGGACGTACGGATGTGCAGTTTGTCATTGCCCCAAATTGTACGGTGGATTTAGGGTTAACAACCGACTATTGCCAGACCAACCCGTTTGTGATGGTTCCTTGCCACGTCAATGGAGCTACCACTCCGACGGGCGACGCGCTGATTCGCTTCTCGTACGATGTAACAAGTGCAGGGGCAAATGCCAACAAAAAACAGTTGTCAAATACCAATCAGATTGGGACAACTTGGGGGATTGCGTACCAAAAATCCACCAGCCGCCTGTTTGCCGCTGCCTTCCTCAAACGCCACTCGGCCATGGGGCCAAACGGCGGAGGGGCTATTTATCAAATTAATCCCGATGCGACGGGACTCAATGGTACGTTGTTTTTTGACATGAATACGGTCGAAAGCACAGGCAGCATTGCCGACAACGCGACCCGTGGTGTAAATACAGCCGCAGGTTCACCCAATACCGACGCCACTGCTTTTGCCCAAATTGGAAAAGTAAGCCTTGGCGACATTGACATTACCGAAGATGAAGAGTTTCTTTATACCATTAACTTAGCCACCAAAAAACTCTACCGCGTACCTACGACAAACCCAACGGCGGGCAACGTAACGAGCTGGGTGATTCCTACACCTGGTTGTGTGGGTGGCGAATGGCGGCCTTGGGCAACCAAAACTTACCGTGGAAAAGTATATGTGGGTGGTGTCTGTGATGCTGCTACTTCGCAACAACGCAGCGACCTTAAAGCGGTAGTTTATGAGTTTACGCCTGCTACGGGTACATTCAGTCAAGTACTTAATTTTAAATTGGATTTTGATCGTGGGGCTGCAACTTCGTACACTGCCACAACAGGTAGTGACTTAGACAAACAGTCGCATTGGAATCCTTGGACAGATGATTTTACGGTGGCGGTTCAGACAGGCTTGCACGATTTGTATCCACAACCTGTGTTGTCAGACATTGAATTTGACGTGGATGGTTCCATGATTTTAGGATTTTTGGATCGTTGGGGACACCAAACGGGTGAAGCCAACAACTTCCCCAACGGCGTTTTGGCCGAACAAGGCGTAACGGGTGGTGACGTGATGCGTGCGTATAATAACAACGGCGTTTATGAAATTGAGAATGATGGTAAAGTAGGGCCATTGACGGTGGGTGGTACAACCGCCCAGCAGAATTACAATGCATCTTCGCTTTATGCCCCTAACGGACAAGGACGCGGAGGCAAAGAGTTCTATTTTGGTGATACGTGGATGAGCAACCACGACGAGCGCAGCATGGGTAGTTTGGCACTCTTGCCAGGCTCTGGTCAAGTAATTATGGCCGCTATGGATGCCAACAATACGATTTACTCAGGTGGGGCAATTTGGCTCAATAATACCACAGGTTTGGCCGACAAAGCTTATACAATTTACAGCGGCGGGGTAGCTTCTTTTGGTAAAGGTTATGCCTTGGGTGATTTGGAACTCCAGTGTAACCCTCAACCCGTTCAAATTGGCAACCGCCTTTGGGTTGATATTGACAAAGACGGGGTGCAAGACCCTTGCAACGAGCCTGGCATTGCCAACGTGGTCGTGAGTCTTTATGACAAAGCAGGGAATTTCATTGCCAAAGATACAACCAACGCCCTGGGAGAATATTACTTCGACGCAACCAACGTGGTGGACACGGTAGGTTTGGCCAAACCTAATTTCAGAGGACCACAACCTAATACCCAATACTATATCGTGATTGGGAAAGAAACCATCGGAACGGGTGCGCAGTTCAACCGAACTGACGGTATTCTTACGTTGAGTACGGGTCAAAAATACGAATTGACGATTGCGAACAGCACCCAAAACAGTGGTAATGACCAAAACGACAGCGATTTCGAGCTGGCAGATAATCTTGCTCCGTTGGCTTTGCAAGGCTTCCCCGTTATTTGTGAAGCTACCCCAAGCTCGGGCGCAAATCATACCTTTGACGCTGGTTTTGTACCTGCTTGTGTCAAACCTTTATTCACGGCCTTTACGCAGGTAAATGCTACTTGTACAAACGGGGTTGTGCAAAACAATGCTTCCATAACAATTACCTCTAACGGCGACAAATACGCGATTGGCACCTCTACAGCCTACGCATCGGCGACGACTTTCACAGGTTCGTTTACGTTAAACAATCAAACGGCAGGTAGTACTGTTACGGTGCGGGTTTTCAAGGGGGCGAACACTTGTTTTAAAGACACTACCTTCAAAGTAAATACGGTATTATGTCCTGCGCCTCCTTGTACCAACACAATTGGCGGAACTGTTTTCAACGATTTTAACAACAACGGAGTTTTCAATACAACCGATTCACTGGGCTTTGCGGGCATCAAAGTATATGCTTTCAACTGTGCGGGTGTGAAAATTGACTCCGCTGTCACCGACTATCGTGGGCGTTATACCTTGACCAACGTCACGTCGGCCAACGATACCGTACGCATTGAATTTGTCCGCGCTACGTTCCCTGCGTGGGCACGCCCAACGTACAATGGGGTGGATGGCCGTACGGATGTACAGTTTGTAATCGCACCTAATTGCACGGTTGATTTGGGATTGACGGGCTTGCACGATTATTGTCAGGCAAGTCCTTTGATGGCTACTACTTGCTTTGTCAACGGAGCATCAGGCAATGGGGTCAATCCATTGGAAGTCTTGGTGAAGTTTAACTACAATACTTCTGGTTCGACGCCTCAACCCCAATATTTGTCCAGCAAAGGCGAATTTGGTTCGGTTTGGAGTACGGCTTATAACAACGAGACAAAACAGTTATTCTCGGGGTCTTTCCTAAAACGACATGCAGGTTTGAAAGACACAGATGGAGACAACCAAGGCGATTTAGGAATCATTTGGCAAACTTCTAATCCGTACGGAGCTACCTTTACCAACAGCGTTTGGGCTGATTTGACCAAAGCACCTTACAATTTAGATTTTGGTACCATTGGTGACGATGCTGCCCGTGGATTAGGCGTTCCTACTGCACCTAGTAATGACGCTACCACGTTCCCATTGATTGGAAAGGTAGGGGTAGGTGACATTGATATTTCAGACGATAACTCAGCCCTTTGGGTGGTAAATCCAAAAGGAAGTCAATTGCATAAAATTGCCATCAATACCGACGGCTCGGCAGGCGCTTTGACAACCTTTAACATTCCCAAAGCGTGCGGAAGCAGCTACGATACCTTATACATCAAAGCTGGAGGCAACGTTAATGGCGCATTGATTAATGGTTTCGCGGGCGACGAATTTTTCTCAGGAGGGGTTACTACTAGTTCAGGACGTTCTGGCGCGGCTTATTCGACGTTCCGCAATGGCGCAGGCTTTCAGTATAAAATTAGCCTTCCCAATGGTACATACAATGTCCAACTGTACTTTGGTAACAATACGGCAGCAAGAAACCAGACCAATACCGTAGAGGCAACGGCTCAAACCCTAGCGATAGCGGCCAATGCAAGTGTTTCACAAATGTTCAACAACGTGGTCGTCGCCGATGATCGCTTGGATATTACCATTAGTGATTTGCCAGGAGGAGATGCCAACGCGATTTTGAGTGGGATTAAAATTTGGTCAGTAGCGGGTACGAAGTTTGAAGACAGGGCTTATCCGTTTGCGTTGAAATACCACAATGGGAAAGTATATGTAGGAACTACCTGCCCTGCCGAATTGACCCAAGACAAAGAACAGCTAAAAAGCATTGTCTATGAGTTGACAGACGATGGTTCTAGCATTTTTACCCCTGTCTTGACCGTGCCACTTACTTACACACACGGCCGTACTTACAGCCAAGAACCTGTTGTAAGATGGCAAGCATGGACGGGAGCGATTGACAAAGCATTTAATGTGGATATTTTCACGGTATATCCTCAACCTGTGTTGTCAGACATTGAATTTTTGGAAGATGGAGACATGGTATTGGGCTTTTTTGACCGTTTTGGACACCAATCAGGCGATAGAAATTACAAAACGTACGGAACTGCTACCATTCGTTCCACCATTGCGGGGGATGTGCTGAGAGCAGATGCCAAGGCAGGTAATTTTACCCTCGAAAGCAATGGTAAAGTGGGTACCAATACCTCAGCGGGAGGCGTAGGTAACAACCAAGGCCCAGGTGGGGGAGAGTTCTATTCGGGTGATAATTACCAGACGGATCACTTAGAAACGAGCTACGGTGGTATGGCATTTATCGCAGGACGTAATGAGTTGGCAGTAACTGTGCTAGATCCTTTTGACGTAGTGTCATCGGGGGTGACGTATTTCAACAATACCAACGGTAACAGCGCCAGAAGATACCAAGTAACTCCTGTGTCGATGAGCACAAGCTTCTTTAGTAAGGCCATTGCCTTGGGAGATTTGGAAGCGCTTTGTGATGTTGCCCCCGTACAAATTGGGAATCGCTTGTGGATTGATACCGACAAAGACGGAGTGCAAGACCCTTGCAATGAGCCTGGTATTGCCAATGTGGTGGTGAGTCTCTATGATAAATTGGGTAATTTCTTAGCCAAAGATACAACCAACGCGCTGGGTGAGTATTATTTTGATGCGACCAACGTCGTGGATACCTTAGGTGCCGCCAAGCCCAATGTTTTAGGGCCACAACCTAATACCCAATATTACATCGTAATTGGAAAAGAAGATAGCAAATTTAACACGACTACAGGTTCATTAACGGTGGGTGGAGTTGGCTATCAGTTGACCAAACTTAACAGCACAACTGACGGGGGCAATGACCAAAACGACAGCGATTTTGCCATTGCTACCAACACTGCTCCTGTAGCTCTCCAAGGTTATCCTGTGATTTGTGAAACTACCCCAAATGCAGGGGCAAATCACACCTTTGATGCTGGATTTAACTCAACTGTGGGCTCAATTGGTGATTTTGTTTGGAAAGACCTAAACAATAATGGCCAGCAGGATAGCGGTGAGCCAGGAGTAAATGGCGTGAAAATGATATTGTGGTCTGCCAACGCCAGTGGTAATCCTGTCGCTAAGTTGGACTCTACCGTAACGGCAACGGGAGGTAAATATGAGTTTAAAAACTTGCCTAAAGGTGATTACATCGTTCAGTTGGTGTTGAGTACCTTGCCCGATAGCTGCGTGATAAGTTCTCAAAAAGACCTTGGACCAGATGTGACTGATAATGATTTTGGCACAAACGGTTTGAGCAGTGTAGTGAAGTTAGATCCAGTAAATGGAGGTCTTGCGAAAGATAACCCAACGATAGACGCGGGCTTGTATTCTCCGAAAGGCAGTATTGGCGACTATGTTTGGAAAGACCAAAATAACAACGGCGTCCAAGACTCAGGCGAACCAGCGGTAGCGGGAGTGATCGTTCAATTGTTGAATTCAACGACGAGCGCCGTATTGGCGACTGACACGACGGATGCACAGGGTTTGTATTTGTTCTCGAATTTGAATTCAGGTACGTACCAAGTGAAGATTGTGACAACGAGCTTGCCAGCGGGTTGTGTGATTAGCAGCAAACAAGATTTGGGCGGCGACGATACGAAAGATTCTGACTTTAACCCAACGACAGGTTTGAGTCAAGTGGTAACGATAGATGCTTTGGGAACAGGCATTGCGAAAGACAACATGACGGTTGACGCGGGCTTGTATTCACCAAAAGGTTCGATTGGCGACTACGTTTGGAAAGACCAAAACAACAACGGTGTTCAAGATTCGGGCGAACCAGCGGTGGCGGGCGTAATCGTTCAATTGTTGAATTCAACGACGAGTGCCGTATTGGCGACTGACACGACGGATGTGAATGGTTTGTATTTGTTCTCTAATTTGAACTCAGGCACATACCAAGTGAAGATTGTAACGACGAGTTTGCCAGCGGGTTGCGTGATTAGCAGCAAGCAAGACTTGGGCGGTGACGATACGAAAGACTCTGACTTTAACCCAACGACAGGTTTGAGTCAAGTGGTAACGATTGATGCTTTGGGAACAGGCATTACCAAAGACAACCCAACGATAGATGCGGGCTTGTATTCGCCAAAAGGCAGTATTGGCGACTACGTATGGAAAGACCAAAACAACAACGGCGTTCAAGATTCGGGCGAACCAGCGGTGGCGGGCGTAATCGTTCAGTTGTTGAATTCAACGACCAGCGCCGTATTGGCAACTGATACGACGGATGTGAATGGTTTGTATTTGTTCTCTAATTTGAACTCAGGTACGTACCAAGTGAAGATTGTGACGACGAGTTTGCCAGCGGGTTGCGTGATTAGCAGCAAGCAAGACTTGGGCGGCGACGATACGAAAGACTCGGACTTTAACCCAACGACAGGTTTGAGTCAAGTGGTAACGATAGATGCTTTGGGAACAGGCATTGCGAAAGACAACATGACGGTTGACGCGGGCTTGTATTCTCCGAAAGGTTCGATTGGCGATTTCGTTTGGAAAGACCAAAATAACAATGGCGTTCAAGATTCAGGCGAACCAGCGGTGGCGGGCGTGATTGTTCAATTGTTGAATTCAACAACCAGCGCCGTATTGGCAACTGACACGACGGATGCGCAAGGTTTGTATTTGTTCTCTAATTTGAACTCAGGCACATACCAAGTGAAGATTGTTACGACGAGTTTACCAGCGGGTTGTGTAATTAGCAGCAAGCAAGATTTAGGCGGCGACGATACCAAAGATTCTGACTTTAACCCAACGACAGGTTTGAGCCAAGTCGTGACGATAGATGCTTTGGGAACAGGCATTGCGAAAGACAACCCAACGGTTGACGCAGGCTTGTATTCTCCGAAAGGTTCGATTGGCGATTTCGTTTGGAAGGATCAAAACAACAACGGGGTTCAAGATTCAGGCGAACCAGCGGTGGCGGGCGTAATCGTTCAATTGTTGAATTCAACGACGAGTGCCGTATTGGCGACTGACACGACAGATGCGCAAGGTTTGTATTTGTTCCCGAACTTGAATTCAGGAACTTACCAAGTGAAAATCGTCACAACGAGTTTGCCAGCAGGTTGTGTAATCAGCAGCAAGCAAGATTTGGGCGGCGACGATACGAAAGATTCTGACTTTAACCCAACGACAGGTTTGAGTCAAGTGGTGACGATAGATGTCTTAGGTACGGGTCTTGCGAAAGACAACATGACGGTTGACGCGGGCTTGTATTCTCCGAAAGGTTCGATTGGCGACTACGTTTGGAAAGACCAAAACAATAATGGTGTTCAAGATTCAGGTGAACCAGCGGTGGCGGGCGTGATTGTTCAATTATTGAATTCAACAACCAGCGCCGTATTGGCCACAGACACGACGGATGTGCAAGGATTGTACTTGTTCTCGAACCTAAATTCAGGAACGTACCAAGTGAAAATCGTCACGACGAGTTTGCCAGCGGGTTGTGTAATCAGCAGCAAGCAAGATTTGGGTGGTGACGATACGAAAGATTCTGACTTTAACCCAACGACTGGTTTGAGTCAAGTGGTGACTATAGATGCTTTGGGAACAGGCATTGCGAAAGACAACCCAACGATAGATGCGGGCTTGTATTCTCCAAAAGGTTCGATTGGGGATTATGTTTGGAAAGACCAAAACAACAACGGTGTTCAAGATTCAGGCGAACCAGCGGTGGCGGGTGTGATTGTTCAATTGTTGAATTCAACAACCAGCGCCGTATTGGCAACTGACACGACGGATGCGAATGGTTTGTACTTGTTCTCGAACCTAAATTCAGGTACGTACCAAGTGAAAATTGTGACGACGAGTTTGCCAGCGGGTTGTGTAATCAGCAGCAAGCAAGACTTAGGCGGCGACGATACGAAAGATTCTGACTTTAACCCAACGACAGGTTTGAGTCAAGTGGTGACAATTGACGCTTTGGGAACAGGCATTGCGAAAGACAACATGACGGTTGACGCGGGCTTGTATTCTCCCAAAGGTTCGATTGGTGACTACGTTTGGAAAGACCAAAACAACAACGGCGTCCAAGATTCAGGCGAACCAGCGGTAGCGGGCGTGATAGTTCAGTTGTTGAATTCAACAACCAGCGCCGTATTGGCGACTGATACGACGGATGTCAATGGTCTATACTTGTTCTCTAACTTGAATTCAGGTACGTACCAAGTGAAAATTGTTACGACGAGTTTGCCAGCGGGTTGTGTAATCAGCAGCAAGCAAGATTTGGGCGGCGACGATACGAAAGACAGTGACTTTAACCCAACGACTGGTTTGAGTCAAGTGGTGACGATAGATGCTTTGGGAACAGGCATTGCGAAAGACAACATGACGGTTGACGCGGGCTTGTATTCACCAAAAGGTAGTATTGGCGACTACGTATGGAAAGACCAAAACAACAACGGCGTTCAAGATTCGGGCGAACCAGCGGTGGCGGGCGTAATCGTTCAGTTGTTGAATTCAACGACCAGCGCCGTATTGGCAACTGATACGACGGATGCGCAAGGATTGTACTTGTTCTCGAACTTGAATTCAGGTACGTACCAAGTGAAGATTGTGACGACGAGTTTACCAGCGGGTTGTGTGATTAGCAGTAAACAAGACTTGGGTGGCGACGATACGAAAGACAGTGACTTTAACCCAACGACTGGTTTGAGTCAAGTGGTGACGATAGATGCTTTGGGAACAGGCATTGCGAAAGACAACATGACGGTTGACGCGGGCTTGTATTCACCAAAAGGTAGTATTGGCGACTACGTATGGAAAGATCAAAACAACAACGGCGTTCAAGATTCGGGCGAACCAGCGGTGGCGGGCGTAATCGTTCAATTGTTGAATTCAACGACGAGTGCCGTATTGGCAACTGACACGACGGATGCGCAAGGATTGTACTTGTTCTCGAACCTAAATTCAGGTACGTACCAAGTGAAAATCGTCACGACGAGTTTACCAGCGGGTTGTGTAATTAGCAGCAAGCAAGATTTGGGCGGCGACGATACGAAAGACTCTGACTTTAACCCAACGACAGGTTTGAGTCAAGTGGTAACAATTGACGCTTTGGGAACAGGCATTGCCAAAGACAATCCAACGGTTGACGCAGGCTTGTATTCTCCGAAAGGTTCGATTGGCGATTTCGTTTGGAAAGACCAAAACAACAACGGTGTTCAAGAGTCAGGCGAACCAGCGGTAGCAGGCGTGATTGTTCAATTGTTGAACGCAACAACCAGCGCCGTATTGGCAACTGACACGACGGATGCACAGGGTTTGTATTTGTTCTCGAATTTGAACTCAGGTACGTACCAAGTGAAGATTGTGACGACGAGTTTACCAGCGGGTTGTGTGATTAGCGGCAAGCAAGACTTGGGTGGCGACGATACCAAAGACTCGGACTTTAACCCAACGACAGGTTTGAGTCAAGTGGTAACGATAGATGTCTTGGGAACGGGTATTGCCAAAGACAACATGACGGTTGACGCAGGCTTGTATTCTCCGAAAGGCAGTATTGGCGATTTCGTTTGGAAGGATGTGAATAACAATGGTGTTCAAGATTTGCCAGCGGAAAAAGGAGTGGCTGGAGTAATCCTAGAGCTATACCGCTTGGAAGGTGTCACAACTCCAACACCTGTTTTGGTAGCCAAAGATACGACGGATGCTACGGGTAAATATTTGTTTACCAACCTGTCGAGCGGCAATTATTTTGTGCAACTTGTTCTTTCGAGTTTGGCCGATACGTGCAAAATCACAAGCAAACAAAACGAAGGTGTGGATGACACCAAAGACAGTGATTTTGGGCCAACGACAGGACGGAGTCAAGTGGTGCCAATCGACGCATTAGGTACAGGTATTGCGAAAGATAACTTGACGGTGGATGCAGGTTTGATTGTGCCTTGTGTGAAATCAAGCGTGATTGTAACCGAGGCACCGTTGTGTTCGCAGGACGTGCAAACCTACAGCATTAAGTTTACGGTAAACAACAAAATGGGTATCGTGAAGGTGAACAAAGGGACATTGACGGGCAATAATCCATATACTGTAACAGGTATTCCATCGGGTGCTAGTTTAATCATCACGGATAGTTTGAGTGCTTTGTGTAAAGCCGATACGACCATTATTGGGCCTAATTGTAACTGTAACCCTCCAGTACCAGTGTTGTTGGCACCAAGTATGACGGCTTGTATCGGTGATACCTTCCCGACCTTGAAAGCGGCTGTAGTAGGTTTGGCGACTGTAGAATGGTTTAGTCAGCAAACAGGCGGAACGTTGCTGTCAACGGGCTTAAATTATAAACCAGCTGGCACGGTAACGGGTAGCACAGTGTTCTACGCACAAGCACGCAGCACTGACCCAAGTTGTCCGACAGCCATCAGTACGAGTCGAGTTCCTGCCAACATCAACGCACAAAACTGCATTGATACCATTGATTTGGCATTGAAAAAGTCAATTAGTGCCAAAATCGTGCATGTTGGTGATGTGCTTACCTACACGGTAAAAGTGTGGAACCAATGGAACAAAAACGCAACTGGCGTAGAAGTAACTGACAGCATCGCGACCACGGCGCAGTTTGTAAGCGGCAGTTTTGTGGTGAGCCAAGGCAGTGCGACCATCAGTGGTAACGTGATTAAGTGGAATATTGGTAACATTGCGGCGGGAGGCGACACGGTGACGTTGAGCTACCAAGTGCGAGCGACGCAAGCAGGCGTTCACTTGAACACGGCCGAAATCAGCAAGACCAACGAGAAGGACAGAGATAGCACGCCAGGCAACGGCAAAGGCGGCGAAGATGACATCGACCAGCAATGCTTCACGGTGCCGTTTGAGTTGTGCGAGGGTCAGAAGGTAGAAGTAGGTGTTCCTGCCAATTTAACAAATGTCCAATGGTTCAGAAACGGTGGCACAACGGCAGTAGCAACGGGCAATGTGGTGTTATTCAGTGAAGATGGCGTTTACACCTTCACGGCAACCAACCAGACGTGTCCATCCAACGGCTGTTGTCCAGTCATCATCGAACCAGGCACCAACTGTTGCCCAGCCGAGGTTTGCGTGCCATTTACGGTGCGTAAAGTGAAAAAGTAAATAGAGGATAGTTAAATCAACTTAAAAAAGGCTGCCTTTTGGGTAGCCTTTTTTTGTGCTGATAAATAAGTAACGTTCTGATAATGAAGGTATATGCTACCTTGAATGATAATGTAAAAAAATGCCTATTAAGCTAGTGCTTTAATTAATCGAAGTTTGGCATATTTTTTGTCTTATTCGTATGTGGGTATATAAATATATGTAATTAAGTATGAAAAATAGAGAGGTAACTTCAGTAAAAAGCAAATTTTTGCTACTAATTCGAGGTGTATTTATGCTTTTTTTCCTTGTTTTTGTTAATAAAAATGAAGGATATACGCAGTTGCTTCAGCCTGGTTATGCAATTGTATCTTGTAAGCCAGATGCTTCTGGGGTTACGTTAGCCGTAAAAAATATACGACAACTTGGAGGGCTTTGGGATACACCAGCCAATCGGGGTACAGACCAAGCAGGTTTGGTCACTATGCCAGCAATTGGCCCACACGGAAATGGTACTTGGCTTATTTCTGATTTTGGTGGGCTTCCAATTTTTTCAACGGCAATAGACCGTAAAACAGGTGATGTATATGCGGGTACTACATCGCTATATGGTGATACAAATGGTGTTATAGGCAACGGAGGGGTAGCTGCGAGTGTATATAAAATAAATGGTACTACTGGGGCTGTTAGTTTGGTAGCTACCCTCAGTGGCCAAGAAGGAATAGGATATATTACACTCGACGAAGTACATAAACAAATTTTTGCTGTTGGAATGGATGACGGGAAATTATACCGTATCCAGCTCTCAAACAGTTCTGTAGATTCTTATGATCCATTAGGGGCAGATAATGGTGCAACGGGATTGGCGCTTTTGGGAGAACGCTTGTTAGGGGTTGAGTATAATTCGGTTGAGAACCGGGTTTTTTATTCAGTTTGGGCCAATGACCAAATTAATAATGGAAACTCAAATACAATTAGATCTATTGGGCTTAATGCAGATGGTACATTCAAAAGTAGTAGCGATGATGCCCTTGTTGTAACAATCCCAACAATCGAAAGTTATGCAAACCAAACGGTTTTTTCAGGAGGCTTACTTACTTACCTTCAATCCTTGACTTATAGCTGCCCAGTTGGGGATATGGAATTTAATGCCAGTGGCGATAAGCTTTTGGTGGGAGAATTAAGTTTTGAATCAGGAACCCCCGTGTCACAGGCACATACTTCAAGGGTGTTAGAATACCATAAAATAGGGTCAACTTGGTCATTAGCCCCCTTTACATCGGGCAATGTGCATGGTAAATATGATGTAGGAGACGGTAGAGTTCGTTCAAATTCACGTGGTGGCCTTGCTTGGGCATACCATGATGTCAATTCTACTACTGGTGAAATGAATGGAGATGAATCATTTTTTATAACGACAGCAGACCAAGTTTTGACTTCACCTCAAACAATTTGGGGGCTTCAATTTACGCCTATCACAGGAGGTAATCCTTCTAATAGCATTGGAGTTGCTTTGGCTTATAATGGAAACACAGCGGGAGAAAAACTTATATACGGTGATATTGATATTTACAAACTACCTGTATGCGTTAGCCCTGTATCTATTCAGGTTGTAAAAACCTCACCTACTTGTACAGGTGCTACTGCAAATAACAACGGAAAAATAACACTAATATCGGCTTTAAATACCGATAAATGCGGAATTAGTACTTTAGGAGCTGCTGCCTATGATGGCCCTGTGTATGCGTCTGCAACGTCGTACGTAGCCAATAAGGATGTAAAAACGGCAATTCCAAATACAGGTGGAACCTATATTCTTCGGCTTTTTAATGGCTCAAATGATTGCTATAAAGATACAACTATCACAGTAGCGGCAGTAACCTGTACTGCCACTTGCTCCATTACTATCAAGCCGATGGTTTCGGGTTGTTACCAAAACAATGGCAGCAAGGCCACGGTGAGCGTCGAGGTAGCGTGGCAAAACGCACCAGCGGGCGAAACCATCACGGTAACGGGACCCGCAGGAAGTGTACCCGCTACCAGAACAATTACGCCTGGGTCAATCAGTGTCAATTATGGTTTTGGGGCAACAGGCTCTCAAACCATTGTTTCACCCCAAGTGATTGCTTTTGAAATTCCTGCCAATGGCGCAAGTGGGTTATCGGTAAGTGCCAATTTTTCAACAACGACTTCCTGCTCGGTTACCAGTACTACCTTCAGTGCACCAGCTGCTTGCGAACCGTTGGTTTGTGGGGCTAATCAAACGGGAGGTTCGGTGTTTTTTGATTACAATGCCGACGGGATAAAACAAACGGGTGAAACCCAAGGGTTGGAGGGAGTAACGGTGAAAGCCTTCGATTGCAATGGGGCGCTCGTAAGTACGACCACCACCGATTTCAACGGTAAATACGTCTTTACGGGGCTGACCGCAGGAAGTTATCCAATTCGGGTCGAGTTTAGCAATTTACCCTCTATTTATGGCAACGGAACGGTCAATGGAGCCGATGGTCGGACAACTGTACAATTTGTAACGGCCGCCGACTGCAATGTGGATTTAGGAGTATTAGACCCCAACGATTATTGCCAAACAAACCCCCTTGTTTTTGTGCCTTGCTTTGTCAACGGTGATCCCTTGGCAGGTGGAGATGCTGGAACGATGGATGCGACTGTTATGTTTGATTATGCCAATACAGGGCTTCCCAATCAAACGGGCGGTGGCTACACATCTCCGTCGCACATTGCCAACGCCGTTCAAGTAGGTACTTTATGGGGAACGGCTTACAACCGTTTTACCAAACGAATATTCCAATCGTCCATCTTGAAACGACATGCAGGGCTTGGTCCTGACGGAATTGCGGCGATTTATGTAACCGATTTGACAAACCCTGCTTCGCCAGTAGTGAGTAGTTTTATCAATGTGAAAAACGATTTGAACATTGACGTCGAAGACGCTGGAAGCCCTGTGCTTTCAAACGCCGCCCGACTTCTTCCTGCCAATCGTGCAGATGCGTCTAATGACCCTTCGGTGATTTCGCAAATTGGAAAAGTCGGAATTGGTGACATTGATTTGAGCGAAGACGGTAACATGCTTTGGTTTGTCAATGTGTATGACAAGAAACTTTATTCGGTCAATATTTCTGCTTACAATGCAAATGGTACAACAAAACCAACAGCAGCCGATGCCATTGGCTATACAATTCCGAATCCTGGCTGTGTAGCTGGGGTAGCGCGCCCGTTTGGGTTGAAAATTGTGGATGGAAGTGCGTACGTGGGCGTTGTTTGTGATGCAAGTACTTCTCAAAACAAATCAGATTTACGGGCTTACGTGTATAAATTGACGGGTTCAACTTGGGCAACTGTGTTTGATTTTCCTTTGACTTACCCCAAAGGCCCTGCAGATACGCATCCCTCTGTGCGCGCTGTGACAGGTTGGTTTCCCTGGACGGATGATTGGAGTACTTACATTGCTACACTAAGAGACATGGGTGGGAATGTCTATAGCTGGACGTACCCCATGCCTATGTTGACCGATATAGAATTTGACATTGACGGGTCAATGATTTTGGGTTTTGGCGACCGCGCAGGATTAATCGGCGGAAGTGTCAACTATGCCCCGACGGGTAATTCGCCGCTGTATTCTACGACGTCGGGGGGAGACTTTTTACGGGCTTATTATTCCAATGGTACGTATATCTTAGAAAACGCGGCAAAAGCAGGTCCAACTACGGGATCAAACCCAACCAATGACCAAGGGCCAGGTTTCGGGGAATTTTATGATGAAAACCTTACTTGGTCTTACAATGGTGGTAATACGGAGTTGGCCCATGCCGAAACGGCCTTAGGAGCGCTTGCTTTACGCCCAGGTTCGGGCGAAATCGTGACAACTGCGATGGATCCCGTGGGAGGTTACAATGTGCCAGCCGATTGGTCGTCAAATCCATTTGATGCAGGGGGAGTTATTAAAGCAAACAACCAAACGGGAGCTAAAAATGGAGGCTACGTGGTGTACCAAGGCATACGTAATAAAGGGCTATTTGGGAAATCAACGGGCTTAGGAGATATTGAACTAGGGTGTTCTATTCCTACTTACCTCGAACTAGGTAACTACGTGTGGAATGATGCTAATAAAAATGGGGTACAAGACCCCTGTGAAAAAGCGTTGAAAGACATCAACGTGACGCTCTACAAAGGCGCGACCAAAATCGCCACGAGTAAAACAGGGTCAAATGGCGAATATTATTTTTCATCAAAATCTACCCTAATTACGGGAACTTGGGAAGGCACAGGTGCCGATACCACGCTTCTTCCAAATACTGCTTATAAGTTGGTTTTTGGTGAAGGTCAATTGGTTAGTGGAAAACTAACGGTAGAAGGTTTGGGTCAATTTGACGTAACGCTCAAAGATGCTACCGCCAGCAACGGCAACGACCAAAACGACAGCGATGCGGAAGTAATCAGCGGGGCTTTTTGTATTAATCTTACTACTGGAAATGCAGGAAGTGTGAATCATACTTTTGATGCAGGTTTTTATTGCACCAACCCATCCATTGGGGCGAATTCAATTGCTGTTACGGCCCCGAAATGTGCCGTAACCGTTCCTCAAAATGATGGAAAAATCAGTTTGAGCAGTGCGATAGCTCCTTATGATAAATATAGAACAAAAACGGGAACGGGTGCATGGAGTGGAGACACAACTTACGCTACGGCAACGGCGATTGGTAGTACCTTCCCCAAAGACTTGGTGACAGGTATTAGCAATGCGGGCGCCACTTACACCATCCGTTTTTATAACGGGGAATGTTGCTACAAAGACACGACGATTACGATTGCAGCTGTGGCATGTTGCGTTTTGCCCGTAGCCTCAGCCACTCCACAAAAACAAACAATCTGCGTAGGCGGTACTGCGACGGCCTTCACAGTTAGTCCAAGCACGGGTGTGGACTATAAATGGTATGGCCCATTGGCAGACACAACGAGCAGTTTGGGCACAGCCGTGAGCGGTGCAACAAGCGCGACGTTTACGCCAAGTGGCGCAGCATTAAGTACTGCGGGGTCAAAATATTATGCAGTAGTGGTGAACACCACGGGCGATGTGGCGTGTGCGGACACAGCCTTTGTTCAGTTAGATGTGAGCAAAATCACGGTACCAGCGGTGACGGCACTTTGCCACGCCAACGGTACGCCCGAAGATGGTACAGATGATTACATGACGTTCAGTATTCATGTATCCACCACTCCGATGAGTACCAATAAATTCACGGTAACGGCCACGCAAGGCGGGAATCCATTGGCAGTAACATTGTCAAACGGCAACGCAGCAACTTCGGTGAACTGCGGATTGAATACTCCATTGCGCACGCCAGCGGGTAGCGCAGGCAAAGGCAACGTAACTCTGACAATTACGGATAATGTAACGGGCTGCTCGACGACAGTAGTTGTGACCGACCCAGGAACGTGCGCCGTAACGTGTGTGCAAGGCACGCCAAGTACAGTGACGTATGAATATGGCACCCAAGTGGATATTACGGAGTTGAACTCCTTGCCGATAATTATACCAAAGTTTGACGAACAAAGCGGAACGCGTGTTTTGCAATCGGTGAAATTGGAATATACCGTAGGAGGCAAAACGGCATTTGTTTTTGAGAACAGGGCCGCGCAATCGCAGTCGTTCAATGCCAAAGCAAGTTCGGAGGCGACGCTTACGTTGAACTCGACGGATATTGCGACGAATACATTGGAGATGGCGATTCCTCAAACGACGTTGCCAGGGGGAGTTTTAGTGCCCGCGACGGGCAGTTGGGCGGGCGATAGCATTCCATCACCAACGCCCACGCCAACGACGTTGGGTCGAATGGAATCGTGGGTGAGTGATTATTTGACGGTTTTCAAAGACCCTCGTACGGATGCACGTTGGGTAACGAACGCAACGGGAGATGCGACTGACGATGATGATATGTACCTAAATCCGATGATAGCAGATTCGGCAAGTGGGACCTTTACCTACAACACAGCGTTGGCGTTGGCACCCTTTATTGGGACGGGGAATGTACCATTAGAAGTGAGTACGCTATCTGGTCTTGCGTTGACAGGCGGTGGCGGTAATTTAATCTACATTCAGCGTACACGAGCGTATGCGAGTGCGAAAGTGACTTACACGTTTGAATGTATTTTGTGTACCAAACCCGTGGCAGCAGCTACGTCGAAAACACAAACGATATGTGCAGGCGGCGCAGCAACGGCCTTTACCGCAACGCCAAGTACGGGCGTGCAATACAAATGGTACGGCCCATTGGCAGACACGACGAGCAGCTTGGGCACAGCCGTGAGCGGCGCAACAAGTGCGAGCTTCACGCCGAGTGGCGCAGCGTTGGCGACGGCTGGAACGAAATATTACGCGGTAGTGGTGAATACGACGGGCGATGTGACGTGTGCTGATACGGCTTATGTACGTTTAGTGGTGAATGCCAAGCCCGTAATTGCTGACGGTTCTGCCACAATTTGTGCAGGAGAATCAGTGGATTTGATCTCAAAGATTACAAACTACAACAGTTACCAAGGCCAAGTCTGGACGATAGGTACAGCGGGTGGCACGGCAGTGACAACGCCCACTTCAGTGAAGCCAACGGGCACAACGACTTATGTTTTGGTTGCTCAAAATGCAGCTGGATGTAAAGACACGGCGAATGTGGCGGTGACGGTTAACCCAAAACCAAGTGCAGGTAAAGACACGACGTTGGCTTGTGTGAATGCTGCGACAAATACTTTGGCGACAAGTTATACTTTAGTTCCAAGTCCTGCGGGAGGCAGTTGGTCACAATTGGGTACAAGTCCAACGACGGCGACGATTACGGGTAACAACGTGACAGGGATGAGTGTAATAGGCACGTATCAGTTTATCTACACGACGACGGCAGGTTGCAAGGACACGGTAGCGGTGACAGTAGCGCCATGTGCAGGTTGTGTGAAGCCAAATGCAGGTGCCGATGCGGCGAATGTATGCCAACCGACAAGTACGGCGAAGTTGACGGCAGTAACAGCAGGAGGCACATGGGCACCAATCGGCAGTCCAGCAAACCCAAGCGCAGCGACGATAGACGCGAGTGGCAACATCAGTGGCTTGAATGCAGCAGGCACTTATAAATTTGTGTATTCTGTAACAAGTGGCGGTCAAACATGTACGGATACGGCACAAGTAGTGGTGTTGGCCAAGCCAGTGATTGGTGATGGTACTGCGACGATTTGTGCAGGCGAGTCAGTGGATTTGACAACGAAAATTACAAACTACAACAGTTACCAAGGCCAAGTCTGGACGGTAGGTGCAGCGGGCGGCACAGCAGTAGCAACGCCAAGTTCTGTAAAGCCAACGGGTACAACGACCTACGTATTGGTTGCTCAAAACGCAGCTGGTTGTAAAGACACAGCGAACGTGGTAGTAACGGTGAATCCAAAACCAAATGCGGGTAAAGACACGACCTTAGCCTGCGTGAATGCAGCGACAAATACCTTGGCGACAAGTTACACTTTAGTACCAAGTCCAACAGGCGGCAGTTGGTCACAACTAGGTACAACGCCAGCGACAGCCACAATTTCTGGTAACAATGTGACAGGCATGAGTGTAGCAGGTACGTACCAATTTATTTACACGACAACGGCAGGCTGCAAGGATACGGTTGCCGTGACAGTAGCACCCTGCGCAGGTTGTGTAAAACCAAATGCAGGTGCTGATGCGGCGAATGTGTGTCAACCAATGAAAACGGCGAAGTTGACGGCGGTAACTACAGGCGGCACGTGGGCGCCAATCGGCAGTCCAGTAAACCCAAGCGCCGCGACGATAGATGCGAGTGGCAACATCAGCGGTTTGAACGCAGCGGGTACTTATAAGTTTGTGTATTCAATTACCTCAGGCGGTCAAACATGTACAGATACAGCGCAAGTGATTGTACTTGCCAAGCCAGTGATTGCCGACGGAAGTGCAACAATATGCGCAGGCGAGTCAGTGGATTTAACTACAAAGATTACTAATTATAACAGTTTCCAAGGCCAAGTCTGGACAGTTGGTACAGCAGGCGGCACAGCAGTAGCAACGCCAATTTCAGTGAAACCAACGGGCACAACGACCTACGTATTGGTTGCTCAAAACGCGGCGGGCTGTAAAGACACGGCGAATGTAGTAGTGACAGTGAATCCAAAACCAAATGCAGGAAAAGACACGACGTTGGTGTGCTCAAATGGCAATGTTCCATCAAGCGTACAACTATCAGCAACGCCAACGGGAGGAACGTGGTCAGCTTTGACGGGTAACCCAACGGGTGCGACGGTGAACAGTTCAGGTTTGGTAAGTATCACCAACGCTACTGCCCAAGGCAAGTCGTTTGACTTTATTTACTCAGCGAATGGTTGCCAGGATACGGTGAAAGTGATTGTGCCGACTTGCCCCGCTCCATGTGTAGAATCAAGCGTAACTTTGACGAGCGCTCCAGTATGTTCGGCAGATGTACAAACGTACAGCATTACGTTTAGTGTAACCAATAAATTGGGCGTTGTAAAAGTGAACAAAGGCACATTGAGCGGTAACAATCCTTACACGGTGACAGGTATCCCGTCGGGCGCGAGTGTGATCATTACGGACAGCTTGAGTGCTATTTGTAAGTCAGATACGACGATTGTTGGGCCTAACTGTAACTGTAATCCACCAGTACCAGTATTGTTAGCTCCAAGTTTGACGGCTTGTATCGGTGATACCTTCCCAACGTTGAAAGCTACGGTGGTAGGTTTGGCAACGGTAGAATGGTTTAGCCAACAAACGGGCGGAACGGTATTGTCAACTGGCTTAAATTACAAACCAAGTGGCACAGTGACTGGTACGACGACGTATTATGCGCAAGCGCGTAGCACCGACCCAACCTGCCCAACGGCAGTGAGTACAAGCCGTGTTCCAGCGACGATTAATGCGCAAACTTGTATTGATACAATTGACTTGGCATTGAAGAAGTCGATTAATACAAAAGTAGCGCGGGTGGGTGATGTGCTGACGTACACCATCAAAGTATGGAACGAATGGACTAAGAACGCAACGGGTGTCGAAGTAACCGACAGCATCGCGACCACGGTACAGTTTGTGAGCGGCAGTTTTGTGGCGAGTCGTGGTAGTGCGAGTATCAGTGGCAACGTGATTAAGTGGAACATTGGTAACATTGCGGCGGGAGGCGACACGGTGACGTTACGTTACCAAGTGAAAGCGACGCAGGCGGGTATCCATTTGAACACGGCTGAAATCAGCAAGACCAACGAGAAAGACAAGGACAGCACACCAGGCAATGGTAAAAGTGGTGAAGATGACATCGACCAACAATGCTTCACAGTACCGTTTGAGTTGTGCGCGGGTCAGAAATTAGAAGTAGGTGTTCCTGCCAACTTGACGAACGTACAGTGGTTCAAAAACGGAGGTACGACGGCAGTGGCAACGGGGAATGTGGTGTTGTTCTCAGAAGTGGGAGTCTATACCTTCACGGCGACGAACCAGACTTGCCCAGCCAATGGCTGTTGTCCAGTCATTATCGAAGCGGGTGCAAATTGTTGTCCTGTGGAGGTGTGTATTCCTTACACGGTGAAAAAAGTGAAGAAGTAAATACTGAAGTAGATTGTTACAGAAAAAGGCTGCCTTTCGGGGCGGCCTTTTTCTGTTGTGGGTGAAAGGTAGGTGGTTCTTTACTTAAAAATCAATTAGTGCTGTTTAATGGGATAGTAGGATATATACCAAATTTTATTGTTGGATTTGTTGATTCTAAAGTTTTCTTATTCCTATTCGCATTTGGTTCAATTGTTGTGTGGTCGATTTTTGGGAAAAATTGATAAAAAACTGTTACGATGGTATCTATTTTTTGACCGAATATACTTTCTGTAGCAGGTTGTAATTTTTAAAATACCCAATGGTATGAAATTTGAAGTTGTAGGATGCAATGTTTTACAAAATAGGTGCAAAAAAATGAATGTAATGTACCTGCAAGTAAGTATCTTAAAAAATATTCCTACAAATGAAAAGAAAATATCCCTCTTTGTTCATTCAAAGGATTGAGAAAATTTGGGTTTTTATGCTTGTTTGTGTTGTGTTCTTAAGCAGCCAAACGTTCGCACAAACCCTCTCAATTGAAGCCTCCTCCAACAAATCGGACATCCTGACAGGAGAAACGTTTACCTACACGCTCAAATATAGTTGCGCGGCGGGTACAGGCGATTGCCCCAACGTAACTATGACGGCGACCATTCCTTCGTCGATTTCATTTCCCAACCAAGTAGTAGGCTTAACAACGGATATCGACAGCTACACTTTTTCGGCAGATCGACGAACGGCAACCTTTACCTTTAAAAATCCGCTGAAAGCTGGGAATACAGGTATCATCGAATTATTGGGTCAAGGTGACTTTGGAAAGGTAGATGGTACGACGGGTACGATGACGGCGAGTATTGTTTCGGGCTCGGGAACCCCCGCTACCGCAACCGTCAACACAACTTTGCATTCGAGCAATAAGTTTTGCCCAGCGAAAGCCAATGGACGAGGCTTGGCAATTGATAATTCTACTTTTTACGATATTTACCTCCAATTTCCAGGTAATTATGGCTCAACTGGAATTGGGGCAACCAGTGTCAGTTCAGTGGTGATGGTTGATAACCTGCCAGCCAATGCCGTTATCAATGGCGTCACAGCCACGGCGCTTGACGGTTGGCCAACGCCTTCGGTTCCTTCGGGTACTTGCGTTGTTGATAATACACCTGGAGCACCAAAAGTAACTTGTACTTTTCCTGCTTCGACCTTCCAAATTGGGAGTGCATACGCCCCAAGGGTGCTTGTTAAAATAGATGTTACGTATCCAAGTGGAAGTTTTAGCGCGGGGGATAACGTTACAAATAATGTCACAGTGGCTTACACACCCGATGGCGGTTCGCCCATTACGGCTACCAACGGCAGTACCATTATCTACCAAGGAGGTGCTACCTACGCCACCCAGACTACGGAAAGTTGTACTCCTACGCTAACAGTAACGGATAAGCTGGTGGCGCCAGAGGCCAAGTTGGCAATAGCAAAAGGTACTTCCTCTACAAAAATCCGACCTGGCGATGTTGTATTGTTCGAGTTTTCGGCAAGCAATACGGGTAATGTACCATTAAATAACGTAGTGCTTGAAGATATTTTGCCCGCAGATTTGAGAGGTACGGCGGTTAATCAGGTTTCTAAAGTGAATATGGCAGGGACTGAAACCATTACGTATTGGGTGAAAACAAACGTCCAAACCACGTATTTTCAAGTCTTGATGACGGACTACACTTATGTGCCTCCTTCGGGTGAGTACATAACGCATTTTAAAACGGAGATTAGTTCTTTACCTGCTGGAGCACTGGTGCAATATGGGGGAATTAGAGTAACCCTTGCGCCAGGTAGTACTGCCACATCGGTGACCAACTGTTTGGCAGCCGTAAGTTCGACACCAGGAGTAACAATTACCCCTGCGTCGGCTTGTCAAACTATTCCTGTGGCTCCTTTGGATAATTACAGCTCGCTGTTGGTGCATAAATGGCTGACAAGTGAGCCATCAAGCCAGTACGCCCTTTTCTACGGTACTCCTCAGAATATAGGTACAACGGTGTGGTCAATGATTCAAGCCGTGAATATGTCGGGAGGGCAACCCCTCCAAAACCCGGTAGTAATGGATTTACTTCCAGTAGGGTTGAGTTACGATGGTGCGATTCAGTACGTTCCAACGAGTTGTAATTTTCCTCCTGCCAACAACACAGAAATTATTCCCAATTATAATGGTACGGGTAGAACTTTGGTACGCTTATCTTGGAACATCCCCATGCCTTCGGGGTGCGATGTATGGTTTAGCATAAAAACAAAAATTAATACCCTTGGTACGGGTGGAAATCTTTCGTCAAATGAAGCAGCTTGGGCACCCAAAGACGCCTATAGCCAACCTGTGGGGATTAAAAACCCTGCCTTTTTTACGGGGAGTAGTGCGGCTAAATGTTTCAAAGAAAATATCTATGAAACCATGGATCGTTACGAAACCGTCGATAAATTTGACCTAGATGGGGACGGTTCTAAAGCAGATACTGTCTGTTTTACTGCGGGTTATATTGGTCTTACTTCGGTAGCTCAGTTGGAGTCGGTGAAGTGGGTAAAAGGCCAGTGCGATACGGTTTACAGCAAACATCCAGATTTTGGACAAACCATGCCTGGCGGGATTGCCAATTATAAATTGATTGTTCGTAACAACGGAAACGTGCCTGCGTCGAGCATTGAAGTGCTTGATATGTTACCTTACATTGGTGATATTGGGGTAAAAGACTTGACTGCTCGTTTGACCCAATGGCGGCCAAACTTGGTTACGCCGTTGATTACGCCAACGGGCGTAACGGTATATTATACGACCGTTCAGAATCCGTGTCGGACGGATTACGTTGCGAGTGGGCCATCAGGATGTAACCCGCCCAATTGGACGACAGTTTTGCCCGCAGACCCAACCACGGTTCAGGGGTTAAAATTTGATTTTGGAACAAAAATCTTAAACCCTGGCGACGAAGTTGAGCTTACGTGGGACATGCGCGCGCCAGTAAATGCGCCTACCAACGGCGAAATTGCGTGGAACTCGTTTGCTTTCAAAGCAAAACGGAACGACAACAATGACCCGTTCTTGCCCGCTGAACCCAACAAAGTAGGGATTAAATTAAAGCCATTGGTACCAGGAGTATATGGAAACCGCGTGTGGATTGATGCCAACAAAAACGGTATTCAGGATACGGGCGAGGTAGGCGTAGATGGGGTACGAGTGGAATTGCACCAAGATAATGGCGACGGAATCGCTGACCCGAAAAATGACCCACTTATTAGCTATACCGCAACAGGAAATGGTGGTTTGTATTTGTTCCCTAACTTGGCTCCAGGCAATTATTTTGCGGTATTTTTCGTGCCAGCAGGGTACAGCACGACCACTCCCAACGTCGTAACGCCAGGAGATAGCCTTGATTCGGATGGCGTACCGACGCTTTGCAATGGCCAACGCGTGACGGTGGTTGACATTACAACTATTGATGCTGCGGAAGTCGATTTGCGTTGGGATCAAGGTATCTATTTGGACAAAGCAGCCTTAGGAAATTATGTTTGGTTTGACCAAAATTTGAACAACGTACAAGACGAATCAACGACTAACGGTGTAAACGGTGTAATCGTTTGTTTGTACAAAGACAACGGTGACGGAATCGCCCAACCCGATGCAGCCGACGGGGCACCTGTAGCCAGAGATACCACTTCCAATGACATTTATGGTCGTCCTGGGTATTATTTGTTTGAAAACCTTGACCCTGGAAAGTACTTCGTGAAATTTAAGTTGGCAACGGGGCAAACATTTACAACCAATACAGGAACAGTCAATGGCACAAGCGATGAGACGGATTCTGACCCCACTTCAACAGGCGTAACCGAAGTAACGGAACTAACGGCGGGAGAAGTGGACTTGACTTGGGACGCGGGAATTATCATTCCAACGGGGCCGTACAATTTGGGTAACTTAGTTTGGAATGATGCCAATAACAATGGAAAAGTGGACGGAACCGAAACAGGTATTAATGGCGTAACCGTTATCTTGTTTGAAGACCGAAACAATAACAACAAACCTGACCCCGATGAATACGTAACAACAACCATTACGGCTACCGTGGGCGGATTGCCAGGTATTTATACGTTTACCAATTTGCCAGCGGGTAATTACATCGTTCAAGTACCCGATGGTAACTTTAATGGGCCGTTGAAAGACTTCGCAAGCAGTACAGGAAATGACCCTGCGCCAGACCCTGACGATGACGTCGAAAACGATGACAACGGTACTGCGGTTGTAGGTTGCGGAATTATTAGTAAACCTATTACGCTTGGGAACAATGCCGAGCCGTTGGACAATGGAAAAACCAATTATAGCGTTGATTTTGGGTTCTATAAATGCACTAAACCAAATTATACCGTAACCGTCACTCAACCTACATGTGCGGGAGGAAAAGGCAGTATTGTGTTGGGGACAGGTACCATTGGAGATAAAGTCACTTACACGACGGGGGATGCTTCCACCTTGGCGACTTATTCAAATGCAACCTTGATTAGCAGCTTGACAGGAGGAGTAATCGTTGGAAATATCAACAATCCACCAATGGATGTGACGTATTTGGTAAGAATTTATAACGGTGAAGATGGTTGTTTTAAGGACTTTACGTTCACCATTAAACCATTAAGCTGTTGCACAAAACCAGTGGCAGTAGCTACGCCAAAAGTACAAACGATATGTGCAGGCGGTACGGTATCAGCTTACACCGCAACGCCAAGCACGGGCGTGCAATACAAATGGTATGGCCCATTGGCAGATACGACGAGTAGCTTAGGCACAGCCGTGAGCGGTGCCACGAGTGCGACCTTCACGCCGAGTGGCGCAGCGTTGACGACGGCTGGTACGAAATATTACGCGGTAGTGGTAAACACGACAGGTGATTTGACGTGTGCCGATACAGCTTATGTACAATTAGTAGTGAATGCCAAGCCAGTAATTGCCGACGGTTCTGCCACAATTTGCGCAGGTGAGTCAGTGGATTTGACAACGAAAATTACAAACTACAACAGTTACCAAGGCCAAGTCTGGACGCTAGGTACAGCGGGTGGCACAGTAGTAGCAACGCCAACTTCAGTCAAACCAACGGGTACAACGACTTACGTATTGGTCGCCCAAAACGCCGCAGGCTGTAAAGACACGGCGAATGTGGTGGTGACGGTGAATCCAAAACCAAACGCAGGTAAAGACACGACCTTAGCCTGCGTAAATGCGGCGACAAATACTTTGGCGACAAGCTATACTTTAGTGCCAAGTCCATCGGGAGGCAGTTGGTCTCAATTAGGAACAACTCCTACAGCAGCCACAATTTCGGGTAACAATGTGACAGGTATGAGTGTAACAGGCACTTACCAGTTCATTTACACGACAACGGCCGGTTGCAAAGACACGGTAGCTGTAACGGTAGCACCATGCGCGGGTTGTGTGAAACCAAACGCGGGTGCTGATGCGGCCTCGGTATGCCAACCGACAAATACGGCGAAGTTGACGGCATTAACGACAGGCGGCACATGGGCACCAATAGTTAGCCCAGCGAACCCAAGCGCAGCAACAATAGATGCCAGTGGCAACATCAACGGTTTGAATGCAGCAGGTACTTATAAGTTTGTCTATTCGGTAACAAGTGGCGGTCAAACGTGTACAGACACGGCGCAAGTAGTAGTATTGGCTAAACCAACGATTGCCGATGGTTCTGCCACAATTTGTGCAGGCGAGTCAGTGGATTTGACTACAAAAATTACAAACTACAATAGTTACCAAGGCCAAGTGTGGACGGTAGGTACAGCGGGTGGCACAGCAGTAGCAACGCCAACTTCAGTGAAACCAACGGGCACAACGACTTACGTATTGGTAGCACAAAACGCAGCAGGCTGTAAAGACACGGCGAATGTGGTAGTAACGGTTAACCCAAAACCAAATGCGGGTAAAGACACGACGTTGGTGTGCTCAAATGGCAATGTTCCATCAAGCGTTCAACTATCAGCGACGCCAACGGGAGGAACGTGGTCGGCTTTGACGGGTAACCCGACGGGTGCGACGGTGAACAGTGCTGGTTTGGTAAGTATCACCAACGCCACAGCTCAAGGCAAGTCGTTTGACTTTATTTACTCAGCGAATGGTTGTCAGGATACGGTGAAAGTAATTATTCCGACTTGCCCTGCTCCTTGTATCAAATCGTCGATTAGTTCAGCGGCGCCTGTATGTTCAAACGATGCCCAAACCTACAGCTTCACCTTCACGGTGGCGAATAAATTGGGTATTGTGAAAGTGAATAAAGGCACGTTGAGTGGCACGAACCCTTACACGGTATCGGGCATTCCATCGGGTCAGAATGTGATTATTACCGACAGTTTGAGCGCGATTTGTAAGTCAGACACGACAATAGTTGGCGTTAATTGTAACTGTAACCCAGCTTTGCCGCAGTTGTTGACGCCAAGTTTGACGGCTTGTAAAGGTGATACGTTCCCAACCTTGAAAGCGACGGTGGTGGGACTGGCGACAGTAGAATGGTTTAGCCAACAAACGGGCGGAACAGTATTAGCGACAGGTCTGAGTTTCAAACCAAGCGGCACGGTATCTGCGAATACGGTTTTCTATGCGCAAGCACGGAGTACCGACCCGACCTGCCCAACGGCAGTGAGCACAAGCCGCGTCCCCGCGACGATTAATGCGCAGACTTGTATCGATACAATTGACTTGGCGTTGAAAAAGTTGATTGACAAGAAGATAGCGCGGGTTGGTGATGTGTTGACCTATACCATCAAAGTGTGGAACGAGTGGACTAAGAACGCGACGGGCGTAGAAGTAACGGACAGCATCGCGACCACGGTACAGTTTGTAAGCGGTAGCTTTGTGGCGAGCCGTGGTAGTGCGAGTATCAGTGGCAACGTGATTAAGTGGACGATAGGTAACATCGCCGCAAATGGCGACACGGTGACGTTACGCTACCAAGTGAAAGCCACGCAGGCGGGTATCCATTTGAACACGGCGGAAATCAGCAAGACCAACGAGAAAGACAAAGACAGCACACCAGGCAACGGCAAAGGTGGTGAAGACGACATCGACCAACAATGCTTCACAGTACCGTTTGAGTTGTGCGCGGGTCAGAAGTTAGAAGTAGGTGTACCTGCAAATTTGACGAACGTCCAATGGTTCAAAAACGGAGGTACGACGGCAGTGGCAACGGGGAATGTGGTGTTGTTCTCGGAAGTGGGAGTTTATACCTTCACGGCGACGAACCAGACGTGCCCAGCCAACGGCTGTTGTCCAGTCATCATCGAAGCGGGGACAAATTGTTGCCCTGTGGACTTGTGCATTCCTTACACGGTGAAAAAAGTGAGGAAGTAAAAGCAGTGGATTTTTAGCAAAAGACCCCGCCGAAGCAATTTGGTGGGGTCTTTTGGCTTATTTGGTGTATATTCGCCCGTTATTTTGAAAGAAAATATGCTAAAGACAATTGTTAAAATAAGTGATGTAACCAACCTCTCCGATGCTCGTTATTGTGCAGGAATGGGGGTGGAAATGTTGGGTTTTTCGGTGGATGAAACCTCGGGGAGTTTTGTTGACCTTAAAAAGTTTCAGGAAATACGCTCGTGGATTGCGGGGGTGCAAATTGTGGCTGAAACCACTTCGACCGATGCCGAAGTTATTGTAGAAAAGATAACAAGCTATCAACCCGATGCCGTTCAGGTTAGCGAAGCAAGCGTGTTGCCGTGGCTTAAAGCCGAGACCATCAAACCCATTATTTTACGGGTAGAAGCCGACCAAGACGTGGATACGGTGGTCGAAATCATGGAAAATAATTTGCAGTATGCGTCTTACTTCTTGCTAGAATCTGCCTCCGAAAGTGCGTTGGACGGCGATTGGCCTGAGTTTTTGGGGACAATTGCGAGTCGTTTCCCCATTCTAATTGGGTTTGGAATTACGCCCGAAAATGCTTCTTCCTTGTCCGAAACGACGGCGATAACGGGCGTAGCTTTGCGAGGAAGCGAAGAAATTCGTCCAGGATTTAAAGACTTTGGAGAATTGATGGACGTGCTGGAGGCATTGGAAGACGAATAACCTTAGGTTGTCCGTTTTTTACACCCATTTGTTACAAGAGCCATTCTAGTTTTGTGTCAACAAACCACTACTAGAATGGCTCCTGTTTTTTCTCGCCGATTTACGCTGCGCTCTTTGTTTGTCGCAGGTTTATTTCCACGATTTAGTGCTGCTTCCGACACGCCAACCCAGGCGGTTTTGGTTCGGAAAGACGAAGGTGAACGCCTGAAAATAGGGGGTTCAATCTTTGACTTTAAATTAAAGAAAAATCAAACGGGAGGCCAATTAGCTTTTGCCGAAGCAGTTATTTCAGTCGGTACGTTGGGGGCGCCGCCTCATCTTCACCGCACGTTTGATGAAATATGCTATGTCTTGGAGGGTACGGTACAAGTATGGGTTGAGGGAGAAGTGGTTACGCTCCACTCGGGGGATGTCCATTTGAGACCCAAAGGAAAAATACACACGTTTTGGAATGCAGGTAAAACTCCCGCTAAGTGCCTTGAAATCAGTATGCCAGGGGGGCACGAAGACTACCTCCGAGATTTGAGTCAGTTGCTGGCCAAAGGAACCCGTCCTCAACCCGAAGATTTTGCGGCTTTGGCACAAAAACACGATATTGTGTATTTCTGGGACAAGCTTCCCGAAATCATCAAAAAGTACCAAGTTCAGTTGTAATCTATCCGTATCAAATATGTTTTTACGTGTTTATTCACCCTGCTTAGCCTTGCGCCCTTTTGTGCGAGAATACACGGTTATGCACGTAGAAATTGAGAGTACAAATGGAATAATCACAAAGCCTTTCCCTGCCAGCCCCGACCAGTGTTTGTACTTCTATGCCCGTGACCCCGTCATTAGTCGAAAAGGCGTAGAAGCGTCTTTGTTAACAAATTCGCCAAGTATTATGGTTGGGCCGCAAGTGACGCGGGTGAATCTGGAGTTACACCCTAATCACCTCACGGTGGCGGTGGTGTTTCGGCCAGGTGGGTTGCACGCACTTTTAGGACAGCTTCCAATGACGGAGCTGTTTGACTGTTCGATAGACAGTTCGTTGATTTGGCCAACTGAAATACGAGAGCTTAATGAACAGTTGGCGGCTACCTCAAATTACGATTTGATGGCGGCTTTGGTCGAGGGATTTTTAGTGCGCCAATACGCTCGACAATCATTGTCTCAACAGCCTTTTGACAAAGTCATTCACACAATGGTACAGTCGCCGCAGCTGTATTCGATAGACCAACTGGCTGATATGGCGTGTTTGAGCGGACGGCAATTCCGTCGGAAGTTTTACGAAAAAATGGGGCTAAGTCCCAAAACATTTGCTAGAATTGTTCGATTTAGCAAGGCGTTTCGATTAAAAGAAAAAAATCCAAAGCTAGATTGGCTTGACGTTGTCACAATAGCTGGTTATCATGACTTTAGGCACTTGGTGCGCGATTTTAAGGAGTTTGCTGATGCAACCCCTACGCTATTGTCGGAAGAAGAAAGTCGATACCCACTGAAAATTTATACGTCATTTGAGTAAAATAAAAAATGCCACCCTGAACAAATTGTCATCGGTGGCATTTTACTTGTGAGGGGGCTGTTAATTTACGTGGGTATATAATAGCTCTTTGGGCGTTCTTACTTTCTTGAGTTTCGCCAACCAGTCGTTGTCTTCATCGCGGTAGCCAAGCGCTACGATGGCGGTACTTTTCAACCCCTTTTCGGCTAATCCCAACAACTCATCCAATTGGGCGGCGTTGTAACCTTCCATTGGAGTGGCATCCACTTCTTGGTCGGCGGCAGCTACGAGGCTAATGCCAAGCGCAATGGCAGATTGTTTGGCTGTGTGGGCAAAGTTCTGCTCGGGTGTGTTGGCAAGTACCATGCCCAACAAACGCTTACGGTAGTCGTCGGTGGCGCTGTCAGGAAGACCTCTTTCGGCGTTGGAACGCTTAAAAACGGCATTGATACGCTCTTCGGTATAGTTGTCCCACGCCGCAAAAATCAATAAATGCGAAGCGTCGGTAATTTGAGATTGGCCAAACGCGATGGGCTTAATTTTCTCTTTTAATTCTTCATTCGTTACCACAATAATTTCATAAGGCTGCAATCCTGACGAAGAAGGTGACAAGCGGATGGCTTCCAAAATGTAGTCAATTTTGTCTTGTGGCACTTGCTTGCCCGACATCTTTTTGGTGGCATAACGCCACTGTAAGCTTTCAATTAAATCCATGATTTTATATGTTGATACATTTAATGTCTGTACGTAATATACAAGTGTAGGTTAGGTTTTGTTCCAAATGCACCATTAAAAACGCATTAAAGGGTTTTTTGCAGAAGTAATCTATTGATTAACAGTAGTTTTTGAAGTAAAAAAAAACGGACAATAGTTTCCTATTGCCCGTTTGAAATCGACTGGGAGGTAGTTTACTGTAAAATCACGTCAAGAAGGGGCGTAAAATTAGTACCCAGGGCATTGGCATTAATTCCTGGCCCCGAATTTTGCCACGAAAATACCCGACCATCTTTCATCGTTGCCACAAAGCGAACTCGAAGGCGGTCGTTGGCGCGTAAATTAGCAGCGGTTATGCCTGTTTTTGAAAGAAGTTCCGACACCGAAAGTTGTTCTTTGCCATTGAGGCTCGTCAGGGTTTTGACCATCACGCCGTGCGGTGCCGCCGTAGAAGCCGCTGGCGTTACCACCGTGCCGCGTACGTGACTTACATAGGCATCTACTTTTGAAATCTCGTCGGCGTTGGCACTTTGGGTCGTAAAAGCCATGTTGGCCGAGGCCACATTGGCAAGCGGCACGTTAATAATGTTGATATTGGCCGCCGTTACAGCCGCAGGAAGCGGGTCGGGCCAAGCCACAAAACTAGCCCCGTGCGCAATATCAGGAAACGGGCTTTTGGTCTCACAGCCAGCCAGTGCCAGCATAAAAAAACCAAGGAGGGAAAGAAGATATGTTGTCTTTTTCATAAAAATGTTCTGTTTGTTTTTAGTAGTTAATAGTCGATGATGAGGTCCACAGTCCACAGTCGATAGTCCATAGTAAAGGTTTTTGAAATTGAATCTATCGACCATCGACCATCGACCATGGACTATCGACTAAATCACTTCTGCCAAAAGACTTTTGCGGTTGCAATGACGCGTTGGGCAGGAGCATTGGGGTTCAATTGGAGTTCGCCAGGAACTGGGTAAGGCATCGACTGTGGGTAACCACGGTTGAGGTTGGTAAAGGCAATGTTGTCCGTATTAGGGTCATAAATTTTGGGAAAACCCGTACGGCGAATGTCGTTGTACGACTCTAGCCCAAAACCAAAATTGGCAATCCATTTTTCGGTCATAATCAATTCCAGTTTGCCATTGTCATTGGCGGCATCGAATTTGACCAAAACAGCATCCACATATTCTTTGATAGTGGCTGCCGAAAGGGCAGGGGCACCTCCGCGAGCAGCCGCAGCGTTGACCTCAGCAAAAGCGGCGTTGACGGCATCCGTAAATAATTGTTTTGCATTGCCCGTTCCGACGCCCGTTTGTGCTAATTCAGCACGCGTAAACAAGTAAGAATGATACGGTAAAATACGCTGAGGGCCATCACCACGGGCCGAAGCTCCACTTACGCCCGCTGCTGATACGCCATTTCCATCGTCGTACCGACCACCGCAATAATACAACCCAACGATGGTGTTAGACGAAGATTGGTCAAAGCCTTGGTTAGGGCCTTGTGACGAAAAGTAAATCGACACAAAGTTGCCATTGCGGTACTCAACAGGGTTTTGAGCCGTGGGACGAGCCGCCGAAAGTTGGTTGAAATAATAGTACGGAATGCGCGGATCACGAATGCCGTCCAATACGGTATTGAGGGTGCTTGTTCCAAGTAAAATTTCGTGAAAATACGGACTGATGTAATTGTCGCGGCCCGAAGTGGTGATGTTGTAATCTTCACGGAAAATCGGGTTACGGTTGTCGGGGGCACTTGAAGTACCGTAGTTGAGTGAAAAACTTCCTGCCGACGTCATCAAATCTCCTTCTGCAATCAAGGCATTCACCTGCGTACTCACATTTTGTACCAAACGGATTTGATTATAAAGTTTGAGTTTCAGGGTTTTGGCAAATTGCCGCCAGCGCGTTAGGTTTCCGCCATAAATCAAATCGTCGGTTTTAGGGCTGAGTGCCGACGTTTTGGCAAGGTTGGCAATCCCTTCGTCAATCATTGCAAAAAGCTGAGGATAAACGTCTTGTCCTTTATCAAATTTAGGAAAAGGAACTTTGGCTGAAGTACTGGCTTCGGTAAAAGGAATTTCACCCCATACGTCCACCATGTAGCTGAAAGCCATTGCTTTTGTGATTTGGGCAACGCCCGTATAGGCAAATTGCTGGCTTGCATTGGCTTGTTCAATGAGCACATTTAAGTTTTGTACGGCACGGTACATGTTGGCCCACGCTTGGGTCACGGGGAAGTCCTGCCCCGTAATGGCGTACTGGTCGTTGTTGCTTCGTTGGGTTACTTGGTGCACAAAAACCCCCGCAGGATTGGCCAAACCCGTTGGCCCAGCCCCCAGTGAGTTGACGATGTCGAGTTGGGCATTGGTAAGTAGTTGACTCGAATTGACCGACGAGGGGTTATTAGGGTCATTGTTGATGTCGAGGTTACACGCATTGAGTAGTAATAGGGACGCAATGAGCGTAATATGGGTGACACTTTTTAAGATTCTATTCATGGTATTTTCAGTTTTGTTGTTAGAAAGTAACACTTAGGTTGACCCCATAACGGCGAACAGAAGGAGCGGCAAATAGGTCGATTCCTTGCGTGTTGCTGTTTCCGAAGGTGTTTACTTCAGGGTCGAAGTTGGAGTGTTTAGGGAAGTTAGGGGCAAAAAACCAAAGGTTACGGCCGCTCAACGTGATGTTAGCCGAACCAAAAGGTGTTTTTGCCAACAAACCTTTCGGTAGCGAATATCCTAAAGTAATCTCGCGCAAACGAACGACTGTGGCGTCCCAAACCGAAAATTCGTTAGGGGCGTTTACGGCCAACGAGCCACCCGCCGATTGGAACCAAAGGTTGTTTTCCATTACCTGAATATTGTTAGGAATGGGTTTGCCATCGCCGTCTAACAATGGCTTGAGCGTATTGGCATCGCCAAGAACCCCCGCTACTACTTTAGGTATTTCACGGTTTTCGGTGTCTTGCGTTACCCCACGTCCTAACAAGAACTGGTTAGTCCACGAATACAAATCTCCGCCGTGACGATAGTCAATCACTCCGCTAAGGGTAAAGCCTTTGAAACGGAAAGTGTTGCTAACGGCCAAGGTAAATTTAGGGTTAGGGTTACCAATGATTTTTTGTTTGGTATCAGGAATAGTCAAACCTGTGTTGGGATTAATAAGAGCATTACCGTTTTCGTCCCGAGCCACTGCCGTGCCACGCAATACCCCAAACCACTCGCCAGGGCGTACCACAGGAATGGGCTGATTGGTGTAAATATTACGTAACGTTACTTCTTCAACTCCCTCCGCCAGCGTCTCGACGATGTTACGGTTTTGGGTGTAAGCCGTGAAAATATCCCACTTAAATCCATTGGCGAGCTGAATAGGCACCAAGGTAAGTCCTGCCTCAATTCCTGAGTTACGAATAGAACCAAAGTTGGTGACGAATGAGGTATATCCTGATGATTGAGGCAACGAACGGCGGGCGATGATGTCGGTACTCAAACGGTTATAATACGTCAAATCCAACGAAGCGCGTCCACCAAAAAACTCAAGGTTCGTTCCTACTTCTACTTCTTTGGTAAACTCAGGTTTCAAGTTCGGGTCGAAAGCCGAAGCTGCTACCGAAGCCCCCGATTGGCCGTTGAACGGATAGTCGTTGTAACGGGTTGAGCCTACTAAACCAGAGCTTTCTCCCAAGTTGATACGGAAGGTGTTAAGCACTTGGTAAGGGTCGGCGTCGCGGCCTACTTTGGCATAACTTACCCGAAGTTTGGCGTTACTCAACACATTCGACTTGATACCCAAGGCTTCGGTCAAAATAAAGGAAGCACTTCCCGAATAATAGAAATAACTGCGGTTGTTGGCGGGTAAGGTCGATGACTTGTCATTACGCCCTGTGAGCGTAAGGTACAGGTAGTTTTTATACCCTAGCGTTAAATCCGCAAAAGTCGCGTACAAACGACGCTTGCTCATGCCTGTGTTTCCTGTGTTGGGCGTAACGGTGCTTACGTTGGTAATCAGGTCAATACCCCGCGTGACAATCCCAAGACCATTGACACTCGTTTGGTCAAACTTACGTTCGTTGTAGTTGGCACCTATCACGGCACGGAGGTCAATGTCGGGCGTCAAATCGTGTTTGAAATTCAAGAGCAAATTGTGGTCTTGTTCGCCAAAAGAAATGGCATCAAACTGCATACTTCCAATGCCTTGTGCACCCGAAAGCGACCCTGCCGAAATCCGCTGAAAGCGGTTGTCGTTGTATGTGTTGTAGCCGCCTTTGTAGCTGATATTCATCCAGTTGGTGATGTCATACAAAAGACTACCATTCATCGAAATGCGGTTGACCTTGCTGGTATAAATGCTGTTGTTGATTGACCAAAAAGGGTTGTCTGCTTGCCCAAATGGGAAGAAGAATACACCGTTTCCAAACGGATCTTCGTAAGGAAGCTTGTCGAGTGGCCAGTTACGAGGCTGTTGGAACATCCGCGCGAGTGGTGACGTCCCATCACCCCCAAAAAGTGGGCTATCCTGAACGGTATTGGTATAGGCCAAGTTCGCACCTACGACGATGCCATTTTCAAGGGTGGTATTTCCGCCAATGCTGATGTTGGTACGTTCAAAGGCCGAGCCAGGGAAAAAGCTTTTTTGGTCGGTGCGCGAAATCACCGAAGTGATGCTCGCCTTTGGGCCTCCACCCGTGATGCTAATGGAGTTTTCATAGACATTGCCCGTACGAAAGAAATTCTTGACGTTGTCGGGATAGGCTTGGTAGGCTACATTGCCGTTGGGGCGAAGGCCGTACTGTGCTGCAATCGCGGGGTAGTTGGCTGCGTAAGTGTTGTAACCCACCCAGATAGGAATGGAGTCAACGGGAGCAGTGGTGTTGGTCCAACCCCCTGCGGCGTTGTAGATTCGTCCCAAACCAAAAGCGGGTCCCCACGTTCCGTTGGCATTGGCATATACCTGCTGCGAACCTGCCCCATATTTGTTTTGGAAGTCGGGGTAGCTGGCGATTTTTTCGGCCGAAAACGAAGAATTGTACGTAATTTCTAAGCCTTTTTTAGAAAGTTTGTTGGTGCCCGATTTGGTCGTAATCACAATCACCCCGTTGGCGGCCCGAGTTCCGTACAAAGCGGCGGCGGCAGCTCCTTTTAGCACCGTCATTGAGGCAATGTTGTTGGGGTCAAGGTCGGCGATACGACTTGAGAACGAGGCGCCGTTGTCGCGGAAGTTGCCACTTTCATTGAGGTCGTTGTTGTAAGGAATCCCATCAACAACAAAGAGAGGCTGGTTCGATCCAAAAAACGAGTTAGCACCGCGAATGGTAATGCGCGACGAACTACCCGCAGTTCCTCCTGAGGCGTTGATGGTGACCCCAGGGATTTTTCCTTGCATAGCTTTCAGCACATCGGGCTCCGATTTCTGAACGAGCTTATCTGCCGAAAGGCGCTCGACCGAATACCCCAAGGTTTTGTTGCTACGTTCGATTCCGACGGCCGTTACGACCACTTCGCCGAGCTGTTTGACATCGTCGGTGAGTGAAACATTAATAGTTGTTTGGCTCCCTACCACTACTTCTTTGTTGGCATAACCAATAAAGCTAAAAACGAGGGTAGCACCGTTAGGAACTTGAATTTGGTAGGCGCCTTCGGCATTGGTAGAGCTACCAGTATTTGAGCCTTTCAAAAGGACATTGACCCCTGGCAGTGGGCTGCCGTCTGCACTAGCAGTAACTTTTCCCGTTACGGTGCGGTTTTGGGCGTGGACGAACCCGACACTTAGCAGCATACCAAGCATCAGAAACAATAGATTTTTTTTCATAGATGAACTGGATAATTTGGTTTTTACATCTGTCGTGGCAACTAGAAACAATTGCCACAACAAAGTTCCCCAATTCATGTATGCCAGAAATCACCCGTTTTTAGTGGTTTATTTTGCCCAATGTTATCCCAATGTGAAGTTTGTTTATGCAGGAAATGAGCATTTTTTCTGCGTATTTTTTCAGAAAAGGGCTTTCTTTTCAGTAGCCTCTTTCCCCAAAAAACCGTATTTCATTTGGATACCTCCCTCATTTTTAGCTACCCCCATAGTTAGCTACCCCAAAAAAACTTAAATAAAGCCTAACAATGCTTTTAACGACGCTTTGAGGGGCATTTGCTAGTTTTGTGCCATGAAAACGCCGAAAAAAATGGCGCATATCGGGTGATTTGGGCGATTGGTTTTTTGCAGAACTTTGACCCGAGATTTCAAAATAGATATTCATTTTAAAATTCTCATACGATTTAGTTTAGGTTAAGAACGATAGCCGTAGGACCCTGTCCTACGGCTATTTATATTTGGTAGTTTCTACTTTACTCCCTACTACTTGTATATTTACCTTTTGAAACAGCATACCACTGTTTTTCAAAACACTTAACCGAAGATGATACATTTGACTACTACTCAAATCGAACACCTCGAAACTCAGGTGTTTCCTACTTATTTTAATACTTGTCGGTGGTTTGCGGGAAAAGCCCGCCCTCAAAAAGGATTTCAAATTCTTCATACTTTACCCGTAGGAGATGCCGTAATCTTGATAGTGGAGGCGACCTACCACGATGGAGCACCCGAGCTATACCAGTTGCCCTTGGCGAAAGTGGAGTTAGAGATGGAAGTTCCCGCCAAGGGAGTGATTGAAAAAACAGATACCTCACAATGGATTGATGCAATTTACGACGCGGGTTTTAGGCATCAATTATATACGTCTATATATGGTCAACTTGCGCTTTCGACCGACGACGGGCAGTTGCAAGCGACCAAAGGCAGAGGGCTGGCGGAGGCAGACGCGCCAGAGGTGATTGACAGCCGCGTATTGCCCGTTGATTCGAGTAACTCGGCGATGTTGTTTGGCGGGAAATACTTTATGAAATTGTACCGAAAACTTTTTGACCAAACCAACCCCGAGGTGGAAATGGTCAGTTTTTTGACCCAACACTCTGATTTTAGCAACATTCCAGCCTACGCGGGAAGTATTACGTGGCAACGAGCAGGGCAGCCCGACGTAACGCTGGGCATGATGCAACAAGCCATTCGGGCCGAAAAAGACAACTGGGCACTAACGGGCGATTTTCTCAATGACTTTATGTACGGCGTCCCGTCGGGAATGTTTGGTATTAACGAAAGTGTGTTTGAGCAAGTGGCGTTGTTGGGTAAACGCACGGGCGAAATGCACCTTGGTTTGTTTGCCCCTAGCGCAGAAGAAGCCTTTGCCCCTGAAAAATTTGACGATTTTTACCGTAGTTTTTTACTAAAACGCCTTACCGACCTCCTCGACCGTAGGTATGCGTTGTTGATTGAAAATTACGACAAACTCGATGAACCGACGCAACGTTTGGCGTGGATTTTTATGGAAGCGCGGGAGTTGATTGATGATTTTGCCAACGAAATGCTAACGCGGCCGTTGGATTCGCTGCGGATTCGGATTCACGGCGATTACCATTTGGGACAAGTGCTGACCGACAAGGGCGATTTTATTGTGATTGATTTTGAGGGCGAACCCGAAGCCACCATTGCCGAACGAAAAATAAAACATAGTCCCCTCAAAGACGTAGCGGGGATGATTCGCAGCTACCACTATGCCGTGAGTGCCAAGCTGTTTGAAAGTGCCGAAACCAAGGGCATTTCGTCCGAAAAGCTTCAAATCGTTTCCGACCGTTGGTACAAACTCATGCGCGATACCTACATGGATGCCTATTTGGAAGCCTTTGGTTGGCCGCATCCGTTGTTTAAAAGTCAGAACGAAATCAACTTTTTATTGCTGTTTTTCTTACTCGAAAAAGCCGTTTATGAACTCGGATACGAAATCAGCTACCGTCCTTCGTGGGTGAACATTCCGTTGCGCGGGATTGTTGAAGTCATCCGTGAAATCGAGAAGTTAAAAGAGCCAACGGTAAGGATTAGTCGATTGGGGATGCAATCCTAGGGTAAGTTTTGTATTTTTGTCGCGTTCATTGATGGCCCATTCTTTGCGGTAGGGGTGTATAGTGGTTAGTCTAAAAATCATTGTATCACCTTTGAACCGAGTTTTTCGGGCACAACCATTTACTTTAATGTCTAAAATTCAATCCATCGTACAGGCTTCCATTGATACAAAAAATCGCGTTTTAGCCGACGAAACTTTACTCAATACCGTAGCAGAAGTAGCTGCCGCGATGACCGAAGCCTTCAAAGCGGGTAAAAAAGTACTTTTTTGCGGAAACGGCGGAAGTGCTGCCGATGCCCAACACCTAGCGGCCGAATTTAGCGGCCGTTTTTATTACGACCGTCCACCTTTGTATTCGGAGGCATTGCACGTCAATTCATCCTACGTAACGGCGGTCGGAAACGACTACAGCTACGATGTCATCTATTCTCGGATGATTGAGGCAATGGGCAAAGAAGGCGATGTGTTGGTCGGGATTTCAACTTCAGGAAATTCGCCCAACGTCGTCAAAGCCCTCGAAGCGGCCAATAAACTCGGCATGATTACCGTCGGTATGACGGGCGAAACGGGAGGAAAGATGAAAGAAGTAAGTAATTTTTTGATTAATATTCCTTCCAAAGATACCCCTCGTATTCAGGAGTGCCATATCTTACTAGGGCATATCCTGTGCCAATTGGTGGAGGAGAATGTGTTTCCTAAGTAAGTTAAACATCACTAAAAACAGCAACTTAGCAGTAAACTTATGTACATCAAGCAGGTTAAAATTCAAAATATTCGCTCAATTGAATCATTTGAGATGATATTTGAGCAGCCTGCGGGTTGGCATGTGATTATTGGAGACAACGGGGCTGGAAAGTCGAGTGTAGTGAGAGCAATTGCATTGGCGTTAGTTGGTCCTAAAGAAGTACTAGGTTTACGGGCTGACTGGCGAGAATGGCTAAATCGAAATTCAAATGAGGGAAAAATTGCCCTTGCCATCGAATCAAGCAGTGAAGACAAGCATACAGGAAAACAGAGAAAGCTTAAAAATGAACAAATTCCGAACATTTTAGAGCTAAGACGTACCAATGGTTTGGTTGAATTGCGAGAATCAAAAGACCTAAAACCTGATCCTTTTAAATATAACTGGGGGCAGGGGAATGGTTGGTTTTCAGTGGCTTATGGTCCTTTTCGAAGATTTGCGGGTGGAAATCCTGAATGGTCGAAAGTATTTTACTCACAGCCAAAACTTGGGGCTCACTTGTCAGTTTTCGGAGAAGATGTTGCTCTAACTGAGGCATTGGATTGGCTCGTAAAACTTAACTATCAGGTATTAGAACAAAAGGAAGAGGGAGATATTATAGATGACATCAAAAAGCTGGTCAACTCCCCTAGTTTTTTGCCTCATAATGCTACCATTGAGAGTATTAGCTCCGAAGGGGTTGTATTTAAAGATGGTTATGGGACAACCGTACATGTCAATCAAATGAGTGATGGATATCGTTCTATTTTGAGCCTAACGTTTGAATTGATTCGTCAACTGATACGTATCTATGGGGCAAATACTGTCTTTAAAACCATCCGAAAAGGTACAATGGTCATCGATTTACCTGGCGTGGTTTTAATCGATGAGGTGGACGCCCACTTACACCCTACTTGGCAAACCAAAATTGGACAATGGTTTACCCAGTATTTTCCTAACATTCAGTTTATTGTTACAACGCATAGCCCTCTGATTTGTAGGGCAGCGGAAAAAGGTACTATTTGGCGCTTGGCTGCGCCAAATAGTACTGTTCCATCAGGATTGGTTGATGGCATTCCCCGCGAACGGCTTATTTTTGGCAACGTATTAGATGCATACAGTACGGAGGTTTTTGGGAAATCGGTCACTATTTCGACCGAAGCCAATGATAAACGGACTCGCTTGGGCGAGCTAAATATTAAATCGTTGTTAGGCTCGCTGTCAAAAAACGAAGAAAGTGAATTGATAGAGCTTAAAAAGATTTTTCCTACGGAAAAAGCATTGGAAGGATGATTAAGCTACCTCAAAATATTGCCCCTTCACAGTCAGTTTTGGATGATTTGAAGTCTTTTCAGGAAATCATAGATAAGCTGGGAACATTTTCTGAGCGAAGCGCCAAGGCGAAAGAACTTTTTCCAAAAAAAAATACCAAAACGAATGCGACTTTTAAGGAAGTTAAGAAAAAACTTACCGAAATGTGCAACAGCACTCGCCGTTGTGTGTATTGTGAAGACTCACTTGGAGATGAAGTAGAGCATATCTATCCAAAAGATTTGTTTCCTGAAAAATGCTTTGATTGGGGAAACTATGTATATGCTTGTGGCCCTTGCAATGGGCCTAAAAACAATAAATTTGCGATTTTTAAACAAGAAGATGGTAGTTTTGCCGTCGTAAATCCTCCAAAAGGTCAATCAGCAACGCAGCCGCCAGTTGGAGCGGCCGCACTGATAAATCCTAGAACTGAAGACCCGCTTCAATTTGCAATACTGGACTTGTCGGGGACATTTAAGTTTTTTCCGTTACCTACCTTGTCGGCAAATGACAAGAAAAAAATGGAGTATAGTTACGAGGAAATGCTAAGGTTAAATCATGAAGAACGGGAGCCTCTTCGGCAAGCACGTGAGAACGCGTTTAGTATGTACAAAGCACGAATAGCAGAGTATGTTCAAAAGAAAAAGAGTAATGCTGCTTTAACGTTATTAGAAAAATTGAAAGATGGTATTTTAAAAGAAAGCCATCCAACCGTTTGGAAGGAAATGCAACGATACTATAAAATGGGCTTATTGGCCAAAGTAGATAGTGAATTAAAACAATACTTTGACGAAGCTCCCGAAGCATTAATATGGTAAATGGATGGTCTTTAAGCTATAATTTTATTCAAAACTGATTATACATGTCTCTTTTACAAAACAAAGTCGCTATCGTAACGGGGGCTTCTCGTGGAATCGGGAAAGCCATTGCCACTCGCTTTGCCCAAGAGGGGGCTCAAGTGGCCTTTACGTATTTGTCGAGCGTCGAAAAAGGCCAAGCCTTAGAAGAAGAACTCAAACAATTTGGAACAAAAGTAAAGGGGTATCGCTCAGATGCTTCTGATTTTAAATCGGCCGAAGACCTTGTCGCGCAAGTTGTGGCAGATTTCGGCACGGTTGATGTGGTAGTTAATAACGCAGGTATTACCCGCGATGGCTTGTTGATGCGCATGACCGAAGAACAATGGGACGAGGTAATTCGCGTTAACTTAAAGTCAATCTTTAACTTGACCAAAGCCGTTACTAAAGTGATGATGAAAGCCCGCAGTGGGTCAATTATCAACATTACATCGGTGGTAGGTTTGACAGGAAACGCTGGCCAAGCCAACTATGCGGCTTCTAAAGCGGGAATGATTGGTTTCACAAAATCAGTGGCCAAAGAACTTGGTTCACGCAATATTCGTTGCAATGCTGTGGCGCCAGGGTTTATCGAAACCGAAATGACGGGCGAACTCAACGAAAAAGCCATCGAAGAATGGAAACAGGGAATCCCGTTGAAACGCGGTGGCGCTCCCGAAGAAGTAGCCGACTGTATCGTGTTTTTGGCCTCTGATATGTCGAAATACATCACAGGGCAGGTGTTACAAGTGGACGGTGGAATGGTGATGTAAAACATAGATTCAACTTCCCGAAAGCTTCAAGCTTTTCGGGAAGTTTTTATCCCAAGCCTTTTTCTGTAACAAATAAAAATAAGGTAGGTTATTGAATAAAAGCGGGTAGCTGATTTAAAATGGACAATAAATAACCGATAATTCTCTAATGTTTGCAGCCGAGATTATTTTTCAGACACCATATTGGTACGTAGGATTGTGTTTGTTGGCAGGGGCAGCCTATGCTTTTTTTCTTTACCAACCCAAACCCATTTGGAGTAAAACAACCAACTACGCGCTTGCCTTTTTTCGGGGAGCGCTGGTGAGTATCATCGCTTTTTTACTGCTTAATCCGCTGTTGAGAAGTGTCCAAACTTTCAGCGATAAGTCGAAGGTGGTACTGGCGATTGACAACTCCGAATCGGTAGCAAGCTATGGAAAAAAAGCCCTTGAAGCCCTCGAAAACCTTCGTGAAGCCCTCGCCGATGAAGGAATAGATGTGGCCGTTCAAACCTTAAATTCCGAAAATTACCAAGAAGAGTTGTCGAAAGTGGCTTTTAATCAGCCTACTACCAATCTCGCTGACATGCTGGGAGGAGCAAAGAGTAATTACGAAGGTCGTAACTTGACCGATGTGGTACTGCTCACCGATGGCATTAGCAACCAAGGACTTGCACCCACTTTTACCAATTATCCATTCCGAATTCATAGCGTAGGCGTAGGGGATACCTTGCCCAAACGCGACATTAGTATCAAGAACATTGCGGCCAATAAAATTGCCTACTTGGGAAATCAATTCCCAATTAACGCTGATATTGTCGCCAGTGGTTTTCAAGGACAGACCGTCACCGTGACCCTCCGACAAGGAAGCTCAACGCTGAGTAGTCAACGCGTGACTTTTAACCAGAAGGATGATTTTAAACAAATCTCTTTTCAAGCAACTTCGGCCGTCAAGGGGCTTCAACATTATGTCATTGAGGTGGAGGCGCTGAAAGGAGAGTTTACAACCCGAAACAACCGCCGCGATGTCTATCTCGACATCATTGACGGCAAAGAAAAAGTGCTCGTATTGGCCTTGGCCACGCACCCAGACATTAAAGCGATTCGGACCATTTTAGAGAAAAACCTCAACTACGAGGTGGATGTCAAAGTGTTTGGCGTCAACCCGTCGGCTGAAACTTACCCCGACAAAAAATACGACCTCATTATTTTGCACCAACTGCCCGATTTGTTCAACATCGGGGGAGATATCATTCAGCGTTATTTACAACGCGATAATACGCCTCTTTTCTTCATTTTAGGCTCGCAAGCCAATACTGCCAAGGCCAGTCAGCTCAATTCGGCCGTGACGGTGATGGCAAACCCAGGCCAAATTGATAAAGTTTCGGGACGGTTTAACCCTAACTTTAACCTCTTAAACCTGGATCCTGAAAAACTCCGTATTTTGGAAAAAATGCCTCCGTTGACGGTTCCTTTTGGGGAATATCGCTTATCGCCAGGGAGTGAAGTGGTGTTGTATCAAAACGTAGGCAATCTCAAAACTACAAAGCCGCTGTTGGTGCTGAACACGGGCGGCGCTCGCAAGTCGGCGGTACTGGCAGGGGAGGGGATTTGGCAATGGCGAATGGAAGAGTACGCTTTGACCGAAAAACAAGAAGCCGTGGATGAACTGCTTCAAAAAGTGATTCAGTTGATTTCGGTCAAAGAAGACAAACGCAAGTTTCGGGTCTATCCGTTGGCGAATGAATACAACGTAGGCGACAAAGTGACGTTTGAAACCGAAGTATATAACGACATTTACGAAAAAACGTACGGACAAAGCATTCGCCTTGAGATCACGGACGAACGCGGAAAAACCAAGCCTTATACCTACACCAACGCCGAAGGAAGTTCGCGTTTTGAGTTGAGTGGTCTTGGTCAAGGGGTGTATCAATACAAAGCAACGACCAGTTTGCAAAACAAAATAGAATCAGTGACAGGGCAATTTATTGTGCGTGATTTGGCACTTGAAACCCTCAACCTGACGGCTGATTATGGAATGCTACGGGCACTTTCCCAACAAACAGGCGGGCAGTTTGTGAAGGCCGACCAAATCGAACAATTGAAAGACTATTTGCTCAAAAACAAGGCCCCCGACCGCCTAGATAGTGCTGAAGATTTGTCCGAATTGATTCAGAACAAGTGGTTGTTTTTCTTGTTGTTGTTGTTGGCAACAGCCGAATGGGGAGTACGAAAGTACCAAGGAAGTTATTAACCATCATAATGCCTCAAATTAGACGACAGTTAGTAATTCTAGCATTGTGTATTTTCACGTTGGCGAGAGGATGCGCTTTTGCACAAAAAGACTCGCTGAACGTTAAACCCAATTACCGAGCTTTGCATTGGATAATGGCGGGAGAGAGCGCAGCTTACGTTGGGTCTATTTATGGCTTGAGCAAGGCGTGGTACAAGACCAATGATTTCAGTCATTTCCACGTAAGTGACGATGCGCACGAGTGGCAACAGCTCGACAAGGTAGGGCATTTCTTTACGGCGTATCAAATTTGTCGCCATACTGCGGCGCTTTATCAGCAAACCAATGTGAGCCGCAAGCAAGCTGCCTTGTACGGTGCGCTTTCGGGTTTTTTGTTTTTGACTCCTATCGAAATTTTGGACGGATTTCAGTACCCGACCTATGGTTTTTCCCCTTCCGACATGGTGGCCAACGTGCTGGGGCCGTCGTTGTACCTAGGTCAGTATGCACTTTGGAACGAAGAACGTATTGTTCCCAAATTTTCTTTTCACCCGACGTCACTTGCGAAGGTTCGCCCCGAACTACTCGGGCAAAATCTCAGTGAACAATGGCTGAAGGATTACAATGGACAAACGTACTGGTTTTCGTTCAATGTAGCTTCTTTTATACCAGCCTCTCGCTTTCCGAAGTGGCTGAGTGTGTCGTTTGGATACGGCATTCACGATATGGTAGGGGCAGAAATCGAAAAAAGTAGGATGTTAGGATATGACCCTTATCGGCAATACTACTTGTCGTTAGACATAGATTTTCGGCGTATTCCAACCCGTCGAAAAGGCGTAAAGGCATTATTCTTTCTGCTAAATACAGTGAAAATACCTGCTCCGACGTTGGAATACACACGAAAATATGGAGTCAAAGCCCATTGGCTATACTTCTAACAACGGCTTGTCAGAACGAGGTCCTCTAATAAATACTTAGTGCTTCTTGGTATTTTTTTGGTGTTACCCCAAAATGCTTCTGGAACATTTTATTAAACTTAATGGGATGAGAATACCCTACTCGTAGGGATACCTGTGCTCCCCTGACTCCTTTTCGCAATAATTCGGCGGCGTACTCCATTTTTCTATCAATATAGAATTGATAAAATGGTTTGCCATAAGCATCTTTAAAATGCGTTTTGAATACCGATACTTTAAAGTTTAAACGTTGGGCAACAACTTCTACATTTGGCTCTTCACCCGCCGATAAATAATAATCAATCATTCGTTCAATTTCCTTCTTTAGAGAAAAAAGACGCTTTACATGCCCTTCTTGCGATTTTGAGCTTACGCCCATCTCATAAGGTGGGTCTTCCATACTAGCTTGGTTTGTAGCATCATAGCTCGAAGGTGTAGGCACATTTACATCGTTAGGTTGGTGGCTCACAACAAAGGGTACCTTGGTTTGTAGAAGTAGTTCTACAACGTGTGGTAATTCTTCTTGCTTAATAAAAATGTTAACGTAGGGAGGAGCCACTTGATTGGAAATAGGGTCTATATGTATCATATTACTGGTAGGGTAAACGATTGTAAACTATACTGATTTCAAAAGTAAGAATTTTTTTAAAGCTAAAAAGGGACTACTTATTAAACGGTATTGAATGGGTATATTAGGTATTAAAACGGTTACGAAACTATACTTGTGTCAATTCTACACTTTTCTAATAGACATATTTTATATGCCTATTAAACATGTTGATATAAATCGAATATACCCTTTAAGCAAACGTTTGTAGATTTTCTTTAGGTATTTATTATAATAAGTAATTCTTTTGCCCAAGATTTCTGGTTTTTACCACTCTATTCTCACCTATGAATATTTTGTTTATCCAATCCAATCCGCTGGAAAACTCTCATTTTGAACTCCTGCTTTCTAATTTAGGCTACTCAATCGTTGGTAAAGTTGGCTCTTGTGATGAAGGACTTGATTTGATTGAAGTAAGTCACGTGGACTTAATTATTGCGACGATTTTTGAAGATGCAACGGCCCAAGACAAGGAATGCTTGGGATCGTTAGGGGCTTTCCAAATTCCGATTATATTAATCATCAATGAAGACGTGCCCCAAATCTATGAGAAGGTCGCCAATTTTACGCACGTATTTTATTTAGTGAAGCCCTTTCATACAAATACCTTGGAGAGCGCTATCCGAATCTTATCGCAACAAATCAGGCAAGAACCACAATTTATCAGGGGTACATCTCGCGGTGAAATTATTGCGATTAAAGACATTCTGTATATCGAGGTAGAACGTACCTACACCTTCATTCAGACCAAGACCAAGCGTTATGCGTTTAAAAAATCGCTGACGTTGTTGAAACAACATCTGCCTCTAGGCCGCTTTTTGCAAATACACCGTAGTTTTTTGGTTCAGAAAAAGTTCGTCAAAAAAATAGACTTTGAAAAGAGCCAAGTAGAGCTTGAGGAAGGGCATTTTCTCCCAATAAGTCGGCGCGCAAAACATGAATTGCAGTCGAAAAACCTCAATACTATTATTTAGTGGGATATAAGTCTATATACCAAATTTAGCTAGTAAACTTATCGGCTTTAGTCTGTTTATGCTTTTGTAGGTCAAAAGCTTGTTTTGTCCCTATTGGCAAATACCAAAATGGAAGTTATTTTTGGTATATTTAAGTAGCCTAAAGTCAAGTTGGGCAGGTGTTTTTTTTTGAGAAAAATAAAAATTAGTATATGTATTTATAGTGTTGGAATATTAAAATTTTATGAGTTATATATATTGGGATTTGATTCATGACTTTCTATTTAAAAGTATCCATTATAAATAAATAAACGTTATAATTATTTTGATAGTTTTATGTATTTATATGTCTTTTTGTTGAATTTATTTTTATTTATGTCTTTTAAAATCAAATAGTTGTGTAATTTTTAATATTTTTTTGTTAAATTGATTTTGAACAAAATTCCATGCAGGCATAACTTCAATGAGTATCTTATTTGTAAATTAATTTTAGGTTTTAGAGGGGCGTTTTTCTTGTCGGCATCATAATTGTAGCTGAGGTTTTTTTTCGCTTTTTTAGGTGTCTTCGCAAGTAATTTTATTTGATTCTTCCTTTGGTATCCTATAAGGAGCCGTATGTATCCGTTTTGGTTAATTGTGTACTTTTTGGGATGGTCTTTGATACATACTATTCCAAACATTTTACCCATGAAAAAGTACATCTACATTCCTTCTATTTATCCAAAAATCCGTAGGTTATTTTATCTGACATCCTTGCTACTGGGAACTGTCTTGTGTGCGAAGGCACAGGTAACGATTTCGTTGGATTACAAAGAGAAAAATGACTTGACCACCGTTCAATCGGGGGATAAGTACACGCTTCAATTAAATTATTCTGTTTCCAGTACCACAGGAAACGCCTCCAATGTAAAGGCCGTTATTAATTTGCCCGATAATATTTATACCGTGGGCGAATTTGTAGGAACTACCCACGCCCCAGTGGCGAACTTTGTGTTTACCAATACGGTAGGGGCCAAAAAACTGACGATAACCTTTATTAACCCAGTGCCATCGGGCTCGACGGGTGTATTGGAGTTTATTGTCAGAACCAACAACCTGACCACGCCCAATAATACCCAACTTTGCACAACCGCTGAGATAACCGATGGCAGTGGGGCTACTTCGGGCGCTAAAAATCATTGTATCAATGTGACGGCCGTCCCTCGGATTTGTGCCCTGAAAACATTGCTCAATGGTGGGGCTATCAACAACATCACCACGTATCGGATTCGGGTTTCTGCAAACGGAGGTTCTAACCCTCTGGTTACCCCCTTTGGAACTTTGCAGGCAACGAATATTACCGTAACCGATAATTTACCCGCCAATGCAGAGTTTATCAGTGCCAAAGTGTTTCACATTAACGGTACCCAAGTCGGGACAGGAACCTATTCCGCAGGGGTGGTTACTGCCACTATACCCAATTTGACCTTACGACAATATGGCAATGGCACGTGGGAAAGTTTTTACTTTAATTTAGATATTCAGGTGAAATTTAACTCACCTACTTTTAATGCATCCGATGTCGTGACCAATACTGCTACGGTTGATTACACTCCTTTTTCAGGGAGTGCGGCTGTGCTCAATAATGGCGACAATGTGGGAGGCAACTGTGTTTCTGATTTAATAGAGACAACGACATTAGCAAATCCTGTCACTGCTGCGGTATTGACCAAAGGTGGAAGTGGGAATTACTTTCCAGGCCAGCGATTTTCGTATGGGTGGAGTTTTACCAATACTGGAAACGTGCCTTTGGAAAATGTGGAAATCATCGAAACCATCCCCGCCAACGCTATCATAGACCAAGATGCGGAATACAATGGGGTACGGGTACTTGATTGGGAGGATATTCACCACATTGAGTACCAGACCAATGTGTCGGGAAGTACCTGGGTTGCATTGGGTGCTGGTGTAGGCGTTCCTGATCTTCCTTCGGGGACTTACTTTACAAAAATTAAGTTTGTTTTAACAAGTCCTTTCATGCCCAACGCTTCGATATTGTCGAGTAGCCAGATATTGCATTTTAAAGCAATAGGTGAGGTGACCGTTGCCGAAACAGTCACTAACTGCATGGAGTGGACAAGTACAACAGCAGGAATACCCAACCAAGCAGGACGAACGGTGTGTAATAGTTCGGTGACTTTACAACCACGGCCTACTACTTCCAGGGCTATATATAGTGTAGCCCATTCGTCGGATTGCGTGCAAGTCGCGGGAGGAACGGTGACTTTTTCTGGTACGTTAGTCGCAGATATCGGGTATTCAAACGGTCTAAATCCAGTCTGTGCTTTATTAATTCCTTCGGGCTCAATTTATGTGCCAGGTTCCGTAATTTTTGCTAATAATACTGGTATTACGCCGCCTACCTTAGAGATTATTCCTAATTATATAACAACGGGAGGGGTGCTACGAGATTTATATCGCTGGACATTCCCAAGCGGAACGGTAGTGCCTTACGGTGAACGATTTACTGTGCGTGTTTCCGTAAAGATTTCGCCAGCCCTTCCCCCTGGGCCTTATAATGCCGATTTTATTGCTACCTTCTCCAATGCTTCTGCGAATGCGCCAGACTACAACTTTGGTAATTTTACGGATACGAAGGATTGGGACTTGGACGGAAATACCACTGAGTTGGTAGGAAGGTCTAATACAAATCACGGGCAATGTGAAATCAATATTGCAGCTTCTGCGTCGATGGAATCCATCAAATGGGTCAAAGGGTTATGCGATGTTGCCTATTCTCGTTATCCTGCCTTTGGGCAAACGGTACCAGGTGGAGACGCAGACTATCGTCTCATCATCAAAAATACAGGTAACGTGGTGATGAAAGACATCAAAATCATTGATATTTTACCTTTTGTGGGCGATCGAGGCGTGATTGATCCCCAACCTCGCCAGAGTCAGTGGCGACCCAACTTGGCCAATCCAATTTCTGCGCCAGCAGGGGTAACAGTTTATTATACAACTGTTTCTAATCCTTGCCGCGATGAAGTAAAGCAACCCTCTGACCCTTCGCCTTTCCCAACGGGTTGTACACCTCCTAACTGGAGCGTGACGCCACCTTTGGATATTACGCAAGTTCAGGCGGTAAAAATTGATTTTGGTACAAAAACATTGATTGGCGGCGATTCGTTGGTGTTCAGCTGGCCGATGCGAGCGCCAGTAGATGCCCCTACCAATGACGAAATTGCGTGGAATTCTTTTGGGTTTGTCGCTACTCGTACCGACAATAATCAACCACTATTGGCTGCCGAGCCTATTAAAGTGGGGATTAAACTCAAACCCATTCAACCCGCGGTGTATGGTGATTATGTATGGATAGATACCAACAAAAATGGTATTCAGGACGACGGAGCAACGGGGGTCTCAGGCGTGCGCGTGGAACTTTATAAAGACAATGGCGATGGCATTTCAGATCCTACTACCGATCTATTTGTCGGCTTTACGGTGACTGATGGTGCGGGTAAATATTTGTTCTCTACCTTGCAACCTGGCGATTACTTTGCCAAGTTTTATCCGCCAGCAGGCTACGTAACCACCACCAGCAATCAGGGGGGGAATGATGCTTTAGACTCTGATGGTATCATTACGATTGTAACAACCTTAGATGCAGGCGAGGATGACCGTACATGGGATTTGGGTATTTATCAAGATACGAATTGTGATGTCAAAATCACGAATTATACACTCAGTCCATGCGTATGGACAGGTACTGCCAGTGAAGTAACAGCCAATGTGTTTGTAGCTTGGGCAAATGCGCCAAGTGGACAAAATATCAACGTTACCCTCAATGGTGTAACCAAAACCATTGACTTGACGACAGCGACCTCGCCCGCGTTGGTATCGTTTACGCTTCCTGCCAATAATACAGATTATGTACTTAATGCGGTGTTTAGTGGAACTAGCACTTGCAAGGATAGCAAGACCATACGCACACCTTTGCCGTGTCAGCCAGCCGTTTGTGTATTAAATATAGATGCAGTAAACGTAGGTGCTTGCAAAGATGACAAAGCACCATTGGATATAGTAGTGTCCTGGTCGGGTAATCCATCGGGCGAAAACATCGTTGTGACCGCGGGAGATTCAACCCGTATTATCAATGTTGCAGGAGGGGTACTATCGCCAGTGACGGTAAACTTCAATATGCCAAGCAATGGCCAAGTGGATGTTCCCATTAATGTAGGTTTTCAAACAACCACAGCTTGCAAAGACACCGATAAATTTACGCTTCCAAATTGTGTATGTATCAAACCAAATGCAGGAAATGATGTGAGCGTCTGTGCACCAGTCACGACAGCTAAACTAACGGCCATTACTACAGGCGGCACATGGGCACCGATTGGTAGTCCTGCCAACCCTGCTGCGGCGACCATTGATGCCAATGGCAACGTAACGGGCATGACTGTGGCAGGAACGTATCGTTTTGTGTATTCGGTCAGTGGCCCGAATTGTACGGATACGGCACAAGTAGTGGTGAATGCTAAGCCAACAATTGCCGACGGTAGTGCTTCAATTTGCGCAGGCGAGTCGGTGAATTTGACAACAAGAATCACGAACTATGCCACCTATTTGAGCCCAGTGTGGACAGTAGGCACAGCAGGCGGCACGGCGGTAACAACGCCCACTTCAGTAAAACCAACTGGCACAACGACCTATGTATTGGTTGCTCAAAACGCAGCTGGTTGTAAAGATACGGCGAATGTGGTAGTGACAGTGAATGCCAAACCAAATGCGGGTAAAGACACGACTTTAGCCTGTGTAAATGCAGCGACAAATACTTTGGCGACGAGCTACACCTTAGTGCCAAGTCCAGCAGGCGGCACATGGGCGCAGCTGGGCACGACTCCAACGACGGCGACGATTTCGGGCAACAACGTGACAGGCATGACGGTGACAGGCACGTACCAGTTCATTTACACGACAACGGCAGGTTGCAAGGACACGGTCGCGGTGACAGTAGCACCGTGCGCAGGTTGTGTGAAGCCAAATGCAGGTGCCGATGCGGCGAATGTGTGCCAACCGACAAGTACGGCGAAGTTGACGGCGGTAACGACAGGAGGCACGTGGGCACCAATCGGCAGCCCCGCCAACCCAAGCGCGGCGACGATAGATGTGAGTGGAAACATCAGCGGTTTGAACGCAGCGGGCACTTATAAGTTTGTGTATTCGGTAACAAGTGGTGGTCAAACGTGTACGGACACCGCGCAAGTGATTGTACTTGCCAAGCCAGTGATTGCTGATGGTTCTGCCACAATTTGTGCAGGAGAGTCAGTGGATTTGACAACGAAGATTACAAACTATGCTAGCTATTTGAGTCCAGTGTGGACAGTTGGTACAGCAGGCGGCACAGCAGTAGCAACGCCAAGTGCGGTGAAGCCAACTGGCACAACGACCTATGTATTGGTTGCTCAAAACGCAGCTGGTTGTAAAGATACGGCGAATGTGGTAGTGACGGTGAATGCCAAACCAAACGCAGGAAAAGACACGACGTTGGTGTGCGTGAATGCCGCGACGAATACGTTAGCAACAAGTATAACCTTGTCGCCAAGTCCAGCGGGTGGAACGTGGTCACAAATCGGAACGACTCCTGCTAGCGCGACGATTACGGGTAATAACGTAACGGGTATGAGTGTAGCAGGCACGTATCAGTTTATATACACGACGACCGCAGGTTGCAAAGACACGGTCGCAATAACAGTCGCACCATGCGCAGGTTGTGTAAAACCAAACGCAGGTCCTGATGCAGCCTCGGTATGCCAACCAACGAGTACGGCGAAACTGACAGCGGTGACGGCGGGGGGCACATGGGCACCAATTGGCAGTCCCGCCAACCCAAGCGCCGCGACGATAGACGCCAGTGGTAATATCAGTGGTTTGAATGCAGCAGGTACGTATAAGTTTGTCTATTCAATTACCTCAGGCGGTCAAACATGTACAGATACAGCGCAAGTGATTGTACTTGCCAAGCCAGTGATTGCCGATGGCAGCGCGACAATTTGTGCAGGCGAGTCGGTTGATTTGGCGTCGAAGATTACCAATTACAATACGTACTTGAGTCCAGTGTGGACGGTAGGTACAGCGAGTGGCACGGCAGTAGCAACGCCAAGTTCAGTGAAACCAACGGGCACAACGACTTACGTCTTGGTTGCTCAAAATGCAGCTGGTTGCAAAGACACGGCGAATGTGGTAGTGACAGTGAATGCCAAACCAAATGCGGGTAAAGACACGACGTTGGTGTGCGTGAATGCCGCGACGAATACGTTAGCAACAAGTATAACCTTGTCGCCAAGTCCAGCGGGTGGAACGTGGTCACAAATCGGAACGACTCCTGCTAGCGCGACGATTACGGGTAATAACGTAACGGGTATGACGGTAGCGGGAACGTATCAATTTAGTTACACCACGGCCGCAGGTTGCAAAGACACGATTGTAGTAACGGTAGCCCCATGTGCGGGTTGTGTGAAGCCAAATGCAGGTGCTGATGCGGCCTCGGTATGTCAACCGACGAGTACGGCGAAACTGACGGCAGTGACGGCAGGCGGCACATGGGCACCAATAGTTAGCCCCGCCAACCCAAGCGCAGCGACGATAGACGCCAGTGGTAATATCAGTGGTTTGAATGCAGCAGGTACGTATAAGTTTGTGTATTCAATTACCTCAGGCGGTCAAACATGTACAGATACAGCGCAAGTGATTGTACTTGCCAAGCCAGTGATTGCCGACGGTTCTGCGACAATTTGTGCAGGTGAGTCAGTGGATTTAACGTCGAAGATTACCAATTACAATACGTATTTGAGTCCAGTGTGGACAGTCGGCACAGCGGGCGGCACAGCAGTAGCAACGCCAAGTTCTGTAAAACCAACGGGTACGACGACCTACGTTTTGGTTGCTCAAAACGCCGCTGGTTGTAAGGACACAGCGAATGTAGTGGTGACGGTTAACCCCAAACCAAGCGCAGGCAAAGATACTACGTTGGTGTGCTCAAATGGCAATGTTCCAGCGAGCGTTCAACTATCAGCAACGCCGACGGGAGGAACATGGTCAGCGTTGACGGGTAACCCAACGGGCGCGACGGTGAACAGTGCTGGCTTGGTAAGTATCACCAACGCTACTGCCCAAGGCAAGTCATTTGATTTTGTGTATTTGGTAAATGGTTGTCAAGATACGGTGAAAGTGATTGTCCCAGTTTGTCAACAACCTTGTATCAAATCGTCGATTAGTTCAGCGGCCCCAGTATGTTCTAACGACGCCCAAACCTATAGCTTTACCTTCACTATCAATAATCAGTTAGGCATTGTGAAAGTGAGCAAAGGCACGTTGAGCGGCACGAATCCTTACACGGTATCAGGCATTCCATCGGGTCAGAATGTGATTATTACTGACAGTTTAAGCGCGGTTTGTAAGTCAGATACGATCATTGCGGGCGTGAATTGTAACTGTAACCCAGCGATGCCACAGTTGTTGACGCCAAGTTTGACGGCTTGTATCGGTGATACCTTCCCAACGTTGAAAGCGACGGTGGTAGGACTAGCGACGGTAGAATGGTTTAGCCAGCAAACGGGCGGAACGGTATTATCAACAGGCTTAAATTACAAACCAAGTGGCACAGTGACGGCGAACACGGTTTTCTACGCCCAAGCACGTAGCACAGACCCGACCTGTCCAACGGCAGTGAGCACAAGCCGTGTACCAGCGACGATTAATGCGCAAAGCTGTATCGATACAATTGACTTGGCGTTGAAGAAGTCGATTAATACAAAAATCGCACGCGTTGGTGATGTGTTGACTTACACGATAAAAGTGTGGAACGAATGGACCAAGAACGCGACGGGTGTAGAGGTTGTTGATAGTGTTGCGACGACGGTTCAATTTGTGAGCGGCAGCTTTGTGGCAAGTCGTGGTAGTGCGACAATCAGTGGCAATGTGATTAAGTGGAACATAGGCAACATCGCTGCGGGAGGCGATACGGTGACGTTACGCTACCAAGTGAAGGCAACGCAGGCGGGTATCCATTTGAACACGGCCGAAATCAGCAAGACCAACGAGAAAGACAGAGACAGCACACCAGGCAATGGCAAAGGTGGTGAAGACGACATCGACCAACAGTGCTTCACGGTGCCGTTTGACTTATGTCCAAATCAAAAACTGGAAGTGAGCCTGCCAGCTTATTTAACGAACGTACAGTGGTTCAAAAATGGAGGTACAACGTCGGTCGCGACGGGGAATGTGGTATTGTTCTCAGAAGTGGGAGTCTATACCTTCACAGCGACGAACCAGACGTGCCCAGCCAACGGCTGTTGTCCAGTCATCATCGAAGCGGGGACGAATTGCTGTCCTGTGGATATATGTGTGCCGTTTACGGTGAAGAAGAAGCGAAAATAAAAATAGAGTAAATAATAAAGGCGGCCCGCAGGCCGCCTTTATTATTTAACGTTGACAGTAGTAGTATCAATTCCAATAGAGTCGGCATCGCTGGTGACATCAAATGCCCTGACAAGCTGTTTTTTCTTGTTCCAAGGAGCGGTTGTACGGCTTGCCATATCAATGGCAATGCCTACAAAAATGGCAATAAAAACGATGCTAACAATGATAAATATTTTTCGATTTCGGTTCATTAATTTAAAAGTTGGGTGGAGTATCATAACTAATAAACTTTCCTGTTTCGGCAGAAACTTCGTTCCATTGAAGGTTTTCAAAGGCAATGGTAATCACGCCACCTTTTACCATAGAATCTATATCAGTGTTGGCTAAGTAATCTGAAAAGTAACTTGCGTCAGGGTTATGCCCAATAATCATCAAGTGTGTACAGTTTTCAGGAACACGATTAACGGTGTTGATGTAAGATCTTGGGCCTCCGTCGTACAAGTCGCGGGTGCTTTGAATTTTATCTTTGCTGTAGCCTAATTGTTCGCCCAAAAGTTGGGCAGTTTGAAACGCACGGGGAGCCGAACTGCTGATGAGCAAGTCGGGGACAAGCCCTTTAGTATGTAAAAAACGGCCCATGCGAGTAGCTTCAGCTTTACCATAAGCAGAAAGTTCACGTTCAAAATCCTTAAAGAAAGAAATAGAGTCCTCTGCGGTTGCGTGCCGAACAATATATAAGTAGCGTGTCATTGATGAAATGTTTTTGGCAAAAATAGGCTATCTTTGCTGGCTCGCCAAGTGTCGCCCGCATGAAATTTTTTAATTATCTCGCTGCATTCCTGCTATTTAGCATTGCATTTGTTTTTTATCGCTTCGTATTTCAGAATGCAGTCAATGTCCCTTATTTTGATGATTATGCCTATTTGGAATATATCATCAAGTTTACGGACGCCCCTACATTTCAGGCATTTCTTCAAGCATTGGAGTTCAAGCACAATGGCCATGGGGTGATTACAGCAAAGCTTGCTTTTTGGATTGATTACTTGTTGACGGGGCAAGTCAACTACCGAACGTTGATTTTGGCGGGTAGTGTATTGGTGGCTATTTTGTTTGGTTATTTCTGGAAAGTGCTGTCTGCCAATAAATTGCCTTTTTATCTTGTATTTCCAGTTGGGCTGTTTCTTTTTACGCCTGCGTATCACGAGAATATTTTTTGGGCAGCCGCACTTTGGCAATATACCGCTTCTTTTGTGGTGGGTATTATCACCTACTATTTACTTGCTGTCCCTAAGTGGGGTACTTTGGCAGGAGCAATTATAGGAGGTTATTTGCTAACCTATACCAATGGAAACGGACTATTTGGTATGTATGTTGGGCTGTTGATTCCTTTACTTCAGTATCGTTACCGTGCTGCGTTGGTGTGGTTGCTGGCTTGTATTCTCACGACGGTTGCTTTTTATTGGTATTATCCTTTTGGCTTTGGGTCATTAAATCAGGACAAAAGTTTCAAAAATTCACTCCTTACTTTACTTTCATTTTTTGGTGCTGGGGCGTCGTACCTGCGTGGGCGTTTGCCCGAAGTTGCCGTGCTGGGGGGAGCTATCACTTTGGCGTTGCTCACATTGGCATCTTGGGTAGGAGGGACGTTTGTGATTTCGGTCTTTCGGCAGAGGAGTAAAGAGTTGTCCACCTTTTCTCGCCCCACAATCCTGACCACCTTTACCCAGCAACCCGAAAATTTATCCCTGTTGGCATTGTTGGCGTGGTTGCTCATTACGGGCTTGGGGGTAGCAACTGCCCGTGCTGGCCAAGCTTTAGAAACCCCCGCGCGTTACATGATTTATTCGGTTATGGCAATGGTGGCCTTGTATTCGACGCTGCTCATTTTGGTTCCCCAAAAGGTGCGCAAGTTTGTGGCTATTGGAATGACGCTTTTTGGTGGGCTTTTTTTCTTGGGAACCTACCTGTTTGCCGCGCCTGAAGTGGTTAACTTCCGAAATTCGCTGGTGGCAGATGCGCTGTCGTTGCGGGCACATGGTCGGGTGAGCGGGAAACTAGAAACGATGACCAATAGCGTGACCAAAAAATATTTTGATGAGTCGATTCAACGAAAAATGTACGTTTTACCCCTTGATACTTCGTTGACAATTCCAACTACGAGAGCAGACACAACTAAATTGAGTGTAGTTCCTTTTACACATCAGGTGGATACGCTGCCTGCTTATGGTGGAATTTTGATTCAAAAAATAGCAAACTCGTCGATAGCTATCGACCAAAGTCAAGCGAAAAATGCACTGTTTGTTTTGCTTACAAATGACTCTACTTCCTATATTTCGGCGGCCCGTTTGACACCTAGTCGTGATCGGAAAGCGTTTCTAAAAACACGTAATTATTTCAAAGAAGGGTTTGAAGCGTGGGTTTTTCAAGATAATGTTCTTCCAGGAACCTATCAGTTAGGGTTGTTATACCATGAAAATGGCCAAAACCGAATTGTCTATACTTCCGAAAAAGTAGTGGTGAAAAATTACGGGAAATAAGCCGTAACTTTGCGGACTTTTTATTCGAATGCCTATAATATGTCAAAAATAGAACAAGAAATCGCCAAACGGCGTACGTTTGCGATTATTAGTCACCCAGATGCGGGAAAAACGACGCTCACTGAAAAGTTGCTACTTTTTGGGGGAGCAATTCAAACGGCAGGGGCTGTTAAATCCAATAAAATTAAGAAAACGGCTACTTCCGACTTTATGGAAATCGAGAAACAACGTGGTATCTCGGTGGCTACGTCGGTAATGACGTTTGAATATAATGACCTGCTTATCAATATCCTCGATACGCCAGGTCACAAAGACTTTGCCGAAGATACCTACCGCACGCTTACAGCGGTGGACTCAGTAATTTTGGTGATTGACTGCGTAAAAGGGGTGGAGGAACAAACCGAACGCCTCATGGAAGTGTGTCGGATGCGAGATACCCCAGTGATTATATTCATCAATAAAATGGACCGTGAAGGGCAAAATCCGTTTGATTTATTGGATGAATTGGAACAAAAACTCAATCTAAAAGTCCGTCCTCTGACGTGGCCTGTCAACGGTGGAGCGACTTTCAAAGGGGTGTATCACTTGCTGGAGAAACAAATGTATTTCTTCAAAGTCAACAAAACGAAGGTGGAAGATGACGTTGCCTTATTGGAATTAGATTCGTCGGAACTTGACCAAAAAGTAGGTGAGCGTGATGCCAATCAACTGCGGGAAGACGTGGAGCTTATCGAAGGCGTGTACGATACCTTTAACCGAGATACGTATTTGTCGGGCAAAGTAGCTCCCGTGTTTTTTGGCAGTGCGGTCAACAACTTTGGTGTACGTGAGCTATTGGAGGCATTTTGCCAAATTTCTCCCCTTCCTGCGGCCCGTCCAACGAATGTGCGTTCGGTTGATCCACTCGAAAAGAAATTTACGGGTTTTGTGTTTAAAATTCACGCTAACATTGACCCGCGTCACCGCGACCGTATTGCGTTTTTAAGGGTATGTTCAGGGATTTTTGAGCGAGGTAAATTTTACCACCATACGCGCCTAGACAAATCGGTGCGTTTTTCCAATCCGTACAGTTTTATGGCTTCAGCCAAAGAAGTTGTGGACGAAGGATTTCCTGGCGATGTGATTGGTTTGTACGATACAGGGACGTTTAAGATTGGAGATACGCTGACGGAAGGAGAAGACCTACAATACGCAGGGATTCCAAGTTTTTCACCCGAGATTTTCAAAGAGTTGATCAACCTTGATCCTATGAAGTCGAAACAACTGGAAAAAGGGATTCAGCAGTTGACCGACGAAGGGGTGGCGCAGTTGTTTACGGTACAGCCTGGAAATCGGAAAGTCGTAGGTACAGTGGGAGAGCTTCAGTTTGAAGTAATTCAGTACCGTCTCGAACACGAGTACGGCGCCAAATGCCGTTGGATACCGATGAACACCTCGCGGGCCTGTTGGATTACCAGCGAAGACCCTAAGAAAATACAAGAATATATCCGTTTGAAAGGAACCCAAATTGGGTACGACAAAGACGACAACCCAGTGTTTTTAGCTGATTCGGAATGGATGGTTCGGATGAATCGAGACAACAATCCCGACATTCAGTTTCATACCACATCGGAATTTAAAGTAACGGCAGGTTAATCAAGAGCGGGGGAAACCCCGCTTTTTTTATGTGATTCAATAGACGAAGCACAATGAAAAATAAAAAAGCTGTTCGAAATCCTCGAACAGCTTTCCGACTATATCCACACCATTATTAGTTGTGCAAATATAGATAGAAAACAATTTATTCCAAAAAAAATCCTGTCTTTTTTTTGGGTACTATTTTTAGATTTATTGTTCGGGGAACAAGATATTTTTTAACTCATTGGGAGTGAAGTTGTTCAGGTCAGAACGAACTATATCGGCTTTGGTCAGAACTTCAGCTTGTCCTATTCCGACTGTTTTCATCCCTGCACGTAGTCCTGCTTCAATCCCCGCAACGGCATCTTCAAACACTACGCACTCGCTAGGCGAAATTCCTAGCTCTTCGGCTCCTTTTAAAAAAACTTCGGGATCAGGCTTGCCTTTGGAGATTTTTGTACCATCAATAATGGCATCAAAAGCAGATAAAATACCAATATGTTCCAAAATAGGTTTGGCATTTTTACTCACCGATCCAAGGGCAATTTTTATACCATCGGCCCGTGTTTGTGCCAAAAATTCAATGATTCCAGGAAGAATATCGGCAGGGGTCATTTGGTTAACAAGTTCTACGTACCACTGATTTTTGAGGGTGGCGTAGGCTTCTTTGGTCACATCGTCGAGCGAGACACCGCCGTGAGCAAGAATGCGGTCGAGCGATTCGGTACGGCTGATTCCTTTGAGGCTTTCATTAAACTCTTCTGAAATATCAAACCCCAATTTTTCGTTGGCCAACCGCCGCCAAGCTTGGTAGTGAAAATGGGCGGTATCTACAATGACCCCGTCGAGGTCGAAAAGAAATGCTTGCATCGTGCAACATAGGTTTTGTGAGGTACAAAAATACGTGAGAAAAGAATTTGAGAAGTGAGTTATAGGTTTTTCGTTAAAAAAAAGCAATTTGCAACGGTATGTCGAGTACAAGACGAACAGCACCATAAACCCCACAAATACCTTTTAAAATGTTTTTCTACTTTTGTGAGAACCCTTGGAAAAAGGTCGTTTTCTGTCTTTGTCTGCTGTGCGGCAGTTCGCTGCATTTATGGGCACAATTATCTGTTTCTTTCCCGTTTGATGGTGCTATTTTTCAACGAAATGCGTCCAACTTGGCAACGATTCACGTAGGAGGGAGTTATACGGGGGCTGTCGATCGCATAGAGGCTCGACTCGTTGCCGTTAGTGGTGGTCAAAATATTGATTGGACAGCCATTCATATCAATCCTTCTGGTGGAATTTTTTCGGGAAGTTTGTTTAGTGTGTTGGGCGGCTGGTACACCCTCGAAGTGCGCTCGATTTTATTTAATAATGTGGTTCAAACGACCACATTGTCGAGGGTGGGGGTAGGAGAGGTATTTGTAGTTGCGGGGCAGTCCAATGCCCAAGGGGTCGATAATCATGGGGCAAAAGCTTCTTCAGATGGGCAAGGTCGTGTAAAATATGTCAATTGGACATTGCCGTGCCCCAGCGGAACTTGCCAGAATGTGGATCCACCTTTTCCCGTGATTTCGACGTTGAACAACGCAGGGGCAACAATTGCCCCCAACGGAATTTCATCTTGGGCTTGGGGAGAACTCGGGGATGCCATCATAGCGCGATATAACGTACCCGTTATGTTTTTTAATGCTGCTGCAAATGGTTCTTCGGTAGGGAATTGGAGCCGAAGTGCGGATGGGCTTCCTTCGGTCAATGTTCACGTGGGGATTTTGTACGCGGGAAACCCCAACTTCCCGTATAATTATTTGCGAAAAGCCTTAAATTATTATGGATCAATGTTTGGAGTGCGAGCAGTGCTGTGGCACCAAGGCGAGTCAGATACGCACAAGAACAACAATGCCGACCCCAACGACAATACTTCTGCCAATGAATACCGCGATAGCCTAAAGTATGTCATTAATCGCTCGCGGAATCATTCGGGTAAAATTATGCTCCCTTGGGTAGTGTCAAGGGCTTCTTATTTTAGTGTAGCGGATGCCAACATCATTTCAGGCCAAAATCTTACAATAAGCCCTGCGGATAAAATTTTTGCAGGCCCTGAAACTGATAATCTACAGACGCCTCGCCCTGATGGCGCCCACCTTGAAAATTTGACCAATGGTCAACAAGCCGTCTCTGAGCTGGCATCGCGGTGGAATAGTGCGTTGGATAATTCGTTTTTTACCAACGCAACTCCCTACAGTGCTACAGCGCTGCCCTCGCTGACCCTCAGTTGTTCGAATAACACGTATTCGATTACTGCTCCAAGTGGTTATCAGTATTTTTGGGTCAATGGCAACGGGGCTATTTCGACTTCTTTTTCATCCAGTCAGACGGTAAACGTTGGAGGTGGAAATTATCGGGTGTATTTGAAAGATGCTTCTGGGAATATTATTTTGAGCCAAATGGTCACCGTTCCAGCGTTACCTCCCCAGCCCCCGACCATTACTTCAACGGCATCTACGGTATCTTCGGGTCAAGAAGTGACTTTGTTTGCTCAGGGATGTGCAGGAACCGTGTCATGGTCAGCAGGTTTAATAGGCAATAGCATTGTGCAGCATCCATCGCAAACTACAACTTATTCCGCTACCTGTAGCATTGGAAGCTGCGCTTCGATTTCGAGTTCATACCAAGTCACAGTATGCGCACAGAATGTGACTGTAACGACTACTTTTAATGCAGGAACAGTAGGGGACGTGAAAGCTTCTAACGCCATTACGGGCGTGAACACGGTAAAAGCGGGCGCTACTATGACGTATGATGCCAAAAAGTCTATTACGCTACAACCAGGCTTTGTCGCCGAAAAAAATAGCAACTTTAAAGCGGTTGTTGGGCAAGGGTGTGCCAATTAGAAAGTTTGTGTAATTTTTTCATTACCAATGTATTATCTTGTTTTTTATGAGCGTATTCTTGATTGCTGTCGGTAGTTTATTACTGCTTGTCTTTCTTATCTATAAATACCTCGAACGTAAAATTCGGTATCATCGTCCTGACCATTTTCCTAAAAAAGGACAAGTTCCATTGGCAGAGGCTGCGGGTAAAAAAGTGGTGGTGTGCGTGGGCGATAGCATCACGCACGGGAATGTCAGCGTCAACTACGTGGATATGCTCGAACGCTGGCTGGGAGAGCCGTATTTTTTCTACAATGCGGGTGTTAATTCCGACCTTTCGTACACGGTTTTAGCGCGTTTAGATGAAATCATCGCGACAAAGCCTGATTACGTAACGTTACTAATTGGTACCAATGACGTCAATGCTACCGTGAGTAAAGGGGCTTTGAACAGTTATTATCAGTTCAAAAAAATAGCCAAAAATGTAACCCCCGATTTTGAGGGATACCAACGTAACTATACCGAAATTGTGCGGCGCTTAACGACCGAAACCAACGCCCAAATTGCGCTAATCTCCTTGCCAATCATGGGCGAAGACCTTCAAAACGAAGCTAATGCCAAAGCCGACCGTTACAGTGCATTTATCAAACAAGTTGCCGAACGCGAAAACTTGACGTATTTGTCCGTTCGCGAACGAATGAAGGAGTTTCTGCAACAGCACCCCAAAAAACTCAAATATACCTACGACGATACCCTAAAATTGGTCTATATGAGCGTGGTCAAACACGAAATTTTGGGGCAAGATTGGGATAAAATCTGCTTGTCGCATGGTATGGATTTGAGCCAAGATAACTTGCATTTTAATACCCGAGGCGCGGCAATGATTGCTTCTTTGGTCGAAAGTTGGTTAAAAAAATCGGAATGATTATGCAAAAACAAGTATGTATCATTGGGGCGGGTTCCTCAGGGATGGTGGCGGCGAAAGCCCTCAAAGACCTTGGAATTAGCTATGATTGTTTCGAAAAAGGCTCGAACATAGGGGGTAATTGGCGTTATAACAATGACAACCAAATGTCGTCGGCGTATCGGTCGTTGCACATCAATACCAACCGCGAAATCATGGCGTATAGCGATTATCCGCTCACGCGCGATTTGCCCATGTTTCCGCATCATTCGCAGATTATTAAGTACTTTGAAGAATATGTGGACCATTTCGGCCTGCGAAATTCAATTACTTTCAATACAGGAGTTACCGAAGTTGTGCCTACAACCAATGGTTTGTATAAAGTGACAACCGACCGTGGAGAGGTAAAAGAATATACCCACGTCATTGTCGCCAACGGCCACCATTGGAACCCTCGTTTTCCCGATCCACCTTTTGCTGGAACCTTTACGGGCGAAGTCTTGCACGTGCATCACTACCGCGTGCCTGAACAAATCATGTACAAAAATATCCTGATTGTGGGTATTGGGAATTCTGCCGTGGACATTGCTTGTGAGGCGGCCAAACTCCATTCGGGTCGGGTGACGATTTCAACGCGAAGCGGGGCGTACATTTTGCCCAACTGGATTTTGAGCAAACCTTTTGATAGCCTGGCAAATCCCTTGACGGCGAAGTTGCCGTTGTCGGTACAGCGGTTTTTGCTCAAAGTGTCCCTTTTGCTCGCCCGAGGTCGTCAAGAGGCGTATGGCGTGCCGCTTCCTAAGCGCCCACCCTTGCAAGAACACCCAACCGTGTCACAAGAATTGCTCAATTTGAGTGGCCGAGGTTTGATTGATTATAAGCCCAATATCAAGGAGTTTCGCGGAAAAGAAGTTGTTTTTGAAGACGGTACGACCGAAACCTATGACTTGATTGTGTATGCAACAGGTTACAAAGCGACGTTCCCGTTTTTGAAAGACCAAGCGTTTGAGGTGAGTGCGAACAACGAATTTCGGTTGTACAAAAAAGTGATACATCCCGATTGGCCAAATCTATATTTTGTAGGGTTGATTCAGCCATTGGGTGCCATTATGCCGTTGGCTGAAGTTCAAGCCAAATGGGTCGCTAAATTGATAAAAGGAACTTGTCGTTTGCCTGATGTTGCTTCCATGACAAAAGACATCAAACGCGACACCCAGCAGATGAGGCGTCGTTATAACGCTTCGCCTCGGCATACGTTTCAGGTCGATTTTTATTTGTACAAAGAAACCATTGAACGAGAACTAAGACGAAACGGAAGTTAGCCAATAACGGCCGATTCGCACACGTAAGTAGGAATGATACCCGTACTGCGAATGCGGATTTCGGCGTCTTCGGCGGGAATGTTTCCTGTCAGTACCAACACGGTATCAAGCCCAAATTTATTCCCTCCCGAAATGTCGGTGCGGAGCGTGTCGCCAATCATCACGATGTCCTTTTTACCGAGCGCAGGATTTTGTGCCATTACCCGCTCGTAGGCAAACATAAACATTTGAGCGTCGGGTTTTCCAAAACGAATAAACTGCTTGCCAACGATACTTTCCAGCATATCGGCTACGCCACCGATGGCAATCGCGACTTGGGTTTTGGACGTAGGATACGTAGCGTCGGTATTGGCCACAATCACGGGGATATTGCGTCGGCGGAGTAAATTAGTGGCTTTGTTGAGGTCGGTGTTCCAATCAAAACCTTCATCGTCGAGCATCACAAGGGCGTTAATATCGCCAATTGCGTCTAGGTTTAATTCGCTGATGGATAGGGCTTTGCGTTCCGAAGATTCGATATAGTGGGCAGAATCCTCTGTTCCCAAATACGCCACCGTTCCCTGATTTACTTTTAATTCCAAATACTCTCTTGCCAACATCCCCGACGAAATGATGTTGTCAGGCGTGATGTCCATCAGACCCATTCGCCAATACGATTCGGCGAGTTGTTGGGGGCTACGCGAAGCATCGTTGGTCAAAATGTAAAACTGCTTTTGGTTCTCTCTCAAATACGCAAACGTATCGGGAATTCCAGGGATAAGCCCGTGGGAGTTTTTGAGTACCCCAAACGCATCGAAGAAAAAAACTTGGTAGCGGGCGGCAACATCGGCAAAAGAGTCAATCGTAAGCATGGGTAGGTGGGAAAGCTGCAAGGTTTTTAAAACCTTACAGCTTTAGGATTTAAAGTTTAAAGTCCTAATCGTTTTAAAATAGGGTCAACCGAGAATGTATCAATTGACGGGAAATAGGTTTCGTACGCTTCCCGCTGCAATTTTGTGGCGTAGGTACGATGGAAAAAATACCGACCGTATTTGATGACGTAGTTGAGGATAAAAAAGCGATACGCTTCGGGCAAGAAACGAACTTCGCGTTCGGTCAGCGGATAAACCTTGTGGTATTCTTCCAAAAACCACCCAAAACGCTCTTCGGCCAAGGGTTCAATCAGGTAGGAGAAGACAGTTCGGTCACCAGCGTCGGAGCAAACCCTACTGAAAAAGTAAAAATCCATGACCCGATAACTAATGCGGAACCAATCGTAATCCCAGCGCGAAAAAAGTTCTAGTTTTTCCGTAACTGAGAAGTTACCAATGTTCCAATCCAAAAACACAGGCATTGTTTCGACGGCGTTGGCGACCATCTCTTTGCGATGTTTCAGAAAAAGATTGCACTGCCGCCGCAAGGTTTCGATGTGCATTCGATGCTCATAACGTCCTGTTTCGGTGTTGAGCATACTGAGCAAATCTTGGACGTCCGAACGCAGCGTTTTCGAAGACTTTGGCATGACAGTACTCACACTGGCACAGGCTTTGTGAAATTTAGCAATCTGAGACCCCAACGTACGGATATGATGTTCTTCCAAACGGCGAGGCATTTTTTCGGCGACTCGAATCGGGTTATAGAAAACCACCCATACATCAAGTCCTTCTTCTTGGTAGCGATACACAAACACTTGATTGTTTTTGACCAACGACTTTGCCAATACGTTTTCAAACGGATACAGCAAGTTATTGGCCAAGGTGTGAATCAGGCGGTGGTCTTCTTTAAAATGCTCAAACTTCCCAAAGTACGAAAGTTTGGCAATGACGTGGCCTCCACCTTCAAGGGTCACGCGGAAGACGTGATTGGTGGAAACGCGGGCGCTAATGTCTTCAATTAATTCAATGGGCCTGGTCGAATCGAAATCGTTCCAAGCAGATCTGATTATGGAAAGGTAATCTACAAAACGCATGGCGTTGCTTTATATTCAGGTAATAATCTGTGATGCTAATCCCTTCAATTCTAATCCTCCAAACGTACCCGAACTCATCATAAGTAAGTTTTTATTTTTCCATGACAACGAGGTCAGGAAAGCTTGTAAAGCGTCTTTATCGGTAAATACTTCGAGCGATGGGCGCTGGAAAGCGGCTTTTACCTCTTCAGGTTCGATGGGCTCAAGGCGCTTGTGGGCGAGTGTATGGGGGTTGTAATAAACGACTGCTACATCGGCAGCGTCGAGTTTGTGGGCATATTGTCCCAAAAAGTTTTTATTCAAACTACTAAACGTATGCAATTCTACGCAGGCAACCAGTTCGCGCGCTGGGAATTGCGATTTGGCGGCTTTGGTGGTGGCTTCTACCTTAGAAGGAGCGTGGGCAAAGTCTTTGAACGCGGCTGAATGAGCGTTTTTAGCCAAGGTTTCCATGCGATTGGCTGCTCCTTTAAACGTCTGGATGGCGCGGTAGAATTGCTCTTGTGTGAGTCCTACTTCTTCGCATACGGCCAAAGCCCCGCTGATATTTTTCATGTTGTGTTCCCCAAAAATCAACAAAGGAACATCTCCGTAGGCTTGCGTTGTCAAAAACGTTTGGCCATTGACAATCTTGTGCGGATGAACATTGTACGGAACCGATCGCACGTCCACGCGCTCATTTTTACCAATGACATCGAGCATATCGTCGGTTTCGTCAAAGACCAATACCCCAGATTTTGACAACGAATCGGCCAATTGTTCAAATTGTTGTACGTAGCCTTCCCACGTAGGGAATACGTTGTAATGATCCCACGCAATACCGCTAATGAGCGCAATGTGAGGATGATAATGCAAAAACTTAGGGGCAAGGTCGGTAGGGGAAGCGGGGTATTCATCTCCTTCAACGACGATTAGAGGCGCTGACTTGGTAAGTTTGACCATCGTTTCAAACCCCTCCAATTGCGCACCAACCAAGTAATCGAACTGACGATTGTTGACGCGCAACGCGTGGAGTATGATCGACGTGATGGTCGTTTTGCCGTGACTACCCGCAATCACCACGCGTTGTTTGTTCTGGCTTTGTTGGTAAATATATTCTGGATAAGAATAAATAGGTATTCCTAATTCTTGGGCACGTGCGAGTTCGGGATTATCTTTTCGGGCGTGCATTCCCAGAATGACAGCGTCAAGTCCTTGGTGAATTTTTTCGGGAAACCAGCCAATTTCGGCAGGAAGCAAACCTAATTTTTGGAGTCTTGAAGACGCTGGGTCATAGATTTCGTCGTCCGAACCCGTAATTTGATAACCCTGACGGTGGAGGGCAATGGCTAAATTGTGCATTACGCTACCACCGATGGCGATAAAGTGAACTTTTTGACTCATTTTGAAGGGCGAATAATTAAGTTTGCAAAAATAACTGTAAACTGTAAACTTCAAACGTTAATCTGTAAAGTGCCCCTATTACTTAGCATAGATACTTCGACCCGCGGCTGTTCGGTGGCGCTCCACCAAGACGGCCAATTGCTATCCAACTACGACCTTCTAGCCGAAAAGTCGTCTTCTGGAATGCTTACGACTTTGATTTACAATGCCGTTGAACACGCTGGATTTCAGCTTGTTGATGTCGATGCCTTTGCCGTAGCAAAAGGTCCAGGCTCTTATACGGGGCTGCGAATAGCGGTCTCGACGGCCAAAGGGTTGTGTTTTGCGTTAGATAAACCTTTGATAAGTGTCAATACCCTAGAGGCCATGACGCTACAGTTAAAGTCGTTTTTTTCTGCCAATTACTTGTTTTGCCCGATGCTTGATGCTCGCCGCATGGAAGTATATTGCGCGGTGCTGGACGCCGAACTTCATTTTGTAGAAGCGACCCAGGCCAAAATTATGGATGAACAATCTTTTACTGAATTACTTACGGAGCGTTCGGTGGTGTTCTTTGGCGATGGTGCCGAAAAATGCCAGCGGCTATTGGGGCAAAATCCGAATGCTCATTTTCCTACAGCCGCGATTTTTCCTTCGGCCAAAACGGTGGGAGAACTGGCTTGGAAGCGCTTTCAAAAGCAGCAATTTGAAGTAGTGGCTGCTTTTGAACCTTTTTATCTGAAAGATTTTATGGCCACTACGCCCAAACCCAAATCATACTAATTGACCTGCAAAGTCGTTAGACAACAAAACGTCTCGTCTATCTTTTTGTTCATGAAAAAATCAATAGCCAATCGTTCATTTTTTGCAGCAGCAACCTTTGCCGCTTTTCAAATTTTTACCCATTGTTCCAAAAAAGAAGACCCCATGCCGAAGGGGATTGATGCGGTGTTTGTTGGAAGCAGTGACAATAAATTATACGCACTTAACTCCAAAACGGGCGCCAAATTGTGGGAGTTTGCCACCAAAGGCACGGTGCACTCTTCGCCAACTTTGGCCATTGGAATGGCAATTGTCGGTAGTTCGGACCAAAATATTTACGCGGTTGACTTAAAAACAGGCGCAAAAGTATGGGAGTTTGCGCTGGATATGGGTATTTCATCCGCACCCACAGTTTCGGGAAATACGGTCTATGTAGGAATGGGGGGAACATCAAACTTTACCTCAAAACTATACGCCCTTGATGTCGTAACAGGAGCAAAGCAATGGGAGTTTGTCGCTGATGGAATTAGCATCTCGTCACCGACGGTCGTGAATGGTAAAGTATATGTAGGTGGTTTCAATAATTTGTATGCCCTCGATGCTAAAAAAGGAACAAAACTGTGGGAGTTTGGCACAGGAGCGGGCGTAGATTCATCGCCGTCGGTGGTAGATGGAGTGGTGTATGTCGGTAGCAATGATTACAACGTTTATGCACTTGATGCGGAAACAGGGGCCAAAAAGTGGAATTTTTCGACGGGAGGAGAAGTGAGTTCGTCGCCTACGGTATCGGGCGGGAGCCTCTATATTGGTAGTTTTGACCGAAAATTATACGCAGTAAATAGCCAAACAGGGGCAAAATTGTGGGAGTTTAGAACCGACGGGCCTGTTTTATCTTCACCTTCGGTGAGCAATGGCGTGGTATTTGTGGCGAGCAACGACCACAAAATGTACGCAGTAGATGCCAAAACAGGCGCTAAGAAGTGGGAGACATGGTCCACCAACCGCATCCAAGCCTCGCCCGTCGTGACGGATAGTTTGGCTTACGTAGGAGGAATCGACGGGCGCTTTTTTGCCGTTGACGTCCAGTCGGGTGCTAAAAAATGGGAATTTCAAACGGGAGGAGCGGTATATTCATCAGCGGCAGTATTGAGTAGTTCGTCCAAAACCTATTTTTCGGGTGTAAGCGGCCTTCAGCAATAAAAATGACAGTGAGGAGGGTTGTTCACAAACGTGAAGAGGGTTGCTCACAACCCGACTGATTGCGTAATTGTCTCAATCGTGCATTGGAGGAAATCCAAACGTGAGGAGGATTGCTCACAACCCGACCGATTGCGCACTAGTTCATTGGAGCAAATTCAAAAGAAAAACAGAAAGCTTGAACTTTTTTAACAAGCATTTCTGTTAGCCTAAAACCAACTCGAAGGGGTCGCCTTGGTTTTGACAGCGAGTTGAAGCAATACGTATAAGCACGTCGGGACGTGTGCGCGAGTCCTGTTAAAAACACGCATAAACAATAGCTGGCAATTATAGCTACGCTATGGCTGCTTAATCCGGAGTGATTAACCATTAGCCATCGTTCCTCCAACTTCCGTCTTGCTGGTTGGGTCAAGGGGCGTCGAACCGCGAGACTGGCCGCGCTAACGTTGCTAACACGCGGTAAGACACCAGCAAATAAGGCATTGGCTCAGGTCTGTTTTGAACCTTACCGAAGCTCGAAAATCAAATCAAAACTAAGCGTGTAGAAGGCGTACGGTTTCCTTGTTCTGGACGCGGGTTCGACTCCCGCCGACTCCACAAAAGCCGCTAAATCGAAAGATTTGGCGGCTTTTTGCATTTTGTCAGTTCAATTGTCAGTAAAACTTTATCACTATGCACCCTTATGTATTGGCCGAATTGTACCCCAAAGAAAAGGATTTAAAGGCACGATGGTTTGTTCAGTGGAAAATATTCGATATTCAAAAAGGAAAGTTAGTAACTGAACAAAAACGTGTTCCTAGCAAGTTTAAAACCGTCAAAGAACGAGAGCGTTGGGCAAAGGAATTTATTACGTCTGTCAATAATGATTTATTGTCGGGAATGGTTATTGACCAAACAAAAGGGCATGAGCCTGAAAAAAGCCCTGCACAAAACAACATCGTAGCTGTTTTGAATGATATGCTATCCATAAAAGTAAAGGAGTTACGCAAAAAGTCAGGGAGTGGGTACAAGTCAATTTTAGGCAAATTCTTTGAGTTTTTGGCCGTTTCAAAAATGCAATCAATTGACATAAAGGACTTCAAACAAAAGCACGTCTTTATGTTTCGTGACTATCTTTTACAAGTTGTTGGCAATTCAAACGTCACTATAAACAAAAATGTAACTACGATAAGTACATTTTTTGGGATGGCTGTTGGACGTGAAATTATCCCAAACAACCCTTTTGACGGCATTAAATCACTTCTGGAAACTGAATCTACTGCTAACATTGCTTTTACCAAAGAACATCAAATCATACTTGAAGAATGGCTAAAACAAAATGACCCCGTTTTGTTCCTTTTTACTCGTTTCATTTATTGTGCTTTTATCCGTCCTAGGGAAATTAGGCAATTGACACCGAAAGACATTGACCTAAAAAGAAAGACTATAACCATAAAAGGAGCAATTGCAAAAAATAAGAAGACCCAAACGGTGCCTATCAATAAATCGCTTTTGGATTTAATTGGTAACATTCCCCCATCTAACAACTTTCTATTTGGGAAACTGCTAACTTGGATAGGCAAAGGTCAATGCTCAGAAAATTACGCGTACAACCGACATACGGTAGCTTTAAGGCAATCAGGGCTAGAAACCTACGGATATACCCTTTACTCATGGAAACATACAGGGGCGTGCAGGGCGATTGAAGCGGGAGTAAACCCTAGAAAGTTACAAGGGCTTTTGAGACATAGTAGCCTTGAAGAAACGGACACTTATTTACGCTCTTTAGGGGTTTCGATGCAAAATGAAGAATTAAAGGAAGTATGGTAGAATTGTGAATGTACCAGGGATACAAATTACAGATCGTTCACAAAGTGTGAATCAGCTGCCTTTGCTAGTGCCAGGCGCTTCACGTTTTAGGCTTATTCTTTTTCTGCAAGCGTCGGTAGCGGTTTTTTTCCAACCTTGTAAAATTTGGCCGCAACCACACCCACACGTTTTTGCACTTTGAAAGGTTGGCGGGGTAGGGGAAGAAAGTACGTGTTTAATTGCTAGGGCTATGGCCTTTGAAACGTTCAGATTAACGGCGTTACCCACTACTTTGTAGGCTCCAGCTTTGGTCAAGTCGGGCAAATCAAATTCATTTTCAATGCCTTGAAGTTTACAAACTTCCTCCCATGTTCTGTAATTACTTCGCTTGCCTTCGGTAGCCGTTACGCATTTTTCAGACATTTTAGGTTTTGATTGTCTTTGCACGTGAATAAGTAAACCTTCTTTTGTCCCAAACTGAAAGTATCTATGTCGATTCTGTGCGCTTCCTACTTCGTTTGCATTGAGAAAAAAACGTTGTACTTGGTATCCATCGACCGAAATTTGAGGCACGTTAGGGACATTTTCGAGTAGAAAAAACTTAGGTTGGGATTCACGGACAACGCGCTCAAATTCGGCCAACATTTCTAAACCGTATCCAGTGGGTTCGGTTCGTCTAGCTCGTGAAAAATCCTGACATGGTGAGCCGCCAATTACACCGTCAAACTTTCCCAGCATAGAACGAAAGTTTCTTATGTCTTGACCTAAAATAATATCTCCCGCGCTTACAACACAAAACCCGTTATGTTGAAAACCTTTGCCTAAAAGGTCGATTCCACTAAATAAAGATAGTACTAACATTGTGATTCGGCGACCGTTATTATTGCTCGATTGTTCACAAATTTACCTCTTAGATTGTGAATTTGCAAGTGTTACAAAACTAGGGCCATTCACGCTTTTGTCAGATATGTGAGTGTCCAGGCTCTTATATCTGCTATTATTTTACATTTTACGGACAAGTCTATTTACAGAATAAAATTCTGCATAAAACACACAAAAAGACCCTCATCGAACCTGATGGGCGCCTGCTCCTGCGGTGGCCGTGGCTCTTTGAGGGTCTTTTTTATTTGTCAGACCAAATATTATTCTAATACGATACCCATGTACTACCGTTATAATACTGGTATTGATTTGTAGTTTTATTGAATAACCTTAGCCCGGACGTTGGAATTATCATGTCATTTCTTTGTGCAGTAGTCAAAGAAAGATTACCAAAACCGTAAGAGTTAGCGCCCATAAATGCCAACCATGAAGAATCTGCTAGGCCATTCACTACCAGATTTCCGCAAAAGCCTTTACAGTTTGCTCCTGAAATATTCAAACCAAATTGCATTTTTTTTGTGGCCCGGTTGTCAGTAGCCACTATACTATTAATTGTGCCTTTACTTGCATCACTCAGAAAAACCGCCGATGAATTTACAGCTACCCCACATTCAGTAATATTTGCTTCTCCAATGTAATAGTTTTGAGCGTCTGCACGTACTAAAACACCCGTACCCCCTGAATTTATTGAAGTTGCTTGACCAATGCCAACGTTATCACCTGCCAACCAAATATCTGGATACTCCCCAGTTATTGCATTGCCATATCCAATATAAGAGTTAACCCTTACATTCTTTGCATTTTCAACAAACAAGCCTGTACCTTTTTGTTCCATGGCTTTCACCAAATCAACAACTACATTTTCTACTTTTTCCGTGCTTGTTCCTTGAATTTTAAAACCTGAGTTAAGACCTGAACTATTGGTAGTTTTAATATCTACCTTTGAAATTACTATGTCCTTGCTCCCTTGCTGTATTTTGGCACCAGAACCCACATTTCTTGCAAATATTAAATCAACCGTACATCTGATTAAATTCCCGATAAATGGACTACCGGGAAATATAGGCTCTGATTCGGGCGTAACATCAAAAGAAAATACTTTACCAATATATGAATCACGGACTTCTTGGTTTGGTGTTGGCAACCCAAATTGCCACGCATTACCAACAATGTTTTTTGCCGTTAGATTGTCAAAATGTGCTTTTGTTAAGTTCGTAAAAGTACTTAGTAAGTGTGTTGAATTTTGGGCTATAATGTCCGTAAATCTAAACCCTGTAACTCCGTAGAAAAATATTAGAGGCTTTGAGCTTAGGAGTGTTCCCCCCCCATCAAGAACACAATTTCGTACTTCAATATCAATGTCGGATTCAGTGGATGATTGTTTATTTGACAGTAATACAGCATCACTAAGACTTTTCAAGGTTGAACCTTGTAAGTCTAATTTTACGCCTGTCGGTACTTCAATGCAAAATGGCAAACCCGTCACTGACGATGTCATAAAGTTTTTTGTGCCCTGAATACCCAAAAGGTAAATATCCCCTTTGTTTCCAATCACTGTTTTTCCAGCAGACTGTGCCGCATTTAACGCGCTTTGTATCGCTAATGTGTCATTTGCAGTACCATTCCCAATTGCACCAAAAGAGCGAACATTTATTTTGAAATCATCTATTACGCTTGCGGTAGTTACATCCAAAGGCGAAGGAGTCCACGGGAGTGACACATTGCCTAATGTCATTGTAACAGCGTCAATGTACAGGTCTTTAGCCGTTCCAGCCCCTGCCATTTGCACCTTAAAATCTACTTTGGTAGCGTTACTTGGTACATCTATTGTTACCCTGAAAGTATTCCACGCATTGAGGGTGTACACAGGCGTAAAGTAAGAATCAGTACCGCCAGTATTAAGCACAAAGTTGACAAAACCGCCGATGGGCTTACAACGCATCGTTAGCGTTACTTTCCCGATTTGCTTTGCACTACCTAAAAAACGAGTGTTAAGAAGAAATGACAAAGATGGAAAATCGGCACTTGTTACAGGATTGTAGCGTAGTAGTTTTGTGTTCCCAGTTTGGTCATTGGCCGCGTCGGTGACAATTGTACAACTATCTTGTATTAATGCACCGTTACCGACAAGCGTTGCGGGTAAAGTTGGACTTTCAAAGTCTCCGTTTTGCCATAAATTAATTGGGCTGTCAGTTGCTGCAATTGTAATATCTTTTAACGCGTCAGGGTGAGCCGATAACCCTAATAGCCCCGTTTTGCCAAAACTTAAAGCAACATAGGAAAAATCCAACGTATTTGCTACACCGTTTTGTAGGTAAATTCTTAGCTTGTACAATTGCCCTTGTGTTAGGTACACATGACAAGAACTAACCACAAATTCAGTACTAGAAGGAAAAGAAACAGGATTGTAAAGAACCTCAGAACCGTTCACGACGTTGGCGGTAATAATCTGAGTATTGCCCGTATTTTTTGCAATCGCTGTAACGTTGTACCAGCCCGTGTAAGGCGCGGGAATGGCATCAAAATCAGTTGTAAGATTTTGATTTCCAGTTATACGCAAAAAGTTTCCATAATAACCCGCCCCCGCTACCATTGCTGCAGTAAGTCCTGCACTTACTTTAATTTGTGAAAGCCCATGGCGTAAATCTCCATTCTTCACAAGGTTGAGTACAGACATAGGCGAACGGCTTCCCTGTCTAACGCCGCTTAGTGTATCAGTCGTTGAGCGTGAGCCTTCTTTTAAAGCAAAGTTCTGAACGTTAGCGCTATTGGGAATATTTGACGCTCCTGTAACATTGATGTTTATCCCTTTCGTGTCAGTTGGAAAACCTGTTTCGTCGTCCAAATAACAGCCGTGAAAGTTTAACGAACCATCATTTATTTGGGACTCAATCAAAAGTTTTCCCGTGGTCTGATAACTTATGTCGCACTGATTGAAGTACACGCCCTGTAAATTTGCCGTGCCGTACACCTTCATAAAGTAGTCGCCTTGCCAAAATAAACAGGACTCAAATACAATACTGTTAAACTCCGTATAGTCTCCGCCTAATGTTCCAGTATAGACGTGAAGGGTACGCGCTCGGCAACGTGTAAAACGATTCCAATAATGTTCGTCGAAAACATCACCAGCGGTATCGCCTACCCCAAAGCGCAAATCTTTTAGATTACAATCAGTAAACGAACTTTCCCACATTCCCGTAAAATCGACTGTACCCGCAACCTCCAAACCTTCTATGTTTAAACGCTTTGTATTGTCTATTTTCAGTACTGGTACAGTATCCGCATTGGTAGTAGTAATTTTCGCGCCGTAAGCAATCACCTTTAAATTGCTGCTTGCATCGCCGTTGGCCACAATTGTAGCCGTACCATTTAGGCGGTAATTTTTACCCGCTGTAAACTCTATAACACCATTTGTTACAGCCGAAAACATAGTATTAAAGGCTGTTAGGTCGTTGGTTGTTCCATTTCCTGACGCTCCAAACATTTCAGGCGTAAACTTGGTTGGGGATGAGAAATTGACCCATTGAGTCCCATTCCAGCCGTAAAATTTTTGGTCAGCCGTGTTAAAATAAATTTGCCCCGTGTTTGGATTTGCGGGGGCATTGGCCAAAACATCGGGGCGTAAATTCTCTATAAGGCTACCGCCCAACAAAGCGATATTGACAAATTGTTTTCTTTTCATTGTTATGAGCTTTTTATTCGGGCGTACATTTCAACAAAGTACGCCCGAATGGTGATTAAGCAACGACTACAACGGTAACGTTTGATAGGGCAGTATTAGAGGTTACACTAATAACATTGGCGGAAACACTCTGTACATACAATTCTATTTCATCCCCTCCTTGCCAAACCTGTACAATAGGTGTTGCAAGGTTTAAGCCGTGCGTTACGTTTGTTGCCGTGTTGGCAGCCAAAGACGTGATGGTTTGAGCGACGCGGCGCGAATAAAAGAAGTTGGACAAATAGCCTAAAAGTGTTGCAGGTGTTAAAGCCCGCGTAGCGTCAGTACCTGCGTTTGCTTCCGCTTGGGTAGCCAACTCTATGACCCCCGCACGGGTTTCACTTGCCGCCATCGTGTTGGCTTGAAGCACAAACCAGCTTGAAGTACCACGAATCAACTGGTCGCCAATTTCTACTTCAATTCCCCCAACCGTTCCAGGGGCGGTAGTTACGAAGTAAATATCACCAGTAGCGGGGGAGGTTGGGAAGGCGGGGTTGGTATTTGCGTTTGAAATCTCACCTTTAATGGTTGTTGCGCCTGTAATAATCTGCGACAAATCCACCCATGACGTCGTATTCCAACCCATAAATTTCTTCGTAACAGTATCGAAGTAAATTTGTCCAGCGTAGGGGCTTGCAGGAGCTGCCGCCGCGTTTGGAAGTCGAAGGTTTATAATTGCTGCACCTGCTTCAAGTACAAGGTCGAAAAATCTACTTTTTGCCATTTTTTTGTTTTAAAATTTAGTGAATGATTAGCGTTCCCGTAATTGGTGAATTTGACTGTATCCTAACCGTATTTAGGTCGGGATAACTGACATGTACATCCACTTGTTCCCCTCCTACAATTACAGTTGCATGAACAAATCGGGCAAGGTTGTGAGTGAACGTTTGGTCGGTCAATCCAGTGAATGAAAATTCTTTGTGGACAATTGACCCACTTGTAGGTAGTTCGTTTGAAACGTAAACTATTTTCGTTTCAGGGGTTGGAATTGTTTCTTTTACTTGTGGTACAGAGTTGTTTTTTTCTTTTCTGTATAGCCAAATAAGAAACAAGATTAACAGCAGAAATAAGACTCCCTTTTTCATTAAATCCTTTCTTTAAGTTTGCTCAAAAATTTAAAACCCGCATAGAACAATACAGCATACAACAACGAATCAGTATAGGCTTTGTACTGGTTGCTATCCAATTCTAAATTGGGGTCATAAGGGTTATACTCTTTTGGGTCATCTACGGCGACTTTGGGGACGCTGTAATAATCGCGGGTAGCCCCGCCCCGTGGGTTTGCTACGTATGCCATTTTATTTGCGTTTTTTTGTGAGTAGATATAACCCAAAAGCGATAATCAACCCAAAAACAATCCTCTGATTTCTGATGGATGCAAGTTCAGCAACGGCATTGTCATAGATTTGCTTTTGTTTTACAAGTTCGTTTTTAACCTGTTCAACCTGCTTTTTTATCAGCTCTAGTTCGGAGTTTTTTTGCTTTCTTTCTAAGAAAGTCAACAATGTGCCAGCTCCTGCCAAAATAGAGGCTGCAAGCGTTGAAACGCCTGTTTTGGCTAAAACGCTACTTCCAGCAAGGACATAAGCCCCAATTTGGGTATTTGTATTGCCTGCTTGCTCCCCTAAATTGTATAAGGTTTGTAGCAACACTAGGATATTATTTTCTGCTTGAGCTTTGAGCCACAAATAATAATTTTCCTTCGTACCAAAATCAGATTCGTTGTACTTAAATGCTGTCAGTTCGTCGGCAAGCCACAAAACATTTACGGCGTTAGGATTGTAGCCAATACCGTCAGAACGGCCAATGTTGTTGTAGTAGTCGCTTCGTCTCTCTGCCATTATTAATATGCGATTCTTACCGCTCTTTGAGGGTTGGTATTGAATGAATTTAAAACCGCTGTATGCCCGTTGTCAAACAGTTCTTGCAACGTATATACAAATTCGCCTGACTTGCTTGGGGTCTTTACGTTACTATTCCAAAGGCCGTTTGACGTCAGGATATTTTTAACTTCAATCGCCTTTTGGAACGCTGCCCCTGAACCGTTAGAGTCGGGAGAGTGGAAGGCAAAAGAAAGGAGGTTGCACCCGTCCAAAATCATTTGTGTGTGATTTTCGGCCAACGTCTGAGCGGTCGTAGAATCAGGGCTATTGGTGTATTCTGCCGAAAAGTATTTAGCTTTTCTACGTTTCCAATCGTAGCACAAAGCCCCGTTAAAACGTACCGTGCCGTCGTTCATTGGATTGTTTTTTATGAACCATATTTCGGGATGGTCTGCGATAAACTCGAAGTTGTAAGAGCCTGCCCACTTGTGGAAATCATAGTAAAAACTACCCGCGTCAAAACCATTACGCCAGCCTGCAAAAATGTTGGCTATCGTGTGCAACTTTTCTCGTAACTGATTGGCTTGGTAATTCATGTAAGCAATACCCCGCGTTTGGTTAAGCCCTCCCGAACCGTTGGTTTCTGCTTGTGACCAATCCCCTTGATTATCTAAAGAATAGCCAAATTCTTGTGTTTCATTCGTTGTCGGGAAATGTGCCACTATGTACCCCGCATCCTGCAAGGGCTGAAAGGCCACTTTTACCTTTCGCATCCAGTCGTACACCTTTGACCATTTGGGCGAATTAAAAGACAGCGTAAAGCCTGAATTATTCAAAGCCGTACCGCTTTGGTTTTTGGCTAAGTCACTATCTGAAAACTCACTGTAAAGCATTGGGTTAGAAATCCTAATCCATGTTTTCAATACGATGTTTAGCCCCAAACTTGCGGCATAGTTTGCCAGTTTAGTGTAAAAATCAAAATTGCCGTTGTAGGTCTCGGAGTAGGGGACAACCAACTGAACCGTGTCAAACCCATTGGCGGCAATGACGTTGTATCGTTGTTCCCATAGTGACGTATCGGTGAGCATAATCATTTTATACACCCGATTGGGGTCAAACACTCGGTTTTCTAACGAACCAGTTCCTACCCGTGCCGATGGCGTTTTCATGCTGTTGTATCGGCGATACATCCACAAGCCAAATACAACCACCAAAGCCCAAAAGAGTAAACGCCTTTTGGGTTGTTTTTTTAGCCATTTTCCAATTTTTGACATACTGATAAGGGGTTAATAAAAAGGCTTTCGAGTTGAAAGCCTTTTTTGTTTACACTCAACTATTCAACTACGCGCCGCAATGAAACGACGAATTTTATTAGGCTTAGTGCCGCGTCAATGGCATTGTCTGCCAACGCCTTGGCTCGGCTGTCGTCGGGGTTTAAACCAAGTTCATCAATCATTACTATTTGTAATGCCTCTCGGTCTTCGTCGGTCATACGTCGGAACTCGTCCCATGCGTCGGGAATGTCCTCGAAAGCGGGACGAATAAGGGGCAACAACGGCAAGAAATTAGGTAAGTCACGAAAGTTCATTTTACGGTCTTGCAGGCTCTTCAAAATGGCTTGTGCTAGTCTGGAAATGAAACGCAAAAGTTCGGTGCTGTTTTTCATTTTCTGTTTGGTTTAAAGTTTTTGAGGTATTTGTTTTTTAAGGTTTGTACTTTTTTGGGGTCTGATGGCGTGGCGTCGCAAAGGCAATCAACCACTTTCCACATTATCCAGTAGGGGCGGATTTTGAGGTAAAATCCATCGTTACGGTTTTGGGTCTTGTAAACGCTACTTTTCGCGCTTGTGTTACTTTCGTACACGGTCGCATAAGTGGCGTATTTCTCTTTCAGGATTCCAGTGTGGTAGCTTGAAAACCATCCTTTTAAGGGTTGGTAAACGACGATGTTGGCGGGCTTTACTTTGTCCAGTCCAACGGCATACGCTTTACCTACATTGGTCACTAATTTGCAGTCTGCAAAACTCTTTGCTCTCCCCCATTCCTTCACGGGTAACTTATACCCTGCTTCGTAAAAAATCGCATAGACCGCAAAGCCGCAATGTGCCAACTGTTTGCCCCCGAACTTCATCTTGTTGATTCCATCGCCTGCAAAGCCTCGGAAGTAATCGAACACTTCGCCGTCGTTTCGGTTGGTCGCTTCAAAGGTGTTTACGTAGCGTTCTGCGACAAAAAAAACGCTGTCTATTCGGGAACCAGTCCCTTGCCCGTGTACATTAACAAAAGCACAAATAGTAACAAATAGAAATAGTACTTGAATGGAATTAGAACGCATCGTAACAGGGGTTTGGCTTGAAACAACTCGCTTAAGTAATCCGGGGTTGTTCGTTCGGACGGGTTCAGGTACATGTATGATTTCCTGTCCAAAAACAACAATATCAAACTAATTCCAAGTAGGGCAAATACTAAGTAATACAGGGCTGTGAAGCCGTTAGAAATGTAAATGTTGGATAGGGGGTCAATCTGAAAATTATGGCTTAACCAGCGCGGGATATTCACAAAAGCGAACATCAACAATGCACAAAGCACAAAGATTTTGCTGACGTCATAGGCAAACGAACAACGAAAACGAACCCAAATCTTTCTTAGTCGTTCTGTCATTGTTTCTTTGGCCTTTTCGGGCGTTGGCGGCAATGGCCGAAATTCTTGCCAACGTTGGAACACGAAATCGGTTAGGGCGTATTTAAGGCTTTCGGCATCCACGTTGTTAAGGCTTTCCACTTCCGAAAAAGTGAGTCTGCCCGTGACAAACTCAGTCAATACCCGATTTTTTGCGTTGTCCGATAGTTCAGAAAATTGTCTCATTGTGAGCGACGATAGAGGGCAAAGCCCAGGATTCCAATTAACCAAAGATTTGTGTTTGCAACAATCCCCGTTTGAGTGCTGTATAAAGCAAATTCACGGGTACGACGGTCTGCAAGTCCTTGCAAAAACTTGCCTTCAAAAGTGACAAAAGAACTTTTCCAAATACCGCCCAAAGTGGCGGTGCTTGCCTGTGCATTGACGTTTTTTACCACCTGTGAAGCCGCAAAACGACCGCTTCCAATATTGTAAGAAAATGAGGTAAGGGCGTCGAATTGGTTTTGATTTAGAGAAACTTTTACGTTTCGGCTTACTGCTGCCCCTGCCTCGTTTACGGCGGCATTAAACATACTTTCGGCTTTTTCTGCCGTAATCACGTCGCCCGATTTTACGCGTGTCCCATCCTCATAAAACTGCGTTCCGTAGCCAATGCTATACACCTGCACCCCGTTCACTTTTCCGTCGGGATATGCTCGCAAAGCGGGGGCTTTCCCTCCCGTTTCTTCCCGTTTGATGAAGGCGCGGGCGTTGCTACTCGGGGTCATTTTCGGCAGTTGGTTTTGCTTTCTGTGAAGGAACAAACCAAAAGAAACGGTGCACGTTTTCGCCGCGTTTGTTTACGTCACGTCGATACACTTCCGTTACAGTTCGGACAATAGCCCCAACTTTTCTTTTTAGCGGTGCATCGGCTTCAATTCCAATTTCATCGCCTACTTTTACGACTTCTACTTTCTCGTTGGTCAGTGAGTCGAAAATTTGCGTGTCTTTATCTGCAATAATTGTGCGCATTTGAAATTAAGGTTTTACAAATTTTACATTGGACTTCTTAGCCAAATAGTAATCAGTCCACCATAGGAAATCATTCCGAACTATCACGTAGGCAACCCCATTTACAAGTTGTTCGCCAGCCCAATCACCAATGATTTTATTGGCTTGTAGCGTTTTGGCAATCTTAGTCGGGTTGTCTTTTTCGTAGATGTTCATTTCGACCCTTGTCCAAACTTTGTAGCCCAAATAGTTTGTTACGGGGCTACCTGTGCCCGTCCCGCCTGTGGTGGTTGGGTTCTTAGGGATTGATTCAATGAACTTTTGAAAATCCCCCTGCAATTCGTTTTCAAGTCGTGAGACTAGCGACTCGTTGTACAGCCTGAAATACGAGTCTTGAACCCCTTTCCAGTCCGTAATTTGTGAGGCAATCACAAAAAGAACCTGTTCGTCCGTGCCGTCGGCGTCAATTAGAGAGTATCCCAAAACACTCCCGTAGGGGTTGCAAGCCTGTCGAATCTGATAGGCTAATTGGGCGTTTTGACTCGTTGCAAGGGCGTCGTACTCGTCGGCTTGTACCTTCTTTCTGATTTCTTGACGAATGAGGTACACCAACGCCAGTACGATAATGACCGTAACGACCTTTCGGTTTTTCGAGGCTTTTGCCGCCCCCTCGGAAATGTTTTGGAATAGTGACATAGGACTAAAGGATACCTGCGAATTTCTCAGCAATACCGCCCAATAGTTTTTGAGGGCTTAACGTGGTCATAATGCCTTGAAACTGTGCGCGTTTTTCAGGGTCAAAAATCATTTTTACAAACTGTGGGTCAGTTTGGCACTGTGTCTTGATGAAGTGCAAGCCCTCGGCGGCGTTTTGTTCGCCTACCAGTTGCACAAGAGCTTCAATACATTCTTTTTTTTCGGTCTCGAAATCGTATTCAACTTTTTCGTTTTCGGGACGTACTACCGTCATTTTTGCGGCGGGTTTCTTTTTCTTAAAAAGGCTTGGCATAGTTGTAGTGTTGATAGTGTAAAAGTTGATTGGGTATTAAGCAGATTTTGACATGAGCGACTTTACAACCCTCGCCCCTCGCTCAAACTTTTCTAGTTTTTCGATAGCGTCTTCATCGTCTTCGGGGTCGTCGTTCTTTAGGGCTTCAATCCCTTCACGAAGCGTTTTGATGTCGAGTTCTGCCAGTTCCTCCAATGCCTTCAAAATCGGCCTGATACGGTCGTTAAGGAACTCTTCTATTTTCATTATACGCACCTCGACAAGTGCCTCCTGACGGCCTTTTTCGCGTTCGGCCTGTAACATTGCCTGAATGCTATTGTTGCCCGATTGTTGACTAAAACCACTCATGTTTGTATTGGGGAATAAAGTTTCTATTTCGCCCTTTTGGAACGCTTTGTCAATTGCTGCACTTTTTCCGACGCCTTTCCATGCCGTCAGTACGTATTTGCCTTGGGCTAGTTCGGGATACTCGTTTTTTACTGCTTCTATGGCTTCATCGTTGCTTGTCCCCTCATGGTAGGCAACACGGCGTTTTTGTGCGTCCTTGATGTTAAAATGTGTTGACTTATTGCGAAGCAGAAAGTTGATTAATTCATCCATAGTTGCGTTAGATTGTAGGGGTAGGTTAGTCGCCTACCCCTATGTTTGCTGATGAAGTGAGGGAAGGAAGCGGACTATTTTTGTTTGTCTTTTTGCTTCTGAACGCCACTTTTAATGGCCTCCTTTTTCTTTTTTACGGCAGTAAGACCCGCATTAAACTTTGCGATTTCGTCGCACTTTTTCTTATACTTCTCCCAAGTAGAAAGCGAAGCGGTTGCCTTCGGTTGCTTTGGGAATTTCTTCATTTTAGCCATTGTAGTAAGTTTTTGTTTTGTGATTTCAGTTTTAAGAAACTACCCGATTATGGTACGGCTATCGGCCTTTTTTCTTTGATTTCTTTTTCAAACCAAGTTCAACCAAAAGGTCAATACCGAAAAGCAGTTTGAGAAAGAAGTACAAAACGATTGCAATCATAAGGCCACCGATAAGCGGGTTTTTGTTGACATAATCAACGACGTCGTCAATGAAAGTACGTGCCGATGAAAGAATCCCTGTGTCGGTGGTAGTGGTCGTAGTTTCATCCGTACCAGTTTTGAGCGTTGCGCCTGCTTTCCACGTTGCTACGTCACTAGCACTTGCAACAATCGACGTATCGGTTGGTACGGTGGCATAGCCTTCACCAATGATGGCGTACAAGACAATTGAAGTATCCCACACGCGTTTGTAAGCGCCACCGCCTTGACGTGCGTTTGATACCGTTACGTTGTTCGAGGCGTCCAAAAGCCCCGTCGATGGGGTGTCTAACAAGTCAGCATAAGCCACCGATTTGGCGATAAATGCCCCGTTGCCTGAAACGATGGCCGATTCCATGGTTGAACGCGGCATAAATTTCGCTGTTCCCAACACGGCGGGGTCACTACTTGAAGATTCAAAGTTTAGAAGAAACTTGCGTTGTGCGTCGTCTTCTGCCAAGTAAATCACCGCCGTACCATTGAGACCCGGGTATTTACCGACGTTACGAATTAACTTTGCCATTTTAAAAAATTGGTTTATTGTTGATGAAGTGAAAATTTGTGCTTAGTTGTTCTTTTTGTCTCCCTTGAAAAAGAATAGGAAGAAAGCCGCAACTACGATGATAATTAGGTAGTTGTTGTTTGATTGGGGTGCGGGGGTTATGTAGGGGTTTGTACCATACACGGAAGGGTCAACCGTTTGGGTTTGGGACTTATTGCCAAAGATTGACGTGACCGCCGAAACAATCCCCGTAAAAACTTTGTCGGCTGTGAACCCCTCCCAAAAGCTGTTTTTCTCCTGTGTTTTGACTGTTTGCACGCCCGTACTTGATGCGTTGTTGAAAATGTACGTATCAAGCGAACCCGCCTTTTGCAGTGCTAACGCCTGTATTTCGGCCTGTGTGGGCGTTCGGGCGTTGGCCGTAGTTACTGCCGTCTTTTGGCCGTTTTGTTTGTATTCGACCCCAACGATTTTGTACAAAACGTTGTCAATTTCGACCCCTACCGCGTCGCCTGCCGTGTTGTAAATAAATTGATAGTCCATCTTAGAAAAGTCTTGGGATTGAAAGCGCGTAACTTAGGTTGACGGGGGCTGTAAGGCCGTAAGCCCTCACTACGCCGTCGAACTTTACTGATACTGTTTTTGCGTCAAGTCGAATGTCAGGTATGACCGTGAGTAGGGTATCAACGCCCATAATTACCGACGTTTGTAGAGTCGTTTCGGTGTAGGGTTCGATGGTGACAGGGCGAAAAATGACCGCTTTCCCCATGAGTACCTTTCCTATGTAAACGTCAAGGTCTAGCCCATCGACGGTAACACGCTCGACGGTTGGGTTTACGATGACCATTTCAAGTTCAAACTTTAACGCACCCTTTTCAAAACGAATGTTGCGCGGTAGTAATGAACGGTAGTTGAAACGTTGAACGGCGGTGATTTTGACCCACAACCGAAAAGCCCAAAAGCCAATGAATAGCAGAAAGGCAACAAAAATTTTGTTAGTCATCTTTGCGACGGCGTTTTTTTATGATTGTGTAAAATGAGTAAGCAAACAGTAACCAAACCAAAGGGCTTTGAAAAGCTGCTTTGACGCTCTCCCAGAGGCTAAAACTAGACGTGCCGCCGTTGGTAGTGCTATTGCCTTTTGTGGGGTTTGATGCGTTCGGGTCAGGGGCTTTGTTAATAATGCCGTCAGGACGTTCCGCCGAAAGCGTTTTATAGGATTCCAATTCGTTTGAAAGGAATGTTTTACGCTCCGTGACCGCAACGTTAAATTTGGCACGTTGATAAATTTTCAAATAGAAATCGTCTGCCCATGATTCCGTTAGCCCCAAATAGGCAGGGTCTTGAACCAAAATCCATAACAAACAGATTTCTTCAATGGTAAAGTTTGAAACAGGGCTACGTCGGAAGTCTGTCCCAAACTCCCGCTGTTTTTCGGTTTTGCCCGTGGTGTTTAGGTTGTAAATCCAGTTAAGGAATAAGTCTCTTAGTCCTTCAAATGACTGCATATTCCACGCGGCAAACGGTTGGCCGTTTGCGGCGGCTTTGATTTGAGCCGTGAAGTTTAACGCAGATATGTTGGTTGTGAAAGCCATGCCTCAAACGTACTACAAGACTTGTATAGTTGTCAAGCACGGGGTATCTTTACCAACCAATCTGAACCAATCCTTTACAATGGCTTTCGATTCTGCCAATTCTGCATTTTTGATGTTGACCGACATTGCCAGTTTTTACGGTCTTTCTGCTCCAGCTTTTCGGAAAGAGTGCCTTAGTAGGGGCATAGATTTAAAAGGACACAAACAAAAGTATAGCCCGCGTGAGGTTGACGGTATTATTGACGCGTTGGGACGTCCAAAAAAGGTTTCGGAACTATTGAAGGGTATTTAATCCGCTAAAGAAAAAGGACGGGGCGGGCTTTTTTGTGGTACTTTTTCTATTTGCTAGGCACTGTATATGTGCCTTTTTTTGTGAAATTACGGCAAGAATACACTGAAAAGATATTGAAAATAAATAGAAAGTTGGGTTTTTTACTTGCAACCTACCACCTTGGCGTTTTTACTTGCCACTACCTACCACCATCTACCACCCTACCTACCACCCAAAAACCGCTACCGCTTAATAATTTCTTACTTTTTCTTTAGGTGGTAGAAAGTTGTAAGTAAAAAGGGGAAAAAAACATCAAAAAAAATGCCTTTGTCGTAATCGCCTGAAAACGAGTCCTTTTTCTTTAGCGGACATAATATCCGAAGGTTGCAAGTAAATAAGAGGAATAACCTACCACCTTACCACTTTTTACCTACCACCCGCCCTATTTTTGCCGTTTTTGTGCTTTTTTGTAGGTTTGGGCTTCACAAGCCATAACTACACAACACAGACAATGAAGCATTTTACAACACTTTCAGTTTTTGTACTTTTTTTAGTTGGATGCGCTAAAGACGTTCCGCCTGCACCAGTTGCAAGATTTGAGTTTAGAGAAGAAGGAGCAAACAGAAATGGGGCATCCATCAAGTTTTTAAACCTTAGTACTGACGCAACCCGATTTAATTGGAATTTTGGTGATGGAAGAAGTTCTATTGAACACAGCCCCACCTATAGCTTTAGAGACAATGGAACTTATTACGTAACCCTGACAGCAGAAGGTGAAGGAGGGAAAAGCACGTTTAGCCAGAGTGTAAAAATAACCAGTATCCCAACTACGGGAAGTTTCATTTTTTGGACAATGATAGGAGACAGGGGAAACATAGATATTTATATTAATGGCTCACTAAGGGGTACAAATACTAAATACAGGACTGTAAATAGCGCGCCTGACTGTGGTACTGACGGCTTTGTTACCGTAACACTACCCGAAGGAGCGTATAGTTTTACGGCGAGAACTAAAGAGGTATTCCCGCTTACTTGGTCAGGGACAATAAACGTTACAAATGGCCTTTGCAGAAGTACGCAACTGACAAGATAAAAGGGTAACTTTGTTGTATTCATCAACATAAAAAGTTACTCATGGAAAATAAAACCAAAGCCGCTTTACTTTTAGGAGGCGTGGCGGCTGCTTTTCTACTAAGGAAAAAGGCTACGCCTCAAACCACATTAGAGAATTATAAGTTTGTAGCCGCCAAAGAGGGCACTACGGCTTATATCTCCCCAAATTATAATGGTGATTGGGTGCCAGACTTTAGCAAGCCTACGGCGACGTTTAAGAAGGGGCAAACGATTTCTACCACTTGGTTGGGAGAAATTACACTCATAAACAATGAAGGGGTTAAAACACCTTTTTACATTGTAGAAATCAATCTAGGGGTTTTTGGCATTGCCTACCCAGTAGCCATAAGAATGAGTGAAGTTCTTAGATTTGTAGTATAAAAAAAGCCCCTCACTAACGAGGGGCTTTTTTTTAAACGTCTCTGAAAGTAGCATCGTCGGCCATATCAAAAACTTCTTGGATACTTTGAAAGACAAAGGCAATTTCGGTTCGTTCCGTAGATGGCACTTCATCGAATCTTTCCGATTGCATTGCCATTAAAAGGGTTTTGCTAAGAACCTTCCTAATGGCATCGGGAGGGTAAAATTCCAGTAGATTGTAAAGCATATACCCAATACGGGTATCTACATCAATGCGGTTTGTTTTTGCGCTTGCGTCGTTGGGGATTGCACACATAGCAGTAAATGTTTGATTGTTAATAATATACCGCTGTCACCCCCAACGACTACTTTACCAGTTACGGTAAAACAAGAAGCTTCGGGACTTCCACCCGTTTGCAGCGGCAATTTCTTTTTAAGCACGTTTTTAAGCATATCCGTAACAAGATTAAGTATGTAATAAAGTATTCATTGGGGACTGCAAACGTGCAAAATAGATTTTGGAATATCAAATAGTGGTAGATATATTTTTTTATAGGGTATAGCCCCTTAGCATTTAGGGGCTATGTAGGATTTTGATTCTTATTCCTCGGTTTCGGCTTCCACTTTCTTTGTAAACAACTCTACGCGGGTCACTGAAACCGATAAATCAAGTTGGCTTTCTCGTCGGTCATTGAGGTAGATTTTTGCCTTTAACTCTCCCTGTACCATTATCTTATCACCCTTCTTTAAATAGGGGGCTAAAGCCGTTTTTTGATAAGAACACGAATACCATGTAGAAGTTTCTACGCGTTCGCCAGCTTGGTTTTTGTAGCCATCGGTAGCGCAAACGTTAAAGGTCAAAAACTCTTTTCCGTTGGCAATTCGGATAATGGCATCTTTGCCCAAATGTCCTGTTACTTGAATTTGTTGCATTGTGATTGATTGGTTATAAATTAAAAAATGTTTCCTTGTTTGGGGGCATATTTACCCACTTCGTTTAATTGGTTTTGGAAGTCTTCTAAGTCTCGTTTTTTGACTCTATAGACCTGAGCCGACCCACCGTTAATTTTCTTTTTCGTCTGAAAACATTTTAGGCGTTTGAGTGCCGAACCCAATTTTTTATCAGACAGGTTCTTGGCTTTTGACAAGTATGTGAGTTCTGCAAGAATATTTGCATTGGTCATGTATTCACCAGGATCGCTTTCAAATCGGCAAGGCTCAAAGTACTGTATGAAAAGTTCAAATTCCTGTGAGTTCTGTTTAAAGTCTGCCATATCTCCAAAGTGCTTTTCAATGTCTTCGGGTGTCCACCAATAGCGGTATTTTTCGTCCCTAGTTTCTTTGTACAGCTTGTAAATTTTGTAGGCTTCCATCCATGCAAAATCGACGTCAATGGTGTTCAGTGTCGGCCAGTCCACGCCCAAAGCGACAAACGGATAATATCTACGTTGTACTTCATCACTCATAAAAGCATTACCATTTATAGAACCTATGAAGTTGCCCAAACGTGGTAGTTCTTGGTAGTAACGCGCGTAAGTACGTCTTATAGTAATCTTACCATGTGAGATATACGTTTTCATGGTATTATCATCTTTTCGTACTAAGTTGTGGAACTGGTCATCAATGTTGATAATAAACTTTTCTGTAAGTAAAGTAGGCATTTCGTTTGAATCCAAATCACGAACTTTACCCTGAAAATAGTAATCTACTTTTAAACAAGTTGGGCAAAGCGCACTAATCCAACTCGTTTTTCCGATTCCGTGGGCGTCACTACACAGTACGATTGCCGTTTGGTTCTTGCCTAGTACATCGTTGCCCTCAAAGACCTGTGAAACGCTCGAAGTCATCCAGCGTTGCACAGACAATGCAAACACTTTCGGATTGGGCGTTTGCAAGGTGGCGGCCAATGCGTCAATGTGCCTTGTACCTTCCGTTTTCTTCCACCATTCGGATTTTTCAAACGAACGAAAGTAGGCTTTGACAGGGTGATACAGGGGCACAAAATCGGAGTTTAGAATACTAAAAATTACATCGGCAGAAACCCTTTTTAAGTCGGTTTCACGGTCTAACTCATTAATGATTGAGTTTACCGCGTATTCGTCAACGGGCTTGTATCCTGTGATGTTAAACGGGTCTTCTTCACCCGAACGGCAATATTCAGGACGTCCTTTTATTTCGTTAAGGTGAAAGTGAAATCGTTCTTTTAGGGCTTCCATGAGTTTTTGCCGTTCGGTGCGTGGCCTGTATTCTTTTGGTCTTTCGGGAACGTCTTCGCCCTCGTTGGTGGTTTTGGAAGGCTTTACGGTTTTGCTTGACATAGAAAATCATTGTAGTCTTTGTGGTTTGGGAAAAACTTTTTGGAAGCGTTAAGCAGTGGAATTTTCGTTTCTTCTATGATTTTGACCAATGCCCTTTCTCCCGCTAAATCATTATCCAAATAGGCCACAATTGAACTATATTCCTGAATCACAGGCAAAGCCCTGTTTAGCTGTGAAGTGCTGTTTAGTATGATGGTGTCGTATGGCGGGGAGTGCATTTTTTTATGGGCTAGGAAGGATAGAAAATCAAAAAAACCCTCGAATAAAATTAGCACCCCACACCCATTTGAAAGTGAGTCTTTACCCTGTAAAAAACGAATGTCTTTTGTGTCTGTACAGCCCTTGAATTTTTGTGTACGTAGTTCGTACCCATTCGAGTTGTTACGAAAGCCACACGCATAAAAATCAGCGTCTTTTGTTTCTCTTTTCAAAGTGTAATGGACTTCACTAATGTAGTGACGGGCAAGGGCAATGGGTATTTTTCGACTTTCAACATAGCGAACCAAGGCAGGGGTACGAAGTTCGGAGACACGCCGAATTACAACTTGTTCGGTAGCTTCGGGAGTTACTTTATTGTTCTTTTGGGAAGGAACATGATTCACTTGAAAGTTTTCAAGGAATATACAAGCCCCTAAAAAATCCTTTTTATCCAAAATTCGTACTAACCTGATGATGTCCCCTTTCTCGTCCGACGCAAAACAATGAAAGGAATTTTTACGGGGGTCAACAAAAAAAGACGGGTTCTTTTCCTCCGTAATAGGAGAGAGGTAAACCAGTTGATGACCACTGGTTTTTTCTGCCTCAATTCCTTTTGAGGCCAAATAATCGGTGATGGCTACTGACTTTTTGAGTAGCTGAGTATCGTACCAGTTTGATTGTGACATTAGATTAAAATTTTGTGTGAGGGAATCAGATTAGGGGAAAATAACATTTGGCGCTTGCTTGGGTTGCCACATTTCACAGTTCCCCACTGAACCAATGTAAATGATACGTTGGTAGGTGTTAGAGGTGCGGTGAACCCAAATGTGAGTACCTCCATTTCCAACAATATAGTCAGGCTTTGGGAAAAGAACTCTCACCGCTTCAAGGTGGTTACGAACATCGTTTTCATGGTTCTTTTCAAAGTGCTTTCTTAATTTCTCAACCTTTGCAAGTTCATCGGGAGTGTAATCAACTTCAATCACACAATCGTATGAAGTATTGGCAACACGGCTCAAGTGTAGCAATGATTCTAGTTTCAGTCCTGTGTTCATAATGGTAATTAGTGGTTCGTCAAACATCCCTTAATTTATTTATGTGTGTAAGTCTAGTTTTTGACAAACTGACTGAATGGTTTGTACACAAGATTCAGTTAAATAGATGCAATCTAAATCCCCATTTCGTTCCCCTTCAATAGTTAGAAATATGCCTCCCAATTCATCTAAAGGCAGCTGATTAATTCTTTTATAAATCTGTCTTAAAAAGACTTCTTCAAATTCAGTAATTTGAATTGTTTTCATTTTAGTTAGAGGTTAAGGTTTGCTTTTTGATGATTTTTTAGATTTTAAAAGCCTATTTTTTATCCTTTGTAGGTGTATTAAACTATCACGAGAAATAAAGAAATGGATTTGCTTATCTTTAAAGACTTTTGACTTTTCTGTTAGGCATACGTGTCCATCCCAATTAAGTTCTAGTTGGTCTATTTCATTCAATAGCCACATAATAGCATACACTTCTTCGTGATTCAATTTCAGATTTTTCATATTAATGAGAGGTTAATGTTTGATACTCAAAGGCTTTGGCTTCATTTTCGTACAGTTTGAAATAGTACTCTTTGAGGTCAGGGCATTCCAAGAAACCAGCTATAATTTGTTCAGCCGCAACCTGAAAACTTACATTTTTAAAATGAGACCCATCTTTTTGCTTGTTTTTGGAGTTGATTAGTAGTGTCATTGTGCTTTACGATATTTTGAGTTTGTGGAAAACATTTGTAGTTGAACTTCAATAGGCTTGTGTATCTCATTGGCTTCTACGCCCGTGATTTGAGAAAAAAACCGAATATCAGATTCGGAAGCGTCTCGAAGCATCAAATAGAAATTTGACCTGCTTTTTTTGGTCTTTTGCATCCATTTTAGCCGAAAATCGGCCTGTTTCCGCTTTGGGAGGTTGTCGTAATAGTCTCTTAGTGTCATAGTGCTTTACCGTTTAATAATTTGTTAGTGACAATTCCAAGTATTTAAGCCTGTTGTTTTGCTATTTATTACAACTGTCTTATATATTGGCACTACAAATGTAAAACAAATACTATAATACTTGTCAAGTTTTGTAGTAAAAAATTTATCCTACTATGCACATTGGAGAAAAAGTAAAGACACTGAGAGACCGAAAAGGGCTTTCTAATTCTGAGTTTGCAAGATTATTGGGCATGACAGAAAGCAATTTGTTCAGCATATACAAGCGCGAACACACAACCACTGACGTAGTAGAAAAGATATTGAAAGCAACGGGGGTAACATCAAGCTATTTCTTTGATGATAAGGCACTTATCACCATAACTCAGCAAGGGGCAATTAATGCCGTGGGTGAAAATACTGTTGAGTATAACAGTACAAAAGCGCTTATGGAAGAAAGCACCGAAATTGCCGTATTAAGGATTCAGCTCGAAAGCAAGGAAAAAGAAATTGAGTACTTGAAGCAGATAATCGAACTAATGAAAACGAAGTAAAAATGTCAGTTGATTTGTCAGTAAAACCTTGTCAGTTGACTAAATATAGCCCTATTTTCCTGATTATCAGTGGAGTAAAACACGGTTTGGGCAATATCCCGCCGACTCCACAAAAACCCTCAAATTGACGAAATTTGAGGGTTTTTTGTTTAAAAGTTACACCTTTTAGGGGCTTGTTTGCCCTCGGTGTGACGGGCTAATCATTTGTAATAGCAAACCATCTAATAGTATATTGACCACGGTAAAATATACTATTAAATGGTTTGCTATTGTTTTGCTATTGGTCTATTTATTTCTCTTAACTTGCAGAAAAAATATTCAGCGTAGTTACAGGTTAAGATTAGTTATGAAAACCCCGTTATTTTTATTTGCGTTTTTTGTTAGTGTTTTTTGCAATTTTACTCAAGCCCAAATCAAAAGCATTACGTCTGGAAATTGGGAGGCCGCTTCAACTTGGTCTTGTCATTGTGTCCCCACTAAAAACGATAATGTGATTATCAAAACAGGGCACAGCGTTAAAACTACCAACGGCTATTTGTGCCGAAACTTGGAGGTTGAGAAAGGAGGAAGTGTTGAAATTTTAGGAACATTCTTAGCGGAAGCTTCCGCGCCAATTAGCCCCAATCTATATCTAGGCCGACCCACCAAACCAAATGATACAACCGATTTGTTGATGGTGAAGCCGCAATTTGTGCTAAGCTATAACAACACCAAACGTCACGCCAATTGGGTCAGTTGGGAGCTTTCTACTTCGTGGTTGGGAACCTCTGACCGTCAGAATGACTTTCGTCCCGATTCTACTTTAAAGCAAGGCTGGTACCGTGTTGTGACCTCCGATTATACCAACAGCGGTTTTGATCGAGGGCACCTTTGCCCTTCGGCCGATAGAACCAAGTCGGAGGAAGATAATTCGGCTACGTTTTTGATGACCAACATCGCGCCTCAAGCCCCAGTACTCAACCGCGAACCTTGGGCTTACTTGGAAGAGTATTGCCGAAATGTGGTCAAAACGGGTTACAAGGCAGTGATTATCGCGGGTATGGACGGCTCTGGAGGAGCAGGTACAAACGGCTCAATGCAGCGTATCAATGGAAAAATAAATGTACCTTCAAAACTGTATAAAATTGTGGTTTTTTATCCTGAACAGGGGTCAATAACCACAAATTCCACGGTTATTGCGGCTAATTTTCCCAACACAAATGAAGCAAATCAAGACGTCAGCTGGTTAAAATACGTCACTACTATTAAAGACATTGAGTCGTCAGTGACGGGGGTAGATTTCCTAAGTAGCCTTCCTATGCCCTTGCAGACGGTCCTAAAAAACAAAAAGTTTGATGTTGCAAATGCAGGTTTTGACGTAGAAGCGACCGTTAGAACTTACAACGGTAAGCCACTGCTCGTGGGGCCGAGGGGAGGCTGCTATTACATCAATTCCAATGGGAATAAAACGTACGTAGATCGGTCTTTCTGTGGTAATTAGTGAAAGATGTACCCAAACTTTATCACAAAAAGTGCCTTTTGTCGAACAAATTGTGCTCCTTTGCACTTTTATGAGTAAATGTTTTTGCCCAAAATAAGGCACACTTTTACTTTAAAAAGTGTTAGGTGAGTATGATGTCAGACAAACTAAAAACAACAGGGGCTTCTTCCCTTTTTGATCACAGCTTACATCCACTTTCTGCGTGGCAAAGCACCCGTGAGTTAGGCTTTGCGGCAGCGCTGTGGCGGCTTCCACACCAGAAAGACAAGCACCTCATTGTTAATTTTGGGTCAGAGCTCCCTCGTACGCGAATGACGCTTGATGAGCTGCCCGCGGGCTTTGCCATGAGCCCGTTTCTAAACATCGAAGGAGATAATTCGCTCTTTATTGAAGCCGATTTGTATTTTCGTTTTGATGAAAATGGAGAGGCGAGGTTGGAGCAAGAAAGTGCCTATTTGTCTGCTCCCAACCGTGAAAAATGGTATAATCATTACCGAAATCGACCAGCGAATGCTTCTTCGTTGGTGATAGCTTCTGACAGCCCACGTCAACCCGAATTGCCAAACTTTGCGTACTTGGAGGCGGTTCAAAAAGCAGTGAAGGCGATTGAGGCAGGAGCATTCAAAAAAGTTGTTTTTTCGCGAGTAAAGCAGGTTGAATTGGCTCCTGATTTTACATTCTCAGAAGTCTTTGAACGCCTGTGCGAAAAATACCCTACGGCATTCGTGTCAATGGTGTATTTGCCGCAGCTTGACCAAGTTTGGTTGGGTGCCACGCCCGAAACCTTGGTGAGTGTCGATAAAGAAGGTATGTTTCGGACGGTATCGTTGGCGGGTACGCAGTCGGCTTTTGATGCTTCGGGCGCGCCGATTTCCGTCAAAAAAGCGGCTTGGACCCAAAAAGAGATAGAAGAACAAGCCTTGGTAGGGCGTTACATTATTTCGTGTTTCAAAAAAATTCGGGTTCGTGAGTACCTCGAAGAAGGCCCAAAAACGGTCGTTGCTGGAAATCTGATGCACCTTCGAAGCGACTATTTGGTGGATACTAAGACGATAAATTTCCCTGAACTAGGAACGGTGATGTTGGAATTGCTCCATCCGACATCGGCGGTGTGTGGGATGCCCAAGATGGAAGCATTGGCGTTTATTCAACAACACGAGGGCTACAACCGTGAGTTTTACAGCGGGTATTTGGGGCCAGTAAACGTTGGAAACGAAACCCATCTTTTTGTGAATTTGCGTTGTATGAAAATTCAAAACAACGTAGCGACGCTCTACGCTGGAGGAGGAATCACGGAAGATTCGGAGCCCGAAAAAGAATGGCAAGAAACCGAAATGAAATGCCAAACGATGCTTTCGGTGTTGGGCTAAAAACAATCCCTGCTTCTTTGGGGTTTTATCAGTAATTTTGTCGCGTTAAACGGGTGAGGCTTATCACTCACTGCAAAATGTACTCTTGCTTATGACAATCATCAACGACACCGTATCGCTTCAAGACGCGATTAAGTCGTATCAATACGCTAACTCGTTGACCGAGTATTCTCGCCGTAAAACCATCACGGTCAATATTGGGGGCGTTCCTATGGGTTCTGATTACCCAATTCGGGTTCAGTCCATGACTACCGTCGATACCATGAACACCGAAGGGTCGATTGAGCAGGTAATTCGGATGGTGGAGTCGGGTTGCGAGTATGTGCGCATCACGGCGCCAAGCGTGAAAGAAGCCCAAAACTTAGAAAATATTCGCAAAGGATTGCGCGCGCGCGGTTACGAAGTGCCACTCGTTGCCGATATTCACTTTACGCCCAATGCGGCTGAGTTAGCAGCTCGTATTGTGGAAAAGGTGCGCATCAATCCAGGGAACTATGCCGATAAAAAACGCTTTGAAATCATCGACTATACCGAAGATGAATACCAGCGTGAATTGGAACGTATTCGTGAAAAATTTATACCATTAATAAATATTTGTAAGGAGTACGGAACGGCCATGCGGATTGGTACGAACCATGGTTCGTTGTCTGACCGTATCATGAGCCGTTACGGTGATTCACCGTTGGGAATGGTGGAGTCGGCGTTGGAGTTTTTGCGGATTTGCGAGGAATTTAACTACGACCAAGTGGTGCTTTCGATGAAATCGAGTAATCCTTTGGTGATGGTAGAAGCGTACCGTTTGCTTGTCCACCGACTTGATGCCGAAGGGTTAAAGCCGTATCCGTTACATTTGGGCGTGACAGAAGCAGGCGAGGGCGAAGATGGTCGTATCAAGTCGGCCGTTGGCATCGGAACTCTGTTGGAAGATGGGCTAGGGGATACCGTTCGCGTTTCTTTGACTGAAGACCCCGAATTTGAAGCTCCTGTGGCAAAATCGCTCATTGACCGATATACGCAACGGGCGCAAGTAAGCAAACCTATCGCTCCGTTGGTTGCTTCACCCATTAATCCTTTCCAATACAGCCGTCGCAAAACGCAGGAAGTCTATAATTTCGGGGGCGGAAACGTGCCACGGGTGATTGCCGATTTTTCACAAATTGAGGTTGAACAATACGAAGACTTGCGCAGCATTGGTCATTTCTATTTGCCCGTTCCTGACAAATGGAAAATGAACGACATTGGCGCTGATTTTATCTACTCAGGTGCGCGTCCTGTGCCGTTTATGTTGCCCATGGGATTGAAAGAAATCATGGATTACGAAACGTGGAAAACCCAGTCGGACCGTGAACATAAGTTTCCTCTGTTTACGCTTAATGAGTTTATTGTTGCCGAAGAGCAAAGTTCCATCTTGAATTTTGTAAAGGTGGATACAAGTGCGCCATTGTCAGCCGAAACGCTTGGGAATATTCCAGTAGTTTTGGTACTAGAAAGTCAAAATGCGCACGCTATGCCCGAAATGCGTCGTTTTATGATTGATTTAATGGATAAGAACGTGACTATTCCTGTCATTATTCAACGGACTTATTCAGGAAACGATTTCGACGAACTTTCGCTTTTTGCCGCGACCGATTGTGGAGGTTTACTCGTGGACGGGATGGGCGACGGTATTATGCTAAGCGCGGTTCAGACCGATTTAGGATTGGCAAAACAACAAAATAGCATTGGTTTTGGCATTCTTCAAGCGGCTCGTACGCGAATGTCAAAAACGGAATACATTTCGTGCCCGTCGTGTGGACGAACGTTGTTTGATTTGCAAGAAACCACCGCCATGATTCGCAAACGGACCGATCACCTCAAAGGAGTGAAAATTGGTATCATGGGCTGTATCGTCAACGGCCCAGGAGAAATGGCCGATGCTGATTACGGATACGTGGGGATTGGTAAAGATAAGATAGCCTTGTATCGTGGCCAGCAGGTTGTCAAAAAGTCGGTGACTGCGGCAGCGGCAGTCGATGAATTGATTAATTTAATCAAAGAAGACGCCAAATGGTTTGAACCCGAAGCGTTGGAGTCTATATAAAATTGTTGGAAAAATGAATGTACAAGAAATAGAAAACGAAATTCAGCAACTTAAACCTGAGCAATTAAAAGAGTTGGCCGTCTGGTTTGACGAATATCGCTTTAAACTTTGGGATGAAAGAATCGAAAGAGATGCTGCGTCTGGTCGGTTAGATAATATGATGCATTTGGAGAACTTAACACAGTACAGAAATGAAAAAAATTGTTGAATTTTTGCAGTTGGGAGAAGTATTCGGATACTTTCTGCGGGTATTTCAAAAACCAGACCCTTCGCGGCCTAGTACGGCTTCCCTCCGCGTGATGCACGGCATCAACCGTATTTCTATCGTTATGTTTTTGTTGTGCCTTGGCGTGATGTTGTATCGCTTCTTTACAAGATAGGTTAGGAATGAACATTGAGACCTTACAAGCGTATTGTTTGTCGAAAGCTGGTGTGACAGAGGAGTTTCCGTTTGGAGATGAAACGCTGGTTTATAAAGTAGTGGGAAAAATATTTGCACTCAGTTCGCTTGATTCAACTCCTTTGAGTATCAATCTTAAATGTGATCCCGAACGCGCCCTTCAGCTTCGTGAAGAGTACGATTGTGTGCGCCCAGGTTTTCACATGAATAAAAAACACTGGAATACCGTGGTTGTGGATGGCTCGGTCAAAGATGCCCTCATACGCGATTGGATTGATCATTCATACGAACTTGTAGTGGCGTCGTTGCCCAAAAAAACGCGTGAACAATTGAGCTAAAATGAACATTGCAGAGACAAGACAACAACTTCTAAAAGATATTCAGCAGATTCGTCAAACCGTTTCGCTGGAGTTTAAAACGCTTTCAGAGGCGCAACTGCTCTGGAAACCAGCCCCCGAGCGTTGGGGAGTTTTGGAATGTTTGGTACATCTCAATGCGGCCAGTCAATACTATACAAACCAATTGAAACTCAAATTTTCACAAACGCCAATCCGCTCTTCTGCTACGGACTTTGAGATGAGTTTCAACGGTAAAATGATGCTTGGTTTTGTGGATCCTGCTTCGCCGCGAAAAATCCCTTCACCTGGAATGTTCAAACCAAAACCGTATCATTTGGATGCGCCAAAAGTGTTGGAAAGGTATTTTATGATTCTTCAGGATTTAGAAAATAGCCTTGAAAGCTCCGAAGGTGTCGATTGGAATCAAAAAATTATTTCTCCTTTTACAGCTTTGCTCAAATTTCGTCTGGGTGATGTTTTTCTGTTTGTGGTAGCACACCACCAACGTCACCTCAACCAAGCGATGCGTGTAAAACAAGAATCCTCCTTCCCGCGTTAATTTCAGAAATGTGCCTTTTTGAGCGAATTAGGGCGTTTTTGAGGAAAAAGGTTTAAAATTAAGTAAATTTACAATATTGTATAACTTCTTGTATTTGAGGTGGTTATGTGAATTGTGTTTTGTTTTGGCTAAGAAATTGCATTATTTTTATTAGTTTTTTGATTATTTCTGTTGTGTTTCAGGGTAGAATTACTAAATTTCGGCCAAAACACGCTGTTTTAGGCGTTTAGGACACTTTATAAAACCAAAAACCGTACATTATTATGGCAAGATTTGATGAAGTCAAGAATCTCGTGTTAAGCCTTGAAGCTGACTTTGATAAATTCTACAGCAAGGGTAACCAAGCAGCTGGAACACGCGTCCGTAAAGGAATGCAGGAGTTGAAGAATTTAGCCCAAACAATACGTTCGGAAGTACAGAGTAGCAAAAATGACAAAGAGTAGTTTTTTAATCTAACTCCTAAAAGCGGGCTTGGCATACCAAGCCCGCTTTTTTAGTTTAGCTACCAAAAGTTTGTGCAATTTTCATCGCTACAGCCATATCGCCTTTAATTTTGAACTTACCCATCATGTAACCCATCATCGGATTAAGGTCACCATTAATGAGATCCAAGGCGTTTTTAGTAGTGATTTCCATGGCACAGTCGGTTTCTAAGTCTTCGTTTGAGACAATGTTCGGAACTTGCTTCGTGTCAACAAACACAACACCCTCGTCGGTGACGAACTTGAAGCTCGCATCAAGGCCACTGTCAGTGCCAACCAGTGTTTTTACTTTCTCGGTAAGAGTTTGTAAGCTCATAAAATTGGTTTTTAGTAAAAAAAAACAGAATTTGGAAAGCAAAATTAGTAGTCTGCGGTATATTATCGACAGAATGTGTTATAAATCCAATTCTATGAAGCCCTTTGCCCTTATTTTTGCTTTGTTTTTGAGTAGTTTGAGCATTTTTGCTCAGAAAAAAATTATTAAGAGCGATCAAGCTCCTGTTCCAATCGCGCCCTACAGTCAAGCAGTAGAAGCCAATGGGCTAATTTTTGTTGCAGGACAAATAGGATTGAACCCACAATCTCGCCAGCTGGTCTCAGGAGGCTTCGAGGCCGAGGCGACACAGGTCATGGAAAATATCAAAGCGATACTATCGGCGGCGGGTCTGACGATGGATGATATTGTCAATACAACTATTTATTTAAAAGACGTCTCTTATTTTCAAAAAATAAATGACATCTATGGGAAATATTTTAGTGGAAATTTCCCAGCCCGCACTACGGTTGGAGTAAACAACCTCCCAGGAGGAGCAAGTGTCGAAATAGCGGTTGTTGCCCTCAGAGGCCAAAAACGTAAATAAATGCGCTAAAATGAATGTTTTTTGCAAGACCTAAAAATTTAATAAAATTTTAATTGCAAAAACTACACGGATAGTTTATATTTGTCTATTATTTTATTTTTTAACCTACTTTTTGAGAACCATGAGAGAGTTGACCAAAGCCGAAGAACAAGTAATGCAAATCCTATGGGATTTGGGCAAAGGCGTAGTATGGAATGTCCTGGAGCGTTTTCCGACGCCAAAACCAGCGTACAATACCATCTCTACCTTTATCCGAATTTTGGAACAAAAGGGTTTCATTGCGCACCGCCCGATTAGTGGTAAGACGTACGAGTATTTTCCCATTATTTCAAAGGAAGATTACCGTGCCTATGAAGCTAATAAGTTGATGTCCAATTACTTCAGTGGCTCAGTGAAAGACTTAGTGTCGTATTTTGTTCAAGACAAAGACCTAAGTGTTCAGGATGCCGATGAAATTATTAAGTTGCTTCAGGAAGGCGGTAAGTAATCGCATTTCAAGGGCGTAAGCCTTCTTCTGTTGGCGGCAATCGCGTCGCTTCAAGCTCGTAACTTCCCGAAAGGTAAAACTTTCGGGAAGTTCAAAACACCATACTATTTCTAACTTAACCTGAGCCATGTTATTCTTTTCTTATCTCCTCAAAGTCAGCTTTGGGCTAGTGTTGTTCTACGCCTTATATTGGGGTTTGCTGCGTAAGCATACCTATTTCACCGCAAACCGTATCTACTTGTTACTGGTCATGGGGCTCTCTTGTCTTGCGCCTTGGGTGGTGCTTCCCGAAGCGGCGCATGAGCAAGTACCGATGCAGGTAATGGCGCTAGGAGCCGTGAGCGGAGGTGTTATTCAGGTTGAAAAGCCGCCACTATTCACCCTCGAACAGGGCATTTTAATGGCCTATTTAGTCGGTGTTTTGTTTATGTTAGGCCGCTTGATTTGGCGACTTTCTCAAATTTTTAAGATGGTTCGTGCAGGTGAGCACCAACCTTTTGGAGACTGTGTACTTGTGACTGTCGATGACTCATCGATGAGCTCTTTCTCTTTCTTTAATTACTTAGTATTAAACCAAAAGGATGCCAACGTTTATGGGCAAGTCGTTGTAAGCCATGAACTTGTGCATATCCAACAGCGCCATAGTTGGGATTTGCTATGGGTCGAAGTGGTTCAAGCGCTCTTATGGTTTAACCCAATTTTGATTTTTTATAAGCGCTCGCTGAAAGAAATCCATGAATTTATAGCCGATGAAAACGCGACCAACGGTGACCGTTTAAGCTATGCCTATACGTTGGCTGGCTACGCACTGGGGGTATCGCCACAGACATTAACAAATAATTTTTTTGATGTAAAACAATTGAAAAGCAGAATTGCCATGTTGACAAAAAAACGTAGTTCTAAATGGGTATTGGGCCGTTATTTAATGGTTGTCCCCGTTGTGATTGGTCTGGTGGTATTGGTGGCGGCCCGTAGTGCTACTCCAGTACAAACGTTGGTAAACCCAGGTGAGGAGTTTGTGGTAAGAGGAAAAGTAGTAACGTCTGACGGTAAAGGACTACCTGGGGTCAGTATCGTTGTGGTGAACTTACAACGAGGAACAATCACCGACGCGCAGGGAAATTATGCGATAAATGTTGCCCGTGGAAAACAATTGGCTTTTTCTTTTATTGGATTCAAAATGCAGGTACTTGATGCCTTGCAAGGGGAACAAAATGTAGTTATGATTCCCGAAATAGCAGAGCTGAAAGGTGTTACGGTCGTTGGTGAACCCATTCCATCACAAAGCGGTGGCGGGCGTCAGGTGCAGGGTGGACAAACTGCCCCAACGATGTCGAAAGAAGGGACTATTTTCACCAAGGCAGAACAAAACCCTGAGTTCCCAGGTGGCGTAAGGGGCCTGAGTGATTTTTTATCTACTAACCTCAAATACCCCGCAGCAGCTCGCCGTGCGCATGTAGAAGGAAAAGTATTTATAGAATTTACGATTGATGAAAACGGAGTGGTGAAAGACCCTCATGTCGTAAAAGGGATTGGTTTTGGGTGCGATGAAGAAGCAATGCGTATCATGGGTATCATGCCCAACTGGACGCCTGCCAAGCAAAACGGTAAACCTGTTGCCCTCTCATACCAATTGCCAATTGGGTTTGAGTTTGGAAAAGTGGCTGCAAATTCCACACTTACGGATGGCCCCGTAAAAATTATTTTTAATGGAAAGGGAAGTCCTTTTAAGGAACAACCGCTTTACATACTGGATGGTAAAGAAGTAAATTATGAAGAACTTGAAAAGAAGCTCAACCCCAGTGAAATTGACAATATTTCGGTATTGAAAAACGAGTCGGCAACGACGACGTATGGTGACAAAGGGAAGAATGGGGTGATTATTATTACCACAAAAAAGAAAAACTAAGGGTACTACTTTTGGTAAATAACAACTTCCCGAAAATATAAACTTTCGGGAAGTTAACCAAAGATGAGAAAGCGAAGGTAGCAGCCTTCGCTTTTTTGTTGTTAATTTGCGGTTGCTGAAAGCGAAAGTCGCTTACGGCGTGACAGACACACAAAAAATGATTGAAACTCGTGCTTATGCCCGTGCTGGGCTTCTAGGAAACCCTTCCGATGGATATTTTGGGAAAACAATTTCAATTTCGGTGCGCAATTTTGGCGCTTCTATTACGCTGTACGAATCGCCTGAGCTACAGATTGAACCCCAAGTTCAAGATACTCACATTTACAAAAACATCTTCCACCTGCGCGATACCATCAGTACGCTTGGCTACCACGGAGGTGTTCCGTTGGTGAAAGCGTCCATCAAGAAGTTTGTTGAGTATTGCGACAAAGAAGGGATCAAGCTTTCCAATAAAAACTTTACCGTTCGCTACCGTACGACCATACCGCGCCAAGTGGGTTTGGCGGGTTCTAGCGCCATTGTGGTAGCTACGCTTCGGGCGTTGATGCAGTTTTATAAAGTCGAAATCCCGCAGCCGATGTTGCCGACCTTGGCCCTCAAATCGGAAGTGGAAGAATTGGGCATTACGGCAGGTTTACAAGACCGCGTCATTCAGTGCTACGAAGGCTGTGTGTATATGGATTTTTCGAGAGACCTCATCGAAAAACAAGGGTACGGCTACTACGAACCCCTTGACCCTCGAATGTTGCCCAAATTGTACATTGCTTATAAAACTGACCTTAGTAAAGTATCGGGAAAAGTGCTGAATACCATCCGTGAACGTTGGGAGCAAGGCGACCCGCACGTGGTCGGAACGTTGCAAAACATTGCGGGAGTGGCTGAACAAGGCTGTGACGTCATCAAAAACCAAGATTTTAAACGTTTGGGGGAATTGATTAACCAAAATTTTGACTACCGCGCCCAAATCATGACCATCACCGACCGCAACCAAGCGCTTATCGACACCGCTCGTGCTTGCGGGGCTTCGGCGTCGTTTACGGGTTCGGGTGGCTCAATAATTGGAATTTACCGCGACGAAGAAATGCTCAATCGTCTTTTTATCGAACTTAAGAAACAAAACGCGCGCGTTATCAAACCTTTTATAGTTTAAATGGTTTCAAGGTCATGAGACCTGCACAAACGCGAATTTTTGACGATACTTTATTGACCCCTTTTCGCCAACTGGGCGACCCCGCAGCCGACGCATTGGTAGCGGCGGTAGTCCAGCAAACAGGCCGAGAGGGGTTAACTGTTTTTATGCGTTTTTTGGGCGACTTAAAAAATGGTTCGTTCGCCGAGCAGCTTCCCGAAGTTGTTCATTTTTTTGAACAGCAGGGTCATTTGCCTCCTTGGACAGATCCCCAAAAAATGGCGCAAGGCATGGCTTTTTTTTGGAAGCACGAAACCGAGATAGCGTTATTGTTGGGCTGCTATTCACTCCCGTATTGCTACGCCGCCGCCAATGGTGCCCAAGTACTTTGGCTGACCGAACGAATCAAAAAAGACACCTACAAACGGCTAGAAGAGACGGGCGAATTTGTGTTTGAAATCATGCAGGAGCGAGATTGGCGCAATGGTCGTAACGTAATAAAAGTACTTAAAATAAGGCTGATGCACGCCGTTGTTCGGTATTTTACCAGCCACCATGCCCAGTGGGATTCGACTTGGGGGCTTCCCATTAATCAAGAAGACATGGCAGGGACAAACCTCGCCTTTTCGTATATTGTTGTCCGAGGGTTGCGAAAAATGAACGTAAAGACGCAAACAAATGACGAAGAATCGTATTTGCACTTTTGGGATATAATTGGATACCTACTTGGAGTCAATGAGCGCCTTTTACCCGTCGATTTGCGCGAGGCATACCACCTAGACAGGGCCATTTATCGCCGTCAATTTAAGCCATCTACAGCGGGGAAAGGGCTGACCCAAGCCCTTACGAAAGTACTTCAAAATCAGGTTCCTACAAAACAGTTACAGAACTTTCCGATAGCCCAGATGCGTTTCCTTTTAGGGAAGGAAGTGGCTGATTTATTGGGAGTTCCAGAAGTGCCGTTGGAAGATATTGTTGTCCGTACAACGACTCACGTACCATTTTTACAATTTTTATTCCGAAATAATACTCCAGATTCCGACGTACTCAAAACCTACCTGCGAAAATAGTAACCGACATAAACTGATAATATTTATGTCGGTTATGTTGCAAAAAATACCTTGATTGACGTATTATTGTACTTTCTATCCTAACCGCTAAATTATGAGAAAAACTCTACTACCTATTTTGGGTATATTATTGTCGTGTCATATCACTTTTGCCCAAAATTCTGCGGAAACCTATTACGAAGAAGGGCTTACGAAGCAGACCAAAGGCGACGTATCGGGCGCCATGTTAGCCTATACCTCTGCCATTCAGACCAATCCAGATCACGCGCCGAGCTACTACCAACGGGGTTTGCTGAAGGTTTCGCTCAAAGATTATCGTGGTGCCATGCGTGATTATGATGAAGCCATTGGCATTACATCCAAAGATGCCAAAGCCTTTTTATACCGAGGTATGTGCCGAGTCATTCAGGAAGATTTGGGAGGAGCATTGCGCGACTTCAATTCTGCCATTGAACTCAACCCTAACGAAGCCAAAGCATTGCTTCAACGCGGCCAAATTTGGTTTAAAATGGAAGACCAACGCCGTGCCATGCAAGACTTTGACAAAGGACTGGTATTGGAGCCCAATAACGCCCAAGCGTGGTACAGTCGCGGGCAGTGCAAAATTGGCGTAAAAGACTACAAGGGAAGTATTACCGATTTTACCAAAGCCATTGATTTGGGTTACAACGCGGCCTATGCAGGTCGGGGTAATGCGCGTACCAACATGAACGACTTGAATGGCGCGATTACTGACTTGACAAAAGCTATTCAAGTGAATGCCAATGATTCGGAGTCGTTTTATTATCGCGGATTAGCGCGTAGCAAAATGGGTAAGTTTGCGGAAGCACTGACCGATTTTAACGAATCGGTGCGAATCAACCCACAAAATTATATGGCCTACTACGGGAGAGGGGTTTGTAAAGTAAAACTTGGGCAACCCAAAGATGCCGTGGCTGACTACAACCTAGCCATCGAAATCAACGGTGCGTCGGCCAATACGTTGCCTTATTATAACACCTTGATTACGGAAAATACCATCAAATTGTTGGATGTCATTGTCACAAAATACACCCAACCTAAAGATTTGTCGCCAGGCCGTCCAGAGGTTTATTTGTCCAGAGGAATTGCCAAAAATACAATCGGTGAAGGAAAATCTGCGGTTGCTGACTTAGACAAGGCCATCGAGATTGAGCCTACCAACGCCGATAGTTATTTTATTCGGGCGGTGGTGAAATCTTCGTTGGGTGATCAAAAAGGCGCATTGGTGGATTGCAGCAGTGCGATTAAACTAGCACCACGCCACGCCGAAGCCTTTTTCTTGAGAGGAGTTATTAAATTTTCATTGCTCGACAAAAACGAAGCCTGCTACGACTTTAGTAAGTCGGGAGAATACGGTTTTGTAGAAGCATATAACGTGATTAGCCAGCTTTGCTCTAAGTAGGATAGCTTTGCCACGTTCTTATGAGAAAAGACCATAACAAGTTCATGCTATGTTTACTTCTCTCTCAGAACTGGCCAAAATGATAGATCATTCGTTGTTGCAACCGCACCTGACCGATGCCGAATTGGAAGCAGGTTGTGCGTTGGCATTGCAATACGATGTCGCCACAGTTTGTATCAAACCCTACTACGTAACACGCGCCGCCGAACTCCTAAAAGGAAGTAACGTTGGCGTCTGTACCGTGGTAGGGTTTCCTCATGGTGGTAATACCATCGCGCTGAAAGTAGCCGAAACCCGACAGGCTTGTAAAGACGGTGCCACCGAAATCGACATGGTGGTAAACGTAGGAAAAGTGCTGAGCGAAGATTGGCGCTACGTCAAAAAAGAAATCTACGCGATTCTGAAAGAATGCCACAAACACGGGGCTATTTTGAAGGTTATCTTCGAAAACGATTTTCTTCCCAAAGACAAATATAAAGTTAAGCTGTGTAAAATCTGCAGTACCTTGGGCGTGGAGTTTGTGAAAACTTCGACGGGATACGGTTATACCAAGCAAGCCGACGGTAGTTACAATTACAAAGGCGCAACAGAAGCAGATATCCGTTTGATGCGCAAAAACTGCACGCCTGAAGTGCAAGTAAAGGCCGCAGGAGGGATAAGAACACTGGACGAACTGCTTAAAATGAAAGCGCTCGGCGCTACCCGTATTGGTGCCACCGCCACCGTTGTGATGCTTGAAGAAGCTAAAAAACGACTGGGACTGGCAGCCTCAGAAATACAGTCGCCCGTGGTTGATGGGTATTGATATTGATAAAAAAAGCAGTTAATTTTGATTAAATTGTCAAGGTGAACAGCTATGTTAAAGAAAATCAGTGTTTTGTTGGTTTGTTTGTGGGGTATCGCTTTTCAAGAAGTAGAAGCTTTCTCGCCCGATTCGCTGTGGCGCACGATACGCCACCGTGCGTTTGCCGACTATGATGAAGAACTCGTGTTTCATGACCGTAAAAAACGTTTTGCCACGTTAAAACACTTTAGTAAAAACGGAACTTTACTGGTTGAAACCAACTTCAAAGACTACGCAGAGGGCATTCGCCAAGGGTTTTCGAAGGGGTATTATCCGAGCGGAAACCTTTATTGGCTCGCAGATTACCGCGACAATAAACTTCACGGAGAGCTGCGGGTATATTATGAAGACGGAGGTTTAAAGCGCCGAGAGACGTACCGTGCGGGGTTTCAAAAGAGAAAACACTGCTACGACAGGGATGGCAATGAAATCCCGTACTACGAACTGGTGGAAAAAGCAAGTTTCCCTGGCGGAGATCGGGCGTTGCAAGCGTATTTGCAAACCAAACTAAACGAGCTTGTTGCTAGTAATACTTCGCAAATCTATAATTTCGAGATTTACATAGAAGAAGATGGGAAAGCGGTGTTACACAAGTTTACCAATAGTCATCTGATGACAATCAATAAGTTGAAAGACATTCTCACAGATATGCCTAAATGGAAACCTGCCCGCTACGATAAAAACCCGCAAGGGGAAATTGTGCTTATCTCGCTTATTTTTCAAAACGGCAGGGTGCATCTAGCGGCATTACATTAATGTGAATCAAAGTGTTTGTTTTTAAGTCTGTCTTGAAAATCTACAAGTTATGGGCAAGAAAGTCAGTCTATTGTTGGTGATTTTGTGGGGAATAACGCTTCAAGCAATTCAGGCATCTTTCCCTGATTCGTTGCAGCGTGCCGTTATTCGTCGGGAATTTGTTGACCACGACGAAGAACTGACATTTCACGACCGCAAAAAACGCTTCGCTACCCTCAAAACGTATAATAAAGAAGGAATTCTCCTGACTGAAACCAACTTTAAAGACTACCAAGCGGGCATTCGACAAGGGTTTTCAAAGGGGTATTATCCAACGGGGCAATTGTACTGGATTGCCGACTATCGCAACAATGACCTTTGGGGTGAAATGCGCGTTTACCACGAAAACGGCGAGCTCAAGCGCCGCGAAACGCATTGGGCGGGTTTGCGGAAGGAAAAACATTGTTACAATGAAAATGGCGAAGAAATAGATTTTTACCCGTTTTCTGAAGTTGCTACTTTTCCAGGCGGAGACTACGCGTTTCAGGCGTATTTGCGGTCGAAGCTCAAAGATATACACGTAGGTTCGGAGATGTCGATGTTTACCTTTGAGTTGCTAGTTCAGGCCGACAGCGTGGCGGTTTTGCATCAATTTAGCAAAAGCGAAAAGGTGACGTTGACCCGAATTGCGGAGATTATCAAAGACATGCCCAAATGGCTACCCGCGCACTTCGACAAAGTACCCCACGATGATATTGTGATTGTTAATCTGGTTTTTAAACGAGGTATGGTTTATCTCTCCAACTTAGCCCTCGATTTTGCGGGTGCGTACCGTAAGCAGGTACAACCTTTCGCTACGCCCGTAATGCCGCCTTTGCAAACATTACGAAGAAGATAAGTGCTCACGCAGGCCGCCTGAGCGGTTAATTGTTATCTGTTAATCGTTAATTGAGTTGGATAACAGTGAATTACGTCAAAGCGAATCCCCTAAAATTTGTACTCTACTGCTTAAAAGGCAACGAGGCTGCTCAAAAAGAGCAGCCTCGTCAATTTTCTATTACTCAGCTCCGCGCTCTGCCATCACTTCGGCGAGGGGGCGAAAACCCGCAGGAACTTGTTGCGCTTCGTCTTCGGGTGAATAAGGATACACTTCCAAAATAGGCGTTAGGTTCACGTCCGTGATTTCGTAGGGAATCAACATCGTCGCCAAACTCTTTTCAATGCGTTCGATGGCTTGTTTGGGGCTATCGGCATTTACGAGCATATAACTGATGATTTTTTTCTCTTTGGCAGCGCCTTTGCTATCGTCGATAGAGACGTAAAAAGTTTTGCACTTAAACCATTTTTCTCCCCCTTCATCCTCAAAATGAAATACATCAGAGAGCTTCATTTTGGTAAGGCTACTTACTTGAAAATCAGGTGTGTTGTCAGCTACGATGCGATAAATTCGCGCTTCGGCATCGGTGTATGAAACCGCGTCCACAAGGTACGCTTCCGAGATTGTCTTGAGCGCACCGTTTTCTTGTTCTTGTTGGTATTTGATTTTTCCTAAGTACCAGCTTGGCATATGTTGTAATTTAGAGTATTGTGAATGACGAGTGAACGAGTTACGAATGACGAAATTAGGAATGGGGAGCACCTCGTTTCTACTTCGTACTTCGTCATTCTTTCAATCGTCATTCCGATAACGGGTTTCAAAGATAACAGAAATTCTACTTCAGGTCTTTTAAAATCTCGTCGATGGCGCGGTCGAGTTGAGGGTCTTTGTCGGTGAGGCGGTCGGTAAATGTTTGCTTGATGTAAATGTCAGGCGCGACACCTTCTTGCTCAATGTTTTTGCCATCAAGCGTATAACATCCCCACGAAGGCAAACGATAAAACGAGCCATCGACGAGCCCTTTGCCCGACGTAAAAATAATCCAGCGGTAGGTTTCGGTGCCAATGACTTTACCCAACTTGAGGGCTTTAAAACCTGTGGCGGTCATTTCGGCATCCGAGAGCGATTGTTCGTTGATAAGCAATACAATTGGCTTCGCCGCTACCCCAAAATTAGGTTGAGGGGTGGGTTTCCCTTCGCGGTACTTCCACTGCAAATAAGGCTTTTGCGACAAGAAATTAAGCACCAAGTCGTGGACGTTTCCGCCTGTGTTGTAGCGCAAATCCAGAATTAAAGCATCTTTTTTGTACCAATCGCGGGTCATGTCGTGGACAAAACGCTCGTATTCGCCCATGCCCATGTCTTTCATGTGTACGTAGGCAATCCGTTTTTTACTTTTTTCGTCCACGTAATTTTGGTTCCAATCCATCCATTCATCGTAGAAATTTCCTGATAATGAGCCTCTTGGATGCACTCTCACCGAGTAGCTAGAATCGACGTTACTGCGGCGGAACGTCAGTGTAATTTCGGTATCAGACGAAGGTTTGGTAAAATACACGTCGCGGTTTTGGAGCGAGTCTATCGCCTCACCGTTGACGTGCGTGAGGATGTCACCTTTGCCAATTTTTTTTCCGTGTTTGTCGGCGGCACTACGTTTTAGAATGCGGTCAACGACAAACGGACGCTGGTTGTCGAAAAGAATCCCTGTTTCCATTGTGCGAGATTTGTAGAAAACATCCTCTTCTTTTCCGTTGCTATAAAATCCTAAGTGAGACGCGTTTAGCTCGCCAAGCATATCGTTGAACAACGTCCGAAAATCGTCACGCTGGTTGAGATAAGGCAAGTACTTGGCGTAGCGGTCGCGCAGGGCTTTCCAGTCGGCACCGTGGAAGGTTTCATTGTAAAAATTTTCTTCTACACTCGCCCACGCTTCATAATACATTTGACGAAACTCCTCTTCCAAGTTGCGACGGAAGGTGAAGTCAATCGAAATATCTTCTGCTTTACCCGATTCTGGGGTGAATTTTTTGAGTTTACCGTTGATGAGTAAATACGATTTATCGCCTACCTGTACCCAATCGTACCCGCGAACGCCGTCTTCCACTTTCTCGGTTTTGGGGGCTTTGAACGGTTCGTAGGTCGTGCGCCAAAGTTTGTTTTCGCCCTCGCTGTGGTCAGAAACGTAAATGACGTAGGTTTTATCGTCTTTTTGAAAAACAGCGGGAGAGCCTTGTTGACCAAACGACGGCCCTACTTGCTCCATGCGCTCCCAAATGTTAGCCAAGTCAATCTCAATGGGTTTGATTTCTTTCTTGGTCTCTTTTTTAGGCTCGGCAGGCGTAGCTTTCTTTTTCTTGCTCGATTTTTCGGGCGTTTTGGCTGCCGTAGCGGTCGAATCTTTTTTGGTTACTTTAAACAAATCTTCCCATTTGTCGCTGCGGAACGGGTCTTCGATTTTGGTGAGTGCCAAGCGGTAAACTTTCACATTGCGCGGGCCAAACGGATAGCCTGGGTTAATACGGTCGGACTCAAAATAAATGTACTTACTATCGGGCGACCACACAGGCGCTGACTCCGAGATACCCGTGTTGGTGAGGTTAATAGTCTCGTTTTTAGTGAGGTGATGCAAGAAAATATCTCTTTCAAAATCGCGGTAAGCCGTAAACATCACGTACTCGCCATTGGGCGAGAAGTAGGCGTTGTCGTTATAAAAACCCCAAAGCTCATCTTTTACAATCGTCTTACTTTCAAGGGTTTTGAGGTCGAGTAGGCGAACTTCATTGCGACCGCTCAAATACACGCCCGAGCTGCGGTCTTTGTTAAAAACTAGCTGACGGTTGTTTTGCGTGTCCGTGGTAAGTTGCTTGAGTGTTCCTTTGCCGTCGGCTTTGAGGGTAAACCAGTTTTGGTAGCCACCTACGGTTTGTCCTACCAACAACGTCAAAGTGTCGGCCAACCATTTTACTTCCTGAACGCGTTCGTTGGCCGTGGTTTTCAGTTGTTTAATATACTTTCCTTCAATGTCCGATACAAACAATTCTCCCCGCGAAATGAAGGCCAGTTTTTTGTTGTCAGGAGCGACATCAAAGGCCGAGATTGACCCACTTACTTTAAAATCTTGCCACTTGGTGAGCGTAAAGTTTCTGACTAGGTTGATTTTGAGCGGAGCAGCGGCTTTGGTCGCAACGTCATACACCCAAGGTTGGTAGTCTTTTTCAAAAATAACCTTACTGCCGTCGGCGCTTACTTGGGGGCGTTTGATGGATTCTTTAAACGACGTCAAGGCCGTCTTTTGGCCGTTGACGAAGGTGTATAAATTGTACTCACCGTTGGCTTCGTCCGACACAAAATAAATGGCCCCGTTTTTGTCAATCGTCGCCCACATGTCCTTGCCACGGTAGTCGGTGTAGCGTTTATAGGTGTTGGTTTTTAGGTTGTACGACTGAATATCAGGGTTAAAGTCGCCTTTGTAGCGCTTGCGCATGGCTTGGTCATCACTTTCCCAGGTGTCGTTGAAAAACAACTCGCCCGTCGGGCTTTCGGCGACGTTGTGCGTGCGGTTGAAATAATGTTTAAAAACGCGTTTGGGCGTTCCTCCGATTACCGAAATGGTGTAGGTCGTGCCGCTGTTTTGTACTCCCGATTCAAAATAAATTGTTTGTGAATCCCACGACCAAGCTTCTACCAAATCGTAGGTGCTGTGGTGGGTAAGTTGCCGAATGGTACCACCTTCGAGGGGCATCACAAACACATCGGCATTCCCATTTTCAGTACCCGTAAATGCCAACCATTTCCCATCGGGTGAAATACGTGGGCGAGATTCGTTGCCTTGCATGGCTGTGAGGCGGGAGGTAATGCCCGAGGTAAGGTCGGTTTTCCACAGGTCAGATTCGTAGGCAAAAATGGCCGTTTTGGCGTCGGGGCTCAGGGTAGGGTGGGTGGCAAAATGCACGCTCGATTGGGCAATGGCTGCGCTGGCAGAGAAAAGACTGGCCCAGAATAGGGGTTTAAACATGGCTACGTAAGGGTTGATGAAACTAAATGGATTGAAAAGCCAAAAATAGTGAATCTGGCGCGAATACAACAGGGCTTGAAAAGAAAGGAATGGGCTATTTATGGATTATAAAAATGTTTTGTACGAATATGAAAAGTTTGAGGATTGGGATAGAAAATTAAATCGTAATGATACTTGAAATAGGCAATTTATAGTGCCATCTTTAAAGGCTGTTAATGTCTGCATTACTTCATCCGTCCTAACCAAACTAACTCACATGTACTTCAAACGTCTGCTTAGACCGCTTGCCGTTTCTACCATTGCTTTTTGTTCGGCAGCCACGTACGCCCAGAAAATCGACGAGGTGTACAACCAAAAAATCAAAGAATACACCACAGATTCCCGCTTTTTGCCATCGTCGGTGCTCAATCTAACCGATGACCCGAAGGTACCATCGCCGCGTAAACACTTTGGCGAGATTGTGGGCGCACCTGGGATTTTGCACAACACCACGGCCATCTATGGCTATTTTCAAAAACTGTCGCAAAGTTCGCCTTACCTGACCATGCAACAGGTAGGAACAAGCGAAGAAGGTCGCCCGATTCACTTGGTGGCCATCGGAAACGAAGACGCCATGAAACGCGTGGCCCACTACCAAAAACAACTTTCGCTGCTGGCCGACCCGCGCAAATTACCCGCGTCGGAGCTGGAAAAGGTGTTGGGCGATACCAAATTGGTGTATTACATCAACTGCGGACTTCACTCGCCCGAGATGGGTTCTCCCGAAATGGTGATGGAGTTGGCGTATCGTTTAATCACCGCCCAAACGCCTGATATTAAAGCCGTTCGAGATAATATCATTGTGTTGATTAACCCCGTATCAGAACCCGATGGCTGGGACAAACAAGTGGATTGGTACAATCGCTACACCAAAGATCGTAAAAACTATGAGGATGGTTTCCCTCGCGTGCCGTATTGGGGAAAATATACCTATCACGACAACAACCGCGATGGTTTACAGTCGTCGCAGGCGTTGACCAAAGCCATGTACAAAATTTACTACGATTGGCACCCAACGGTGATGCTCGACTTGCACGAGTCGGTGCCGTTACTTTATATTTCTACGGGAACAGGGCCGTACAACGATGCCATCGACCCCATCACCATTGGTGAGTGGCAAACCATGGCCAACCACGAAATGACAGCGTTAGCCTCTCAGGGATTACCAGGGGTGTTTACGTGGGCTTTTTATGACGGATGGAACCCTGGATACGCGTTTTTTATTGCCAACAATCACAACTCAATCGGACGTTTTTATGAGACATTTGGCAACGCGGGTGCCACGACGTATGTGCGCGATTTGTCGAACCAAAAATACTCAGGCGACCCCGTAACGAGTAAAGAATGGTATCGGCCCAATCCCGCTACCGAAAAAGTGAATTGGTCGTACCGAAACAACATCAATTACATGCAAGCAGGTGTGTTGGCGGGCTTGACCTATGCCGCCAATAACCGACGGTTGTTGTTGACCAATTTTTACCAAAAAGGAGTAAATGCTATCCAAAAAGGAAAAACCGAATCGCCACGTGCGTTTTCCATTCCCCAAAAACAAAATGACCCCACCATGGCGGCCTACTTGGTTAATCAGCTACGTGGGCAAGGCATTGAGGTTCACAAAGCCTCTTCAGGGGACTATGTGGTGTTGTTGGAACAGCCATACCGCAATTTGGCGGTGTCGTTGTTGACCAAACAAAACTATCCTAAAGACACCAAGTACCCCTCGTATGACGACATTGCGTGGACACTCGGGTATTTGAATGGAGTAGAGGTAAAAGCCCTTGACAACGTTACGTATGCTGCCAACGACCTTACCCTCGTGAATCAGGAAGTGAAATATACGGGCAAAGTGGAAGGAGAGGGTACAGACTATGTCCTCAATTACAAAGCCCAAAACACGGTGCTGTCGGCCTTGTACTGGCTAAAAGCGCAGAATAAATCGAGTAAAGCAGTAGTGTTGGATGCCAAAACTACCCTGAGTGGCGTAAAAGATACCTTGGCAGCGGGGTCGGTGGTGTTGCAGGGAGTTACGCCTGAGCAGGCTAAGAATATTACAACGCAGTTTGGGCTTGACCTGACCGCGACCAAAGCGACGGCCAACGTGAAACAACACGAAGTGACCCTCCCACGGACGGCTATTTACCACAGTTGGTTCAATACCCAAGACGAAGGTTGGGTGCGTTTTACGTTTGATCAACGTGGCATTCCTTACACTTCCATCGAAAAAGATGATTTGAAGGCGGGCGACTTACGCAGTAAATATGATGTCATTGTGATTCCTAAAATGCGTGGTACGGGGAGTGATTTTATCCACGAAATTGATAAAAAATTTGGGCCATTGCCTTATACCAAAACCCCAGAATTTCCTTCGCACGGGTTTCCTGATTCCACTCCTGACATGACGGGTGGGCCTGGCTTTGATGGGATGAACCAGCTCAGAATGTTTGTGGAAGCAGGGGGAGTATTGGTGACTTTGGACAACACTTCTGCGATGATTGCGGAAACAGGAATTACCCGCGATTTGGATAAAGTAGAAACGCCAGGTCTCTACCATCCAGGCTCTATTGTAAACGTTAAGGTACGCAAATCAGATAGCCCAATTGTGTACGGATTCCCTGAAGTATTCCCGATTTTCAAAGGTATTTCACCGTTGTTGCAGACCAAAAAGTACAATCGCGATATGATGGTGCTTCAATATGGCACCAAATCATTGAAAGAAGATGAAGAATACAACGGCCCAATCATGGGATTGCCTGACCACAAAACGGCAAAAGAAATGACGCCTGCCAAACCCAAGAAAGAAGAACCGTATGTGCTTTCGGGAATGGTAAGAAACGAGCAGACCATCGTGGGTCACGGCGGAATTTTCAACGTTCCTGTGGGGGCAGGTCGTTTGGTGGCGTTTACGTTTAATCCGTTGCATCGTTATATCAACCTCCACGATGCACCGATGATTTGGAATACCCTCATCAACTGGAATCACTTGTAAAACAACGTTTTTTGCTAACGGAGTGACTCCCTTTGTCACCTCTCTCTCGAACGCTTTCGGGAGAGGGGTCTAAAACCATTTACACAAAGCCTAATCTATATGAAATCCTTTTTTCGTTTCTTGTTGTCGGGAGCGTGTGCAAGTGCCCTCGCGCTGACGGCACAGGCCCAGCAAATCGACGAGCCTTACAACCAAAAAATCAAAGAATTTACGACCGACCCGCGCTTTTTGCCATCGTCGGTGCTGGATTTGGTCAACGACCCTAAAATCCCGTCGCCGTTGAAGCAATTTGGGCAAATCGTCGGAGCCCCTGGCGTACTGCACCGCACGGCGGATATTTACGGCTATTTTCAAAAATTAGCGCAGACGTCGCCCAACATCGTCAACGAACAGATTGGTACGACCGAAGAAAATCGTCCCATTCAAATGTCCGTTATTGCCAATGCGGCCACTATCAAGCGCCTCGACCATTACAAAAAACAACTATCACTCCTTGCTGACCCGCGCAAAGTAAATGCGGCCGACGTGCAAAAAATCTTGGGCGATAGTAAAGTGGTGTATTTCCTGAACGGAGGAATGCACGCTTCCGAGACGGGTTCGCCCGAAATGCTGATGGAATTGGCCTATCGGTTGGTAACGGGACAGTCTGACGAAATCAAGACCATTCGTGAGAACCTGATTGTGATAATTAACCCCGTGTCTGAGCCCGACGGCTGGGACAAAATGGTGGACTGGTACAACCGTTACACTAAAAAACGCAAAGATTTTGACGACGGAATGCCTGCGTCACCGCCATATTGGGGAAAGTACGTCTATCACGATAACAACCGCGACGGTTTGCAGGCGTCACAGGCCATCACAAAAAGTATTTTTAAAGCCTACTTCGACTGGCATCCTACGGTGATGCTCGACTTGCACGAGTCGGTGCCGTTGTTGTACATTTCAACAGGAACAGGGCCGTATAGCGAGGCCGTGGATCCCGTAGCGATTGGCGAATGGCAAATCATGGCCGACCACGACATGACGACGTTGGCAGCGCAAGGGCTTCCTGGGGTGTTCAACTGGGCTTTCTACGATGGCTGGTATCCTGGGTACGGCATTTGGGTGGCCAACAACCACAACTCCGTGGGGCGTTTTTACGAAACCTACGGAAATGCGGGCGCGAATACCTTCATGCGTGACTTGGCCAATGCCAAATTTGCGGGCGACAACGTGACAAGTCGTGAGTGGTATCGCCCGTATCCTGCGACCGAAAAAGTGTATTGGTCGTTCCGAAACAACATCAATTACATGCAAGCGGGGGTATTGGCGTCGTTGGGATATGCGGCGGCCAATGGTAAGTTATTGTTGAAGAATTTCTACCAAAAAAGCTTGAATAACCTGTCCAAAGCAGCCAAAGACGGCCCGAAGGCATTTGTGATTGGCAAGCAACAACGCGACCCTGCGATGGCAGCGTATTTGGTCAATCAGTTACGTACCCAAGGAATTGAAGTTCACAAGGCCGAAACGGGTAAAAATCAGGGAGATTATGTAGTGTTGTTGAACCAACCGTACCGCAACTATGCGTACTCATTGTTGACGAAACAAAACTATCCGAAAGAAGCTAAATTCCCTCCTTACGACGCGATTGCGTGGACGTTGCAGTACCTCAATGGCGTAAATGTAACCCAGCAAGATACCCTCAAATACGAAGTATCGGACTTGAAATTGCTCACTGCCGATGTGAAGTACGATGGAAAAATCGAGGGAGAAGGAACGTACTATGTGGTGAATTACAAAGCGCAAAATACCGTATTGCCAGCCGCCTATTGGGCAAAATCGCAAAACGCCAAAACCATCGTATTGGATGCGAAAATCACCTTGGAAGGCCGCAAAGACACGTTGGCACAGGGAGCCGTGGTGTTTTCGGGCTTAACGGCCGACCAAGCAAAGCAATTGGCAGAGAAGTTTAGCGTGGATTTGATTTCGACCAAAACCCTGCCGTCAGTGAAGCAGCACGAGGTAAGTTTGCCGCGCGTCGCGATTTACCATACGTGGTACCAAACCCAAGACGAAGGCTGGTCGCGCTTTACATTTGAGCAACGCGGCATTCCTTACACCTCGATTCATAAAGACCATTTGAAAAAAGGCAATTTGCGGTCGCAGTTTGACGTGATTTTAGTGCCTCGCGTGGGCGGTACGGGAGCCAATTTCTTGCACGAAGTAGATGCCAAATTTGGCCCCATGCCTTACACCAAAACCGCCGAGTTCCCGTCGCACGGCACGCCAAGCAGCACCGATGACATGACGGGTGGCCCAGGTTTTGAGGGAGTAGCTGAGTTGAAAAAGTTTGTCGATGAAGGTGGGGTATTGATTACCCTCGATAACTCGTCGAGCATCATGTCGGACTTGGGCATTGTGCGCGAATTGAAACGGTACGAATCACCCACCTTGTTTCACCCAGGTTCGATTATTCAGGTGAAAAACCGTCAGCCATCGCACCCAATCATGTACGGCTACCCCGAAACTTTCCCTATTTTCAAAGGACAAGGGGCATTGTTACAAACCGAAAAGCGCGACCGCGATATGATGTTGATGCAATACGGCACCAAGCCACTCAAGGAAGAAGAAGAATACAAGGGGCTGATTATGGGAATGCCCGATAAAAAAGAAGTAAAAGACCCTAAACCCGCCACGCCCAAACCTGAACCACCGTATGTGCTGTCGGGGATGGTGCGGAATGAGCAAACCATCATCGGCCACGGTGCTATTTTCAACGTACCCGTTGGCAAAGGCCAAGTGGTAGCGTTTACGTTTGACCCACTTCACCGTTACCTCAACCACCACGACGCGCCACTTTTGTGGAATGCGATTTTAAACTGGAACGCGTTGCGGTAATTCTACTGATTTCAGAGCTATAAGGTTTCAGAGCTATAAGGTTTTTGAAACCTTATAGCTCTAGAATTTGCCCCCCATTTGTTACAAAATTCCTTAAAATTTGCCCCTTATTTGCTACAAACTAGGTTTGTGAGCTAAACATCGAAACTGTCACAACCCGCCAAAGTAAACGGTTTCAATTGCTGAATCTGCCTTATTTCGCTATTTCGCAAGTGGAGAAGTATGTTGAGTGGGCGGTGAATTCTGGTATAAGCAATTGGAAAGCGTAGTCATATAGATAGCACTATTTTAGACCACTAATTCGTTGTTTTAAAAAAAGCCATATACTTATGAAAAAGCTCCTACCCATTCTATGTTTATTCTGGCTATTTGGTTGCAAAAAGCAGGCTGATGTTCGTCCTTTCGAAATTTTTGAAATTTTGCCAAACCACTCCATTGCCTTGTCGCCCAGAAGCAACCAAAGTTCATTTTTGGCGTATCGTTTTGAAAAGACGGGAAACAAATATGTGGGGTATTATGAAAAAGACATTATAGGGGATTTGCCCTGTGATGATTGCGGAAACCCTTTTATTGCGTTTGAATTTGACCCGACCCTTTCAACCTTTTCTTATATGACCACTTCGGACTTTGAAAATGCCCAAGCAATTAATGGGATGACCAGTAGCTTTTTTGGGGCGTGGGCGAGCCGTATCGTTTCGAGCAAAATTGAGGGCAAAAAAATGGATAACAACACTTGGTATATAATCCTAAAAGTCAAACAGCAAAACCAGCCAGAAGAAACGACGTTGGATGGGTATTTTCGGGTGAAATAGGTAGGGATGGGATGTAAAAAACTTAATAGCTTCTTAGGTGAAAAATATACTGGTTTTCAGGAGGTTATTTCGATTTTTCTTTCTACCTTGTCTTACGACCCTAGCTAAATTGAAAAATAAGCCTCTTCCTTACGTATGACCAGACTCATTACGCCCGTTTCGGAAGCTAAACCAAGAAACGTATAGCCTATACGGAAGCTATCAATGGCAAAAATCAATATAAAACTTTGACGACTGCTCAAACAAAAGCATTGTCGGAGTGGCGGGGAATAGGAAAACCAATTACTGTGTTTGAAAAAACTATTCTCAACAATGAAAGCTCTAATTAGTACTTCTTCTCCGTTATGCCGTTACTCAATGGCAGCGAAAACTACATGCTTTTTTTTCTACCTCTTTTGTGGGGTTTTTGTACAGTTTTCTAACGCTCAAACGGTTGACGGTTTACGAGTTGGACTGAAAGGAGGTGCGGTTTATTCGGGCATTGGTGCCTTACAAACGACTATATTGAGCGAGCCGTTTTTTACAAATTATACCCTGAATAATAACCGAAAATGGGGATTTACGGCAGGATTTGGTATCAATTGGGAATTGAAAAATACCATTGCCTCGCTTAATTTCGACGTTTTATATTCCCAGCAAGGTAGTGAATTAGCCTTCAACAACTTGGAGAAAGACTTCAACTACACCCTGCAATTCAACTACCGTTACCTGAACTTTCCGCTGATGTTGAAGCTATACCCGTTTGAAAAAGTACACGATGGGCTGCATGGATTTAACGTGGGAGTTGGCCCCCAATTAGGGCTAAATTTAACTCCCGAAAAAATAAATTATACTTCGGGCGGGACAGGGAAATTGCCCGCTTTTGGTAGCGACCTCGAACAACAACAGCAGCTTCGGAATGTCCTGAAAGGAAAAAATAATTTGGGGCTTAATTTTCAGCTTGGGTATGAGTTTGTAGGGCTGGGACTCAACCTTGAAGCACGTTATCATTATGGCCTGACGGACATAGTTCATACCGAAGCCAACGCGTATAATTTTATCGAAAATAAAAATACCAACAATACAATTCAATTTACGTTGGGCTGGGAGTTTATGAGTAGCTACCCCAAAAAACGCGTTCTTCTCATCAAGAAACCAAGAAGCTAGTAGCGTCGATTCTGTCAAAATCGTAACCATTACTCCTATGAACCCAGCTTCTATTAAAGCCTTTTTTGTCGTTGTCTTTTGGTGGGGAGCATTCACAACGTTTTCCCAAAACCAGCTGACGCCTGCGCCAGGCGGCGTAGCAGGGGCTATTCGATGGTGGATGGCCGACAGCAACCACGCTGAGCGACTCAATTACCACCCTGCTCGGCGGCTTACTCCTTCCAATGGCCTTTTTCTCCCATTAGGCAATGAAAGATTGCCAAGTGCCACCTTCTTTACAGTATATCAGACCAAAGAACGGCAAAAAGACCAGCTGATTTGGAGCATTGAGAAAAATAAGAAAACAAGCCTCGTCTTGACAACCGAGCGCGTGGCCGATTTGGAAGCTATTCGATACATGAATTTTACGGATTTAGCGCCTGCTATGCCTAAAATCAATATTTATGGGCAATTAAAATCCGTCGATAGTAGTGAAGTAGCTGAGCAGACATGGAACATAGGCAATCTACCTACTTCCCCTGAGTTGCCCGTCAGCGTTTTCAATGGTCTCGTGCCTGAATTGATTGCCTTTAACCGAGTCCTTGACCGAGAAGAACGATTAAAAGTAGCGTCTTATCTGGCACTAAAATATGGAATTACGCTCACTGAATCGAGCGGGAAGTACGTGAATAGTTTAGGTAAAACCCTTTGGAATGGGGAAGAGTCTCCCATTTTTCACCACAACATAGCGGGTATTGGTCGTGACGACGCCTCGGGCTGGTCGCAGAGAATCGCTAGTAGTAGTCATTCCCCCCATTTGCTCACCATTTCGGCGGCGTCCTCCCTCAACAATCACCAGTATTTGCTGTGGGGAGACAATGATCAAGCCTTGGTTTTTGCCCCCAAAACGATGGGAATGCCAACGTTTTTGAAACGAAAGGGGCTGGTGTCTTCTTTTGGCAAGAACCTGTGGGAGACGGAAGTTGTATGGGATACCAAACAGGTGTTTGCTGCCATTCCCCCAAATCCTGTGTTTTGGCTGGCGGTAGATACCACGGGAACGGGGGAGTTTGCACCTTTGGCAACTTGTTTCTTTAAAATGAAAAACCTTGATAAGCAGGGTTTGGCTTATTTTAATACGATTTGGTCAATGAATAAGGCGCAAAAAAATCACTTTTCTTTTGTCGTAGCGCAAGACCTGCTCGTCACCACTAAAGCAACAACGCCGAGCTGCTCACAGCCTGATTTGGGGCAGTTTGAGGTTCGGATTTTGGGTGGACAGCCGCCTTATTCCCTCACAATTTTTAATAAATCAACTGGATTTGCGGCCCAGCGTCAGCAGCCAGAAAAGCTTTCGACTGCACAATTCGGCGGTCTTTCTGCAGGGCATTATATCCTTAACGTAACGGATGCGTTGCAGCAAATGTACGTTGATTCATTCTGGGTCAACCCCACCGAAGCACCGTTACCGCTGGGTTTGTCTGATACCTATTCTTTGGTGGAAGGAGCTGCGCCTGTTCGAGTTAACGCGGCTGAAAATATGCCTGCTGGGATAACGTACCGCTGGCGAAATCCTGATAAGACAGAGTCGCAATTGCCTGAAATTGAGTTAAATCAGCAAGGCGTTTATACACTTATTACGACTCAAAATGGCTGTAGTTCAACCCGAGAAATCCAAGTGAATGGCCCCCAACTCAGCGTATTTCATTCGGAAATAGTGTATCCTAATCCTTCCAACGGAAAATTTTCCATCAAAGTAAGGTTGCATCAACCTGCTCCCGTTCACGTGTCTATTTTCTCGGCAGAAGGAAAGCAAGTACTTACGGATGAAGCTTTCGGGGCTGACCACTACCTGTTTAGCGAACAGCTAACCACGCACGGCCTTTATCTAATTGTGTTGCAGTCGGGCAGGTCAGTGACAACCCACAAACTATTTATCGTTCGATAAAATGAAAAGTGTCAACAAATTAACCTGCCTTTTGAAAACCCTAAGACCGATTCGGTGGGTATCTATTTTTGTCAAAGGAGGGATGGTCGTTGCCTCGCTTGTTGTTCTGTTTGCGTTTTATGGTTCAAAAATTAAAACGACCAACGCCTTTACAACCGAAGTATTTCCCACTCCTAAAACGCTTTCGGTGGCAAGTGTGTCTGTTTCAAAGCCAGTAAGATATGGATTTGATGCCGATATTGCTTATGGTAGCATTGGGACGACGGACAAAAAATCAATTGATAGTCCTTTCGATAATGTATTCCATGTCCAACTTCCTGAATTGCCTGGTACTGACTTTCAAGCGTTTTTAGAGTATCAACTGTACGGTGTAAGCACCCACGAGTCTGTTGCACGAAGCATCAACGAATCGCAAGCGATTGGAGCGCATTTTGTTCAGCTCAATAAGGCGTGGAGTAGTCAGCAAGAGACCATCCCTTTGGCGCTGTTGCATTCTGGCGACAACGTCATTCGTTTTTCGTTGCCTTTGGAGGCGAATTATCAGTACGAAGTTAAGCAAGTACGCATCGTTTTTAAGCAGCAATCGAAAGGAGAGGAAGCGATTGTGCTCAACCAACCCGATAGCGTTTTTTATGGACAAAATGCCTATATCAAAGGAATGATTCGCCTTCCTCAACCGCAAAAAGGGAGCTCGAAAGAACCCGTTTTGTTGACCTGCGGTGACCAACGCATCCCTGTATATCGTGGTGAATTTGAAGCGTTGCTTGACAATCCTGGTAAGACATCGTTTAGGGCGTCGTTGAAAGCCACCTTTTCCAATGGTGAAATTGTTACCAAGGATGTCTGCTTTGTGCGCGCTGAAAAAGCGGATCAAGTTTACACGTCTGAGGTGAGGCAAGGAGAAAGTTTAGGGCATTTTGACCGTGAAAAAGGGCTAGATTTAACCTTGGTTACGACGGCGATTTCAGGGGCTTCCATTGAGATTCCAGCCTATGCTTTATCCCAAAGCAAACCAATTTCAATCACGGCCCTACGCGCCATCGACTTGCCTGCATTGAACGAAGACATGGTCAACGTAACAGCGGGGGCGGCAGGGTATCGTTTCTTGCCGCATGGAAGTCAATTTAGTAAGGCTGCTCAGTTGAGTATTCCTTACGATAGCACGCTCATTCCTGAAGGCTATACGGCCAGCGACATTCGCACTTATTATTTTGATGAACAACTCCGCAAGTGGCTCGTTCTACCGTTCGACTCGGTGGCTACGCCCTCAAACGTAGTTTTGTCTCATACCCTGCATTTTACGGACATGATTAACGGGATTATAAAAGTGCCCGAATCCCCTGAAACGCAAGGCTATGCGCCTACGACTATCAAAGATTTTAAACCTGCCGATCCTTCGGCGGGGATTGTAATGATAGCACCTCCCACGGCAAATACCATGGGTAATGCGTCATTGGATTTTGGTCTAAAACTTCCTGCGGGGCGGCAAGGAATGCAGCCAGAATTAAGCATCCGCTACAACAATGGTGGGGGTAATGGCTGGTTGGGGCTAGGCTGGGACTTGTCTGTTCCCGCCATAAACCTAGATACTCGTTGGGGAGTGCCGAGGTATGATGCACAATGGGAAACCGAAACGTATCAGTTGGAAGGGGGACAATTGGCTCCCACGGCGCACCGAGCTACGTTAGAAAAACGCGTTACTGAAAAAGAATTCTTTCCACGGGTGGAGGGAGGATTTGATAGAATCGTCCGACATGGTTCGCATCCGTCGAATTATTGGTGGGAAGTTACTAATAAAAACGGCGTCAAAAATTTTTACGGCGGTTTGCCCGAGAAAGGCGTAGTGGACGCGGCCGTTCTCAAAGATACGCTAGGAAACATCGCCCATTGGGCATTGGTACAAACGCGCGATTTGGACGATAACCGAGTGCAATATACGTACGCTAACGTAAAAAATCCAGGGGTTGTAGGCGGTAGGCCAGGACAACAACTGTATATTGATAAAATCAATTATACGAATAAAGCTTCTACCGAAGGCCCTTACACGGTGACGTTTACGAGAGACCGACAATTGACGGAGCCACAGCGAAAAGATGTCAGTATGGATGCCCGTTATGGTTTTAAAATGGTCACGGCCGATTTGCTCCGAAAAGTTACCATAACATTTGTAAATCAGCTTGTTCGTACCTACGATTTGAAATACAAAGAAGGAGCTTTTTACAAAACATTGTTGGAAAGCGTGACCGAACTAGATGATGCAGGAAAGGAGTTTTATACGCATCGTTTCGACTATTTCGACGATGTTCTTGCGTCCTCTGGTTACGCTCCCTTGGGCGAATTGACAAAGTGGAACGTAGAGAAGGATGGCGCGAAAGGTGGCATCATTAATCCCATTCCAGGGTTTAATGACCAGAGTTCGGTACTGAGTACCGAAAAATCCAACAGCTTTGGGGCAGGGCTGGCTCTCACCGTGGGGTTTATAGGCGACGGCTGGACCAAGCAGTTTACGGTGGGAGGAAGTTTTGAGTTTGACTACACAGGCAATGAAGGAGTGGTAAGCATGACCGACATCAATGGGGATGGCCTTCCCGACAAAATCATCAAATTAGGGAATCGGCTATTTTATCGGGCTAATCTAAAAAATGCCAACGCTTTTGGAAACCTGAAGCCCATCAGTGGCGTCAATGATTTTAGTGCCAGCAATGCACTTTCGTTTTCACTGGGCTTACAGATTGTTCCACCTTTGGGCTTTTTTGGGTATAATTATACCAATACTACCACCACGACCACCACCTATCTGTCTGATTTTAACGGGGATGGTTTGATAGACATTGCTTCTAACGGGCAGGTTTTTTTCAATCACCTTGACCCGCAGGGAGAACCCATTTTTGAACGAACGAGTACGCGTACGCCTAATCCGCTTTTTCTCGGTGGAACGGTGGATAAAACTTTTTTTGCCCCCGATACAGCCCTGCAACACCGCCAAGAAAAAGAGTTTCCACTCCAAGACATCGTACGTTTTTGGACGGCACCTTTCGACGGAGCGGTTCGCATTTCAGGCCCCGTTCAATTGCTAAAAGCAGCGGACAGTCTTCGATCAAAAAAAGAAGATGGCGTAAGGGTGAGCATTCAGGTACGAGAGGGGGTCGTGTGGAGCGAGGCCATTGGCGCGGGAAACTTTACCCCCAAAATACCGACAGGGGTGAGTAATGTAAGGGTAAAAAAAGGCGATCGTGTCTATTTTAGGGTGCAATCGGTTTATAATGGTGAAAACGATGAAGTGGAGTGGGATCCCATCGTTGATTACGTGAGCGCGGTTTCACCCGTGTTGGATGTCAACAAAAAAGATACGCGGCACTACCAAGCCTCCGAAGACTTTATCCTCAGTGCCATTCAGCCGTTGGGGATTCCTGCTTCGGGAATTTTAAAAATTTCGGGTGATTTTTTCAAATCAATTACCTCAGATACGGTCATTGTACGAATCGTTCGGAAGGATTCGCTGGGAGGGATTTCTATTCCATTTCAGCGAGTTTTTGCAGGAAATACCAGCGTCAGTGGCCCGCTGAAAGATACCGCGCTAAACGTAACGGTCAAAGATTTGTTACGGTTTGAGATAGATGCCGATTCGTACATTGACCGAACGGCCGTGCGTTGGTCGCCCAACTATGAATTAACGTTTGTGGATGCTTCGACGCGTCAGCCTGTGACACAAAAAGGCGGGATAGTGCCAGAAAATAACAAGTACACTACTTGGTTTTCGCCTACCCCCGTTGTCGAAAAAAATACCCCGGATACCGTTCGTGTGTACCCATTGGTCCCCCTCAAAGCTGATAGTAGTGGGACTGTTGTGTTCACCATCAAAAGCCCTAATTCGGTCATAGCCAAGCGAATTTTGCAAGTCAAAAATGGAAAAATTGTGGGCGCTGTTGATACGCTATCGCTCATTTTGCCCCCTCAAACCCCCATTTTTGTGGAGTACCACGTACCCAACGTGGGTTTTGCCAAAGCCATGTCCCTAATTGGCTATGGGAGCAAAATAGATACGCTCGTTAGTGACTCTACAGGAAAACACCGCAAAGTACTGTATAAGGTGCGGTCAGCGGGAATATATACCAATTCGGACGATGAATTAAGCCCACTTTTTCGCGGTTGGGGGCAGTTTTCATTTGCGGGCGACAAAGGCAACGGTCCTTTGGATGAGTCAAAATTGAATTTCAACGAGCTGAAAAATGTTGATTACAAAAAAATACTCGCCGACACTGCCAGCTACCGAAAAGACCCCAATTCCCTTAAAAGTGTGCAGAGCCCTACCAATTCGGATTTTGCTCCGCTGTACGGTAATGCGACAAAAAACGCGTGGATAGGCCGTGATAGTTCGGTATTTGTGTCAAAAACAACCATGAGTAGCTCCCGTTTGTGGAAGCACGATGTGGCCGTCGATAGCCTGATGTTGGGCGCTGGGGCGTCGTTGACGGCGGTTTCCAAAATCGAACGAAGTGATGTCAATAGCCTTTCGGGGGGATTTGTGGTTTCGGGTAGCTATTCCAATGCCTCAACGACCAATTTACTCGACATGATGGACATGAACGGGGACGATTACCCTGATGTTTTGCACGTCAATGATGTTCAATTCACCCTGCCAAACGGAGGGCTGGAATCGAAGGGACGACCCAATGCGCTGTCGCCTACCAATACCACCGCCAATTCGTTTGGACTTAGTTTGGGAGGAAAGTTTCCCAAAGCGTCGGCTTCCAACAAACGTAGTGGAAGCAGTGCCAAAAACAATAAAACAGCCTCCAATGCCCGAAGTGAGCAGAAATCTGCGAATGCCTCCATTGGCCTTTCGGGAAGTATTGGTTATAACGAACAATCAGGAACGGCGGCTTGGATCGATATGAATGGCGATGGTTTGCCCGATAAAGTATATAAAAATGGCGAGGTAGCCCTAAATCTTGGGTATTCATTTTCGACTCCCGAGCGTTGGAATTTTGAAAATATCGAAGAAGGTAAATCAACTAGCTTCGGGGCGGGCATTGGGGTAAATCTCTTTTCGGGAACCATTGAAGCGGGTATTGGAATGTCGCGCAGTGATGATAATACCCAACTAACCTTCCAAGACATCAATGGCGATGGCTTACCCGACCGAATTACCTCGACCAATCCACTGACGGTTCAATTGAACACGGGTAGCCGTTTGGGACCCCCGCTACTTTGGAAAGGAGCGGCAAGTCTCAATAAAACCGTTTCCGTTGGAGAATCTATTAACGCTGCCCTGACCATTGCCATCAACATCATCATTATAAAAATTTGTATCAACCCTTCTTTTAACGTTGGGCACGGCGTTTCGGGGCAAATGGATCAGTTGCTGGACGTCAATGGCGATGGTTATCTTGATGTCGTACATTCCGAAAACGAAGGAGATTTGTCGGTGCGTAGTTCTACCATTGGGCGTACCAATATGTTACGGCGCGTTCAACGGCCTTTAGGTTCTTATTTTTCAATGAATTATGAACGCTTGGGTAATACCTACGAAATGTCGTCCCAAAACGTATGGGCGTTGAGTAGCGTAGAAGTGTACGACGGTGTAGCGGGCGACGGGATAGACACCTTGCGTAGCCGATTTCGTTATGCCAACGGGCGCTATGATCGTCGCGAAAGAGAATTTTATGGTTTTGCAAATGTTGTTACCGAAGAGCTAAATACGGCTAACAATAATGCCGTGTACCGCACTTCGGAAGAAGTTTTTTTGAACCAAAACTATTACCTAAAAGGGTTACTCAAAAACGAAATCTTGCGCGATGCTGCGGGCAATAAATTCAGTGAAAGTAGTAATACCTACGAGTTAAGAGCCGTGCGTGATAGCGTATTTTTTCCTGCCCTGATTCGAAATGACAGGTGGATATACGAAGGAAAAGCGGTGGCTGGTGCGAGTACGTACATGCAGTACGATTATGATGCTTTTGGGAACATTAGTAAGCTCATTGACGCGGGCAATGGCACGCCTCAAGACGTGCTCACTGCCAAGGTTTCGTACCATAATAACGACGTTGCTTATCTCAAGAACATTCCTGCGGAGGTAATTGTGACAACGGCTGAAGGAACCAAAAGAAAACGTACGACCGCTATAGATAGCAAAGGGCATCTCACTCAAGTGCGGGCGTTTTTGGCCGATGGAACTTCGGCCAATTTTGACCTTGAATACGACGAGTACGGTAATTTGAGTAAACTTTTACGCCCCGCCAATTACCGAGGGCAACGGCTGTTTTATCAATATGCCTACGACAATGTGACGCACAGCTACCCCGTAAAAACCACTGATGCTTATGGCTACAGCAGCACAGCGGAGTACGAATACCGTTTTGGAAATAGAATTCAAAGTACCAGTATTCAAAACCAACCAATTCGATTCGGAATCGACAACCGAGGACGTATCAGTACCATTACTGGGCCTTATGAATTGGCCGCAGGCAAAGCATATACTTTGGCCTTTGAATACCATCCCGAGGCCAGCACCCCGTACGCCCTTACCCGTCACTACGACCCTGAATACGACAGCTCCATTGATATTGTGACTTTTATGGATGGTTTGGGGAGAGAAATTGAAACCAAAAAATTGGGCGCGCTCTTCAAAGGTAAAAACCTCGCCGATGAATTAAAAATGATTGTATCGGGGGGCGATATATACGATGCTTTCGGACGGGTTGTCAAAAAGTATTACCCTACGACGGAGGCGCTGGGGGCTGAAAATACCAAGATATCAACGACGATTGGGAACCTACTCGAATCAGTCAGTTATGATATCACCGACCGAGTGGTGCGGCGAGAATTGGCCGATGGCACGGTTGAAACCATGAGCTACTCGGCGGTTAATAATCAGCTCATTACCGAAAGCAAGGATGGGCTGGGCAATAGAATTGAAAAATTGGACGATGTAAGAGGCCGTCAAGTCCAAGTGAGGCAGTACGGCGGCCCCGATGGGACGATTTTTACCAATTATTTCTATAATGCCCTGAGTGAATTGTTGCGGGTAGAAGACCACCTCAAAAATAACATTGTTAATACCTACGATAACCTAGGACGTCGCATTAGTACCTTGCATCCTGATGCGGGTTTGACCGAATTTAGCTACGATTTGGCAGGGAACTTGGTACAAAAAACAAGCGCCCAACTTCGAAAAACAATTCCCAAAGGAGGGGCTATCAAGTACGGTTATGATTACGAACGCCCTGTCGATATCGATTATCCCATTTATTACCAAAACAAAGTAAGTTACAGCTACGGCGCTCCCAACTCGGGCAATCGGGCGGGGCGACTGACGCTGGTAAAAGATGCAAGTGGTGGGCGAGAGCTTTTCTACGGGAAATTAGGCGAAGTCACCAAAGAAATTCGGACGGTGTTGGTCAATGAAGTTTTTTATACTACTTACGTCAGTGAGCAAGAATACGACACTTGGAATCGCCTCAAAAAAATGACTTACCCCGATGGTGAAGTGGTTAATTATCACTACAACCGGGCAGGCGGGCTAGCGAGTATCGATGGTCAAAAGGCGGGGAATGCGTATGCGTACGTCAGCAAAATAGGCTACGACGAATACGAAACCAAAGTATATATGAAGTACGGCAATGGCACCGAAATGAATTATACTTTTGATGAGCAGCGTCGCCGCCTTAAAGGCTTGCAAACCACGGCGGCAAGTGGTCGTTCGATGCTGAACAACAGCTACACCTACGATGCTGTCAGTAATATCACAGGGATTATTAACAACAGCTTGCCGCAACAAGGAAAACTCGGAGGCAAAGCCAGTCAAAAATACAACTACGACAATTTGTACCGACTCGTCGCTGCCACGGGACAGTACGAAGGCAGCAAAGACACGGCGTCCTATACGTTGGGAATGTCCTACGACAACTTGTCGAACATTCTCAGCAAAAAATTAACAAAACGCGATACTTCTGGGAATTACCAATATAACTACCAATACGGTGGCGCTGCTCCCCACCAACCCACTCAGATTGGCAACAAAAAAAGCCGTTACGACCTCAACGGAAACCTCACGGTTTTTGGCGGTGCGGAGTATTTTTGGGACGAAGACAATCGCTTAATGGCCATCCTCGACAACGGCCTACTCAGCGAATACACCTACGATGCGGCGGGAGATAGGGTGATAAAAAGCAGTGGAGGAGTTCAAGGGACTTGGCTCAACGGCGCGGCGGCGGGCACCATCAATCACCGCGACAATTATACGGTTTATGTAAGTCCGTATTTGGTATGTAGAAGGACGGGCTTTACCAAGCACATTTACGTCGAAACTGAGCGGATTGTTTCCAAAATTGGTACGGGAAGTTTTACCAATATTTCTTTTCCTCAATCGGCACTGACGGCGGGGGGAGTCAATTACATCCAACGAGCCGCGCAGTTGAAACAAGACCGAGTCAATTATTACGCTACTTTGGGCGTTAGTCCTGGCCCACCTACCCAAAAGCTGTTTTATGCCGAACCCCAAAACAGTGGTATCGCACCACCCGTGTTGGTGGATAGTACCGCAGGGAACATTCCTGCTGGGTGGCCTGGCAATACCACCAAACCAACCAACGGCCCGCCGATTTATGTCAGTCCGATTCCGAGTAATGACTCCGTAAAGGCAGGGTATGGGTTTAGAGGAACGGGACACCTTGCAGAGCTCAACCAATATTTTTACCACGGAGACCATTTGGGAAGTACTTCCTACGTAAGCAATGTGCTAGGAGAAGCCGTCCAACACGTGGAGTATTCGGCCTTTGGAGAGACATTTTTTGAAGAGCGTAACAGTTCTGAAGCAACTCCCTATTTGTACAATGCAAAAGAACGAGATGCCAAAACGGGATTGTATTATTATGGAGCGAGGTATTATGATGCGGCTACTTCTATGTGGTTATCGGTGGATCCGCCAATTTTTGGGGAGTATTTGGAGGGTAAACGTAATGGGGGTGTCTTTAGTCCGCACAATTTAGAAGTATATGGGTATGTCTATCAAAGCCCCACTATACTAACAGACCCTGATGGACTGAGTGGAAAGGGATGGACAGATGCAGGAAAAAAGAAGAAAGAAAAAAAAGCGGGAATTCGTGATGTCTCTAAAGACCGCCCTTCCACTGCTGGTTATAAAACAAATAGTAGACCTCCCGACGCACCTATAAACGATGTGGAAAGGCAGCAAATGGAACATATAAGAGCAAATCCAGAAGATGGGGTAGTAATCATGGAGAACCTGGATGACCCTCAATTTGAAAATGGCAAAAAAATGTCATATGCTCCTCCTGGAACAGGAGTAGAAATACATTATGTTGCTACATTTAAAAAGAATAAAATGAAAACAGTCGCAGATTTTAAATTCAAAAACAACAATAATAAGTAAAAATTCAACATAGAAAGCGCATGTTATAAAGGGGCTTTTGCTGAGTTATTTGTTTGTTTTCGAGCAAAATAAAATACCAACTATGAAAATCAGTTGTATCGTCAAATTTTTCATCCCCCTGCTCTTCATCCTCCTGAGCATCCAGCAAGTTCATGCCCAAAAGGACAGTCTCTTGCTCAAAATCTATTTTTCGGAGGGGAAATTTGGGCTGAGTCCTGCGGCTAAAACGTTGCTTAAAGACTTTGCCGCGCAGCACAAAAACCAGTCCCACATCAACATCGCGGGGCGCGGCGACCGCCACGGCTCCGATGCGCTCAACGACAGCCTGTCGCTCAAACGCGCATTGGCTGTAAAGAATTTTTTAATGGCCAGCGGCTTCGCTCGCGAAAACATTCATGCCATCATCGGCTTTGGTCGCCGCAATCCTGTTGATCGAACGCAGCCGTATGTTGATGCCGAAAACCGCGTCGTGTGGATTACGGTTTATGCAAAAGAAGACACCACAAAAAAAATAAAAACGGTGATTGTATATCGTGACTCGCTTCCGCCCAAACCCGCCGTTAAAACGGTTTCAATCAGAGATACCCTCATTCAACTGCTTCCGCCTTTTCCTTCGGTCTATTTGGTGGGCAACCGAAAACCGCTAAAGGGCGATACGCTGCACATTGATACGACGATGTGGCAGGTAAAAACGACCTTGTTCATCACCCGTAAAATTTATGTGGCCAATGACACTACCCGCATTTTTTACACCAAAGGGGTGAAAGAAATCCCTGAAAAAACCAAGGGAGCGGCTATTGCTCGGGCTTTTTTAGACAGCTTGCAAAACAGTGGAGTCGGCGACGCGATTATCATTCGACGGCTGAGTTTTGAGTTTGGTTACCACCTCATGCCCACCACCAATCTGCCAGCATTGGAAGCGGTGGCGGCTGCGCTTAAAACCCATCCTGATCTTAAATTGGAAATTCGTGGGCACGTTTGTTGTGGCGATTTGGGGCAAGATGTATATGATAAACAAACAAGTCAGTATGATCTTTCTATCAATCGTGCCAAAGAAGTATATGAGTTTTTGGTTGCAAATGGTTCGGATAAAACCCGATTATCGTATGCTGGCTACGGCATGAAGCAACCGATGGTGTATCCAGAAAACGGTAAGAACGACCAGTACCGAAATCGTCGAATTGAGTTTGTGATTTTGAACAAATAAATAGACGCAGTTTGTGTTGTGCTCGAAAGCAAAGCCTTCGAGCACAACACAAATCATTACTCATTCATTCTTCAAAACATTCGCGGGATTGGTGCGGGCGGCTTTTAGGGTTTGAGAGCCGATAAGCACAACTGCCAACGCCAAAACGGACCAAAAACCGACCGTTAGTTCCCAAAAATGGATAGGTTGGTGGTAGGCAAATTGGGTAAGTACCAATTTATCAAACAACAAATACGTGCTAGGTAGGGCAATGGCCGCCGAAAGTACCAACAACCCCAAAAAACCTTTGCTAAGAAAATAAACCAAAGAGGGCTCATTGGCTCCCAGCACTTTACGGATACTGATTTCTTTGAGTTTGGTTTCGGTCGTGAAAACAACCATGCCAAACAAGCCTAAGGACGCAATGCAAACGGCTAAAAAGGCCAAAAATCCAATGACTTTCACGATAACCGAAAATTGGCGGTAGGCTTCTTCGATTTGGTCGTCGTAAAAACGGGCATCCAACGGGTGAACTTTGTCAATGCGTTTCCACACGGCTTCAATCTGCGCCATGGTGGCGGGCAAGTCTTTGGAGTTGATTTTGAGGTTAAGGTTGCCTTCGTTGGGGGAATAAAAAAACACAAAAGGCTCAATGCGGTGTTCGACCGTTCGGTAATGGAAGTCCTTGACCACCGCGATAATGGTAAACTTTTTCCCGTCGAGGGTTTTGATTTGTTCTCCGATGGCCTTGGTCGGATGGCCACCACCGATGTTGAATCGTTTTATGACTTGCTCATTGACAATCACTTCCGAACTCTCTTCGCTTTTGGCCCGTGGTGTAAAATGTTGTCCCGCAAGCAGCTGATGTCCGTGTAAGGGTAAATAGCGTTCGTCCACGTAGTTTTGGGCAATATTGGAAGAATCGTCTGGTTGTTGGTACTTAATCATGGTGCCATATACGCTTCCTAAGCTGGTGACAAGTCGAGAGGTGGAAATGTCGGTTAAGCTTGGGATTTCGGCCAATTCTTTCCGAAGAATTTCACTTTTGTTGCCTTTTAGGTTGATATTCAGGATGTTTTCGGTAGAAAATCCGAGGTTAAAAACGATAAAATGTTTGTATTGATTATAACCAAGAATCGTGGTAGTGATGAAAATCAGGGAAAACGTATATTGAACAACGATAAGCGCTTTGCGGAGATTAACGCGGCGGAAAAGGGGAACTGAAGAAGCATCTTTTAACACCTGAATGGCTTTGATACGGGCAAAAAATAACGCAGGTAAGAAACCCGCAGCAATGCCAACCAAGGCTGATAAACCGACAAAATACAAGATGATTTTGGGTGAAAGTTCCAATGAAACGAGTTCGGTAAGCTGAGGGGCTAGACCCAAAAACTGTGCCCGTAGCACCAAGAAAAGTACAAATGCCAACAACAGTGCCATCAGAGAAATAAGCACCGATTCGGTAATAAATTGAAGCAAAACGTGTTCCTTAAACGCACCAACGATTTTGCGAACACCCACCTCCCGCGCTCGGCGAAGCGACCGTGCGATAGAGAGATTGGTGTAATTGAAACAGGCCGACAAAATCACTACCAGCACCAAACCTGCCAGTATCCAAATGGTGATTTGGTTCATGGTAGGGCCACTGGCATTTTCCAAGCGATTGCCAATCGTGATGCCGTTTAATGATTGGGGGTTCAACTGAATTTGCTGATTTTTAAGTTGTTTGTTTTCCGACAAACAAAGCTTATCGAGGTTTGCTTGCAGGGTTTTAAGTGAGCTGTTTTCGGGCAATAATACGTAGGTATAATTTGAAAAAACATTGCCCCAATTCATAAAACCACCGTCAAAATCGGGTTTTTGGAGTTCGATACTGGCGAAAGACACCAAGGCGTCAAAACGTAAGTGAGACAGCTTGGGAATATCTTTCATGACGCCCGTAATGGTGTATTCGGTGGTGTCAAATCGAATGCTTTTGCCCAGCACGTCGGTGTCACCAAACAGTTTTTGGGCGGTTTTTTCGGGCAAAACAATCGTGTAGGGATTTTTTAACGCGGTCGCAGGATTGCCCGAAAGCAGCGGAAACGTAAAGACTTTAAAAAAGGACGCATCCGCCCACAACCCACCCAGCGGAAGCGTGGTTTCGTTTACTTTGGCATCCCCGCCGAAACCCCGCCGCAATAGCGTTACTTGTTCCACGTTGGGGAATGTTTCTTGAATTTTTTTACCCGCCAATACCGACCCCGAGGCGAGTTCAATAGAAGGTTGTCCTGTGGGTCGGAGTGAGGTGTTGATGCGGTAAATACGGTTCTTTTTTTCGTGAAAATCATCGTAAGAAAGCAAATCACTCAAAAAAGAAATCATCAATAATCCCACCGACATGCTGATGGAAAGTCCGATAATGTTGATGGCTGAAAAGAGTTTGTTGCGAACCAAACTGCGTCGTGATGTTTTAAAATAGCTGTTAAACATGATGGTATAAGTAAAAAATGAATAAAAATTAGGCACACGTAGGGTGTACAATCGGATAAACTTCAGGACGTCTATCCAATAAATAAAGCGGGCGTAGCGAAGGCCACGGCGTTGAAGGTTACGCTCAAAAAATTCGTAGAGGTCGCCTTGCAAATCTTCGGCGAGCTCGGGGCGGCAATACCATTCCAAGAGCCGTTGTGCATTGCGGGGAGGAGTGGGGGCGGTACTCATACCGCTCCCCCAAGGTTGAGCTCAGGGATGATTCGCCAGAGTCCTTCACGGATTTCACGGGCGTTGACCAGTGCCATTTTTCCCGCTTGGGTTACTTCGTAATAGCGTTTGCGTTTGCCGCCGCGGGCACTGGTGGCTTCGCCCAAAAAACTTTTGGCTAATCCCTTTTCTTCCAGTCGATTAAGAACAGCGTGAACCACCCCTAATTTCGCGGCTCTGCCTGTATGTTTCTCCAATTCGTCGCAAATGGCTACGCTGTAAGCTTCGCTGGCTAAGGCGGCAATCGTAAGTAACACCAACTCTTCAAACTCGCCCAAATTTGTTCCCTTCATACATCAATTTTATTTATTCTGTAAATGTATGTAAAATGGGCTTAATAAATTCATTATTTGTATGTAAAATATTTTTTCGTACAGAAATATGCTCAACTTTAGACGTTAAAAAGCGTAACTTTGCAGTATAAATAAAGAGAGCAATGACATTCAAAGAAAAATACATTAATCCGTTTACCGATTTTGGGTTTAAGAAGCTCTTTGGGACTGAGCCTAATAAAGACTTATTAATCAACTTTTTAAATGATGTCATTCTGCCTCAACAGAAGAAAGTAGCTGATTTGAGCTATCGTAAAAACGAGTATATAGGGCATACTGAAATGGATCGAAAGGCAGTTTTTGATTTGTATTGCATAAGCCCAAGTGGGGAACGATTTATTGTGGAAATGCAGAAAGCCAAGCAAAATTATTTTAAGGATAGAAGTGTATTTTATTCCACATTTCCCATTCAAGAACAAGCGCAAGCAGGAGATTGGAATTATAGACTTTCAGCAGTTTATACCGTAGGAATTTTAGATTTTGCCTTTAATGAAGATTCTAAGAGTAATTTAACCAAAGAAGTACGGCATGAGGTACAATTGAAAAACCAGAAGGGGGATGTATTTTATGATAAATTGACTTTTGTTTATCTTGAAATGCCGCATTTTAATAAATCAGAAGACGAGTTAGAGACAACTTATGATAAATGGCTCTTTGTATTAAAACATTTGCCGAACTTGACAGAAAGGCCGCAAAAATTACAAGAACGGATATTTCAACGCCTATTTGAAGCAGCTGAAATAGCTAAATTTAGCCATGAAGAGAAAGAACAATATGAGGAAAGTTTAAAATCGTATAGAGATCTTAAAAATGTTATTGACACTGCCTTTGACGAAGGCGAAGCTAAAGGCAAGGAAGAACGAGCTACTGAAATAGCTTCTAATATGTTGAAAAAGGGGCTTCCCATTGATTTAATAGGCGAAATAACAGAGCTGCCATCGGATGTAATTATGAGATTGAAAGAAAATCTGGGTTTAGACGAATGATTGAGTGCAAGCCGACTCAAATCTGCCATGCAGAATTATTAGTAAGCAAATGCGCAAGGGCCTAAAAACTCCACGTGTTTTTCGCGGCATTGTACGGCTCGATGGAAAATTTGATACCGTTGCTTATGCCAAACGTATTTGACTGGCCGATGACATAATACGCTCCCAAGCGAATCCGTTCGCGTCCCAATTTGAAGATACGATTCAACCCAAAATACAATTCCGAATACTGAAATTTACGTTCGGGAACGTACAAAAAGCCACCTCCCGCCATTTCGCGGATTTTGGTTTTGTTGAGCAGCGGGATTTTGCTCGTCAAGAAGCCGTTGAATTGATGTACGTAATGCGTCTCCAAATGCCAATCGAACACGGGAAACGTCCGAGGAATGAGCTGATAGGTGTACATGGCAGGCGAGAAAAAATAGCGGTCGCCACCCCGCATGTACGAATAATCCATCACTGCCAAGCTCGTGGTATCCAAGAACTTACCCGCGCTGATACGGTACTCCGACGTGCCGATGATACCTACGTTAAAAGTTTGCCGTATGGAGGCCGACAGCTTGGTGTAAACGTTGGTGTTTTTGCCTGAAACAGGCCAAGCGCGGTCGATGCTCAGACTAAACGTAGGGTAGTTGGACCCCAGAATGACTTTTTCGTTGGGCTCTCGCAGGTAAAGTTGGCGCGGCGTATAGTCGATACCGAAAACGGTTCGGTAGATGTGCGTGGTCGGGAAAGGTTGAGGGGCATTATTGCTAAAAATGCGGTCGCCGAGTGAGCTAAACTGAAAATTCGACAAATCGCTGCGGGTTTCGTAATAGGCTTGAGCGCTGAAATAAAAGCCGTTGAAAAGCTCCGTTCGGTGCATAAGATTGATGTACTGGTTTCGGTAAAAATTGCTTCGGCGGGCAATGTCGCTAATCGTCGCCGCGCCGTTGATGACGTTGAAACCTGAGCCCATCGCCAGACTGATGTTGGAGACTTTGAGGGGATTGTAAAAATAGCTAACACTCACAAAACCAATCACATCCTTGTTCTTAAACCCATAGCCCAAGTTGCTATTGACCCACAATTGTTTTCGGTTTTCTTGGCGTTTGTAAAACCCTGCTCCGTAGCGTACCCGCCAGCCGCCAATGGCCAACGGGTCAACCAGCCCCAGCACAGGGTCGAAGTGCCAAGTGGTCTTTTTTTCGCGGTTGATGTGCCCCATGCCCAAATACACGACCTTGGGAAACGTAATGCGGTTGAAAATTTTATCAATCGAATCCAAGTACGCTTTTGAGTTTACCAGCGCTTCGAGCCGTTCTTTTTCTTTGATAAATTTCTGTTCGTCGCGGGTCAACGGTTGCGGGCGAATCTGTTCCCAAAAAGTGGTGTCGCGTTTGTAGGCTTCGGCGGTGGTGACGCCCACTTCGTCCCCAAAAAAGCGCTTTGGCAAGGCCAAATCAAAGGCGTAGTCGGACTGCAAAACCTCGGTTTTACCCGCCTTTTTGGTGTTTCCTTCTTTGACTTTCCAATGGTACGTAACCCGCGTCGGAATCCAGCGATTTTGGACTTTCTCAAACTGCTGTTTTACGCCAAATTCATCGTAACGCAGCAATCCTCGCTTGGTGATTTGAAGGTCAACATTGCGCAAAACCCATTCATCTTCAATGACTTCGATGGTGCCTTCGTACAGCGCGTTGCCCAGCTCGCGAGGAATGACTTTTATTTGGTATATTTTGTAGGGGCCGTCGATGTAGTACTTCAACAGCTGAAAACGATAACTCAAAAACGTTAGATCGCTCAGGGGGGAGGTGATTTCGTTATCGCCGATTTTGGCGATTTTTTGGTGGTTTTGGTAAAAGTTAAACTCCCCGTCGGTCACCGACTTAAAAAACAACGTACTCTGGTCGCCCAGCCGCTTGACCGCTTCGCGCTCTTCTTTTTGCTGTCCTGCCCGACTTTGGTGCCGAACTAGTTGACATTCAAAGAGGTTTAATTTAGGGATGCTGTCGGTAATGACAGGTTTTTTGAGCGCATCTTCGACTTTGGCGGGGGTATCCTCTTCTTTTTTGGGAGCAACTTTTTTAGTTTCCAGTCGCTCGACGCTCTTGATGTACACCTTGGCGCGGTAGTTTTGGTACTGCCTAAGGAGCGAATCTTTGCGCTGGAGCACCTGCTTGATGACCTCGTAGGAGTAATCCCGCTTTTTGACCTTGACTACCACTTCGTCGAGTTGCTTTTGGTCTATTTTTAGGTACACATTTTTGACAAGGTCTTTGGCCGCCACCACTTCAAACACCTCCGTTTGGTAGCCCATCGACGACACCGAAATGCGGTTGAGCCCTTCCAATAATTTGAGTTGATAACGCCCTTCTTTGTCAGTGACGGTACCCGTATTGGCATTTACGACGCGAACCGTAACCCCAGGAAGTGGCTCGTTGGATTCGGAATGAACAAATCCCCGAAGTTGGTAAAACTCTTGTGAAAAGGCAGTAGTGGCAACGAGTAGAAGACCCAATAGACGTAAAATAGTTCTCAAAACGATGGCTGGTTAGGTAATGGCTGCTAATTCCCTAACGCACAAATCGGCGTTTATGCTATACTGAGGTTGAAAAATTCGTCGTTTGGGTGTGAGTGGGTGGGGTGGGTGGGGAGAGCGGATAGGGTGGGAGGCGTTGCGGTGCCAGTATTTCAATAATTATGAAAAGGGCATGAACTAAAAAATCATGTTTTTTGCGTAGTTTTGTTAAAACCAGAAATTACCATGAGTATCAAACAACTTAATGTAGCTGATATAGAACAAATAGATGACCCTTTGTTGCTAAATCAGCTTTTGGGCTATCTCCAGATTATGAAAAGAGCGGCTGCACAAATGAGTTCAAATCGTGAGTTGCTTTTAGCCTGTGCTGGAAGTATAATAAATGATGTTCTATACTAACTACATAGCGTTATCTACACGTACACAAATCTGAACTTATCCAAACTTACAGTCCACTGAACTATATTGATATCTAATTTATGCAGGATAAATTTATATATTTAATTGTCTCGCATAAAACTTGGATTGTCCAGCTTTTTTTATATGTTTGTTAAAGTGAAAATGCCTGTAATAAGTTGCGGGTAAATAGAAGTTTTTAGAAAAAAGGATAAAATAAACTCACAATAAATAGCAAATGAGTTTCTTCTCAAAATATTATAACAGCATAAAATATCCAATCAAGGAAAGGCCAGAAGATGAAGGGCTTCGTAATGCACAGATAGGAGCAATTCATAGCATCGCAGCACACTTTACAGTAAGCCAACAACCAGCAATGGTTGTTATGCCCACAGGTACAGGTAAAACAGCCGTACTAATGATGAGTGCTTTTTTACTCAAATCACAAAGGGTTTTAGTAGTTACTCCAAGTAAATTAGTTAGAAGTCAAATAGCAGAGAATCTAAACAAAATACAACCTTTAAAGAAAATTGGTGTAATTGATGTGGACGAAGCAGAGATAAAAGTAAAAGAGCAATTAAATAAACTGACAGACACAGACTTATGGAATGAATTACGTGATTTTGATGTGATTGTAAGTACACCCAATTGTATAAGCCCTGAAATAAGTGGAATTGCACATCCACCATCTGATTTGTTTGATTTGATATTGATTGATGAAGCGCATCATTCTCCTGCCAAAACTTGGTCGGGATTGATGCACGCCTTCAGAAGCTCCAAACAAGTTTTATTTACTGCTACACCATTCCGCAGAGATAAAAAAAATATAAATGCAAAATTGATTTACAATTACCCTATTTCTTTTGCCTATCAAGATAAGGTTTTCGGACAAGTGGAATATATTCCTGTAACAGAAGAAAATGCTAACGATATATCAATAGCCAAAAAAGCAGAACAAGTATTAAAAAGCGAGCCAGAAGGGATAAAACATTACCTAATGGTGAGAACAGATACAAAAACAAGAGCCGAAGAATTGTCAAAAATTTATGCAGAAAACACTTTGCTAAGATTACAAACAATTCATAGTGATTTAACAAGTAGTACAGTAGAACGCACTATAAAAAAATTAAAAAGCGGAGACCTTGACGGAATTGTTTGTGTGGATATGTTGGGGGAAGGTTTTGATTTTCCTAATTTAAAAGTTGCTGCGATACACTCACCTCATAAATCTCTTGCAGCAACATTACAATTCATCGGAAGATTTGCACGAACAAATGCTAATGACATTGGCAATGCAAAATTCATTGCTATTCCAAAGGAAATTGAAATTGAAAGAAAAATGCTCTATAGAAGCAATTCATTATGGCAGGACTTAATTATTGAACTAAGCGAAAATAAGATAAATCAAGAAATTGAAAATAGAGAATTAGTTGATAATTTTGAAATTAATGCTGATGACACTATTGAAGAATTGACAGAATTTTCACTACAAAGCATTGAGCCATATTATCATGTGAAAATTTTCAAAATCTTTAATGGTGCCTTTGACGCAAAAGCAGATTTAGATTTCTCCCAATTCAAGGCAGAAATTATTTACAGACAAGATGATGAAATTGATAGTGCATTACTTCTAATATTAAAAGAAAGTAGAATGCCAAAGTGGCTAAAAATCAAATCTTTTGAAGATATAAAACATCATTTGGTTTTAGTTTATTATGATGTAAAATCTTCTTTTTTGTTCATCAATTCTTCAATTAAAAATAGTATTGAGTTTTATGAAATTATTGCTTATTATACAACTAATGCATCTGATGTAAAAATTTTATCTGATGAAGAATTGAACAGTGTGTTAGGTGGAATTTCTGATCCAGAGTTTTTCAACATAGGTATGCGTAATCGCGCAACTTATGGAACAAACGAAAGTTATAAGATTATATCAGGTCAAACCGCACATAATTCGATTGATAAAAGTGATGCAAATATTTATCATCGTGGACACATTTTCGGGAAAGGAAAAGAAAATGGAAGTGACATAACAATTGGACTGAGTTCTTCTTCAAAGGTATGGAGTAATTACTCATCCCATATTGCAGGCTTTTTATCTTGGACAAGTAAACTTGCTCAAAAACTCACTGAATTAACTGATGTAAAAACAGGAACTCCACTTGATTATTTGCCTCTCAGCGCAGGTATTGATACGCTGCCTAATGAAAATGTTATAGCAATTGATTGGGATGTGTTGACATATAAAGGATTTGTAAGTATTAACTATGAAGGCTTTACTACGGATATAAGAAATATTGACATTGAATTTGACAAAGAGAGTTCAGATAGAGACAATATTTTCTTTGTTATAAGAGGAAATAATTTTGATTGTAAATTCATCTACTCTCTCAATAATGATAAATACTTTACATCATTAGATAGTGAACTCTCAAAGAAAATTACTGTCCAAAAAGGGCAAAAAAGTTCATATGATTTAGAAAGTTACATTAATAATTTCCCATTAAATTTTTATTATGGTGATTTTTCTGTCGTATGCAACAATGATAAGTATCTTAAACCGATTTACATAGATAAACCATTCGATGAAAATCATATTTTCACCTGGGAATGGGAAAGACTAAACGTTGATATCACATTTGAAGTTGAAGACCCAAAACGATACAAAGAAACAGGAGGAAAACATCCAAGAAACATGAAATCAATCCACGAGGTCTTGAATGAATACATAGTCGCCCTTAATCTACCCTATATTTTGTATGACCACGGGACTGGGGAAACAGCAGATTTTGTCACAGCAGAAATTGATTATAATAATGATATTTTAATCAAATTTTATCATTGCAAGGGTTCTGGTGATGCAAGTGCAGGAAATAGAGTTGGCGATGTTTATGAAGTTGTTGGCCAAGGTATAAAGTCATTGAAATCAACGGAAAAGACCAAATTGATAGGGAAAATAGCAGAGCGAGATAAAGTGCATAGAGGCAAAGAATTAATTGGTTATAGATATGATACATCTCAAATGCTACAGGAGTTTTTAGCAACTCATAATGATAAACCAATAAAATTTGAAATAATTTTAGTTCAGCCAGGAATTACGAAATCAGGCATTGAAGAGAAAATTTCGTTAGTTCTTTCAGCAGCCAATAGATACATAATGAATAGTCCAGGGTGTAAACCGATAAAAGTAATCGGAACAGAATAATCCCTCAGTAAAAGTTAAATGAAAATTCTGAGAACAACGTACTACCGTCAATCGCCGCGAAAGCCCAACCCGAAAAGTCAACGCTCGCAGCCACGTCGCTCATGCAACCGTTCCACGAAAGAAAAACAACAATCCCTCAAAAACCGTAAACCTATTTAAACCCCAAAAAATGAAAGTAAAACAGTTAATTCGATTTGATTGGGCAATGAAACGGCTTTTGAGAAACAAAGCCAATTTTGATATTCTTGAAGGTTTTTTATCAGAACTCCTTAAAGAAGATATTAAAATAAAGCAAATATTAGATAGTGAAAGCAATAAAGTAACCGATGATGATAAACATAATCGGGTAGATATTCTTGTAGAAAATTCAAAAGATGAATTGGTGATTATTGAGATACAAAATAGCAAAGAGTACGACTACTTCCACCGTATGCTTTTTGGAGCATCAAAAGTGATAACTGAGCATATTAAAGAAGGAGATGCTTACGCAAATGTAAAAAAAGTGATTTCGATAACCATTGCCTATTTTGATTTAGGGCAAGGCAAAGATTATGTATATCACGGTACAAACGTATTTAAAGGCATTCACAAAGGCGATATTTTGACTCTTTCGGATAAACAAATGACCTTGTATAATAAAATGGAGGTGCATCAGATATATCCCGAATATTGGGTAATAAAAGTGGGTATGTTTGGAAATCGGATAAAAGATAAATTGGATGAGTGGATATATTTTTTAAAAAATTCAGAAGTTAAAGATAGCTTTTCAGCGAAAGGGTTAAAAGAAGCAGGAGAGAGACTTGATGAAATGAAACTTTCAGAGAAAGAAAGAAAAGAATATAACGCTTATTTAAAAAGACTTCGGGATATTGCCAGCGAACAACACACAAAAATGGCAGATGCGCAGGATTTGATTTTGGCAGAAAAAAAAGGAGAAGAAAATAAAGAAATTGAAGCAATCATCGGGTTTTATGAAATAGGTGTTTCTGCTGAAAATATAGCCAAAGCATTGAAAATAAGCATTAACAGAGTAGCAGAAATCATAGAGAAACATAAAGGCAATGGTTGATACTTGAGGGGGTGGGTAAATCTCCTTGTACTCTACGAGAGCCTACTTCAAATTAATTCGCTATCGCCAAAAACACTAAATAAAAAGCTACCATATTTGGATTGGCTGGTTATTACTTTGCACTACTCTCCCAAAAGTGGTGGAAACTTTCGGGAAAAAAGATAAGCGTTTAATGTTAGAGATTGGACAATCAACAATAGAGGTTTCACCCTAAAATAAAAACGAATGAAATTAAATGCTTTTGTCAGTGTATTGATAAGTGCCCTTGTCGTAGTAGCAATGAGTAACGTACATGCTCAGACCAAATCAGATACAACAAGCATCGAAACTATTGTGAATGATGAAGTAAGTGCTTGGAACAAAGGCGACGCAATCAATTATTCAAAACACTTTGCTGAAGACGGTACTTTTACAAATATTTTGGGAATGTTTTTTACAGGGCATCAAGCCTTTGTCGCGCGACATGATGATATTTTCAAAGGTAAATTTAAGGATACCAGGCTTGAGATGAAAATCGTAGCACTAAAATTCGTTCGACCCGATGTTGCCCTTGTCGAGTGTCTTACTTGGACATCAGGTTTTTTAAATGGCCCTTTACCAGGTACGGTGTTGGACGATAAGGGGCGTCTTTGTACACGATTATTACAGGTAATGGCAAAAACGGATGGCGAATGGAAAATTATAACGTATCACAATGTTGAGGTCAAAAAATAACCCGTTATCTGCCATTTACCCTAATTCTGTGACATGTTTAGAAGAAGCCGTGGAAAACTGATACCTATTTAAGTGAAATCTGGGTCGGATGGTCGTTTAAAATCAGTGGAAGGAAAGCCCTATACCGTGAACTACCTTCCCGAAAGTTTCAGAACTTTCGGGAAGGTAAGCGCCTATCATAACGATTATTAATTTTGCAGCTATACCCAATCCGAAAAGCTGTATCTTTGTTAGCCAATCATAAGAAAATGAGCGAGATAAGAGAACGATACGTCAATCCTTTTACGGATTTTGGACGGTTCGCCGCGCGATTTAAGAAGTTGTTTGGTGAAGAACCAAACACGGAATTGCAGTCTTACGAAGACAGTTTGAAGTATTATCGTGATTTGAAAAATTCGTTGGATACCGCTTTCGAGGAAGGGAAAATGGAAGGCAAAATTGAAGGTAAAATAGAGGGAGAAGTATCAAAAGCGATTGAAGTGATAAAAAAAGGGTATTCAGAAGGGCTTTCGGTAGAGGTACTTTCAAAATTGACAGGAATGTCGGTAAGCGAAGTGCGTCGAGTGCTCAATGCGCTTTAATTTACCCCAAAATTGAGTTTTATTTAAAAAATCCCCGCATGAACTACCTTCCCGAAAGTTTCAGAACTTTCGGGAAGGGGCAAAAAAACGCGGTGACCTACAGAGAGGCCACCGCGCGGAGCATATAAGAGAATAGGCTATTTATGCTAAATCAAAACGGTCGAGGTTCATTACCTTCGTCCAAGCGGCTACAAAATCGTGCGCAAATTTCTCATGCGCATCTTCACAAGCATACACTTCAGCGATGGCACGAAGCTCCGAGTTTGAACCAAAAATAAGGTCAACCCGCGTCGCTGTCCATTTTGGCTCGCCCGTAGCGCGGTCGCTGCCTACAAATACGTTTTGCGCATCCGACGTAGCTCTCCAAGTCGTTCCGAAATCAATCAAGTTAACGAAGAAATCGTTGGTAAGTGTCTCAGGACGGTCAGTGAATACGCCATGCTTCGATTTGCCAGTATTGGCATTGAGTACGCGCAAACCACCCACCAAGGCCGTCATTTCTGGCGCTGTCAAAGTCAATAATTGCGCTTTGTCAACGAGCATTTCTTCGGCTGAAATGGTATAGCTACCTTTCGAGAAGTTACGGAAACCGTCAGCGATTGGCTCCAATACGTCAAACGATTCAACGTCGGTTTGCTCTTGTGAGGCATCACCACGACCTGCCGTAAATGGCACTGTGATGTCAAGTCCTGCGTTTTTCGCTGCTTTCTCAATAGCTGCGCTTCCACCCAACACGATGAGGTCGGCGATAGAAACTTGCTTGCTCGATTGAGTGCTGTTGAACGACGCTTGGATACCTTCTAATACTTCCAATACTTTCGCCAATTGCGCAGGGTCGTTGGCAGCCCAATCTTTCTGCGGAGCCAAACGAACGCGGGCACCGTTGGCACCACCACGCTTGTCCGAACCACGGAAGGTCGAAGCCGAAGCCCAAGCCGTCGAAACAAGTTCAGAAACTGACAAACCTGACGCTAAAATTGCTGCCTTGAGTGAAGCAATGTCTTGGTCATCAATTAGTTCGTGCGAAACAGTAGGAATTGGGTCTTGCCAAATCAACTCTTCGGCAGGCACTTCTGGACCAAGGTAGCGAGCACGTGGCCCCATGTCGCGGTGCGTCAATTTGAACCATGCACGCGCAAACGCATCAGCAAATTCGTCAGGATTTTCGTAGAAACGACGAGAGATTTTTTCGTAAGCAGGGTCAAGTCGCAACGCCAAGTCGGTCGTAAACATGATAGGGGCGTGGCGTTTCGATGGGTCGTGGGCGTCAGGTACGCTATCGGCACCCATGCCGTGCTTAGGCTTCCACTGGTGAGCACCTGCGGGGCTTTTTGTCAATTCCCACTCGTATCCAAAAAGATTCCAGAAATAATTGTTGCTCCACTTGGTTGGCGTTGAAGTCCATGCGCCTTCCAAACCGCTGGTGATGGTATGTCCTGCATTTCCTGTACCGTATGAGTTGAGCCATCCCATGCTCTGCGCCGTAATATCGGCACCTGCTGGTTCAGCCCCTACGTACTGGCCTGGGTCAGCGGCACCGTGGGCTTTTCCGAAGGTGTGACCACCCGCAATCAACGCAACGGTTTCTTCGTCGTTCATGGCCATACGTCCAAACGTTACGCGAATATCGTGCGCCGCAGCAAGTGGATCGGGGTTTCCATCTGGGCCTTCTGGGTTGACGTAAATCAAGCCCATTTGTACGGCTGCCAACGGATTTTCCAAGTTGCGCTCACCTGAGTAGCGGCTATGAGGGTTGTTGCTTAACGCCAACCACTCTTTTTCTGCTCCCCAATATACGTCCTCTTCGGGTTCCCAAATGTCTTCACGACCACCACCGAAACCGAACGTTTTGAAGCCCATTGATTCGAGGGCGCAGTTACCTGCCAAAATCATCAAATCGGCCCATGAGAGCTTTTTGCCATATTTTTTCTTAATAGGCCAAAGCAACAAACGTGCTTTGTCGAGGTTGCCGTTGTCAGGCCAGCTGTTGAGCGGGGCAAAACGTTGGTTTCCTGTGCCACCTCCACCACGGCCATCGGCTGTGCGGTACGTACCTGCACTGTGCCACGCCATACGGATAAAGAAAGGACCATAGTGACCATAATCGGCTGGCCACCAATCTTGTGAGGTGGTCATCAATTCAAAAAGGTCGTTTTTAACCGCCTGTAAATCGAGTGATTTGAACTCTTCGGCGTAGTTAAACCCTTTGTCCATTGGGTTCGACAACGTAGAATGTTGACGAAGAATGTTCAATTTCAACATGTTAGGCCACCAATCGCGGTTAGAGGTGCCTCTGCCGCCTGCGCCTTTGGTTAATACTGCCCCAGAAAATGGGCATTTACCTTCGCCGTTGCCATTGTGATGTACTGAATCCATCTGAGTGAGGTTGTGGTTTGAAGTGGTTTGTTGTTTCTGATTTTTTACCAAAAGTAGAGCGAATTGCACTATCTATCAAACTGATATTATCTATATTTGTATAAATATTGTCTATAATGAACTTACAACAGTTAGAATACATCATCGCCGTTGATACCTATCGCCATTTTGTAACGGCTGCCGAAAAATGCTTTGTTACTCAGGCGACCTTGAGTATGATGATTAAAAAATTGGAAGATGAGCTTGGGGTCAAAGTTTTTGACCGAAGCCGACAACCCGTTGTCCCCACCGAAATTGGGAAAAAACTGATTGAACAGGCCAAAGTCATCTTGAAAGAAACGGCTCGTATTCGGGAAATTGTCGAATCGGATACGCAACACATGCAAGGAACACTGAAAATAGGGATTATCCCGACGCTTTCTCCGTATTTGATTCCGCTTTTTCTGCCTTCTTTCTTGCAAAAATATCCAGAGATAAAATTACAAATTCACGAGCTAACAACCAATGAAATTATCCGACAATTGAAACAAAATCAGTTGGATGCGGGGTTGTTGGCCATTCCTTTACAAGATACGGACATTACGGTGCAGCACTTGTTTTACGAGGAGTTTGTGGTATATACAGCCAAAACAGATCAGTTGTTGACCAAGAAGTATTTGTTGCCCAAAGACATTGATCTCAAACGACTGTGGTTGCTGGACGAAGGGCATTGCTTGCGCAATCAAGTGATTAATTTGTGTGAGTTGAAAGTGCAAGAGCGTCATTTTCGCCAAGTGGATTTGTCTTCGGCGAGTATCGAGACGATTAAAAAGATTGTTGAAATCAACGAAGGAATTACCGTTTTGCCTGCTTTGGCGGTTAATGATTTGAGCGAACAAGAAAAAAATAACATTCGCCATTTTCAATTGCCCGCGCCAGTACGTGAGATAGGCATTGCGAGTTTTCGGTATTTTGTCAAAGAAAAGTTGATTGAAGCCCTCAAAACCGAAATTTTAGCTCATATTCCAGAAGAAATGAAGACCAGCAGCCAGAAACAAGTCATAGAGACGGGGTTGGTATAGGTTGGTTTTGGATTACTACATAGAAAACATAGAATTTTTCACAATGGAAAACATAGCTAATGTTGCCTATGTGTAAATCCTATGTTTTCTATGTGTTTAAAATAAATGCAGCGATAGAGCCTCAAACCGAAAACCCACAAATCGCTAAATAACGGGGATTTATCAACAAAACTCCCTGAAACGCCCCTGTATCCACCCGTTTTTCTCATTTTCTTATTACTTTGTGGAGTGAATTGGGCGTTCTGCCCGTATTGACCACAAACAAACTAACTATCCAAATGAGAAAACTGTTACCGCTTCTACTCCTGGCGCTTGTATGTCATGTTGGGTGGGCGCAAATCCCGTCTCCCAAAGAGCATTTTGGCTTCAACATTGGCGACGATTACATGCTTGCCACCTACACCCAAACCGAGTCTTATTTTAAAAAATTGGCCACTTCTGACCGTGTTAAATTAGTAAACATTGGAAAAACAGAAGAAGGCCGCGATCAACCGATGTTGATTGTGACGTCGCCCGAAAACCATAAAAAACTGGCGCGTTTTCAAGAGATTTCGACTAAAATGGCTCGTGCTGAGGGGCTTACGGATGCCCAAGCGCGTGAGCTTGCCAATGAAGGTAAGGCCATTGTTTGGATTGACGGAGGGATTCACTCCAACGAAACGGTCGCTTGGATGCAGCTCATCGAAACGGCTTATCAGTTGGTTTCGCGTAAAGATGCAGAAGTGACTCGTATTCTTGACAATGTGGTTATTTTGATGACCCACATCAACCCCGACGGACAAGAATTGGTTGCTAATTGGTATATGCGTAACTCGACACCTGAGAAACGTTCGTTGGGACAATTGCCTCGCCTATATCAAAAATACGCAGGCCACGACAACAACCGCGATTTCTTCATGTTGCAGTTGAAAGAAACCCAAAACGTTGGTCGCCAATTGTTTGTTGACTGGATTCCGCAAATTATGTACAACCACCACCAACGGGGGCCTGCGGGGTCGGTGTTGGCGGGGCCTCCGTACCGCGATCCGTTCAACTACGTATTTCACCCGTTGATGATTACGGGAATTGATGCCTTAGGCGCGGCGATGATTAATCGCTTGATTGCCGAAGAAAAACCTGGTTTTACGCGTTTGGGTGGGTCGGTTTTCTCGACTTGGTACAACGGAGGCTTGCGTACGACGACGCACTTCCACAACCAAATTGGTTTGTTGACCGAAATCATCGGTGGCCCTACGCCCGAAACAGTGCCGTTGGTGCCTAACCGTTTGATTCCGAACGGAAATACGCCTTTCCCAGTAACGCCTCAAAAATGGTACTTCAAGCAGTCAATTGATTACTCGGTATCGTGTAATTATGCTGTGTTGGATTATGCCGCTCGTCACCACGACGAATTGTTGTATAATATATATGTAATGGGTAAAAACTCGATTGAGCGCGGTAGCAAAGATTATTGGACACTTTCGCCCAAAAAATCGGAAGCCATTGTAGAGGCCCAGAAAAACGACAAGACCGAAAAACCTGCCGCACCAGAAGCACCCGATCCATTCGGAATGCGTGGTGGAATCCCTGCCAAATACTACGACCAAGTGTTGAAAGACCCCAAAACGCGTGACGCGCGTGGTTACATTATTCCAGTAGTGCAAGCGGATGTGGCAACGGCGACTAAGTTTGTGAATGCCTTGATTCGCACGGGGATTCAAGTACACAAAGCGACTGCCGATTTTACGGTAGAAGGCAAAACGTACCCAGCAGGTTCGTTTGTGGTAAAAACCGCCCAGTCGTTCCGTCCGCACGTGTTGGATATGTTTGAACCGCAAGACCACCCGAACGACTTCCCTTATCCAGGTGGCCCTCCAACGCGTCCTTACGATGCCGCAGGTTGGACGTTGGCTTACCAAATGGGGGTGAAATTTGACCGTATCTTAAACGGTTTTGATGGGCCTTTCCAAGCCATTCCTTACGGAGAGCTTCAGTCAGTAACGGGCAAAGTGGATGCCGCTGCCCCAGCAGGTTATACGTTGAGCAGCCAAGCCAACAACGTTTACATTGCCGTGAATGATTTATTGAGTGCAGGTATTCCAGTATTCCGTTTGCCACAAGGGGCAGGAAGCGCGGAAGCAGGTGCTTTTTATGTTCCAGCTTCGGCGAAAGTGAAACCATTGTTGGAAAAAGCAGCCAAAGAATTGGGTGTTGATGCCGTGGGAGTAGCCAAAAAACCTACAGGGACGTTGGTAAAAGTAGCTCCTTCGCGGATTGCTTTGTGGGATACTTACGGTGGTTCGATGCCTTCGGGTTGGGTACGTTTGTTGATGGAACAATACCGTTTTCCAATGCAAGTGATTTATTCTCAAGAAATAGATGCGGGCGAGTTGCGTAAAAAATTCGACGTCATTGTGTTTGTAACGCGCGCTATTCCTGCGCCACCAAGTGCAGGTCGTGAGAACGATCCTTTTGCGGCCTTTGCAGGAAGTGATCCAAAAGCGGAAGACATTCCAGCCGAATACCGTGCGTCATTGGGACGTATTACGGCCGATAAGTCGATTCCACAATTGAAGAAGTTTATGGAAGAAGGTGGGAAAATTGTGACCATCGGTACCAGTGCCAACTTGGCGTATCACTTAGGAGTACCCGTGCGTAATGCCCTTACCGAAATGACAAATGCAGGGGTAGAGCGCCCGTTGCCTGCCGAAAAATACTACATTCCAGGAAGTTTGTTGCGCGTAACGCTTGATTCGACGCAGGCCGCTACCTGGGGAATGGCCAACCAAGCCGACGTGTATTTTGACTCAAGCCCTGTGTTTAAACTAGCCCCTGCGGCGGTTGCCAAAGGCGAAGTAAAACCGTTGATTTGGTTTAGTGCCGACAAGCCACTTCGCTCGGGATGGGCGTGGGGACAAAGCTACCTGCGCGATGGCGTAGCTGCTTTTGAAGCACCAATTGGCTCAGGAAAACTCACCGTTTTTGGGCCAGAAATTACGTTCCGTGCGCAATCACAAGGAACGTTTAAGTTGCTGTTTAACCAACTTTATACGACGAACTAAGTGCTAAAGCACAAGTTAACCGTTATTTGTTAATTGTTATTCGTTCAAAATCAACGAATTATATTAAAACAAATACCCTAAAACTTTTGCACTGCTACTTAATGTTTAGCTAGCTTCGTTCAAAACGCCAAGTTGCTTCGGTAGCTTGGCGTTTTTTGTGAAAAAATGACAGGAAATGTCCGAAAAGTAAAATTTTTCAACGGTAGAAACGTTGGCGAATGTACTTTTTTTTCTATCTTGCTTGCAAGTCTGAAATGCTTAAACCTCAACGTTAACGATTATGAAAAAAAGAACATCCATCTTCTTACATCACCGCTGTCAATAGCACTTTAAAGCGTTTTTTTCTCCTTTTTTCTATCCTTTCAGTACGTTTTCCGAACGTATGGTTTGGCTATTTCTGTCTATTTAATAATTAACACTCAACGCTTTATGTCTTACAGTAACTCGCAAAAGAATTTGCCACGGGCAATTAGCTTACTTCCTCCCGTTGAATTTGCTACCCAAGGGCTCGATCATGAAGAAAGTGGGGCAAAAACCTACGTTTTGCCGATTCACGGGCAAGGGGTATTCCTGTTTTCAGTCATTGAACCGTCTAACTTAGAGGGAGAAACTGTATCCATTTTCTTCTGGGATACTTTTTACAAAGATGGCCTTCGTTTTACCCTCGGAGTCGGTACTTTGGAACTGTCGCGTATTTCGGAAGAGACCCCTTTAGCAACCGTCAATACGGGCTTGGTTCAGAACAAAAATGCGTTTTACTGGATAAGTCTTGATGCACACCAACGCGCCATTAAGTTTGGGGTAGGGGAAGCGCGGTTAGAAACGATGTCGTTTCAATACGTTTTAGAAGGAAAAACGACCAACGAAAACCATGAATTGGTGCGCTTTTTGGAAAAACTTACCACGATAAAAACCCCTTCAGTTGATTCTTTCAAACCTCTCAAATTGCTGCGCGACCCCATTGTGCAATCGTCGCCTTTGAGGGTGAAAAATACGGAAGAATTGACCATGGGCGACATTGCCAACAATTCGTTTTTGCCTAAATCAAACCTTTCGACCATTGCCCAAAAACTGTACGATAACGTGGCTGGAAAACGCTTTGTGCTTGATGATGAGTCGTTTCCGCAGTTTTCGCAAGCCATTGAGTACAGTATTGCCAATCCCAACGGTTGGTGCAATGCCACACTTATCAAAAAAAGCGGCGAGTTTGGTGAGAAGAACCTGAATAAAACCTATTTGCGCATTACCTTGGGAGTCAACAGTGGCGAGTCGCCTGGTGTACCTTACGTGATGGAAATTTGGCCTCCAGGGCATTATTCCCCCATTCATAACCACGCGGGAGCCAATGCTATTATTCGGGTGTTGCACGGGGCGATTTCGGTCAAACTTTTTCCATTTTTAGGAACCGACGATGAAGAAAGCGTCGCGGGTTTTGCGGTGGCTACGTTTTCCAAAGACGATATTACGTGGATTAGCCCCGAAATGAACCAAATCCACCAGCTCAAAAACCTTGATGGCAACGTCGAAACCTGTATTACCATTCAGTGCTACATGTACGATGCGGAGGACCAAACGCACTACGATTATTTCGACTACCTTGGCACAAAAGGGAGTACCGAACATTACGAGCCCGATTCGGACGCGGATTTTGTTTGGTTCAAAGCCCAGATGAAAAGCGAATGGGAAGCCCATTTGAAGCAACAAGAAGAACAATTTCTCAAAAGCAATTTATAACCAAAACCCGTCTCAACCGTATGAATTCTCAACGATTTACGAACACCTTGGCCATGGCAGCCGTGGGTGGCTTGATGATGCTCGCCTGTAAAAGTGGCTCAGAGCAAACTACTTCTTCGGCTTCCGAAGCACTCGTTATCACGAGTTCAGCTGCGGGAAATTTCCCGAGCTATTGCCCCATTTTTCCCGTTCCAGCGGGCACCAAAGACACCTTTTCGCTCAGTCAGGCGTATCCTGACACGTTTGATGTGAACGCAGCGGAACCTTGGATGGAGGTGGATTTTCGGACCGATTATCAAAAATACATGAAAACTGTCCTCGCGTATGCAATGGAGGGCAATTTGGAGGTGGACTTTAACGTACAAAAAAATGCCGTTCGTCAGTGGTACAGCGCGCCTTGGATGCACGACGATGGCAAGCGCCCAGCCGAAAAAGGCCAAAACTCAGGTCGGGAGTGTTTGCACGGACTCACGCGCGAAATCACCATTCCTGTCGGAACGCTGGCGGCGGCTCAAACCGTGCCTTATCAGACTTACGCCATTGCATTTTATAACCAACCAGGAGGCTACACGATGGGTAAAGTGTGGAGAAATCCAGACAAACCAGCGGTAAAACAAAGTACATTCCCCGAAGGAACGGTGGCGTTCAAATTGCTTTTTACTGAAGCAGATACCACGCAAGTGCCTTATTTGGCGAATTCTAAAAAGTGGACGGCCAATATTTTTTATCCGTACAATGCCTACGCCGAGCGTGTCAACAAAGATGTACGTTTGTTGCAGCTCGATATCGCCATCAAAGACGAGCGCGCTACCGAAACTTCGGGCTGGGTGTATGGAACTTTCATTTATGACGCATCACAGTCGGGCTCGTCGTGGGTAGATCGCATGGTGCCCGTGGGACTTATGTGGGGTGATGATTCGGGCGATTCGACGATGTTGAATATTTCCAACAAATACAACCCTTCACTCAAGCAATCGGTCATCAACCAGAGCTTGTTGACGGTACCACCTGCGGGTTCTAACAAGGCGTACGTGACGCACCTTGGGATGGGCGGGCGCATGAACGGCCCCGTGGACAACCCGATTTCATCGTGTATTTCGTGCCACGCGCGGGCAGCTATCAGCGACGAAGGTGTACCTGCGAGCATTGCCAATTTTGGGGCTAAAAAATACACATATCAAGATTTTCAGACGTATTTTAGCACCATTCCATGCGGGGTAACGACGATTACTCAGAAAGATTCAAAAGGCACTGAAACAACCTTTACAACGGGCGATTATTCGTTTCAGTTGGTCAATGGTATCCGTAATTTTATGGCCCTTTTACCGCCACCTGCGGCCAAGCAAGGGATGCTTCGAGCGGCGAAACGCAAACCGATTCCAATGGTAAGCCGCGATGGTAGCGTCGATTTGGATTAGGTATTAGTAGTGTAAAATAGCCCTCTCCAAAGACCTTGGAGGGGGCTATTTTTTGAATTCAAGTCTAAACGTTGTCCCCTCGTTGGGTTTGCTCGTGACCACAATGTTGCCGCCATTGGCTTCGACCAATTCCTTCACAAGTACCAAACCGAGTCCTGTTCCTTTTTCACGGGCGGTTCCAACCTGAGAAGTTTGTTTACTTAATTGGAATAAACTTTTTACTTTCTCTGGTGACATTCCGATGCCTGAATCTTTTACTTCAATAAAGATGCTATTTTTTGTTGTATTGTAGTTTAGTTGCACATCACCATTAGGATGACTGAACTTTAGTGAGTTATGAAGCAGATTTCGTATGATAATAATAAAGTGATTTTTATCAATAGAAATTTGATTTTCTAAAGATATTAAATTGTGTATATTAATATTTTTAGTTTTAAATGATTGAGCTAAAACTCTTGCCTCATCTTCAATGATAGGGTGAATGAAAATTAGTTCTTTCTTGGGAAAAAAACCACCGAGTTGCGAGACTGACCAGTGCAAAACATTTTCGAGCATGTCATACACCGTACCAAGCTGAAACGTAAGGCTTTGCGCTGATTCTTTAAATTCTTCTTGGCTCAATTCGCCCCAATTGACTAGCATTAAGTAGTTTTTTAGTCCAATAATGGGTGAGCGTAAGTCATGAGAAAGAATGGCAAAAAGTTTATCCTTGGTGGAATTGATGCCTTGAAGTTCTTTTTTTCTGGATTGTTCTTTGCGGTAAAAGTGGTAAATAGAGCCACTTAGCACTAATATTAACAAAGCAACGGCGGCTGCTAAATAGGTAAAAAGCTGTTGTTTCTCCACTTCCTTTTGTTTAATGGCCACATCACGTTCAGCTTCGGCTTGAATAACTTTTTTACCTGCATCGTCCGTAAGCCGCTCGATAACTTGCTGATTTTCGATGGCGTGAAATTTTTTATGACATTCGAGAGCAAGTGAGTACTGTTTTTTCTTTTCGTATATTTCTGATAAAAGCTCAAAAGCCATCCCTTTTGCTGGCAAATTAAACCCAATCGTATCGCGAAGCGATGCCACTTCATTGGCATACTTGATGGCTAAGTTGGGGCGGTCATTTTTGAAATAGATGGAGGCGACAATTAGTTTTTCGTCTAAATCAAGGTTAGTTGCCGAGATTTTGTCCACTAAAGCCATTGTTTTGGCGTGATACAGGGCTTGTTCTTCTTTTTTATCGGGATGATTTTTTAGGGCATCTACCAAACTATTATAGGCAGTAATCTTGGTAAAAGGGTCGGCGTTGGTTCGTTCCATTAGTTTAACAAGCCGTCGATTTACAGCGACTTGTTCATTCCACCTTTTGTCGTTTTCGAGGTTTTGTGAAAGAGAAATGAAAGGGCCATCTACGGGATCAGGGGCTTTTTCAAGGTATTCAATCGCCGTGTACATAATTTTATACATTTCGGCGCGATTGTTCTGGTGGTGATGGATGATTCCCATGGCGTAATAGACCCAGCCAATAAATAGGTTATTTTGGGCGTTTTCGGCCTCTATCAACGCTTTTTGCAACCACTTAAAGGCTGTTGACTCATCAACTTTGCCGTACAAATAGGTAAGTGCAGTGTAATGAACGGCTTTGAAGCGATTTACTTTGTCGTTGTGCTTTTTTGCCAATTGGTATCCTTCGTGGTAAAGTGGTAGCAACTCATCTGCTCTATCGGTATATTTTGTAGGCTTTTGGGAAAACAAAATACGCAGTTTCGCGGTGTCTGAGTTTGCTTGTTTGAAGGCGGATGCAAGTTCATCAAAGCTCGGAGAGGTTTGGGAGAAAACGCACAAGTTGAAACAGAAAAAGACAAAAAATAGAAGTCCAGTTTTTTTCATGAACGCTTTGGTGGATAGTAATTAACAAATATAACACAAGACAAGCACTTCTTTAAAAGACATTCGGTATTTCATTTAGTGGGCAAAAGATAGTAGTTGTTATTTGGGCTTGTTTTGCTTGTTAATTGTGCTGATAGACAGGAGGTTTGTGGTATTTATTTGAGGTATTTTTATCCATAAATCACGGTAGATAAATAACAGATATAACTCTCTAAAGTAGAATATCAAGTTGTGAAAAATAAGGGTTAACCCTTATATCTTTTGGTTTTTTTTTGCTATTTATTTGTAGCTTCAAATTTAATGCAAAACAATTATGAAGCTCGTTTACCCAATCTTCTTAACTCATCAAGTTTTTAGACCTGCTTTGGGCGTGGTCTTTACCCCTCCTTGGTCATATGCACAACTGAATAACTCACCAATGACACCTATTCAGGAAGAAATTTAATCTTACTATTTACTACGTATGAAAAATTTTATTTACGCGCTATTCCTAGCGGCGTGCTGCTACGCTATTGACCTTAAAGCTCAAAGTGATGGGGCAAAAAAACTCACTAAATCATTTACTTTTTCAGGTTCGGTACACGCTATTGTAAATGGTGTGTATGAATTGAATGGGGTAAATAAACTTGGTCAGCCTCGCTATACGCATACCTCAGGCGATTATGAGGTGAACTACGACGGTAAAGGAACGTGGTGGCTCAACACCGATAAAAACCTGTCGGGAGGGCCTAAATACTACCGTGCTCCAGGCAATGAGCAAGGTCCGCCGAGCACAGGTTGGGTGGACAATGAAGGCCATTCGACGCAGGTGAATTTTGCGGCCAGCCCTCAAAATGTGGCCTACGAAGCCGCCCTCCTTGCCGAAAAAAGTGCCCGCAAGGCAGTTGTAACGTATTCTCCAAGAGAAGGTTCTGACGACATTGATCCCAATCAGGTCATCAAGGTAGCACACGTTCCTGCCACGCAGGTTTTAAACAGGGATATGCCCGCTGCCGCAAAGCAGTTGAAAGCGGCCAGAGCAGCAAATACCACGTTTTACATTTATAACCTACGCATAGGCTGGTATCGGATCAATGACGACGGTGGTGGCTGTAACTTTTCAGGGGAAAATCCTGACCCACGCTACAAGGTGAGTACCAGTGGTGGCCTTTCGTTTTCGCAGACCGTCAATGTCGGTGATGACAAACCCTGCGGATGGCAGCGGATGGTTAGTGATGGCCGATACATGCAATCAGGCAACTTTTCAACGACCTCGGCCGCTTCCCCTTTTCAGTTTAACATGAACATAGATGCTTGGGAAGAAGATGCCTGTGGTGGTGACAATGACTACAACGACGATTGCCTCACCAATGATGATGATCACCCAGCTTCTACTTCCACTACGGTGACGATTGACCCCTCTAAAATGAATTTGGGGTATAATTATTTGGATATTGAATGGTCAGGCAGTGGTGCACGGTACGGTTTGAGTTTGGAATGGGAGTTGTTAGCCACCCCCAAAATTGTGACACTTTATTCGGATGCGAACCTTTCGGGACGGACGCAGCACATTGGCGAGGGCGATTTTAATTTCGCTTCACTGGCTACTGGCGTTGGTAACGACAACGTTAGCTCTATGGAGATTGCTCCAGGTTACAAGGCACTCCTCTATAACAATAGCGATTTTGGAGGCTACCCGATTGACTTTAGAGGTACTGTGAACTTTGTAGGAGGCCCCAACGACCGTGCTTCTTCAATCCGAATTGTACCTGACGATAATTTGCCAGGAAATAATAAAACGTTACTCATTTACTACAATGGTTCGGGGAAATCCCTAGAATTTCAGTTGCAACGCTTTGCTACCAAAGTGAATGCCGATCAGATGGTTTTCATCAAAGGGGTAGGCGGAGATACCAAAAACTATACTTCTTACAATCAGGACAACCTGAGACACGAGGAAGAAGAAGAGATAAATCAGTATGATGGCTTTGATTTTCCGAACCCAATTGGTACTACCTTTTACTCCCGTGCAAAAGTGTTTAAAAATAACAACTACGGGGGCGGTATGTATCGCTATTTCTTTGGGGTAGATATGGACTACGATGGTAGCGTATCGGCTGGGTATGAAGATGAAGATTCCTTCACGGCTGCTGCCAACGTGATGCGCGTGCTTCGACGCTATAATTTGAAAGGCTACAATCGTATTGTAATTTCAGGCCATAGCCGTGGGTCTGCCGTAGGTATTTCCTCCTTCTTATACGGAATAAAAAAAGCCTTAGAAAGTGACCCTAAATTTTCGGAATTTAATGGCGTACTCAACACGGTATTAGGCAGCGCGGCTACGATCAACGTAGTTGCGCTGGACCCAGTAGCGGGGGCCGATACCCCTGGTTTCCGCAATGACTATCACATGGGTGATACTTGGAGAGCCAGAGAAATTTATCAGTGGTTAAAGGGACGTTTTTCTAATATCAATTTTTCTGAACTTTATGCCAATGGTGGTCGAATGTTGGAAGCGGATGAATTATTGGGGGTAGGTAGTCTTTTGCCAGGTCAAACTTTTGACCCATCTCCCAACTACTTGCACGTTGAACCAAGCAATGGAGTCCAACGTTACTGGCTCGGTTATCGCCACAGCTCAATGGTCAATAAGGAAGAAAAATGGTCAGAACTCTATGATGCAGCAGGAATTCCACGGCCTTGGTTGCATACCGCAGATATGCTCAATGCGGCTTTTTATGACCAGTCGTTGTTCCGTAATCATACGCATTGGTACACTATTTTTCGCAACAGCGACCAATTAGCGTGGTTGAAGGCCTTAGAATTATATGGTTGTACCGATTCGCCTAGTGCTCAAGCGGGCATAAACCCGCTTGCGGTTCCAGACGCTGATTTAGAGTTTAAGCATTATCATGGTACACGTCACAAAACCTTTGATAACTCGGACCAGTCGCCCGTCAACATGGATGATTTTGTGGGCAACAATAACATTAAGTTTCATTGTTCTGACGAGTCGCAGCTTCCAACCGCAGAGGAAACCCATACGTCTAGTAACTCCCACACCGATAGCGACGGATGGACTCACTACTGTAGTTGTAATGGTAAACGTTTGTTATCGTTGAAATTAGGTGGTACGGGGGCCAGCGTTCCAGACAACGCCGTGTCACTTACAGAATCGTCAAATAACTATTTTGCCAACAAAGGAGACGGGTTTATTACGAATCCGAACGGTGCCGTCATTATGTCACGTAGCTGGAATGTAAACCCAACTTCACAGCCCAACGGTAACGTAGGCGTGCGGTATTACTTCCGACAACGCGATTATGATAACATAAACACGCACTTAACAATCTTGAAAAACCTACCTGCGTTGACGGGACTTAACCGATTGTTTTTTTACCACGCAACAAGCGGGGCAGCTCATGCGCGGGTAGCGGACATTCCAACGGCTAGTATTGTGAAAAATGGTTCGCCAGCTTCTACCAGCAGTTGGGTGCTTGGAAATACCTTACGCGGAGATTATTACGCTGAGTACCAAGCTACCTCCTTATTGGGAGGAAGTGGAGGTGGAGAAAAATGTGCCACTCCAGCCATGGTGACGATCACCGAAAATTCGGGCACTGCCAACGACGGTACCATTTGTGAAGGCACTAGCGCAATCTTAACAGCCACTGGAGGAACGGCGTATTCGTGGAGTACAGGCCAAAATTCAGCGGCTATCAATGTTGCCGCAGGAGGTACATATACCGTGACGGTGTCAAATGATCAGGGTTGTTCGGCTGAAGCGTCGGCCACGATTACCGTTACCCCTGCCTCAGTGGGTGGTACAATCGCGGGCGCACAGTCAGTTTGTACAGGTACAAATTCAACAACGCTAACGTTGTCAAATCAGGTGGGAACGATCCAAAAATGGCAGTCGTCGTTGACTTCTGATTTTGCTAGTCCTACAGACATTACCAATACAACGACTAGCCTAACCGCAACCAACTTAACCCAAACGACCTATTATCGGGCGGTAGTACAAAGTGGTATGTGCACGGCCGCATTTTCTGCAACTGCTACTATCACGGTCAACCCTGTTACGGTAGGAGGTAGTGTTTCAGGTTCGGCTACCGTTTGTACGGGTACGAATTCGACCACATTGACGTTGGCAAATAAAGTAGGTGACGTTCAAAAATGGCAGTCGTCGTTGACTTCTGATTTTGCGAATCCTACGGACATTAGCAATACAACGACTAGCTTGACGGCAAGCAACTTAACGCAAACGACTTATTATCGGGCAGTGGTAAAAAGCGGGGTATGTGAAGCCGCGTTTTCTTCGACGGCAACCGTGACAGTTGACCCTGCCAACGTGGGTGGTAGCCTTGCGGGCTCGGCTACGGTTTGTTCGGGGACAAATTCGACGGCATTGACGTTGTCAAACCAAGTGGGAACTATTCAAAAATGGCAGTCATCGTTGACTTCTGATTTTGCTACTCCTGTTGATATTACGAACACAACTACCAGTCTCACTGCGACTAACTTAACGCAAACGACTTATTATCGGGTAGTGGTAAAAAGTGGCGTATGTGACGCCGCTAATTCTGCCACAGCGACCGTGACGGTGAATCCTGTTTCGGTGGGTGGTAGTATTGCAGGCGCAGCAGTTTGCTCAGGAACAAACTCGACGACATTGAGTTTGACAGACAAAGTGGGTGACGTTCAAAAATGGCAGTCGTCGTTGACTTCTGATTTTGCCACACCTGTTGACATTGCCAATACAACGACGAGCTTAACCGTAACTAACTTAACGCAAACGACGTATTATCGTGCCGTGGTAAAAAGTGGCGTATGTGATGCCGTTAATTCGGCGACAGCAACAGTAACGGTGAATCCTGTTACGGTAGGTGGTAGCATTGGTGGTTCGGCTACGGTTTGTACAGGGACGAACTCAACAACCCTAACGTTGTCAGGTAAAGTAGGCGATGTTCAAAAATGGCAGTCGTCATTGACTTCCGATTTTGCGAATCCTACTGACATTGCCAATACAACGACCAGCTTAACGGCGAGCAACTTAACCCAAACGACCTATTATCGGGCAATCGTGAAAAGTGGCGTATGTGAAGCGGTGAACTCAGCGACGGCTACGGTAACGGTAAGTCCTGTGACGGTAGGTGGAAGCATTGCAGGTTCGGCTACGGTTTGTTCTGGGACGAACACTACGACATTGACCTTGTCAGACAAAGTAGGTGATGTTCAGAAATGGCAATCTTCATTGACGGCTGATTTTGCTACTCCTACTGATATTGTGAATACAACAACAAGCTTCGTCGCGACAAACCTAACGCAAACGATGTATTATCGTGCCGTGGTAAAAAGTGGCGTATGTGATGCCGTTAATTCGGCGACAGCAACAGTAACGGTGAATCCTGTTACGGTAGGTGGTAGCATTGGTGGTTCGGCTACGGTTTGTACAGGGACGAACTCAACAACCCTAACGTTGTCAGGTAAAGTAGGTGATGTTCAAAAATGGCAGTCGTCATTGACTTCCGATTTTGCTAACCCTACGGACATTGCCAATACAACGACCAGCTTAACGGCGAGCAACTTAACCCAAACGACCTATTATCGGGCAATCGTGAAAAGTGGCGTATGTGAAGCTGCGTTTTCTTCAACCGCAACTGTGACGGTTGACCCTGTCAACGTGGGCGGTAGCATTGCAGGTTCAACTACAGTTTGTGCGGTGACAAATTCAACAGCATTGACGTTGTCAGGTAAAGTAGGCGATGTTCAAAAATGGCAGTCGTCATTGACTGCTGACTTTGCGAATCCTGTTGATATTGCCAACACGACAACCAGTTTCACGGCTACGAATCTAACTCAAATGACCTATTATCGGGCCATGGTAAAAAGTGGCGTATGCGAAGCCGTGTTTTCTTCGGTGGCAACGGTAACAGTGGATCCCGTTTCGGTAGGAGGTAGCATTGCAGGTTCTACGGCTGTTTGTACGGGTACCAACAGCACGGTATTGACGTTGTCAGGCCAAGTGGGAACAATTCAAAAATGGCAATCGTCTTCAAATGCCGACTTTAACGGTGTGATTGATATTGCGAACACAACGAATCAGTTGATCGCTACTAATTTAACCCAAACGACGTATTACCGTGCAATAACGAAAAGCGGTGTATGTTCGCAGGCAAATTCGACCACGGCGGCAGTTCTGATTCATGTTAAACCAACGGTTACTTTATCAACTCTCCAACAAACCTTAAACGAAGGTAATAACCGTGAACTTTGTGATACAGATGCAAATCCTGTTAATAGTTTACAGTTTAGCGTTACGGGGGCGTGTGTTGCTGGTTTGCCTGTTTGGCGCAGTCAAGTTGGAAATGGCGCATGGAGCGACTGGTCAGCCAATGCCCCAGTTTCCCAGTTGTCCAATAACCAACCCCACCGTTACCAAGCTGCTTGCGATGCTAGTTGTCTAATGACGTACACCAGTCCAATTGAAGTGAAAATCAACTACCGCGCTTCTATTCCACAGAATGTGTCGTTGGTGGCTGATGGGACAACGGTGAACGTTGGAGAAACCAAAGAAGTCTGTAACATCGAAGGCAATGCCCTTATGTTCAATGCGACTTGTGCCGAAGGAGAAATGCTTCTCTATTCGGTGGACGGCGGAGACTACAGCAGTATTCTTCCCGTACAACAAGTGGATGGTCAGTACCACAATTACCGCGTACGTTGCCGCAAATCAGACGGAACCGCGTCGTGTGTAGAGAGCGAGTCGGGCGTAATGCGCTTGCGAATTACGAACTTATCACAAGTTCCTGTGGCAAGTTTGAACGTCACCAATGGCTGTGGTACGGCAGTAGCTTTCAGTGGAACAACAAACTGTGGCAATTTGACGACAGTCTGGTACAACGCCACTACCGATGCCGTGCTATCAACTTTACCAAGTCAAACACCAAGTGAAACGACGTCGTATTATGCGCGTTGCCAAGCTGCAGGTGGCTGTTTGAGTGAAAAAAGCAACGTAGTGACGTTTACAATTGTACCTGTCAATGTAGCGCCTGTTGTCAACGTGAGTTCGGAGCTTGTATGTACGGGAACAGAGGTGACAGTTTCGACAACCTGCCCAGTGGGTACAACCGCTTTGTGGAATACGGGCGTGACGGAGAGTAGTTTTAAAGTGTCATTTATCAATGTAACCAAACAAGGTTATTCGGTACGCTGTGTGTCGCCAAATGGTTGCCAAAGCGCGGTGAGTTCGGTCAAAGAGGTGAGCTGGAAGTCGTTTGAGTTGACCTTGATAAACATCGGTGAAAGTAAATCAGCGGTAAAAGCCAACGAACGTTCAGCTTGGGCAAACCAATTTATTACCAGAGACGGCGGCCCTGAGTTGGAGCAAAGCACGCAGCAAAATCCGACCTTGTATTACGTAGAAAATGCCAACAAAATGGCACCTCGTTATTGGACGATTAACGTAGAGACGTGCGGGTTAGGATCAAACGGGTCGATGACGTTTGACATGTTGGCGACACCTGAGACGGGCTTAATCCGCTCTTTCAACACCCACGAAAACAATGCGCCTTACTTTATGTACGCCAACCGCGAAGGCTGGACGGAATTGTACGGTCAGAATCACCCTGCGTATGGTTTTTACCAAGACAATGGTGCAGGTGCTAACGTATATGATGCAGGGTTACCGAAAGGCTTGTACAAATTGGGTATTCGTTATTGGGATATGAAAGGCTGGGGCAGTATCTATCCATCGACGCGTAAACCCCAAGGCAACGTCTTGGCCTACCAAGAATATTGGTTCAGAATCCAGTCGAAAGACGGAATTGGTGTGGGCGCAGCGCGTGCAGCGGATAACGGGGAGCAGTCAGCAGTTAGCAAAGAGCAAGGGGATTTTGCAATTGTCATGCCCAACCCCGTCACCAGTATCCTTCGCTTGAAGGTTCAAGAGAGCAAAGGGCAAGTAGTGCAGACTACATTGACTGATGCCTCAGGACGGGCAATTTTACGCCGTCAATTTGTACCTGAAACCAACACGCACCAAGAAGAGTTTGGGGTGAGTGAATTGCCGACGGGTATGTATTTCTTGCAAGTAGTAACGCCTGACAAACAAGCGACGTTGAAAGTAGTGAAAGTGCATTAAGCTAACACTAATTTTAACCCCAAATAAAAACGGGGGTAAGAGAGAACAAGGGTTCGCTTTTATCCCCGTTTGGTATTTTAAAAGAGAAAAATAGTCCTAAAAGTGTTTTTTTTAGGACTATACAAAAAGTGGACTAGATTTTTATGGATAATTAGTGCTCACTTATCGTGTGTGTGCTATTTTTGAAATTCCATAACCCAAAATAGTATGTTATATAGAATCTTGCTTGTGATTGCACTTTATTGGATTGCTGGAGGAGGTGTGATGAAATTGCATGGCCAAGAAGTTTTTTCTGCAAGCGAGAAGCGTGTACGCTATTTGATTGACTTTTCGTTTCAATTTGGTGCCGATGCCCAGGTAAGCCGCTATAAGTCAGAATTGGATAGCATCCAAAAAGTGGCAAAAGACGAACGAGACGAACGGTCTTTGGCTTATCTTGATTTCCTTAAATTGCGTTTAAGTGAAGAAATTGCCCCAACCAAGGAAGAAAAAAATGGCTATACCAAGAAACTAGAAAAAATTACCCAAACTACGCCTTACGATGATTTGAAAGCTTACTCGTTTTTTTGGCGGGGATGGGTGGCTTTTAACAAGAAAGATTACACCACGGGACTTCCACTGTTGTTTAAAGCTCGAAAGCTGTTAGAAGAAACTTATTTTGGTAAATTTCCGCACAGCATTTACTACTACATTGGTTTTTTTGCCATTTACTATTTCTTTGAAGACTACAAAATGGCGGCGTTACATTGCCAAATTGCACTTAAAGAGCCCCCTAATGCAGTGTTTTCGCCCATGGGTATTTACAATAACTTGGGGCTTTGTTACCTTAAAATGAAGCAATACGAGAAAGCCGAAAAGGCATTTAGAGAGGGTGTTGTGGCGGCCCAAGTCGAAAAAAACATCAATTACGAAGTACTGATTCGGGGGAACTTGGGCAATTTGCTGCGCCTGATGGGCAAGTACAAAGAGGCGCTTCCGTACCTGTACGAAGAAGCCAAAGTAAACGAAAAAGCCATACCAGAAAATGCAGCCATCAGTCGCTTATACATTGCCAATGCCCTCCTTATGCTTGATTCGGTGGATAAAGCCAAGCCATACATTGCTCCTGCTGCGGTAGTTATGCCGTACTGGACGTATCCTACTTATGATTTGATTCGATTTGAAACGCTGGCTTTGTACCATGCCAAGATGAAAAACTTTAGCTTGGCCAATACGTTTAAAGATTCCTTGTTGGCTCTCAAAGACACGCTGAAGGTGAAGCTTGATTATAAAAAAGTGGTGGTGTTGGAAAGTAGTTTGCAAGCCGAAAAATACATCAACGAGCGGAGGGCTTTACAAGTAGAAGTAACCAACGAACGTATGCTTCGCAATGTGATTATTTTTGGGCTTATTGTGGTGTTTTTGGGCGTGGTGTATTGGCTCAACGAACGTCAAAAACAAGAAAAACGCCTTCAAACGGAAAAACGCCAGCGAGCAGAAGAAATGCTTGACCACGCCAATCGGCAACTGGAGCAATATTTGGTCAATATTAAGGAAAAAAATGAGCTCATTGAAACGATTTCGACGCAGTTAGAAAGAAATAATCAACGTCCAGAAATGAATTTTGAGGTGGAGAAAACCCTTGAAAACCTTCAACAAAGTGTACTACTTACCGAAGACGATTGGCAAAACTTCAAGGCACTTTATGAACAAGTGTTTCCTTATTTCTTTCTTGATTTAAATAAAAAATATCCTGATTTAACGGCGGCAGAAGTACGGTTGTGTGCCTTAGATAAGCTCAACCTTACTGATAAAGTAAAGGGAACCATGCTGGGCATTTCGGCTGATTCTGTCAAAAAAACGCGTTATCGACTTCGAAAAAAATACCCTTCAATGATGGAGGAAATCGCCTAAAAGGCGGTTTGGGTGGCAAGTATGTTGTTGTAAAATAGGTGGTTATAAATTGTCCACCTGTTTGTCCACCCGTGAAAATGGTATATGCTGAGTGAGGGTAGCTACTTTGTAGTAATTACCTTAACTCATTCTCTCCATTAGTACCATTTTCTTTTCTAAAAATGAACATTAAAGTACTTGTCCTGCTGATTTGCTTCGGTGGCATCATGGTTTGCTCGTATGGGCAGGCACCGCAAAGTTCGGCTGCTCAGCAGCCTGCTTTTCCCGCAGCCAATAACTATGCGAATGCCAACATTACTTCTAAAATTATTCCCTCAGAAGGTAATACCTGGGGCTACGACATTTACGTAGAGGGGAAGCGTTTTATTCACCAACTTTCCAAACCTAGCTTGCCAGGGAACAGTGGCTTTGCAACCAAAGCGCAGGCTCAAAAAGTGGCGGATATTATCATTCAAAAATTAAAAAAAGGCCAGATGCCACCCAGCGTAAGCGTGGAAGAAATGAAACAAGTAAAAGCCCTTTAATCCCTGTATTTTTATGAAACAATTGTATAAAAACACCTATTTGCTCTATGCTTTTTTGGGAGGGTTATTGGTGACCTTTATAGGACAGGCCCAAACCCCCAACAGTTGGACACAAAAGGCTGACTTAGGCCTTAGTACCCCCAACGGCCCTATGCAAAGATTTGGCGGTGTGAGTTTCAGTATCGATAGCAAGGGCTATTTTGGGACAGGAACGTACCAGTCGTATGAAAAAGATTTTTGGGAATATGACCCTGCCACCGATACTTGGACTCAAAAAGCCGACTTTGGTGGGTCGGCACGACAGAATGCGGCGGGTTTTAGTGTCAATGGGAAGGGGTATATAGGAACGGGTTATGATGGAAGTTTTAAAAAAGATTTCTGGGAGTATAACCCGAGTACCAATGCTTGGACACAAAAAGCCGATTTTGGCGGGGTGCAACGTGCCGAGGCCGTAGGGTTTAGTATTAACGGTAAAGGCTACCTTGGTACAGGCGATAGTGGAAGTGCCCGAAAAGATTTTTGGGAATATGACCCTAATACTGATCGGTGGACGCAAAAAGCAGATTATGCAGAGGAACGATACCAAGCCGTTGGATTCAGTATGGGGGGCAAGGGTTACATCGGTACAGGCCGCATAGGTTTTACTTATAAAAATGATTTTTGGGAGTATAACCCTACAACTAATACTTGGATAAAAAAAGCGGACTTTGCTGGGGGAGGAAGACGAAACGCCGTGGGGTTGAGTATAAATGGCAAAGGCTACATCGGAACGGGGAGTGATGGTAGCTATAAAAATGATTTTTGGGAGTATAATCTCTCGTCTGATACGTGGGTACAAAAGGCCAATTTTGGGGGTATTCCACGGTTTCTAGCGTCAGGTTTCAGCATTGGTGACAAGGGCTACCTGGGAATGGGTACTGGAAATACAAATATAAAAGATTTCTGGGAATTTAATCCTGTAAGCAATAGTTGGGCTTCTAAAGCCCCATTTGGAGGAACAGCACTGATGGATGGAGTGGGTTTTAGCGTAGGAAACAAAGGTTATATCACCCTGGGAGATGATGGGAGGTTGATGAAATTTTTGTGGGAGTACGACCCTGCTGACGACACTTGGAGACAAAAAGCTGATTTTGCGGGAGAGTGGCGCCAGGGTGCAGTAGGGTTTGGTATTAATGACAAGGGGTATGTTGGTACGGGTTCTAGTGTAACACAAAAAAAAGATTTTTGGGAATATAACCCAAGTACGAACAGCTGGACGCAAAAAGCCGATTTCGGTGGGTCTGCACGCAGCTACGCCGTAGGGTTTAGCATCAATGGAAAGGGGTATATTGGTACGGGTAATGATGGAAATTATACAAAAGATTTCTGGGAATATAATCCTGCCAACAATAGCTGGGTACAAAAAGCGGATTTTGGTGGGCTTGCCCGTTTGCAAGCCGTAGGGTTTAACATTGGTAATAAGGGGTATATCGGAACAGGAGGAACAGGGACAATCCAGAAGGATTTCTGGGAATATGACCCTAGTACAAATCGTTGGACACAAAAAGCAGATTTGGGTGGAGACGCTCGTTTGAATGCTGTAGGGTTTGGCATTGGGAGTAGGGGGTATATTGGGACGGGGACTATCGGTAATATTAGCGATGATTTCTGGGAGTTTGACCCCGTAAGTAATAGCTGGAGCCAAAAAACGAATGTTGGTGGAGGACCCCGAACAGTAGCAGTCGGGTTCAGTATTGGCGGGAAGGGGTACATCGGAACGGGACTCTTTAATAACTCACGTAGAAAGGACTTTTGGGAATATACCCCACCTTGTTATCTAGCGGCCAGTATTAGTCCAAATACTCCTTTAACAGTCTGCTCGGGGGGGACGCTCACGCTCAATGGAAGCAGTACAGGGGGATATACTCCTACTTACTCGTGGAGTGCAGGAGGAGGGGCTTTTACTTCAACGCAGCAAAATCCCACTTTTACTATTCCTACCGTCACCTCTTCGACAAACTATACCATTACGCTTACGGTATCAGAGAATGGCTGCACGGCTACGGCTACGGTTGGTGTGAGAGTAGATCCTGTTTCTGTCGGGGGAACTGTTAATTCAAACCAAACGATTTGTTCGGGAACTGCTCCTGCCAATTTGAGCCTGAGTGGTCAGGTAGGAAATGTGGTTAGATGGGATAGAGCGACGAATTCATCCTTCAGTAGCTGGAATACCATTTCTTCAACAAGTACGACGTTGACGGGAGCCATGATTGGTTCTCTTACAGCGGATACGTATTTCAGGGCCATAGTGAAAAGCGGAGGATGTATCGAAGCGACTTCCTCGGTAGTAAAAATCACGGTTAGTCCTGTCAGTGTAGGGGGAAGCATTGGTGGTTCGGCAACGGTTTGTGCGGGAACCAATCGCACTGACCTCGCCTTGTCAGGACAGGTAGGGGCAATACAAAAATGGCAATCGTCATTACGTGCAGATTTTAGTGAAACGACGGATATAGCCAACACGACGACCGAATTGGCGGCAACTAACTTAACACAAACTACCTATTTTCGAGCATTTGTAAAAAGTGGGGTATGTTCCGAAGCGACTTCAACGGTAGCAATGGTGACAGTAAATCCTCTGCCGACAGCGACCATTACGGGTGGAACGACGGTTTGTAAAAACGCTAGTTCACCCAAAATCACGTTCACGGGAGCGGCGGGGACAGCGCCTTACACATTCACCTACAAAATCAACAACGGTTCTGAGCAAACGATCACGACCACAAACGGTAACAGCATAAGCTTAGACGTGCCGACGAATGAATCGGGAACATTTGAATATAGTTTAGTGAGCGTCAAAGATGGCTCATCGACGACTTGTAGCCAAGCCCAAACGGGCAGCACCACGGTGACGGTGAATCCTTTGCCGACGGCGACCATTACGGGTGGAACGGTGGTTTGTAAAAATGCTACTTCACCCAAAATCACGTTCACGGGAGCGGCGGGGACAGCGCCTTACACATTCACCTACAAAATCAACAACGGTTCCGAGCAAACGATCACGACCACAAACGGTAACAGCATAAGCTTAGACGTGCCGACGAATGAATCGGGCACATTTGAGTACATTTTGTTAAGTGTGAAAGACGGTTCATCAACGACTTGTAGCCAAGCCCAAAGTGGTAGTACGACGGTGACGGTCAATCCTTTGCCGACGGCGACCATTACGGGTGGAACGGTGGTGTGTAAAAATGCTACTTTACCCAAAATCACGTTCACTGGAGCGGCGGGGACAGCACCATACACATTTACGTACAAAATCAACAACGGTTCCGAGCAAACAATCACGACCACAAGTGGTAACAGCGTCAGCCTAGATGTCCCGACGAGCGAAGCGGGAACGTTTGAATATAGTTTGGTGAGTGTCAAAGATGGTTCATCAACGACTTGTAGCCAAGCTCAAACGGGTAGTACCATGGTGACGGTGAATCCTTTGCCGACGGCGACTATTACGGGTGGAACGGTGGTTTGTAAAAATGCTACTTCACCCAAAATCACGTTCACGGGAGCGGCGGGAACAGCGCCTTACACATTTACGTACAAAATCAACAATGGTTCTGAGCAAACAATCACGACCACAAACGGTAACAGCGTCAGCCTAGACGCGCCGACGAGCGAAGCGGGAACGTTTGAATATAGTTTGGTGAGTGTCAAAGATGGTTCATCAACGACTTGTAGCCAAGCCCAAAGTGGCAGCACGACGATGACGGTAAATCCTTTGCCGACGGCGACCATTACGGGTGGAACGGTGGTTTGTAAAAACGCTACTTCACCCAAAATCACGTTCACGGGTGCAGCGGGGACAGCGCCTTACACATTCACCTACAAAATCAACAACGGTTCCGAGCAAACGATCACGACCACAAACGGTAGCAGCGTCAGCCTAGATGCGCCGACGAGCGAAGCGGGAACGTTTGAATATAGTTTGGTGAGCGTCAAAGATGGTTCATCAACAACCTGTAGCCAAGCTCAAACGGGCAGCACCACGATGACGGTGAATCCTTTGCCGACGGCGACCATTACGGGTGGAACGGTGGTTTGTAAAAATGCTAGTTCACCCAAAATCACGTTCACGGGAGTGGCGGGGACAGCGCCATACACATTCACGTACAAAATCAACAACGGTTCCGAGCAAACAATCACGACCACAAACGGTAACAGCGTCAGCCTAGATGCGCCGACGAGCGAAGCGGGAACGTTTGAATATAGTTTAGTAAGCGTCAAGGATGGTTCATCAACAACTTGTAGCCAAGCTCAAACGGGCAGCACCACGGTGACGGTGAATCCTTTGCCGACGGCGACCATTACGGGTGGAACGATTGTGTGTAAAAACGCTAGTTCACCCAAAATCACGTTCACGGGAGCGGCGGGAACAGCGCCATACACATTCACCTACAAAATCAACAATGGTTCTGAGCAAACAATCACGACCACAAGTGGTAACAGCGTCAGCCTAGATGTCCCGACGAGCGAAGCGGGAACGTTTGAATATAGTTTGGTGAGTGTCAAAGATGGTTCATCAACGACTTGTAGCCAAGCTCAAACGGGTAGTACCATGGTGACGGTTCAAGACAAACCGACGATTACGCTCAGCACGTTGCAACAAACGCTCAACGAAGGTAATTCTCAAACCTTCTGCGATACGGATGCGAATCCAGTTAATGGTTTACAGTTTGCGGTTTCGGGTTCTTGTGTTACGGGTTCGCCCGTTTGGCGAGTGCAAGTAGGAAGTGGTGCGTGGAGCGGATGGGCTTTCAATCCACCAGTTACCCAATTGTCCAATAACCAACCCCACCGCTACCAAGCTGCTTGTGATGCGAGTTGCCCTGTGACGTACACAAATGCGATTGAATTGACGATAAATTACCGCGCTTCCACGCCACAAAATGTGTCGATGGTGGCCGACGGAGTAAGTGTAAATGCGGGGGAAAGCAAAGATGTGTGTAACATCGAAGGCAACGTGATAACTTTCAATGTGACCTGTGGAGTGGGAGAAATGCTACTTTATTCGGTGGATGGCGGCGAGTACAGTAGTGTTGTTCCAACGCAATTGGTGGACGGTCAGTACCACAATTACCGCGTGCGTTGCCGCAAATCTGACGGAACCACCTCGTGTGTAGAGTCAGAATCGGGAGTGATGCGTTTGCGGATAACGATTGTACCAGTTCCTCCTGTTGCCAGCCTGAATGTTACCAGTGGTTGTGGTAACCCCGTGGCGTTTAATGGTACTGCGAATTGTGGTGCAGCCACTACGATTTGGTACAACGCCACAACGAATGTAGTGTTACCAACATTTCCAACTCAAACCCCTACCGAAATGAGTTCGTACTATGCGCGATGCCAAGCGGGTGGAGGGTGTTTAAGCGAAAAGAGTAACGTGGTGACTTACACTGCGATACAAGTAGGGGTGGCTCCAGTGGTAACCGCCAGTGCAGAAGTAGTGTGTACAGGAGTAGAGGTGACTTTATCAACAAGTTGTCCAACTGGCACAACGCCGAATTGGAATACTGGGACGAGTGAGAATAGCTTTAAAGTGTCGTTTTTGAACGTGACGAAGCAGAGTTATTGGGTACGTTGTATGCATCCTAATGGCTGTCAAAGCGTGGAAAGTGGGAAAAAAGAGATTTATTGGAAAGCCTTTGAGCTGACGTTGATAAACATTGGTGAGTCAAAATCAGCCATAAAAACCAACGACCGCTCGGTGTGGAGCAGTCAATTCATTACGCGAGACAGAGGCCCTGAATTGGAACAAAGTACGCAGCAAAACCCGACGTTATATTACGTAGAAAATGCCAACAAAGTAGCCCCTCGTTATTGGACGATTAACGTGGATGCGTGCGCGTTGGGGACAAATGGCTCGTTAACGTTTGATATGTTGGCCACCCCCGAGACGGGCGTACCGCAGTCGTTTAACACGCACGAAAACAACGCACCCTACTTTATGTATGCCAACCGTGATGGCTGGACGGAATTGTACGCCCAAAACCATCCAGCCTACGGTTTTTATCAAGACAACGGCGCAGGTGCTAACGTATATGACGCAGGTTTACCTAAAGGTTTGTACAAATTAGGTGTTCGTTACTGGGACCAGAAGGGTTGGGGGAGTATCTATCCTTCGACGCGGAAGCCGCAAGGCAACGTGCTGGCGTATCAAGAGTATTGGTTTCGAATCCAGTCGAAAGATGGGGTAGGTGTGGGCGCAGCACGTGCAGCGGATAGCGGGGAGCAAGTGGCAAAGGGCGAAGGGCAAATTATTTCGGATAACGGACAACAGCTAACTGATAGCGGCGCCTTCGCCACGGTTCTCCCCAATCCCGTCACCAACGTGCTTCGCTTGAAAGTGCAAGAGAGCAAGGGGCAAGTAGTCCAAACTTCGTTGATGGATGCTTCTGGTCGTAGGATATTAGAACGTCGGTTTACCCCCGAAACCAACACGCACCAAGAAGAGTTTGGCGTTAGCGAATTGCCGACGGGAATTTATTTTTTACAAGTACAGACACACACTAAACAAGCGGTCGTAAGAGTGTTAAAAACAGAGGAATAATTTTTTACTACTAGTTGAATATGTTGTTTATTAAGTTTCTTTATAATTTACCCGCAGATTTACGCTGATTCTAAAGCCGCAGATAACCGCAGATTTTGGGTGATTAATTCGGCTAATGAGCTTATCTGCGCCAATCCGCGTTGAATTTTAATCTGCGTTTGTCTGCGGGATAAAAAATATCATATTACTTTTCAAACAAGGTAATTGAACTTACTTTTTATAGTTAGCAGTAGCCCAAACCAAAAGTGAGTTCTTTTCTTTGGGTAAATTGAGTTTTTGGATAATATTTGCACGGTGATGCTCTACTGTTTTTTCGGCAATAAATAGCAGTTCAGCAATTTGCTTGGAGGTTTTGTGCTCGGCAATGAGAGCCAGTACTTTGCGCTCGGCAAAGCTGAGTACTTCTAATCCTTCTCTGACAAATGACGCATCTTGGACCAACATTGACTGAATGTTGGGACTCATATACCGCGTACCCTCATGCACTTTTTGTAAACAGATTTGTAATTCATGTTGCGCAAATTCTTTTAGTAAGTAGCCATACACACCATGTTTAGTTGCTTTTTCAAAAATGGACTTCTCTTTGTGCATCGTCAATAAAATAACACGCGTTGATAAACGAAGACTACTGACTTGTTCAAGCACTTCAAGGCCATTTAAACCAGGCATATTAACGTCAAGTATAGCAATACTGGGTAGATGTATTTTGATGAGATTCAGTGCCGTGATACCGTTAGTACAACTATCGGATACATGGTAACCGAGTGATTCGACAAAAACTTTGGTTCCCATGAGGGTAAATGGATGATCATCAGCAATTAGAACTGAAAGCATTGTAAAGGGGGTAGGTTAGCTTTGTTGAGGAATGATAATTGTGACAACGGTACCTGTGTCTGAGGAATGGAGTTGGGTTGTCCCTCCGATTGCTCGGGCTCGTTCAATCATACTAAGCAGCCCGAAAGCCTTTCCACTAGAGAGTGTTTTATTGACTTCGAAACCTTTTCCGTTATCTCTTATCTCAAGAAAAATCTGTTGAGCAGTACCTTGTAAAGTGATTTTAGCTGCATGAGCATAGGCATATTTGATGATGTTGCTTAGTGCTTCTTGAATGATTCTGTACAACTGTAATTCATCTGAAATGTCTAAGGTAGTTTGATAATCTATCTCAGTAGTTACCATAAAATCATTTTGGTTTTGCAAACGCTCAACAAGAGCATCAATAGTAGCAACTAACCCAATTTGGTCAAATAGTACTGGGTGTAAATTTCGGCTTATGCTACGTACATCATTGATAATAGTGTCTATTTTATTGTTGGCGCTGTAAATATCGTCCCGGAGTATGCTTTTGAGAGCTAATAATTCATGACTAATGCCGTCGTGTAGGTCGTTAGAAATTTGGCGGCGTTCATCTTCGATCTTTTGAAAGAGTTGTTTGGTAAAATTTATATTACTTTGCCGCTCAACTCTTAGACGGTTCATTCGTTGTTGAAAATAAACCAAAACCCCAGTTAAAGTTACTCCAAATAACGAGAAAACTAAGAAGGCAACAGGCGACGTAAGACTATAAATTGCTTCTTGTGAGCTATTGTCTTTGGGATACTTTGTGTTGTTATAATGTAAATTAGCTAATGAGTTTTTGCTGTGTGACTCAAGTTGCAATGGAACCCACAAAGAAAAAAAAATATACAAGAATAATATCTTCATAAATCCTAATTATTAGTATGCAAAACTAACCAGGTCTTTGCTTTAAACAATTTATCCGCCCAAAGATAGGGGTTTCCCCCTATGGAATTGCGTAGTTTATTGGTATATTTTTGTGACTTCAATATAGGTAAATATACAATTAAGAGTTTCCAAATGAGAAGAGCTATCCTTATTATTACAGTGTTTATTCTCTCAACGGGGTATACCATAGGGCAATCTCTCGACTTGGCTAACCTAAAATCTGCTCCCAAGCTGAAGGTAAACGGAGGATTGAATTTGAATACGCTTTACAACTCGTATTTGCCAGTACCGTCTCAAAAGTTTAGCTATTTTGTAAATGGTACGGTCAATTTCAATGTGCTAGGGTTAATTTCGGTTCCGTTGAGTATCAATTACTCCAATCGGAAGTTTAATTATAGCCAACCCTTCTCATTTAATCAGTTTTCGATTGCACCTAAATACAAATGGGCAACGGCTTATCTTGGAACGTCGGCTCTTACTTTTTCTCCGTACACTTTAAATGGACATCAGTTTAGGGGTGTCGGATTTGAACTTACCCCCGATAAATGGAGAATTAGCACAATGGTGGGGCAGCTTGTGAGAAGCACCAACGACTCTACGTATAGTCGTATGGGTTACGGCCTTAAAGTAGTGTACAACCCTGCTAATTTTCGAGTAGGAGCGTCTATTTTGCATGCTGCAGATAACCCCAATTCTATTTCACTCCAGCGGTTGGCGTTGAATAAAATTCGTCCGCAAAAAAACATTGTGGTAGGAATAGAAGGTGGCATCAACTTCCCAAAAATTGGACAACTAGATGTAGAGTTTAGCAATAGTTTTATTTCAGAAAACTCAGCTCTGCTAAGTGATAGTACTCGGAAGGGGTTCAGTGGTCTCTTTTTCAAAACAATGGCTCCAATTCAATCAAAAACGGCGTTTAAAACGAAATTCTCAAAGCCATTTTTTGGAGGAAGTACTATTTTGGGCGTCGGGTACGAGCGTGTTGACCCAGGCTATCGAACATTCGGTGGGTACTTTTTTACCAACGACTTTGAAAACTACACCTTCAATGTGGTGCAACGTTTGTTTGACAATAAAATAACTTTTTCAGGGAATATAGGACGCCAACGAGACTTGTTGGAAACAAAGGCCAATGGACAAACCCGTTTCGTGGCAGCAACCAACCTACTTTTTGTACCTAATAAAAAGTTAAACATAAACGTTGGTTTTTCTAATTTCAAAGGCTTTGTGTTTGTTAGAGACCTTATCAAAGAAGCAAAGCGTGAGGCAAGCTTCATCCCAATTGATACTTTAAACTACACACAAATCAACCGAAACCTAACGCTGATGGTATCGTATGCCATCAAGCAGACAGAAACGGTATCGCAGCAGTTTACTCTCATGGGAACGGTCTTGGATGCCGCCAATAAACAGGGGAATATTATTCGAACGGGCCAGGCCAGCCAAGTATTTACGGCACAGTCGAGCTATTCAATAGGTCTATTAAAGAAGAAAATTAACTTTTCGACGGGGTATAATTTTAACCAAAACAAAATTGGAATTCAAGACGTAGTGGCGCACGGGCCAACGGCGGCTATTCAGCAGCAGTTAGCGAAAGATAAATTATCGCTTTCGGCCGCCACAACATGGTTGATTAATAAGACGGCTGAGCAACCCCAAACATCTATTTTTACAGCTACGGCTACAGCGGCTTACCGCGTAACGAAAAATTCAAATTTAAACGGAAACTTATTGTTGATGAACAACAATATAGATAGTAATTCTAGTCTAGCGACAGGATTACCCGCCACGATTTATACCATCACAGTAGGTTACTCTTATAAATTCTAACATATAGCTAAAGAATGAAAACCTTCCTCCGAAGTAGTTATTTTATCCTTTTATTCAATGTATTATTAAAAACGGTCACCTTGGGGCAAGACCAAAATTATCCTATTTATGGGACTGCGTCAGTGTCATTGCCTGCATCGGCGATGTTGGAAGACTACGTAAACCCAATTACCAATCCGATTAACTTGGATGTTATATTCTCGGATCTCAAGATTCCAGTTCGTTCGGTATTTTTAGTGTTAGAACTAAACGGGCCTGGTATTGCTACGCAGTCGGCGTTTGTTGCTGCAGGTAACGCTTTCGACCTACGTTCTGGGGTTGTCTATAAAGTACCCAAGACAGCCATAGCTGCCTGTTTTTCGCCTGATTTGCTACAAAGTTTACCTCCTTCGGCGTACCAAAAACCCCTTCCTTCTGGTCTTTATAGCTTTAGCTTTACGCTACGGGATGTGTTTTCAGGTGCGATTTTATCAAAACCCATTACGACCGTTCCAACTTGGATTGAAGTGAGTGACCCTCCACTACCTATGTTCCCTGCCAATTACTCAGGGGTATCTGCCAGCCAAATCCAAAATGTTATCTTTCAGTGGCTTCCGCGCCATACGCCCAACAACAACGTGGAATATGAGCTCACGTTGACAGAATTACCTATTGCAAATAGAGGTAATCTCCAAAATGTGTTTTTGTCGCAGCCACCTTTATGCAAAATTACCACTACTCTACCTACTTTGCTATACGATGCCAAATATCCTCCTCTACGTCAAGGAGCCGTGTATGCTTGGCGCGTACAAGTAAAGCCCAAATTGGGAGCGTTAACAAAAGTAGGTAACTTCTTAAATGAAGGATATAGCGAAATCTTTTCATTTTACTACGAAAAATCCATGCAGCCGCTGAATCCCCCTAAAGATTTGAGCATTGCTTGGTCTCCTGATTTCAATAAACAATACTATGAATGGAAGGGAGAAGAAAATCACGTCAAATACCTTGTGACACTTCACAATGAACACGATGAGTACAATGACGCGGGAGAGATAATTGGCCGAAAGACAAGCGAATACCGAACGTTTGAAGTAGAAAAAGGAGTAGAGGATCTAATAAAATATACCCGAGACAAAACAAATAAGATAAATTATAGCGAAACCAGTTTTAGCTGGAAAATTACGGTTAGAGCGGTTGATGTATTTGGGAGAGTTTCGGAGCCTGCCATGGCAGAACTAGCGGCTATTGACGAAGCTCGCTTTAATGAGCAAGTAGAAAAAGTACTCACTTTAAAAGGCAAAGTAGAATCCTACATTAGAGCCTACGAACCCATACCTAATGACGCGGTAAACGTCAAAGTAACGGGAGAAAAAAGCCGCTTTGTTATCAAAGATGCTGAGGTGTGTTTTTACGTTTCAAATAACCCTTTGACGGCAAAAAATATCAATGATTTTAAAGCCGACCGGGGCAATATATACATGGTATGTACTAAAACGGATGAAAAAGGAGAGTATTCACTTATATCTGAACGTTTAAAAATAAGGTTTCTTAGCAGTAATCGATACAGTTATCTCACTATCAAAGCACCTTCGATTAATTTCAGTGATGTCATTACTGAGGTTGAAATTCCTGATGAAGGTGGGGCTACTGAGCGTACATTGGCAACCCAGTCCCTATTGACTAATACGTTCCGTATAAAACCTGTATTCAAGGAACTTAATGGTACTGTACTCAATGATAACGTTTTTGAAGAAATCAACGTGTATCGTCTCAAATCTGTTTACGAAAACCACGTTGATTTTTTAACCTATGAAGCCGAAGGAAAAAATACGGCGGAAATCAGATACAACAAGAATAGGTACGTTAAAGTCGGTAATAGTAAGGAGGCAAGCCAGCATATTTTTAGCAATGAGGTCACTGCAGATAATTTTGTGATTGGGGCAAAAGCATATGGCAAAGACGAGAAACTCTTTCCGATGGGTACGGTATATGGGTACAAAACGACCGTAGTGGGTACAGATAAGCACTATGTTACAGAAATACCTGAAATAAACCCAAGTTTTACCTACACACCTCCTCTGACAAAAATTTCAGGAAATGTATCGGCACGTAGTAAGTCAAATGAACAAGGGCAAGTCATTCCTGCACGTAATTGGGAGGTAGGCATTTTGGTGTTAGTTAATTCTAAAGATGTAAGGGAGATTGACGTCACAGGTAAAGTAACCACCCCCAACGAGTACGAAAAGTACCATTGGGAAGAGGTCACTACCGATGAAAACGGAAACTATGAGCTATTTTTGCCTAAGGAGATTACGTTTAATGCCGAAATTGATGACATCATTATCTATAACCGAATTCCTGGGGTATATTCATTTTATCAAGGCAAACGAATTGATAAGCCTTCCTTTTCCAATATCGTTGTCGATATTGACTTGCAGTCGATGGGTGCCGCAATCGCATCGGTATTGAAAGACCAACACGGGGATCCTATCGTACAGGCTACGCTTAAACATAGTAGCGGGGCAATGACTAATTCGAATGAAAAAGGAGAATTTATACTTAATGTACAGTTCAATCCATCCGTAGAGTCGGACCCAACTGTCGAGTTGATTGCTAACGGGTATATAACAGAGAATATTAAGCTCTCAACCTTCTCGAAAACAACGAATACTGAAATTGCGCCTGACCTTGGTCTCTCTTTTTGGGACTCACAAATAAAAGAACTTCAGGCACTTACAAGAAATGAATTTAGTGTATTAGGAAATGAAGAAGCTTTTGAGAGAAACTTCAAGGAGTACAATACACAACTTGCAGCTTTCTACAAACGCGATTCAATAGGGGCCAAAAGTATTGATTATATTGTAAATATACGGACTTACGTACTGGACGAAAAAGGAGCAAAGCAATATGTATCAAGTGGCTTAGCTATTGGTGGTGAAAATATAGATATACCTGAAAAAGGTGTTACTAAACAGCTCTTTACCAAAGGCGCTACGTTAATAGGACAAATAATCAATAAAGATAAAACGGCAAAAACCCTGTATGTTGATGAGGAGTTGTCGGTTAATTTTACTCCTCCTAATAATAAAAGAGATACTGTTAGGCTAGAGATTAAGCTTACTGAAGCAGTATTAGTTGAGGGAGTAGTAACTGCCTACAGTGAAGATTCAGCAAAAATAGGAGGAGCTGCAGATGTAACTCTGGCTAGTAAAGTTGGAAAAGCCAAAACCGACAAAGAGGGGCGCTTCAAAATTTGGTTGGAAAAAGGAGCTAAAGAAGTAACTCTTTCTCTTTCAAAAGAAGGGTTTAACCCCATTAAATGGTCTTTTTCAACAAAAATTAAAACACAAGAAGAGAAAATAAAGGCTTTTGTTAATGGGAAAGCAGATGAGGTCAATTATACGACAGAGGACGAACTACGTAACCTACAATTAGGTATCTACAGGCGAGACCAGACCATTCCGCCTTTTAAGACATTGCAAGGTTTTGTGGTGAATGTAGAGGTGATAAGGCGAATTGATGCTACCACCTATTTAATGACAGGTAGCCTAGATATTTCAAAAGAGGAAAGCATCTATCAACTTATTAAAGGGCAACAATTAACCTTCAAAGAACTCGAAGTAAAGGTCGATATTTTCGATAAAGAGAATGCTATATTGGTGAGTGATAGAGCCAATCTTTTACAGTCTAAACTCAATTTAGTATTGTTCAATTATGCCAATGTAGAACTGAGTAATTCGGCAAATGGCAACGTCAACTTTATTAAACTTGAAAAACTAAAGATAGATGGAAGGGAGTCTTTTGGTAAAATTGGTGGGGTTGGACTGAAGTTTAGGCCAGATAAAATGCTGAAGAAGGAAGCAGCACCTGCCTTCCGAGAGTTTAGTTTGACGCCAGATGTTCCAGCGGGTCAGGAAACACTTGGTTTTGAAAAAGAGACCACTGGTTATTACGAAGAAGAACGCAAAAAATATCAAGAGAAGGAGAGTAGTGCTTTACTCATACCTGTGTTTGTTTCGGGAGGTAAAAGACTCACTACTTTTCACAACGATTTAAAATTTAAACTCAAATACCCTTCAAAAATAAATGGCATCGAACGAAACAATGCCAAAGATGATAAAGGGAATTTAACTGGAAAAAAAGAAAGAATAAGCTTGGGGCTAGGAGCTGGCTTTAGTATGCTTCTCGATGAAGTAAAAGAAGAAGCTTCCCTAACAAGAGACGGAGTTACGTTTGTTGGAGGCGAACTTTCATTTCCAATGATGAAACTAATCGGTATTGAGGATTATATGCCTTTGGTAGAAAAACTCTTTTTGGCTCCTAAAAAAGACCTGCCTCTACGAGAACTCAGATTAGCAAAAAAAGTACCTGCGGAAAGAAAAGTAAAGCGTTATGATGGAAACAACCAAGTAATGTACGACGATCAGTCGTCAAAATTCTACTACGTTCGGCTAGGAGTAGCCAATTCTTGGCGATTTGAAATTGACCGAATTCAGGTGTTTGATGACTTCACAAATGCAGGTTTTGGCGGAAATATCTACATGGACAAGGAGAACCACATGATTGTACACTCGATGGCTATCCGTAAGGCCAACGGAAATATGTACCCCTTCTTAGATATGGAGATTCCTGCTGGGGGAATTATTACCAAAAATATTGTTTTTAAAAGCCCTGAAAAACAACATATTCTGCTTGGGTATAACTTTCGGGATGATGCGTATGAGATAGAGGCAGGGTTGCGAATGGAGGCTACAGGCAATGCGCCTGATTTATTTTACGAACTCTTTCCGCTGGAGGTTGAGAAACTGATTTATAATACTTCTGGAAAGTTCTACGTATCCGTCAAAGTTGGTAAAACCGTCAACATAGGCCCTGTAAAGGTAAATATTCGTAAGGTAATATTTAACAAAGGAGGGCGGATACCTTGGAGTGAAATGCTTACATCTTTACAAAGAAGTAAAGAGGAAACGGCAGAATTAAACAAAATGTTTGGTAGTAGTACGACGACCAACAACACGGAAAAGGAAACAGTAAGAATAGAAACAAAAAGGGATGGATATATGGGTGAAGCTATACCAGTAGCTCCAAAAATACAAGAAATTCCTCTCAAGGATGGTGATGTTGAATGGGCACTTGGAATAGCTGGTGGGGTACAAATTGAAAACTTAAAAGGCATAGACGCCCAAGCAGATGCCTCTTTTGTTGTGGGTGAGCGAAATGGGTCATTCGATGTTCAATTTAATACCATCGACATCGTAATGAAATCAGCAGCTTTCCGAGGCTATGCTTCCATGAAAATCTCAACGAGCGGGGATAGAGTTGGGCTGGAAGGAGCGGGAGAGATTGAAACTATGGCCAATCGCTGGGGAGCTTCCGTCAAGTTTTACAAACTCCCTAACGGGATAGAGTTCGGCGCTTCGCTAAAAGCAAATGCCAAAATTGTTACTGGTCCAGTTATGTGGACATCCGTTGGTGGAGGAGTAGATATAAATACAGCTACCAATAAGTACATGGTTTCTTTTATGGGCTCGGCAGTAGCTACAGGCACTTCAGCTGAGGTAAGTGAACTTCGAAATATAAAAGTAGATGTGCTTTTTGAGACAGATGTATGTGGCCCTTTGCCCGTAGTAAAAGGAAGTGCCGACTGGTACCTCAAAAACGAATTCTATTGCAGTGCTACTGTGGTACTTGATTTCTGTCGAACGTTGGTTTTGGCAAATATAAATTGTACTAAAGAGCTTATCGAAGGTTCTGAAGGGAACATCAAAGGAACTATTTTTCTAACGTCAAGCTCAGTTTTTTTTGGTGCGAATGTCAAAACGGTCGTTTTGGGTTTGAATGCGAACGCTGTTTTTATGATTGGGGTTAATAATAATTTTAGAGGCTCGAATGTCCCTCGCGAAGTAGCCGATTATAGGGCATTGATTAATCCAAAATACCTAACCGATGGTAGTTCTACTTTGAATGGTTTGTACCTAGCTGCAACGCTAGAAACGCGTAAAGAGTTTTCTGGCGAGTATTTTTCGGTCTTTGCTTACTCAGCGAAAATAGCTATTTCGAACAAAACATATTTATTTCTTTCCTTTACAAAACCAGAATTTGCCCTTGGCAATGATTTCTTGTTTCAATTAAATGCTTATGCGCGGGTAGGAGTTAACCCCTTCAGTTTGGAAGCATACGGTGATGTAGGAGTGCGAGTGTTTATTGAAGGAGGTAGAAACGAGACAGAAGGTTGGAATTTTAAGGGGATAGCAGCATTAAGCATTGCTATAGGCAATAGTAAAGAAGCAGAATGTAATACGGCTAAAATTAAAATGTGCGAGGCAGATTTAGTTCTTTTTGATCTTCCCTATCCATGTTCCCTTTCGTGGAAATTCTGTTTTGACAAGTCTATACAGGCAATTTACCGTGAAAAAGGAAGCGATTCTGGATGGAGGTATGAGCTTTAGCTTAATGAATTAATACGGTTTCATAATGATTCATAAAATGAGTTTTTGTAAAAATAAAGTAATAATCTACGCATTCGTTGTGTCATTGGTTAGATGCTTTCAATTGGTAGCACAGCAGCCTTCAACCAAAGGGGCCGTGTTGATTTACCCTTCCGAAAAGGGTAACCTGCTATCTATTTTTCTAAAAGATAGAAAAGGCGTTTCACCTGATGAATTTTTAAAGACTACTGCTTATTTCAAAATCAACCGAGCAGAGTTACTTCTCAATAATACCTTTAAGCCTTATCAAAAAATAGGGCAAACCAAACGTAGTAAGACCGTTGCTGAACTGAGAGCCGTCGTGACTGGGCAAGGAGTAATAGGACTCCAAAAAGTCAAAAACCTACCTACAGAAGCGTCGCTTCAACAATACCTTGATTCAGAATATCATTTTGATTCATTGCTTGTATTGGGTTTTTATTCGCCTAAATATTTGGAGGCTTTTGGGATTGCTTTCAATGATACACAGGCTGAGAGTGGGTTGGTATATTCTTATCAGGTGATTAGGGTCGATAAATCGGGGAAAGAGGAACTCTGGGCTGAAGCAAAAATTGTAAGCAAAGTACCCAATCCACAACTAAATCAGATTAAAATACAGCAAGACGCAATCATTTCAAACGACAGCTTGATTGTCTTTAAGTTTCATGTTGACTTCCCAGCCCAAAGGCTACCTAAACCTGAGGTTTTTCCTGAATATGCTCCTATCAATACCCGACTGTCTGCGAAAGAGCAAAAAAAGAAGGTAAAAGAGCAGAATACCGCATTTGTTAATTACCTAAATACGTACCCTATTGACCCCTCAAAGGTTACTTTTGCTACTTACTATCAAGAAAAAAATTCGGGATGGCAATTATTATCAAGGTATCAAACCATGCCTGACAGTGCGGGAATATACCGTTTAGGTGCATTTATCAAAACGACCCCCGAGGCGTATGTAGAGGTTCGGATAATACCCGAAATGTTTGGTGGTGTTACTAGCGAAATTGATTCGTCAGAGGTATTTGGGGCGTACGCCATTTCACAAACGAATGTTCCACTTATTTATGCTGTTTCGGGGCGAGATACTACCAACGGAATTAAAATTGATTGGGAAAAACTACCTAAAAAACCGTACTATCAAGGAGTTTTAATTGAAAGAAGAGAAGGGAACAACGACCCTGAACGCCTAGAAATTGTAAGCATAGAAACATCGTCTTACATAGATTATGCTATCAAAGGAGGTGCTATTTATAGCTATCAAGTAAGGGCATTGTTTAATCCCAAGCAGAATGTACGGCAAGAAGCCCCTGCAACAGTATCGTTATCAGGTACTACTTTTTCTGCACCGCTACCGCCGTACAATTTACGAATAGACACTTCTTCCAAAACCATGCCTATTTTGAAATGGGATGCAGCCGAAAGCAAGTCTCGCTTGGGTTTCATTGTTTACCGAGGAACTAAACCTAACCGATTGAGCCATTTGGGGGCAATTGTCAAAGGCACTGAGTTTGTGGACTCTTCAGGAGTATTTTCACCTCGTATTAAAATCTATTATGCGGTCGTAGAGCAAAATGTATCACAAGATACCAGCGACTTCTCAAATATTGTCGAATTTAAAGCAAAGGTGCCACTTGATATTGCCCCACCTGCTTATCTTAACTCTAAGTTAGTCAATGGAGATGTGTTTTTGGATTGGCCAGAAATGCGCATGAAAGACCAACTAATCAGCGGTTATCGACTTGAACGCCGAAGTGAGCTAGACAACGTATTTAGACCTATCTCTCCCAAAACGATTGCTACCAATTACCTGATGGATACTACGTTTAAGCGAGGATATATCCATGAATATCGCATTGCATCAGTGGCAGACAATGGCCAAATGGGCCCCTATAGTATGGCATTTGAAGTCAATTTTCCCAAAGAATTGCACGTAGGAGTTTCTACGTTTTCGATGGAAAATACAGCAGAAGGTATCTTGATAGAATGGCCTTCTATTGAATTTGAATCCACTAAGGAGTATATAATTTATCGAAATGACGCCCCTAAAGAACAACTTCGAAAACTGGCGTCTATTCCAGCCGGAAAGTTTCAATTCATTGATAAAACTGTCCGAGAATCAGGTTCTTATTTATACGCTATGAGCATTATTGATAAAGATGGGCGCGAAAGTCAAATTAGCAATACCAAACCATTGGTACACTCAAAACCGAAAAAACTTAAGTAGTAACACGATGATGAAAAAGATACTTCAATTGATGGTCTTTCTGGTAATTACTCAAATTCATTTTGCGTGTTTTAAAGAAATGGCGCTTTCTACTACAGCCGATTTCTCGGTTAGGTACGTGGACGACAACAAAGCCGCACCTGCACGGGTGCTCCTCGAAAACACGTCTATCAATGCAGATAAGTACAAATGGATGTTTGAAGGAACCTCGATAACTACTTCGGACCTCCAAACCCCTCCCGAATTACTTTACCAAAAAGAGGGTAAATTTAAAATCGTACTAGAAGTAAGCAACGTCGATAATAAATCGTCGCGCAAGGAAACGACCATCGAAGTCGGAAAACCCTTGAGTGCCAAGTTTGGCTTTAGCTTTGACCTCAATAATTTAGCCCCTGCTACGGTAAAATTTAAAAACTCATCAGTCGGCGCTACCCGTTACGAATGGTCGTTTGAGAAAGGGGATAAACCTACCTCTACCGAAGAGAACCCCACCGTTATTTTTGCCGAAAAAGGGCAATACAAAGTGTCTTTAAAAGCATTTAGTGGCCAAAAATTTGTGCAGTTTGATTCTACCATTCTGGTGGGTGAAAGCTTACAGCCAACTTTTGAGTACGAAACGACGGATTTTAACTTCAACCAAGAAGCGCCCCTTACCATCAAGGTTGTTAACAAATCGAAAGGAGCTCTCCAACAAAAATGGAGCGTCAATGATGCCAATGCTAGAATAACGGCCGAAAATGATTCAATAACGACCATCCTACTGCCCGAAGCAAAAACCTACAAGGTGACATTGACGGCATCCAACGGAAAAACAAGCAAGACATATGAAAAAGAGATAGTTGCGAACACTCCCACCAATTTGCTGTATTTCAAAGACATTCCATTTGGGGTGTATGAGGCTTCTACTTATTCCAGCTATTTTGTGTCGCGCCGCAAACAGTCCATTGCGACGGAGGCACTGGATACACTCTCTTTTGGTAAAGAGTTGGACATTGTGTTTTTCGCCCAAGATGAAACGCTCGGATACGGGCGGTTTTTATCGCCTGACAAAACAGCTAGTCTGTTGATGCCTACCATTCCCAAGGCTCAGCGTACTACGTTTATCAATTTGTTGGAAGCGTGTGCTGCTTGTACCCAGATGACCGATGCAAAGTTTGACGCCATCAAAACCTCCAAAGACTTTAGCCAATTTGTATTTAAGTTCAGCGACGGCGTCATTGAAGGCTTTGATAAACAAACAACTCCGCGTTATGTACCCTTCAGAACGGCCGATGGGAGATTGGGTATCATCAAAATTAAAAGTTTTCACACCACTAGCAGCGATAGCTATATCACAACTGACATCAAGGTGTATAGAAAGCCCTAACATAGAATAGATGAACATGTGTAAACGAAGAGAAAAAATGAAAAAGTTATATAGTTTATTAATAAGTGTGCTAGCGCCTTTTTTGCTGCTACCAATCAATAAAGTTATTGCCCAGACAATAGTCCGTGAACAATACTCCTCGGGTATATATGTAAGCTCTAATCGTGTACGGCCTACTATGCCAGTGCATATAACTCTCAATGACTCGGAATGTAGTGGGAAAATAAAGTGGTTTAACTCGAATGATGAACTTATCGGTATTGGAGAAACGGTCGTAGTTTCTAACGCAGCCGTGGGTACATACGAATACTACTACGATTGCGGAGAGTGGCCATCAATGGTTGACAAGATATTTAGAACAGCGACTATTGAAGTATCCAATGCTTTAAAATCACCAACTCCAAACGTTGATTTTAGCGATCAATCTGGTACCCAGACTCTTACCGTGACTGGTTGTGCAGGTCAAGTGTCTTGGTTATCAGGGAATAATGTCCTTTCAAATTCAAGTTATATAGATTTAGGGTACAATCCCATACAAAATGAAATGTATCATAAATATAAAGTGTACTGTACGGCCAATGGAAAAACTATCAGCGACCCTTTAACTTATAGCCTAGGCCAAGCTGACCAAGTAAATAACACCACATTGCCCAATCCAACTACGTATATTTATACAGTAAATTTTGATTATAGTTTAACATCCAATCAACCTACGCGTTTGGGAGTTAGTAGTTGTTATGGTTCGATTACTTGGTTAAAAAATGGGCAAGTATTTTCGACGGAGCTTTCGCCCCTTATTACCCCTCAATGCGGAGATACATACGAGCTAAAATGTACCTATGATAGATGGATATGTTCAGAAGGAAGTTTTCCTGGTAATAGCGCTTGCTGTGACCCCCGTTTTAGCACTTGTAACAATATAGAAAGAAATACAATCGCAGGAACACTTCCTAGTTGGCCTGTCTCTATTTCTCAACAACCACAGTCTCAAATAGTACAGGCGGGAGCAAATGTAACCCTTTCTGTATCTGCGTCTTATAATGGAGGGTACCAATGGCGTAAAAACGGCACCATCATTGATGGAGCCACCAGTAGTACCTATACTATCTCCAATATAACAATTGCTGATGCAGGGGAATATGATGTAGTGGTAAAAGGACCTAATTCGTGTTCTTCTGATGCCATAAGCGATAAAGCTACCATCACCGTCAGCAGCGGTGCTACTTTGACCATGAGCAGTACCGCTGTAAAATGCAACGGTGGTAACGACGGAACGGCAACCGTAAATGCCACGGACGGAACCCCTCCTTATGTTTATTTGTGGTCAAATGGAGCTACAACTGCCACTATATCAGGGTTGATAGCAGGTACTTACACTGTTACTGTCACTGACTCTAAAAATGTGGCAGCTTCCAAGAGCGTGGTCGTTACCGAACCTCCAGCTTTGGTAGTAAACCCAAGCAATACGCCCGTAAAATGTAACGGTGGTAACGACGGAACTGCTACCGTAAATGTAAGCGGCGGAACAGGTTCGTACACTTATTCGTGGAGCGGGGGAGTGACAAGTACCACCAATACCGCCACGGGTTTAGTCGCAGGAACGTACACTGTTACAGTCAAAGATGCTAATAATTGTGAGAAAAGCGTCGCCATTACCATCACAGAACCATCGGCTATCGTAATGACACCGAGTAGCACGCCTGTTAAATGTAAAAACGGCAACGACGGAACAGCGACTGTAACCGTAAGTGGGGGCACAGGCTCCTATACCTACACCTGGAGCGGGGGCGTAACAAGCACCACCAATACTGCCACAGGGCTGACTGCAGGTAGTTATACCGTTACTGTCAAAGATGCCAACAACTGCCAGAAGAGTACTACAATCACGATTAATGAACCCGCTACGTTATTGACTGTAAGCATTGCTAACTCAACCAATATTAGTTGTTTTGGGGCTAATAATGGAACAGCTACTGGTCAAATATCAGGGGGAAATACTCCATATACCTATTTGTGGAGCAACGGTACTACCAACCTAACGGCGACTAATTTGGGCGCTGGAGTCAATACGCTGCAAGTAACCGATGCTAATGGCTGTATCAAAAGTGCTTCAGTTACGATTATGGAGCCTGCGGCTATTGTACTAACTCCAAGTAGCACTGCGGTAAAGTGTTTTGGTGGAAACGATGGAACAGCGACCGTAACAGCAAGTGGGGGAACGGGGTCATACACTTATTCATGGAGCGGAGGAATAACGAGTACGACAAATACGGCCACAGGGCTGACCGCAGGGACATACACTGTCACCGTCAAAGATGCCAATAATTGCCAAAAAAATATCAACATAACTGTTACTGAACCCTCAGCACTTGTTTTAACACCTAGCAGTACGGCCGCCACTTGTAACGGAGGAACTGACGGAACGGCTAGTGTCACTGTCAATGGCGGAACGGAGCCATATACCTATACATGGAGCGGTGGCAGTATAAGTACCACCAATACAGCCACTGGCTTAACAGCGGGGACTTATACCGTACTCGTCAAAGATGCTAATAACTGCCAAAAGAGTATCACTATCACAGTAGCAGAACCTGCGCCTTTGGCACTTACCTCAAGCAGCACTCCTGTAAAATGCAAAGGAAGTAATGATGGCACTGCAACTGTAACTGCCAGCGGAGGTACAGGTTCGTACACTTACTCATGGAGTAATGGAATAACAAGCACTTCCAACACAGTAACAGGCTTGACCTCAGGCAGCTACACAGTTACAGTGAAAGATGCTAATAATTGTCAAAAAAGTATCACGATTGTTGTCAGCGAACCATCAACTTTACTAACTGTTAGTATTGCCAATTCAACCAATATTAGTTGTTATGGAGCTAACAACGGAACGGCTACTGGTCAAGTGACGGGAGGAGTTAGTCCGTACTCGTATTTATGGAGTGATGGCAGTACTGACCTTTTAGCAACAAACCTAGGGCCAGGAAATCATACACTTCAAGTAACCGATGCCAATGGATGTATCAAAACGGCTGAGATTGAATTTTTAGAACCACCAGCTATTTTTATTACGCCAAGCACTACGGCTGTTACATGTTTTGGAGGAAGTAATGGAACGGCAAGTGTAACCGTGAACGGTGGCACAGGAACCTATACCTACTTATGGAGTAATGGCAGTACAACCAGTTCCGTAACAGGTTTATCAGCAGGTGTATATACAGTCATGGTTAAAGATTCTAAAAATTGTCAAAAGACCATTGATATTACTATTACTGAACCAGACGAACTGTTATTATCATCAGGTAGTACAAATATAAGTTGCAACGGAGCCAATGATGGAGTTGCAAGCGTTACGGTAAATGGAGGAACCGCTCCCTATACTTACTCGTGGAGTGGAGGAATCACCAGTACCACTAACACCGCCACAGGTTTATTGGCAGGTACCTACACCGTCACGGTCAAAGATGCCAATAATTGCACCAAGAGTATTGCCATTACCATTACAGAACCTGCGGGTGTCATACTTACTACCAGCAGCACCCCTACCAAATGTAAAGGCGGCAACGACGGTACGGCTACCGTAACTGTAAGCGGCGGAACTGCTCCTTACACCTATTCGTGGAGTGGTGGCATTACCAGCACCACAAATACCGCCACGGGACTAACCCCAGGCACCTACACCGTCACCGTCAAAGACGCCAATAACTGTTCAAAAAGCATTGCCATCACTGTTGGAGAGCCTAGCACCTTGCTCACTGTCACTATTCCTGCCCCAACCAACATCAGTTGTAACGGTGCCAACGATGGTATCGCTACGGGAAATGTGTCGGGTGGAAGTGCCCCCTACACTTACCTGTGGAGCAATGGAAACACCAACCTAACGGCCAATAACCTACCCGCAGGAAGCAACACTCTGCAAGTCACCGACGCCAACGGCTGTATCAAAACTGCCTCGGTCACCATTTCTGAACCTGCCGCCATCGCACTTGTACCAAGTAGCACCCCTGTCAAATGCAAAAGTGGAAACGACGGGGTGGCCAGCGTCACTGCCAGTGGAGGTGCAGGCGGGTACACCTATTCGTGGGGCAGCGGTATCACTAGCACCGCAAATACCGCCACAGGACTAACCGCAGGCACCTACACCGTCACGGTCAAAGATGCCAATAATTGTACCAAGAGTATAGCCATTACCGTTACCGAACCTGACGCGCTGAGTTTGGTATCAAACAGCACAGCCACCAACTGTAACGGAGGCAACGACGGAACCGCCAGCGTAACTGTCAGCGGTGGTGTTGCTCCCTACACTTACTCGTGGAGTGGCGGAATCACCAGTACCACTAACACCGCCACAGGGCTGACCGCAGGTACCTACACTGTCACCGTCAAAGATGCCAATAATTGCACCAAGAGTATAGCCATTACCATTACAGAACCTGCGGGTGTCATACTTACTACCAGCAGCACCCCTGCCAAGTGTAAAAACGGCAACGACGGTACGGCTACCGTAACTGTAAGCGGCGGAACTGCCCCTTACACCTATTCGTGGAGTGGTGGCATTACCAGCACCACAAATACCGCCACGGGACTAACCGCAGGCACCTACACCGTCACCGTCAAAGACGCCAATAACTGTTCAAAAAGCGTTGCCATCACTGTTGGAGAGCCTAGCACCTTATTGACCGTCACCATTCCTGCCCCAACCAACATCAGTTGCAACGGTGCCAACGATGGTATCGCTACGGGAAATGTGTCGGGTGGAAGTGCCCCTTACACTTACCTGTGGAGCAATGGAAACACCAACCTAACGGCCAATAACCTACCCGCAGGAAGCAACACTCTGCAAGTCACCGACGCCAACGGCTGTATCAAAACTGCCTCGGTCACTATTTCCGAACCTGCTGCCATCGCACTTATACCAAGTAGCACCCCTGTCAAATGCAAAAGTGGAAACGACGGAGTAGCCAGCGTCACTGCCAGTGGAGGCGCGGGGGGGTACACCTATTCGTGGAGCAGCGGTATCACTAGCACCACCAACACCGCCACAGGTTTAGTGGCAGGCACCTACACCGTCACGGTCAAAGATGCTAATAATTGTACCAAGAGTATAGCCATTACCGTTACCGAACCCGACGCGCTGAGTTTGGTATCAAACAGCACAGCCACCAAATGCAACGGTGGCAACGACGGAACCGCCAGCGTAACCGTCAGCGGTGGTGTTGCTCCCTACACTTATTCGTGGAGTGGAGGAATCACCAGTACCACTAACACCGCCACAGGGCTGACCGCAGGTACCTACACCGTCACGGTCAAAGATGCCAATAATTGCACCAAGAGTATAGCCATTACCATTACAGAACCTGCGGGTGTCATACTTACTACCAGCAGCACCCCTGCCAAATGTAAAAACGGCAACGACGGTACGGCTACCGTAACTGTAAGCGGCGGAACTGCCCCTTACACCTATTCGTGGAGTGGTGGCATTACCAGCACCACAAATACCGCCACGGGACTAACCGCAGGCACCTACACCGTCACCGTCAAAGACGCCAACAACTGTTCAAAAAGCATTGCCATCACTGTTGGAGAGCCTAGCACCTTGCTCACCGTCACCATTCCTGCCCCAACCAACATCAGTTGTAACGGTGCCAACGACGGTATCGCTACGGGAAATGTGTCGGGTGGAAGTGCCCCTTACACTTACCTGTGGAGCAATGGAAACACCAACCTAACGGCCAATAACCTACCCGCAGGAAGCAACACTCTGCAAGTCACCGACGCCAACGGCTGTATCAAAACTGCCTCGGTCACCATTTCCGAACCTGCCGCCATCGCACTTATGCCAAGTAGCACCCCTGTCAAATGCAAAAGTGGAAACGACGGGGTAGCCAGCGTCACTGCCAGTGGAGGCGCGGGGGGGTACACCTATTCGTGGAGCAGCGGTATCACTAGCACAGCAAATACCGCCACAGGTTTAGTGGCAGGCACCTACACCGTCACCGTTAAAGATGCCAATAATTGTACCAAGAGTATAGCCATTACCGTTACCGAACCCGACGCGTTGAGTTTGGTATCGAGCAGTACGGCCATCCAATGCAACGGTGGCAACGACGGAACCGCCAGCGTAACCGTCAGCGGTGGTGTTGCTCCCTACACTTACTCGTGGAGTGGAGGAATCACCAGTACCACTAACACCGCCACAGGGCTGACCGCAGGTACCTACACCGTCACGGTCAAAGATGCCAATAATTGCACCAAGAGTATAGCCATCACCGTTACAGAACCTGCGGCGATTGTACTCACCCCAAGCAGTAGCCCCGTCAAATGTAAAGGCGGCAACGACGGTACGGCCACCGTCAGTTTGACTGGAGGAACTGCACCTTATATATTTTCATGGAGTGGCGGTATTACTAGTACCTCCAACTTCGCCACGGGGCTGGCCGCAGGCACCTACACGGTCACGGTCAAAGATGCCAAAAACTGCCAAAAAAGTAGTAGTATCACCGTCACCGAGCCAGCAACTATTCTCACCCTAACCTCAACCGCTACTGCTGTTCAATGCAACGCTGGTAATGATGGTACAGCCACTGTCAATGTAAGCGGTGGTACAGCCCCCTACAGCTATACTTGGAGTGGTGGTATAACTAGCACTACTAATACTGCGACAGGCTTGGTCGCTGGAAACTACACGGTGACCGTCAGAGATGCGAACAACTGTCTAAAAAGCGTCGTGATTTCTGTTGGTGCACCAACTCCTATTGTACTTTCCCCAAGCAGCACCCCAGCCAAATGCAAAGGTGGCAACGACGGAACAGCAAGTATCAGTGTCAGTGGAGGAATCGCTCCCTACTCCTATTCGTGGAGCGGAGGCATTACCAGTACGACAAACACCGCTACTGGTTTAGTGGCTGGTACTTATACCGTTACCGTCAAAGATGCTAACAATTGTCAAAAGAATATCACTGTCACTGTGACCGAGCCCAATGAGTTAGTCTTGACTCCTAGCACTACAGCAGTTAAATGCAACGACGGCAACGATGGAACCGCAAGCGTAACCGTCAACGGTGGTGTTGCCCCCTACACCTACTCGTGGAGTGCTGGCATCACCAGCACCACTAATACCGCCACGGGGTTAGTAGCAGGTACCTATACAGTCACGGTCAAAGACGCCAACAACTGTACAAAGAGTGTATCCATAGTAGTCACTAATCCAGCGCCTATCGCTTTCCTTCCTAGTAGTGTCTCTGTTAAATGTAAAGGAGGTACGGACGGCGCGGCAGGAGTTACCGTCAGCGGAGGAACTGCCCCTTACACCTATTCATGGAGTGGGGGAGTCACTAGCACCACTAACACCGCCACTGGCTTGGCCGCAGGCACCTACACGGTCACGGTCAAAGATGCCAATAACTGTCAAAAAAGTAGTAGTATCACCGTCACCGAGCCAGCAACTAGCCTCACCTTAACCTCAACCGCTACTGCTGTTAAATGCAACGCTGGTAATGATGGTACAGCCACTGTCAATGTAAGCGGTGGTACAGCCCCCTACAGCTATACTTGGAGTGGTGGTATAACGAGCACTACTAATACTGCGACAGGCTTGGTCGCTGGAAACTACACGGTGACCGTCAGAGATGCGAACAACTGTCTAAAAAGCGTCGTGATTTCTGTTGGTGCACCAACTCCCATTGTACTTTCCCCAAGCAGCACCCCAGCCAAATGCAAAGGTGGCAACGACGGAACAGCAAGTATCAGTGTCAGTGGAGGAATCGCTCCCTACTCCTATTCGTGGAGCGGAGGCATTACCAGTACGATAAACACCGCCACTGGTTTAGTGGCGGGTACTTATACAGTTACCGTCAAAGATGCTAACAATTGTCAAAAGAATATCACTATCACTGTGACCGAGCCCAATGAGTTAGTCTTGACTCCTAGCACTACAGCAGTTAAATGTAACGGCAGTAACGATGGAACCGCCAGCGTAACCGTCAACGGTGGTGTTGCCCCCTACATCTACTCGTGGAGTGCTGGCATCACCAGCACCACTAATACCGCCACGGGGTTAGTAGCAGGTACCTATACAGTCACGGTCAAAGACGCCAATAATTGTCAAAAAGCTATCGCCATCACCGTCTCCGAACCAACTGTATTGATGCTGGCTTCTAGTGGCACATCAGTTAAATGTAAAGCAGGGACGGATGGCACGGCCACAGTGAGTGCCAGTGGTGGCACCGCACCCTACACCTACGCATGGAGCAACGGCAGCACCAGCGCCACGGCCACGGGCTTAGCCGCAGGTACTTACACGGTGACGGTCAAAGATGCCAATAACTGCCAAAAGAGTAGTAGTGTTACCATCAGTGAACCCGAGGCCTTGGTGTTAGTACCGAGCAGTGTTGCCGTAAAATGCAGCGGCGACGGTACGGCAATGGTCACTGTGAGCGGTGGTGTAAGTCCTTACACTTATTCGTGGGACAAAGGAGTAACCAGCACCACCAATGTAGCCTCAGGCTTGCCAGCGGGCACCTACACGGTGACAGTAAAAGATGCCAACAACTGTGAGAAAAGTGTTAAAATTACCATTGACCAACCAGCAAGTATTACCTTAACATCAAGCACAGTGGCGGTTAAGTGTAAAGGAGGAAAGGACGGTTCAGCCAGTGTAACAGTAAATGGAGGAGAAGCTCCTTATACCTACTCATGGAGTAATGGTAGCACCAGCGCCACGGCCACAGGCTTGGCGGCAGGCACCTACACGGTCTTAGTCAAAGATGTAAATGGCTGCGAAAAAAGCATCGATATCAGCGTTACTGAACCCGAGGCACTTACGTTAGTCTCCACAAGCGTAACGGTAAAGTGCAAAGGGGGGAGCGACGGAGTGGCTAGCGTCAGCGTAAGTGGCGGAACGGCACCTTACACCTATGCGTGGAGTAACGGCATTACCAGTACCACCAACACCGCCACGGGCTTGACCGCAGGTACCTACACCGTGACAGTCAAAGATGCTAACAACTGTCAACAGAGTACTTTAGTGAGTGTGACTGAACCAACGGCTTTGAGCGCTATTACCAGTAGTGAAAATGTTAAATGCAAAGGAGGTAACGACGGAACGGCCAGCGTCAGCGTCAGCGGCGGAACGGCACCTTACACCTATGCGTGGAGTAACGGCATTACCAGTATCACCAACACCGCTACTGGTTTAGTAGCTGGTACCTACACAGTCACAATCAAAGATGCCAATGGTTGCCAACAGTTAACCACGGTGAGTGTAGGCGAACCTGCTTTGGCTCTCTCGTTGAGCTCGGCCAGTACCGCGGTTAAATGTAATGGCGGCAACGACGGTACGGCCAGCGTGAGTGTGAGTGGTGGCACGGCACCTTATACCTATGCGTGGAGTGGGGGTATTACCAGCACCACCCAGTCCGCGACGGGTTTAGTCGCAGGTACTTACACGGTCACGGTCAAAGATGCCAATGGTTGCCAAAAGAGCATAACTATCACCGTCAGCGAACCTACGGGTATGGTGCTAACTGCTACGAGCGAACCTGCCAAGTGCTTTGGCGCAAAGGACGGAATCGCCAGCGTGAGTGTTAGTGGCGGTACGGCACCGTACACCTACGCTTGGAGTGGAAGCATTACCAGTACAACGAACATCGCTACAGGCTTGGCCGCAGGAGCGTACACGGTCACCGTCAAAGATGCTAACAATTGCCAAAAAACGCTAACCATCACGGTGAACCAGCCAGTGGCGTTGGTGTTGACCTCGGCCACTACTACCGTCAAATGCAACGGCGGCAACGACGGTACGGCCACCGTGAGTGTGAGTGGTGGCACGACGCCGTACAGCTACGTATGGAGCAATGGCATTACCAGCACGACCAACACCGCCACGGGCTTGGCCGCAGGTACTTACACGGTGACAGTCAAAGATGCCAATAACTGTCAACAAAGCACTAACATTACGGTTGTTCAGCCCGCAGGAATGGTACTAACTCCGACGGTTGTAGCCGTCAAATGCAAAGGCGGCACCGATGGCTCGGCAAGCATTGGGGTAACAGGTGGCACAGCCCCCTATACTTATGCTTGGAATGGAGGTATCACAAGTACGTCCAACTCGGCCACGGGCTTAGCGGCAGGTACATACACAGTAACAGTAAAGGATGCCAATAACTGTCAACAGACGGTTTCAATCTCCATTACCGAGCCAGCGGCGTTGGTGTTAACTCCAAGTAGTACTGCGGCCAATTGTGCTGGTAGTACCGACGGTACGGCCAGCGTAGCCGTGAGCGGCGGAACAGCCCCTTACAGTTACACCTGGAGCGGAGGCATTACGAGTACAACTAATACGGCTAAAGGCTTGGCAGCAGGGACTTACACTGTAACGGTCAAGGATGCCAATAACTGCCAACAGACAGTTTCTATCATCATCACCGAACCTGACGCAGCTACACGTATGGTACTCACAACCGATGTGCGTCAAATCCGATGCTTTGGTGGCACAGGAAGTGCCACGGTAGCAGTGACGGGTGGAATAAGCCCCTATACCTACGTGTGGAGCAACGGAGCTACTACCCCCGAACTAACCAACGCCACAGCAGGGGAGTACACCGTAACTGTGAAAGATGCTAAAGGATGCACTACGGCGAAAATAGTAACTATAGTGAGCCCAACGGAGATGGTATTGACCCCTACCATTGTAGATGTGAAATGTACCTCTGAAGCTACAGGTAGAATTCTTATTAGCGTAGTTGGAGGAACAGCTCCTTATACCTACTTGTGGAGCAATGGGGCTAAAACTTCGGCAGTTACGGGATTACAGGCAGGAACATATATGGTAACAGTTTCAGACGCTACCAACTGTTCAAAAACGATGGAGGTTACTATCACCGAACCACAAGAGGCACTTCAGAAGTTTTTATCAATAAAAGATGTAACTTGTAAAGGAGGAAATGATGGTAGTATTCAAGCTTTTGTGTTTGGTGGAACAGCCCCTTATACCTATTCATGGAGTAATGGTTCTGCTTTGGAAACTGCCGAAAATTTAGTAAAAGGTACCTATTCATTACAAGTTGCGGATGCAAATAATTGTACCCTGTCAGAGCAAATAGTGGTAAATGAACCACAAGAAGGGATAACTATTACGTCAAAAGTTACAAAAATTACCTGCAAAGGAGTAGCGGATGGAAAAATTGAACTAGCTGCTTCTGGTGCCAATGGAGGGAATAACCCATTCCAATTCTATTATATTTGGAAAGATGGCGTTATTAGCAATACCCGTTACGGTTTGGCTGCAGGTACCTATACCGTCGAAGTTTTCGATTATTTTGGTTGTTCAAAAACTCAATCGTTTACCATTGAAGAACCACTTCAACCATTGAGCATAGCGACAGAAATTATTTCTGAAAAATGTTTTAACACTAAAGATGGTAAAGCCATAGTTACAGCTATCGGTGGGGAAGCTCCATATCGCTACCTTTGGAGCATGGGTGATACCACATTCCAAGTGAATAATATTCAACGTGGATGGGTATCAGTGAAAGTAACAGACAAAAATGGCTGTAGTAGAGATTTTTCAGAGTTTGTCAGCGGGCCAGACCCTCTACAAGTAAGCACTGATGTAACCGATGTACTTTGCTATGACGGCAAAGATGGAAAAATCAGAGTAAATATCAGTGGTGGCACGTGGCCAATGGAAGTTTCTGTGAGAGGAAATGATATTGCAACGGGAATAAATCTAGGCTTGACCAACGAAGTATCATCGCTGAAAGCAGGTACCTACCAAATCACGGGTAAGGATAAAAATGGATGTGTTTTGCCAGCCCAAGAAGTAACTATAAAACAACCTTTAACGCCACTGACAGTTTCTTTGGTAGAAGCCACCTCACCACGAGGATTTGGCTTGGCAGATGGTAAACTACAATTAGTCGTAAAAGGGGGAACTTCTCCATCAGGTTATTACACAAACACTTGGCAGGTAAACGGCACTCCATTTGACAACGTTACGACAACGACTTCAGGAACGGATTTTACCATTCAATCTTCATCAGCTGTTGGCGGAAATTATACGGTGACAGTAACTGATAATAATTACGAATTGGCAACGGATAAGAAAGGTTGTAGGGTTGACTACACGTATTTCTTAAAACAACCAGATAAGTTAATGGCTACCTCAATTGTGTATAAAAAGCCTTCATGTGCGGGTAAAATTGATGGTGAAATCGGAGCAGATATCAAAGGAGGTGTACCCATTTCAGAATCAGGGACTTTCTCAGAACGGTATAAGCTTCAATGGTTTAGAAAAAACAATGAAGAACTTGTTGACTTAAATACAAATGAAGCTACTATTAAAAATGCAGAAAGTGGCATTTATGTAGTGAAGGTTACGGATAAAAATGATATTTCGGCAACTTTCGAACTAGAACTCGCCCCTACACCAAGTATCTACGCCAATTTCCATACGATACAGCCACAGTGTAAAAATCAAAATACGGGAGGAATTGAGCTCGTCAATATTGAAGGTGGAGTAGCCCCCTACACAATCACTTGGAATAAGGGCTTGTCAGGGCCTAATTTAAGTAACCTTGAGGCAGGTAATTATTATGCCATCATTAAAGATAAAAATGGTTGTTACGGCGAAGCAGCAGTTGGCTTAAAAGAGGTATTTGATTTTTCAATTAATTTGGTGGCTAAAAAAGACCTAGTTTGTAAGGGCAATTGCGAAGGCGAACTAGAAGTGAAAATTACTGGTACAGGTGCTTTAAATCCATACTCATTTAGCTGGCAGAATGGATTGAGTACTCAAAAAATCACAAGACGATGCGCTGGTATTTATACTGCGACCGTGGCTAATTCGAGAGGTTGTAGAGTAACAAAATCATTTGAAATTAAAGAGCCAGAAAACGCATATACCATTGAGGTTTCTAATGACTTGCTGTTTTGTGCTAGCTCGGAGGTTGAAGTTAATGCTACACAGGCCGACGCAAAAGCGTACAGTTGGACACTTCCCGATGGTAAGCTACTTTCAACCCCTGTAGCATCAATTGGCCAGTCGGGTCAGTACAAGGTCGAAGTGACCAACGCACTTGGTTGCAAGGCTAGTGATGTATTTAATGTAACTATTGTTGATGTAAAAACGACCGCCACCTTCGCCATGTCTTATGTTGGCTTGGTAGGTGAACGAATTTATGCCGTCAATCTGACACCGTCAATACCTGTAAGATGGCGTGTATCTTCAGAGCTAAAAATTGATTATGAAGGTACAGAACAGCTAGTTTTTAGTGCTCAAAAACCAGGAGAATATAAAATAGAAATGATTGTTCCTGAAGATGGCTGTGAAGCTGTCGTAAGCAAAACAATTACGATTTTCACTCCCCCAGGCGGTAGAATTGCTCCAAATGGCCTGTCAGATGAGTCAAGTACGACTAAGAATCAAGAAGAAGCATTTATTGTTTACCCCAATCCTGTCACCAACGTGCTTCGCTTGAAAGTGCAAGAGAGCAAGGGGCAAGTAGTCCAAACTTCGTTGATGGATGCTTCGGGTCGAGAGGTAGTACGCCGCCAATTTATGCCAGAGACGAATACCCATCAAGAAGAGTTTGGCGTCAGCGAATTACCAGCTGGAATCTATTTCTTGAAGATAACAACCTCTGAGAAACAAGTGGTGCTGAAGGTAGTGAAGCGGTAGTTTTGAGACAAAATTAAAGGGTTGGCCCTCTTCAAAATAGTTGGAGAGGGCTTTTTTGTGAGGTAGCCAATTGGTAGATAAAAATAATTGTGAGTTCTTATTGGTACGTTGATAAGGCGGTGCATTTAGAATTTTTAGTATATAAATGGTATGTTAACAACAGGGTTAATGATATGCAAAACAAAGAGTTAATACAGAATAAATTATTGAAAAAATACTATTTTTTTGAAAAAAAATAATGATGGAATTTTGTGGCTAAATTCTATACTTTTCATCACTACTTCAAACCTATCCTATCATGAGTAAATTACTACACCTAAGACAGCATTGGCGAATGGTAATGTTGTCGGTAGTCGTACTGATTGGCATTTCGCAAAGACTTATTGCTCAAAATATCTTCTCGGGCGAGCCAGTGCAAGTAGTAGGTAAATTTAATGGATATTCAACCATTCCGTACAATTCAGACTATCGAACGATGTCATTTCGTCTGGTTTCGACCTCAGTGGGTACCCCAATAGATGGCCGAGGACAGTGGGTGACGACCATCAATGCCCAAGCGTCAGGAGGAAATATTCTGCCCGTAAATATGACGGGTGGATCTAGTGAAGGCTTTCTTTTTATATCGGGATCATCAAGTAATCGTTTTCAAAATAAATGGGGCTTTTCGGGCGTTGGACAAGGCGCTTTAAATGTAATTAATAACTTTTCAGCCTATAATTCGGGACAAGATATGGGGCTGAATATGAGTGCCACGGGGTATTATACATTCGTTTTTAATGATGTAGGTTATACCAATACCAACGCCAAATTTTACGTTGGACTTACGTCGGCAGCCCCTGTTTCCATTAATTCGGTGTCGGCAACTCCCGCCAATGACGGAACAGGCACAGTTCTCATCTCAACTTCTGGCCCAGTGTCGCCCGAAGAAAAAGTTTTTGTCCGTTACGTACTAGCGGGTTCCAATGATTTTTCGGGGAGTACCAGCACTTCCATTGTAGAAGCAACAGGTACTGGAACGAGTTATTCTGCTATTATTCCCGCTCAGCCCAACAATACTGTGGTAAAGTACTATGTTTTTACCTCCACTCGTACGCTGAGTCAGTTGTCGTCTGATTCAGAGATGAATAAAACCCTATCAACACTACGATACAACGATAATTCGGGAGCAAACTATACTTTTACAACGTGTGTTTCACCTGCTCCAACGGCAGTAACTCCTCAATCGTTTTGCTCTTCCATCAACCCAACCGTGGCAAGCCTTGCTGCAACGGGTTCGTCGATAAAATGGTACGATGCTGCTTCCAATGGTAATCAATTGGCTACGACTACTGCTTTGTCTTCGACCAATTATTATGTTTCACAAACAATCAATGGATGCGAAAGTAGTCGTAGCCAAGTTATGGTAACTATTACGAGTAGTGTGACTCCCGCTGTGTTGATAAATGCTTCATCTACAGCGATTTGTTCGGGTGGAGTGGTGACTTTTACCCCAGTCCCAACCAATGGAGGAACGACCCCTACTTATCAGTGGAAGAAAAACGAGGCAGATGTAGCTATTGGAAGCTCGTTTGCTCCCAATAACTTGGTGAATGGGGATAAAATAAAAGTGGTAATGACCAGTAATGATGCTTGTGCAAGTCCAACCACTGCTACCAGCAATGAAATTACAATTTCTGTAGAAGCAACGCCTGCTACCCCAACTGCGACAGTTACGCAGCCGACCTGTACCACAACTACGGGGAGTATAACCATCACTGCCCCTGCCAGCGGAGTTCAGTATAGTTTTGACAATGGTGCAACCTACGGAGCGACCAATGTTCTAACGGGAGTATCACCCAATACTTATTACTTAAAAGTGAAAAGTTCGGGGGCAGGTTGTGAATCGGCATCGGCGTCGGTGGTGATTAATTCTCAACCAAGTTCTCCCAGTGTTTCGAATGTATCGACGACATTGCCAGTCAATTGTAGTGGAGGGTCAATCACCGTTACTGCTTCAGGTGCTTCTGAATACTCCATCAATGGGGGTACAAGCTATCAAGCAAGTAATACTTTTTCGGGTTTAGGTTGTGGGGCCTATGCTATCAAAGTGCGCAATGCAAGTGGTTGTGAAGCTAGCTACACAAACAACCCAGTGGCTTTCTCTGCCCCCGCAACTGCCACGTTTTTAATGCAGGGTTTTAATTACGATTTTCCCAAGGCGGGAGCAGGCTTTACATGGGCTGACACTCTCCGTCTAAAAGCAGCTTGCCTTAAAAAAGCGGGATTTACGCACCTTTGGTTTCCTGGACACTACGGCAAAGGTGCCTATAGTTCTGGCTATGACCCCCGCGACTTGTACATGGGTGAAACTACGGGGATGGGAACGCCCGCTCAAATTCGGGCTATGATTACGGAGCTAAACAACCAGGGAATCGACCCGATGGGCGATTTTATTTATAACCACCGTGATGGTGGTTCGGCCGAAAAAAACCCTGCGGTAGAGGAATACATTCAATACAAAGCAGGGGGAGCTAAAAAACCTTACCCTTCGGATCGTTATCATGTCGTGATTCCTTTGGGAGGTAGTTCGGGGAACGGTGCAGGAGACTATTATATCAATATCAACTCCCGTTCGGGAACTTATAGTGGCTCTAAGTACATGTTTTATGCGACAACGGCGACCAAAGGAGGAAGCCGATGGAGCCCTTTGCTTTCTCCCGATGGAAGTGCAACTGAGCAAGGGGGGGCTTTCACCGTTGATTTAGGTCGTAATTACGAAACAACGATTGATAATAACGGTGATTCAGATGAATTTAAGGTGACAATTACCAATGCAGATTTTAATGCCGCAGGGGATCAGTTGATTATTTATATGGTAAATACCAATGGGTATGCCGATCAACGTATTTGGAAGGTTTGGAATGGTACGGCAGACTTAGTGGGAAAAAGTGGTGGTACGGGAGCAGCCAATGTCGCCAATGTCTATAACGATGTGGTGGAATACCATACCTATACCGACTTTTCAAACATGCCAAGCGGGCTGGGAAATATGAACTGGGATTATTTTCGTCCCAATTATAATCCTGTAATGACAGGAACAACAGGAAATTGGAACGTTGATTGTCTATGCCCTGATTGGAGCCAAAATAGCATGGATTATTTTTATGATTATGATCATTTACAAACCAAAACGGCAAATGCTCTCATTGATTGGACCAAATGGAATTTTACAAATTTGGGAATAAAATCCATTCGTATGGACGCCGTTAAGCACTTAGATGCGTCGTTTTTTGGCAATATGCTCAACCAACTTAATGCCTCTGGACAGGTCCCAAGTATGGTAATTGGGGAGTATTATGATGCAAGTCCGTCGGTGTTACAAGGGTGGATTCGGGATGTGTATAATACGGGCTTTAACTCTAGTTTACCAGCTTCAACCCAGCCACGGGTATTTGATTTTACGTTGCGAGAAACGCTACGAAATTTTACCAACAATCGCTTAAGTGCAGGAGACGTTCGACAAATATTTACGGCTGGACTAGTAGGAGGAAATTATTTGAGTGCCAACAATGTCGTTACTTTTTTGAACAACCACGATTTTCGTAATAATTACGGTGCCAGCGACGGTGGAGCTTTAATTTGGTACGATCCCATGTTGGCCTACGCGTATTTACTGACCAATAATCAAATCGGAATTCCTACGGTGTATTACGATGATTACTACGGGTACCCAGCGGCCTCATCAGCCCATTATCATAGCTATATGCCTACGACATTAACTCCCATGAAGTGTGAAATAGATGCGTTGATGGAGGTACATAAAAAGTATATTTTCGGTTCACCAAGCCTAACGCGCTTGAATGCAAGTGGAAGCGGTTACGCAAGTAATTATTCATCAGCTTCGGCCGATAAAGCTTTGATATATCAATTACAAGGCCCAAGTAGTACTAATAAGGATATTATTGTGGCAATTAATTTTAGTGACTCCTATCTTAAAGTGGATCATGCTATCAATACGAGGGGAGGAAGCATTGCAACAGGGACACGTTTTACTGATATGCTCAGGCGCTCGGCATTCCCTTATGCTCAAGTCAATGCCAGTGGACAAATCTACATTGAACTTCCACCTAGAAGTTATTCAGTTTGGGTGCAAGGGTCCGATGTTCCTATTACGCCAAAACCTACGGCAACAGCAAGTACGGGCGTTTGTGTAGGAGGGACGCTAAATTTGGCAGGAGGAGTTGAAAGCAATAGCACATTGACGGATGTTTCGTATAGTTGGACAGGCCCTGATGGATTTACATCAACGGCACAAAACCCACAACTGTCGAGTGTAACCGCTTTGAAGGCAGGGGTTTATACGTTGACGGTGAGGTACAATTGTGCTTTTTGTCAAAGTACTTCAACGACAGTCAATGTATCAATTAATCCACAACCAACAGTCAGCACACCATCAACAAGTGTGTGTGTTGGAAGTACCATCACGTTGAGTCCAACAAGCGGCGGTACATGGACAAGCAGCGACGATAGCAAAGCGACGGTGACGAATGCGGGTGTAGTAACGGGTGTAGCTGCGGGTAGTGTGACGTTTACATTTACCGAAACCGCCACAGGTTGCAGTGCGACGACGAACAGTGTAACGGTCAATGCCAAACCAACAGTCAGCACACCATCAACAAGTGTGTGCATTGGAAGTACCATCACGTTGAGTCCAACGAGCGGCGGTACATGGATAAGCAGCGACGATAGCAAAGCGACGGTAACGAATGCGGGTGTAGTAACGGGTGTGTCCGCGGGTAGTGTGACGTTTACGTTCACGGAAACGGTGACGGGTTGCAGTGCGACGACGAACAGTGTAACGGTCAATGCCAAACCAACAGTCAGCACACCAACAACAAGTGTGTGCATTGGAAGTACCATCACGTTGAGTCCAACGAGCGGTGGTACATGGACAAGCAGCGACGATAGCAAAGCGACGGTAACGAATGCGGGTATAGTAACGGGAGTCTCGGCGGGTAGTGTGACGTTTACGTTCACGGAAACAGCGACAGGGTGCAGTTCGACAACGAGCAGTGTGACGGTGAAGCCCTTGCCAACAGTCAGTGCGTCATCGACAAGTGTGTGCGTCGGTAGCACCATTACTTTAAGTCCAACGAGCGGCGGTACATGGACAAGCAGCGATGATAGCAAAGCGACGGTAACGAATGTGGGTGTAGTAACGGGAGTGTCCGCGGGTAGTGTGACGTTTACGTTCACGGAAACGGTGACAGGTTGCAGTGCGACGACGAACAGTGTAACGGTCAATGCCAAACCAACAGTCAGCACACCATCAACAAGTGTGTGCATTGGAAGTACCATTACTTTAAACCCAATGAGCGGCGGGACATGGGCAAGCAGCGACGATAGCAAAGCGACGGTAACGAATGCGGGTATAGTAACGGGAGTCTCTGTGGGTAGTGTGACGTTTACGTTTACCGAAACCGCCACGGGTTGCAGTTCGACGACGAATAGTGTAACGGTCAATGCCAAACCAACAGTCAGCACAGCATCAACAACTGTGTGCGTCGGTAGCACCATTACTTTAAGCCCAACGAGCGGTGGTACATGGACAAGCAGCGACGATAGCAAAGCGACGGTAACGAATGCGGGTGTAGTAACGGGAGTCTCGGCGGGTAGTGTGACGTTTACGTTCACGGAAACAGCGACAGGGTGCAGTTCGACAACGAGCAGTGTGACGGTGAAGCCCTTGCCAACAGTCAGTGCGTCATCGACAAGTGTGTGCGTCGGTAGCACCATTACTTTAAGCCCAACAAGCGGTGGGACATGGACAAGCAGCGACGATAGCAAAGCAACGGTAACGAATGCGGGTGTAGTAACGGGTGTGTCCGCTGGTAGTGTGACATTTACGTTCACGGAAACAGCGACAGGTTGCAGTGCGACGACGAACAGTGTAACGGTCAATGCCAAACCAACAGTCAGCACACCATCAACAAGTGTGTGCATTGGAAGTACCATCACGTTGAGTCCAACGAGCGACGGGACATGGGCAAGCAGCGACAATGCCAAAGCGACGGTAACGAATGCGGGTGTAGCCACGGGAGTCTCGGCGGGTAGTGTGACGTTTACATTTACCGAAACCGCCACGGGTTGCAGTTCGACGACGAATAGTGTAACGGTCAATGCCAAACCAACAGTCAGCACACCATCAACAAGTGTGTGCATTGGAAGTACCATCACGTTGAGTCC
>NZ_JBYFCH010000008.1:0-308636 GCF_057652295.1 Runella sp. R5_40 | reverse complement strand
GATTCAAGGCTATCGTTGAGGGATTCGCCCTCAAAAATACCACCCCAAATCAACAAGTTATGGGGTTACCATAGGTTGTGAGCAACCCTTAGCACGAGCGCACGTTTGTCCTTTGCTTTTTGCCTCTTGCCTTCTTCGAGCGAGTTGTGAGCAACCCTTGGCACGAGCGCACGTTTGCCCTTTGCTTTTTGCTTCTTGCTTTCCTCGGGCGGGTTGTGAGCAACCCTTAGCACGAGCGCACGTTTGCCCTTTGCTTCTTGCTTCTTGCTTCTTGCTTTCCTCGGGCGGGTTGTGAGCAACCCTTGGCACGAGCGCACGTTTGCCCTTTGCTTTTTGCCTCTTGCCTTCTTCGAGCGGGTTGTGAACAACCCTTGGCACGGGAGTTTGCCTTTTCCCCTTGAAAATACGTAGATTTGGGTGAATTTACCGTTTCGACCCAAATCCTCTCCAAAAATCTTAAAATTACCCTAAAAGGTTCAGTCTGACCATGCAAAAATCATTTCCTTTTTCCCTTCGACTCGCGGGGTGGCTTCTTTCCTCGGTAATTATCGTTTATATCTTGTACGTTCTCCGCGAAACCATCGTACCCCTCACCTTTTCGGTGTTATTTTCGGTGCTACTGTACCCCATTTGTGCTTTTTTAGAACGTTGGCGTTTCCCTCGTTTATTGGCCATTACCATTGCTCAAATCATCTTTTTTGCCGTTTTGGTAGGATTGATTTACTTGGCTTCCATTCAAATCATCAGTTTTGGAGAAGAACTTCCTCGTTTGGAGAAAAAAGCCAATTATTGGATTGACCAAGGACAAGATTTTTTAAGTGATAATTTTGGCATGAGCCGCCGCAAACAAATTACCGAAGGCCGCAAGTACCTCACCGAAGCCCTCAAAAATAGTGCATCGGTCCTGACGGGGGCCGTTGCTACCACCACGGGTACGCTGGCTTCAGCTACGCTTGTTCCTTTGTTCGTATTTTTCTTTTTACTTTACCGCGATTTCTTCCGTCAGTTTTTTTACAAATTGTTTGATAGCCGCCACAAACGCCGCGTCGATCAAGCCATTCGGCGGATTTATGAGGTTGTACAAGGCTACCTCGTAGGACTGGTTTCGGTGATTCTGATTGTGGGAGTACTCAATTCCGCAGGTTTGCTGCTGCTTGGCGTCCCGCACGCGGTTTTCTTTGGTTTTTTTGCGTCTTGCTTGTTGCTTATCCCTTACATCGGTTTGTTGATAGGCTCTATTTTACCCGCTTTAATGGCCTTGGTTGCGCTCGATTCGCCCATGTATTCGCTGGGAGTATTGGCCGTTTTTGGGGTGATTCAAATACTAGAAGGAAATTTCATTACGCCTTACATCGTCGGTTCTAAAGTGAGTGTCAACCCGCTTGCATCCATGATTGTCTTGATTTTTGGGGGACAACTTTGGGGCGTTTCGGGCTTGATTTTGGCCCTTCCCGTTACGGCCATTGTGAAAGTTATTTTTGATTCGGTCGAAGCCCTCAAACCTTTTGGTTATTTATTGGGAGAAGCCGAAGATCGTGCGCCACTCGACTGGCCAACATTTGATAAAAAACACTAAATTGCACCCCAATTAATTCATTTTTTTATCAACAAAATACCAAAACCAAACCCTTTTAACATTCCCCAATGAAATACATTCGTGCGTTGTTGAGTCTGCTGGTAGCTGGTGGATTGACGTACATTTTTAGCCGCCCACTTGGGCCTGCTCCTGCTTTGGGGCCTTTTTTTAGTCCGTTTACGGGTTTTTGGCAAAATGCCGAGTCGCCCGATAAACAACCCCCAGCCGACATTAAACTTCAAGGGCTCAAAGGCGAAGTTACGGTCAAATACGACGACAACGGAGTGCCGCACATCTTTGCCGATAACGACGAGGATTTGTATTTCGCCCAAGGTTTCATCATTGCCCGCGACCGTCTTTGGCAAATGGACTTTTACAGTCGCGTAGCGGCAGGGCGTTTGAGTGAGGTAATGGGGCCTTTGGCACTTGATTTTGACCGCTATAATCGTCGTCTCCAACTACCCGAAGGAGCCGAGAGATTGGCGGAGTCATTTACCCACGAGCCTACGTCTAAGCTCATTGTAGAGTCTTATTCGGCAGGGGTAAACGCTTATATTCAGCAGGTTTCGTACAAAGATTTGGCCATTGAGTATAAAATTCTTGGCTATACGCCCGAAGCTTGGTCGCCGCTTAAAACAGCCTTGGTAGAAATGGTGATGCGCAAAGACATGAACGCGCGCTCAGACGACTACCGCATGGCCAATGCTTTGGCGAAGTTTGGCAAAGAAACCATGAACGACCTCTTTCCTGACTATCCCGTAGAAGAGTCGCCGATTGTACCCTCGGGCACAAAATGGGATTTTACGCCACTGGCCGTTCCCAAAGTACCCGAACTCATGAAAGCGAGCATCGCCGCCAATCTCGACCTTGAAGCTGAAAACCCTGGTATTGGCTCCAACAACTGGGCGGTTCATGGTTCGCGTACGGCCTCTGGGTTGCCTTTGCTCGCCAACGACCCCCACTTAGGGCTAAGCCTTCCTTCTATTTGGTACCAAATGCAGTTGGTTTCACCCACGGTCAACGTCTATGGCGTATGCGTGCCAGGTTGGCCAGGGATTGGCATTGGGTTCAACAAAGACATTGCTTGGGGAATGACCAACGTCGGTTCGGACGTGTTTGATTTGTTCCAAATTCAGTTCAAAGACAATACGTTCAAAGAATACAAATACGGCAACGACTGGCGCCCTGTCACGTCGAGAGTCAGTGAATTTAAGGTAAAAGGTTCGCCCGAAATCATCCGTGATACCGTTCTTTATACCCACCACGGCCCGATTCTTTATAGCCAAGGACAGAAACCTTTCTTCTCCGATTTACCCGTTGGTCATGCACTTACGTGGGTAGGTCCCGTAGCCGCAGGAAATTCAGTGAAGGCGCTGTACCTCATCAACCACGGTAAAAATTACGACGATTACCGTAAAATTTTACCCTATTTAGCCGCTCCAGGTTTCAACGTGGTCTTTGCCAGCAATCAAAACGACGTGGCTATTACCTCAGCAGGGCATTTTCCGTTGAAATGGAAAGAGCAAGGCAAATATTCGCTCGATGGCGCTAACCCTGAGCATGAATGGAAAGCGTGGATTCCCGTGGAGCAAACACCCTACGTCAAAAATCCTGCCCGTGGCTTTGTAAGTTCGGCCAATCAGTTTCCCGCTGACCCTTCTTACCCGTATTATTTGGGGTGGAAATTTGCGCCTGCCGAACGGGGTATTCGTATCAATGAGCGTTTGGGCAACATGACCAAAGCAACCCCCGACAGCTTACGTCTCCTCCAAAATGATAATTTCAACGTAGAAGCACGCCGCATTCTGCCCGAATTGCTCAAGTATTTGGAAAAAGACCCCAGCGCCAAAGCCTTGCCAGCCTACGGCGTGTTGGCCAAATGGAACTTACGCAACGACCCCAACGAAATTGCGCCTACCATTTTTGAGCGTTTCGTAAAAGAGCTGCGGCTGGCGATTTGGGAAGATGAGTTTCCAACGCAAGACGAAAAAGCGCCCATGTCACAGCCTACCCGCGACCGTACGTGGGCCATGCTCCAAAAACAACCCAATGCAAAGTGGTTTGACAACGTAAAAACGACCGACAAGGTAGAAACCGCCGCTGACATTATTACAACCACTTTCAAAGCTACCATTGACTCGCTTACGGTAAAATACGGGCCATATAATCCACAAACGTGGGTTTGGGGTACTGCCAAAGGAACTGACATCAAGCACCTTGTACCGTTGTTCAAGTCGTTTTCACGGATGGATATCATCAACGGGGGGGGGGCTAACATTGTCAACGCAACCACCGAAGCAGGTCATGGCCCATCGTGGCGAATGGTGGTGCAGCTCGACAAAACGTGGCCCAAAGCCTACGGTTTGTACCCAGGGGGGCAGTCGGGCAACCCAGGTAGCCCACACTACGACAACATGGTGGACAAATGGGCCAAAGGCGAACTCAACGAGTTAGTGTTTTTGAAGTCGAAAGACGAACAACACCCTCGCATCAAATCAACCGTCAAATTACAACGCTAAACTCTCCGACTCATGCTTTATATTCTTATTCTTGTCATAAGCGGTATTGCTCAATTTTTAGGCCCTTGGTGGCTGATGCCCATCGTATGTTTTGGGCTTTGTTTTTGGAAAGCTAAAAATGCCAAAGAAGCGTACGGAATTGCGTTTGCCGCAGTTTCTACTTTATGGTTAGGGTATTCATTGTTCCAAAGTGTCTCCAGCGGAGGTGAATTTCCCCTAAAAGTGGCCGAAATTTTCAAGTTGCCAAACGCCGCCAGCCTTTTTGCCGCCGTCACCCTCGTGGGAGGATTGGTGGCGGGCTTCGCAGGTTTAGCAGGTCATTATTGTCGCTTGGCGTTGAAACCCTAGCCGTGCCAAGGGTTGCTCACAACCCGCCCGAAGAAGGCAAAGTGCAAGAGGCAAAAAGGGCAAACGTGCAAAGGGTTGCTCCAAATGTGCAAAGGGTTGCTCACAACCCGTCCAAAGGAGGCAAGAGGCAAAAAGCAAGAGGCAAGATGCGTGTCAAGGGTTGCTCACAACCCGCCCAAAGGAGGCAAGAGGCAAAAAGCAAGATGCGTGTCAAGGGTTGCTCACAACCCGCCCGAGACAGAAACTTCAACTAACAAAAATCCCCGAGCCTTTAACAAGGACTCGGGGATTTTATTTGTAAAGAATAGTCTGCAACTCCTCATCTCTTATCTCTCATAACTCATCACTCCTCTAATAATACCTTGGATTTCCCAACGGTAGCGCGCTGATGATGGTAATCGACGTAATATCTGGATTGAAAGGCGTTGTCAACGTGTGCTCAATTTCGAGTTTAATATAACGGAAAGAAACACCAATTTTGGGCGCTACCGTAATGAACGCATCTTGGTTTTTGCGGCGGAACGTAAAGCGGTTTTCGGTCAACAAGTCTTTGGCTTCTAGTTTACCAATGTACGAAACACCAGCACCCAGTCCCAAGTAAAAACGAGGTTTCCAAGGTCGCTCCAAAATCCGATAGGGTGATGACAAATAATAGTCGGCGTACAACAACCCAAATGAAGTGAATTTTTGCTGAATAATGCTCTTTGACTCTACATCCTCAAACGAGGGTCGGAAGAAGCCGCCCAATTTTAGGCCAACGTTAAACCGATTGGATGCCATGTAGTATGGCGACAAAAACACCTGCCACGTAGGAGCTGTTTTCGGTAGAAAAAAAGGGCTAAAATCGTAAGAACCACCCGCTTTCATCAAACCAGGCCCGACACCCACATTCATCCAAAAACGGCGACTGTCTTCGTCGATTTTTACAAAACGTTGAGCATACGACTGCACTCCCACTAACATGCTCAACAACGCAACTAGGTATAATTTTTTCATGTACGTAAGCTTAGTTATACTCAGCGTCAGAGCAATAAGCATACCAGTTTTATGAACGTTGCTCAAACTACCAGAATCGTTTTTACCAATTTCCCCGTATATTTGTCTGAGAAACTATCGAAAACGATTTGTGAAATGAAGAAGTGGCTGACAATAATTGTATGGATTGGATTGGTAGGGCTGATAGGGTGCGAAAATCCATTTTTTAACGGAAGAACATCGGGAACTTCGGGCAAATGTGAAGCGGGCGCTCCCATCAGTACTTCGGAAGTCACCGACCAAGACCGTGGCTTTTTTAATCCACAAGATAGTTTGTACTACGCCACAGCCGTGTTTGGTATTTTTTACCGAGGCGGCCTGACCAATCCTTGTGAGTTGGTACGTCGGCCTATTTCGTTTAAAACGGTTCTCTCCCGTAAATTCAAAATCGTGTGGGATGGCCCCAAAGGCACTACGACCGACCGAAAAGCTGCCCGAGCCTTGATTCGATTTACCGACAAAGCGTATCGGGACGACATTGACGTCAACTTGCCACCCGTGGATACCCTTCGGCCTTATCCGTACGAAATTTTGATTTCTCAAGACACCACCTATACCAATATTTTCACAGGACGCGAGTACAAAGTGGCCCTTCGCAAAGGTTATTCCAACCTGCTTGACGAAGTCAAATGTGCCGAAGTGAGCCTTTCTTCGACCAAAACATTTGATAGCAATCGGGTAATTCTTGAAAACTCTACCACGGGCAGTTGGTCGCAGCGCTATTTCTTCAAAGCCTCCGACTTTGCTCAAAATGTGCAGTACGTAGTGGTTCGGGAAAAAGAGTGTGCCACTTGCAACGTCCCTATTCCCACGCTCACTGCCGAAAAATACACCATTACGAAGGGGGAAGAAATCACCTTATCATTGTCGGGTTGCCCCGTCAACGAATATGGTCAGGGGCCGTTGGAATGGTTTTACCAAACTGCCAATGGAACCAAAACGCTGATGCAACGGTACAGTTACTCACCCCGAAATCAACGCAGTTTTTCACCGCAAGAAACCACCACGTACTTTTTACGTTGCCAAGGCGAGTGGTACTGCAAACCTCAGAAAGAAGTAAGCGTAACGATTGAGGTAAAATAGGTTCTTTTGCGCAACTTTGTGGTTCGATTTAACTAATCACAATTCGCATGGCTTCATTTCTACGTAAACGCCGTTTTTTAGTCGTTGTTTGGTTTGCACTTCTTATAACCAGTTGTGCTTCCAATGCCCTTTTTGCCCAAAAAATTGTACGAGGTCCTTACCTCCAAATGGGTTCTTCAACGGGCATCGTAGTGCGGTGGCGGACAGACGTGGCGGTGGTTAGTAAGCTCACCTACGGAAGTTCTTCTTCCCAAAAAACGCAAAGTGTTAGCCGCGACGTTCCTACGACCGAACACGAAGTAAGCATCAATGGCCTTACTCCCAACTCAGTCTATTATTACGGAATCCAAGTCAACGGCACGACCTACGAAGGAGATTCCTATTATTTCAAAACAGCTCCACCCACGGGAAGTAAGCAAAAGGTGAGGTTTTGGGCCTTAGGTGATGCAGGAGACGGTTCGCCCAACCAGCGGGAAGTACGCGATGCTTATTTAAAACGTATTCAAAACGACAACCGTCAAACCGACGCTGTTTTGTTTCTTGGAGACAATGCCTATGCCATCGGTACCGACGAAGAATACCAGAATAATTTCTTCAATATTTACCAAGATTATTTCTTCAAAAACAACGTTATTTGGGCCATTCCTGGCAACCATGAATACTATTCGGGCGTGCAAAGCCGTCGTGAGATTGCCTATTTTCAAATCTTCTCCCAACCCCAAAACGGCGAGTCGGGCGGTGTTCCGTCGGGCTCCGAAATGAATTATTCGTTCGATTACGGCAATGTACACGTAGTAGCCTTGGACTCTTACGGCATTGAGCAAGACAAATACCGATTGTACGATACGCTCAGCCCACAGGTAGAATGGCTCAAAAAAGACTTAGCCGCCAATCGCCTTCCGTGGACGATTGTGATGTTTCACCACCCACCTTACACCAAAAACTCGCACGACTCGGATACCGAAACGGAATTAGTTCTTATTCGACAAAATCTAAACCCTATTTTAGAGCGATACAAAGTTGATTTGGTACTGAGCGGTCATAGCCACTTGTATGAACGTTCGCGCCCTACGCGGGGTCACACAGGACTTGCCCCAACTTTCAACGAAACCGCTCATTTGACCAGCACTTCATCGGGCAAATACGACAATAGCCCAAATTCGTGTGCATACGTCAAAAATGGAGGTGATGAAGGCGTTATTTACGTAGTTGCAGGTTCTTCGGGGCGTAACAATGGACTCGATGGCCCCGCCCACCCCGCAATGCCTTTCAAAAACTTCCAAAACGGTGGTTCGGTCGTTATCGAAGTCGAAGACAACCGCCTTAACTACGAATGGCTTTGTAACGACGGTGTGGTTCGTGATCAATTTACGATTTTCAAAAACGTCAATAAAACGACTCAACTCAAAGCACGTCACGGAGAAACTGTGGCCCTAACGCCATCGTGGAAAGGCGCTGCAAAATGGTCCAATGGTAGCAATGAGCCTACATTGTCCTTTACCCTCACGGGCGACACCACCCTTACCGTTCGCGACGAAGCGGGTTGTTTGTTGGATCGTTTCGTCGTTTCTGTAAGCGAAAAGCCCGCCCTTTCTTTCGATAAACCTCTGGCCAATGCCTGCGCAGGTGCGGCACTTTCGGTTCCTTTTTCGGTAACCAACACCGACCGCAATCGCTGGAAATACACCTTGCAATTATCTGACAATCAAGGCAATTTTTCACAACCCGTCACCCTTTCCACCGAAAGTAACGAAGCATTTTCTGCCACCTTACCCACCACACTCCCTTCGGGCGACAACTATCGCTTGCGCATTGTGGCCAACGTCGCGGGGATTGCTCCAGTTGTATCGGCCAATTTTAGCATCCAACAAAAACCTTCGGCGACCTTGAGCGGCGCAGCAACCATCGAGGCAGGGCAAAGCACCCCACTTACGCTCCAATTTTCGGGCTCAGGACCGTGGACGTACCAGCTTTCGGGCGGCCCCGCTGCGACCACTTCCACCAACCCATTGACCATCTCCATTTCGCCGCTTACAACCACCACTTATACCGTCACCTCCGTAAGCAATGCTTGCGGGATAGGCACCACCAACGGAAGTGCAAGAGTGGAGGTAACGCCCAAAATCACGACTCAAGTGCCTGCGGGAGTTATACTTTGCGATGAATCGGTGTTTGATTTGCCTTTCACCGTCACGGGAGGATTTGATACAGGCATTGGCTTTGAGGCTCAATTATCAGACAAAGAAGGAAACTTTACCACATCTCGCACTGTCGGAAGTGGCAGCCAAAGCCCCGTTAAAGTTACGATTCCTGCCAATGTAGAAATTGGTGGAAATTACCGTTTACGCATCAAACCGACCCAAAATGCCAACGCGAACCTCACACCAAGCGACGTTTTTTCGCTCAAACAACGCGCCAAAGCAACCCTTAGTGGCGACACGACAATTGCATTTGGAGGGGAAGCTAAGCTAAAATTAAGTGTTCAAGGCACGTTTCCCGTGACGTACGTTCTTTCCGACAATAACACGGCCACTATCTCCAGCAACGCTCAAACCATCAGCGTAAAACCAGCCTTAGAAACCACCTATACACTAAAATCCGTGACAAACGTTTGTGGAAACGGAAGCGTTGGTGGCAGCGCGCGCGTGAGTGTTCTTCTCACGGCCATTGAGCCAGTATCTGACGAAGACTTGCGGGTATTGCCCAACCCAACCCACAACAAAGTCAAAGTAGAAGCTAAGGTTTTGGGTCAAAAATCAGGCGATTGGGAACTATTGGATGCGCAAGGAAAAACCCTCAACAAAGGACACTTCCGAAAAGGAACATTGCACGGGCTTGACATATCACTCGAAGACACCGTCCCTGGCGCCTATCTGTTACGTTTTGTAGTAGAGGGGCAAACGATTGTTCGCAAAGTTGTGAAACTGTAAAGTAGGAGTTAGGAACACTTAACAATCAACACTTTAACTTTGTCTTATGGCGACGTAGTTTGCTAACGCCTAAATAATGAAGAAAAGTCTCGATGACTTCTAAGTCGGCTTCGGCCCAATCTAGTTTGTGAACCTCTTCCAGCCGAACCCATTTGTATTGTTGGTGTTCGGTCAAAACGATGGGCGAGGTAAGCATCCGACACACGTAAGGTACAAGGCAGATAATGCGGTTAGGGTCTTCTTTGTAAGCAGGTTCAAGGCGTACTCCTATTTCAATTTCTACGCTCAGCTCTTCCATAATTTCGCGGTGAAGTGCCTCAATTTCCGTTTCGCCTTCATCCACTTTTCCGCCAGGAAACTCCCATTTTAAAGCCAGTGACATCCCTTCCTTGCGCTGGGCCGAAAAAACATGCCCATCTTTTTCAAAGATAGCGCAGGGTACTACCACAATTTTTTTTGAACTTTCGGGTGGGATTGCCATACAAAGCCGCTTTTTTATACAAAGTTAGTACGGAAAATCATTTCTAACCGCTTTTTTTATCGAACGGTCGAAGGATTAACAAATATTTTATAGTTTGCATCCCTGAATCTTCCTTATTTTTAGCACAAAGTCCAAGTTTTTGTAGTCATAATACGATTTTGTATCTCCGAACCTTAAACAGTATAATCTTATTCAAACCCATGTTTACTGAAAAAGACCTCGCCCAAATCGAAAAACAGGGCATTTCGCTTGAAACCATCCAACAACAGATTTCTCATTTTGAAACGGGTTTCCCTTTTTTAAAAGTTCTCAAAGCCGCTACCGTAGGTGATGGCATTGTGCGCGTGAGCGAAGAAGAAAGTGCTGCTCTTGTCGATGAGTTTGATGCACAAGCCAAAAACGTTTCGTTGTTGAAGTTTGTCCCAGCTTCGGGCGCTGCCACGCGGATGTTCAAGTCGCTTTTTGCTTTCAAAGACGACGGAAAAAGCGACAAGTCTATCCCTGAATTTAGCGAGCGGATTCGCGATTTTGCTTTTTTTGAAGACCTCAAAACCGCCATGGCCAACGACGGTGTTGACATTGAAACGGCCATTGGCGACGGCAATTACCAACAAATTGCCGACTATATTTTGAGTGGCAAAGGGCTAGATTATGGCAACCTTCCCAAAGGTTTGTTAAAGTTCCACAACTACGAAGAAGGGGCGCGTACGCCCGTAGAAGAGCATTTGGTAGAAGGCGCCAACTACGCCAATGCCAACGGGGTTGTTCGCCTGCACTTTACCGTCTCGCCTGAGCACCGCAGCCGTTTCGAAGCCCTGATTGAAGCCATGAAACCTGCTTTTGAAGAAAAATACAGCGTCACTTATGAAGTGAGTTTTTCGGAGCAAAAACCCTCTACCGATACCATTTCGGTGAACATGGACAACACGCCTTTCCGCAACGCCGATGGTAGCCTGTTGTTCCGTCCTGCGGGGCACGGGGCGCTTTTGGCCAACCTCGACGACCAAGACGGGGATGTGGTATTCATCAAAAACATCGACAACGTAGTACCCGATAGCCTCAAAAACACCACTTTTACGTACAAAAAAGTCCTTGGGGCGCTGTTATTGAAATACCGCCAGCAAATTTTCGATTTCTTGGCCCGCATCGAAGCAGGCGAAAACAGCGATAGCCTAATCAGCGAACTGTCAGAGTTTTACGAAACGACGATGTTTACGCAGCCTACCAAGGATTTCTGGACGCTTTCAAATACCGAAAAACTCGCCTATTTTGCCATGAAGCTCGACCGCCCTGTGCGTTTGTGCGGAATGGTGAAAAACGTCGGAGAGCCTGGTGGTGGACCTTTCTGGGCGGCAAACCCTGACGGCACGACCTCGCTCCAAGTGGTAGAGTCGGCGCAAATTGACATGGACGATGCTGCACAAAAAGCACTTTTCGATACCGCGACGCACTTCAACCCCGTTGATTTGGTGTGCTCTCTCCGTGGTTATAAAGGCAAGAAATTTGAGTTGATGAGCTATCGCGACTCCAATACGGGCTTTATTACCCAAAAATCAAAAGACGGGAAAGACTTGAAAGCCCAAGAACTCCCAGGACTTTGGAATGGCTCAATGTCTGACTGGAATACGGTGTTTGTGGAAGTTCCACTCATTACCTTCAACCCCGTCAAAACTGTCAACGATTTGCTCCGTAAAGAGCACCAAGCGTAAGGTTTATCAACAAAAAACACCTTTTTTAGCCCCTTCTGAACAGTTCACTGCATCAGAGGGGCTTATTCTTTTTATTGCTTCAACAGCTTACGTTCAAGCCATTTATCACCTACTTTTATCCGAAGAAAATACAATCCAGTTGGCAACGTTTGGGTATTTATTTCGTCTCGGTATTCGCCCGCTGTCCACTGGCGTTTTTGGTACAAATGCCCTTGGGCATCAATCAACTGCCACTCAGTCGCGGTAGGGATGCCGATGGTTAGGTGCAGTCGGTCGGACAATGGATTAGGCCCCACGATGATTTTTTCTTGTTCTTCCTCCACTCCCGTAATCACCACATTGGCCGTTACACTACCCGATACCGTCCCCGTTCCGCACGGGTTACTCACCGAGCTGAGGGTATAGGTTGTCGGCAAAGTGGGTTTAACAGTGACCAAAACGGGGGTTTCGTTGGTTGTCCCCGTCGTATTATCCGACATTGTGTAGGTCCAAGGGGCATCACCAGTAAACTGAATCACCAGCAATAATTCATCCCCAGGCTTGAGCGGCGTCGCTACGCCTCCACTCAGTGCGGCCGTAGGGCGGCGTCCTAGCAGAAAGGGCGAAGTCGGCTGCGACGTAACCGTTGTGCTTCCTACCACTACGACCCGAATTCGGTAACCGTTGGCGTTCGGAATCGCGGGGATATTGGCTAAAATAGGGCTACGGCTTCCCGTCCCGATAATAACAGCATTGGTAAAATTTCCTAAACTATCCGACAACTGCGCCTGAAATACGGTATTGGCAGGGAGGGTTCCGCCGCCAAGCGAAAATTTGACTTCAAATTCTTTACCACTACAAATACCTGAGGTGATGTTTTCGGTAATTACGCGCGGAATGACCGTCACCGAGGCAATTCCCGAAACCGTACCTTCGCCGCACGAATTTCGCACCGAAGTTAGTTGATAAACCGTCGTTTGGGTGGGTTTTACAGTTACTTGCGCAGGAGTTACTTCCGAAGTTGCGGTGGTGCCGTCTGACAATGCAAGCGACCAAGGGCCATCGCCCGTTAATGTCACAGGCAAGGTTGTTGATTCACCAAAATTGACCGAAGCAGCGCCCGACAATACCGCCGTTGGTCTAACTTTTATTATAAAAGAAGCGCTATTGACCGATGTTGAGGTCACACTGGCTACTACCCGTAAACGATACGCCGCCCCCGCCGCAACGTTGGCAGGAATCGTCGTTGAAATTGGGCTACTCGTTCCCGTTGCAAGCGCACGAGGCGCTGTAAACGAACCCGTTGCATCTGAGAGCTGAACGGTATAAGTAACCGCGCCTTCAAAAGTTCCCGTTACCACAAAAGGTAAACTTATGACACTCCCGACGCAAACCGAACCCAAGGCCACGTCGGCTGCACTTACCCGCGGATTGACTTTTACCTGAACAGTACTTGTCGGCGTGGGGGCTGTTCCGCACGCATTACGAACTGATTTAACAGAATAGGTCGTCGTCGTCGTAGGACTGACCGTCACTAAAGCAGGAGTAGTATTCACTGTAGCCGTCTGGTCATTGGATAGAACGTACGTCCACGGGCCTTCTCCAGTAAAGTCTAACGTGAGTTTTGCGCTTTCTCCTACCCCAATCGTTGTACTACCACTCAAGGTAGCGGTAGGCAAGGCTTGTACCGCAAACACGCCGCTACCCACCGAAGTGGCAGAGGCACTAGCGATAACGCGTACTTTGTAGTTTTTGCCTGCTAACAACGAAGCGGGAAAAGTAACTTGCAATGGGCTGGCTGTGCCTGTCCCAATCGCAACGGGATTGGTAAAACTTCCCGTCGAGTCTGATACTTGTGCCGTGTAGGTTACAGCAGCCGTTGATTCAAACGTACCCGTGGTGACAAAAGCCACCGTGGCCGTTGAACCTGCGCAAACGGAAGTAGATGCAAACGTAGAAGTAATAATGGGTAAAACGCGTACCCGCGCACTGCCAGTAACTGTACCCGCACCACACACATTGCTAACCGACTGAAGGGCATAAGTAGTACTCACAGTAGGTTGCACAATGCCTTTGAGCGGACTTGTGAGCGTAGTGCCTGTGTTGGTATTGGTAAATGTATAAGTCCAAGGGCCATTTCCTGTAAAAACAACCGTCAAGGTTGCCGTGCCACCCAACGTAATCGTGGTATCGCCCGAAAGCGTGGCAGTAGGGCGTCTGAGCATGGTAAAAATAGAAGTTGGCACCGACGTGATACCCGTCGTATCCGAAACAACGCGCAAACGATACTCCCCATTAGGAGCTGTTGCGGGCAAGGTAACCACAATCGGGCTGGTTGCTCCCGATGCCAACGCCGTAGGACTCGTAAACGTCCCTCCCGTTCCTGACAATTGCACCGTGTAAGTACGTTTGGCAGGCGTAGGGACATTGGCTGGTGTAAACGCCACCGACAAAGTTGCCCCAGCACAGGCTGCTGCCCCGCTGACGTCCGTTGTGGTAATCGTCGGGGTTTGTGCCCACGTGTTCATCCAAGCGATTACGCCTAAAAATAATAAAACCCCAGTCCGTTTAAACAATCTCATAAAACGCAAGTCCGTTACATTGTTATACGCTAAAATTGTGCCATTGCAATACAACAATCCCTTCTCTTTGTAGTTTTCTATCAAGCAAATATACAAGACCCTAAACGAGAAATTTGTATTTTCGCCCCAATTCTGAAAAATCATGTCCATTCGGATACAACACCTCACTAAACTATACGGCACTCAAAAAGCCGTCAACGACATTAGCTTCGACGTAAAGCCTGGAGAAATCATGGGATTTTTAGGGCCTAACGGCGCGGGAAAATCGACGACCATGAAAATCACGACGGGCTACCTCAACGCCACCAGCGGAAGCGTAGAAGTATGTGGATTTGACGTAGCGAAGCAGTCGATGGAAGTACGCCGCTCGATTGGCTATCTACCTGAGCACAATCCACTTTATACCGATATGTACATCAAAGAGTTTTTGCGTTTTGTGGGGGCTTTGTATGGCCTCAAAGGCGAAAAACTGCGCCAGCGGGTGAGTGAAATGGTAGAAATATGTGGACTAGGGCTTGAACAAAACAAAAAAATTGGACAATTATCCAAAGGCTATCGCCAACGCGTTGGTTTGGCCCAAGCCTTGATTCATAACCCGCCCGTTCTGATTCTGGACGAAGCCACCACGGGACTCGACCCGAACCAAATTCTTGAGATTCGGACACTCATTAAAAGCGTTGGAAAAGAAAAAACGGTTCTTTTTTCCTCGCACATTATGCAAGAAGTAGAAGCCATTTGCGACCGTGCCGTCATTATCAATCGGGGGCAAGTCGTAGCCAATCGAACCCTTGCCGATTTACGCAGCGAAGGTAAACCGCTAGAAGAAGTCTTCCGAGAGCTTACCACGCAATAGCCCTCCTTTTTTTTCGTTTTTGAAACAGAATTGTTCCTTTGAACGTAATCTCTTTTGAACGTTTTTTATATTTGAGACTATGAAAAAATTATTTTTGGGATTGGTAGTGGCCTCCTTATGGGCATTTGGAGCCGCCGCTCAGACCGCCAACCCCGACGCACCACCACCACCAGTACGACCCAATAATGATGGCCCCATCAAAGTGTTAGACGCACCTCCTCGCAAACAAGATCCAGAGCGTCCGCCTTCGCCCTTAGACCGCCTTCGCTTGGGAGGGAGTATTGGGCCACTTTCGTTTGGAACCGTAACCAGTATTGGGGTTTCGCCCGTGGCAGGGTATCAGGTTACTAATCGCCTTTCGTTAGGGGGTGGTTTTACGTATCAATACACCCAACTCCGCTATTCTCCTACCCTTAAAAGTAGCTACGATAACTACGGCGGACGGGTATTTGGGATGTTTAATGTTTACGAAAGTATCAACTTAAACGCTGAATACGAATCGCTTAACGTCCAATACCGCGACTACAACGCCAGCGGCGTACGTAAGCGAACTTGGATAAATTCGGCCATGGTGGGAGCTTCGTACTCCACTCCGATTGGCGGGCGTTTTATCAAGGCATTTAACCTGATGTTGTTGTATAACCTAAGTTACAACAACTTGGTGAACCCTTCGTATCCCGCAGAGAACATTTATCCGACTTCGAGCCCATTGGTGATTCGAGCCGTATTGTTTTAGTGTTGTAGTGTTTTTGAATGTCGAGGGTAGACGGGGGCGCCCGAGCGATGGAGAGTGTCGAATACAAAAATACACTCGACACTCTGCACTCGCCCCTCGACATTCTACCCTAGACATTTATTCTTTCACAGCTGCAAACTGCGTAAGGCGGTGCCCCATTTTGTCGCGCTTTGTTTTCAAATATCCTTCATTATACTGATTCGCGGGCATTTCGATGGGCACACAATCAATAATTTCTAGGCCATAACCCATCAAACCCACCCGTTTTTTAGGGTTGTTGGAAATGAGTTTGATTTTGCTCAATCCCAAATCGCGCAAAATCTGTGCGCCTACGCCATAATCACGCTCGTCCATTTTAAACCCAAGGGCAATATTGGCGTCAACCGTATCCAAGCCATTTTCTTGCAATTTATAGGCTTTCAGTTTGTTGATAAGTCCAATACCGCGCCCTTCTTGGTTCATATACACCACCACGCCTTTGCCCGCACGCTCAACCATTTCCATCGACGCGTGCAATTGCGGCCCGCAGTCGCAACGGCATGACCCGAAAATATCGCCCGTCACGCACGATGAGTGAACGCGCACCAATACGGGTTCATCTTTCTCCCACGTACCTTTAATAAGGGCTAAGTGTAACTCATCGGTATGGATTTGGCGGAACGCAATCATGTCGAAATGCCCCCATTCGGTCGGCATGTCAACGGCGATTTCGCGCTTGATAAGGGTTTCTTTCTGAAGACGGTATTCAATCAAATCTTTGATAGACACCAACTTCATATCAAACTTATCGGCCAATTCGCGCAGCTGTGGCAAACGCGCCATCGTACCGTCTTCGTTCAAAATTTCAATCAATACTCCCGCAGGTTTTAATCCTGCCAAACGCGCAAAATCAATGGCAGCTTCGGTATGTCCCGTGCGACGAAGTACGCCGCCAGGCATGGCACGAAGCGGAAAAATATGTCCTGGACGACCTAATTCTTCGGGACGGATGGTAGGATCCACCAGTGCTTGAATGGTTTTAGAACGGTCGGAAGCCGAAATTCCCGTCGTACAGCCGTGCCCCAGCAAATCGACCGATACGGTAAACGGTGTCTCGTGCGTAGAAGTATTATCTCCTACCATCATTTTGAGGCCCAATTCCTCGCAACGCTCCACGGTAAGGGGGGCACACATGAGCCCTCGTCCTTCTTTTACCATGAAGTTCACCATTTCAGGCGTGGTCATTTCGGCCGCACAAATAAAGTCTCCTTCATTTTCACGGTCTTCATCATCGACCACAATGATGATTTTCCCTGCTCGAATGTCTTCAATCGCCGATTCAATGGTATCGAGCTTGATGGAATTGGTATTATTATTGCTATCCATGTATCAAATAAAAATAGTTTGCGAAAAACAACGTTTTATGTTTACGATTCTGTGTAGTGCGTGTAATTCTTTTCGTAGTGAGTTTGTTAGTAAAACAACCTTTTGCAAAGATACGTTCTTTGGGGAGAAGGAAATCGGAAATCATAAATCTATGAAATCATCTCTTGTACTTTTTTTCTTTTTGGTAAGCCTAGCCGTCTTGGGGCAAGATTGGTGTGATCCTGCTCAACGTCCCAAAGACCAAGTTATTGGCCAAGGAGGTTTCACCGTTCAAGGCTCTACCACAGGTTGTTTATTATATGATGTTAAGGTAGATGCAAGTGTTGCTGGTTCAAGCATACAATACATTTATGACTACAAAGGTGGCGACCCTACCAAAGCACCTTATACGGCTATTCCCACCACGTCACATCGCTATACCAAACTTGGCAAATATACCATACTCCAGCTTGTAAGCACGGGGGGCACAGGAGCCATCGCCTGCCGCGTAGTCGAAGCCGTCACAGCCCCTAATTACAAAGTCCAAGTCTGTAGTGGGCGCAAAGTGGTAGTCACAATCGCCGACGATTCTACCACCAAAGGTTATGAATCTTTTTTGGTTAATTTTGGAGGGGGTATTTTTATTCCTGTCTCCAAAGCCAATAGCCCTTACGTTATTTCTTATGCTTACCCTGCTACTGCCAATGCCGCAACCATTTCGGTAACGGGTACTGCCCCTGGCAATATTCCGCTTACCTGCAAAAAAGATACGAGTGTAGTTCTGAATACTTCTACTGCAACGGGCGTATCCATCCGCAAAGTAACCACTCGCCCCGACGGCACGGTGGATGTGCTTGTCAAAGGTAGCGCGGGCATCAAAGCCGACATTCAAATCGACGAAGGCGCGACGGGAACGTTTAAAAACACGGGCCAAAGCGCGACCACCAACGATACCACCACGGTGACGATTCGCGCCATCAACGCCGCCCAAAACGCTTATTGTTTTCGCCTAAGTACCAGCGACGTCTGCGACAATACCACCACTACCTCCAGCGTAGTCTGTGCCACGAGCTTAGATGTCGTAGCCCAAAACCAACAAAACGTACTCACTTGGAAAGAATATCCGCACGCGGCCTCATTTCAAAATTACCGCGTCAATCTCAACGGAACCCCTAGCCCAGTGGTCACTAATCGTACCACAACAACCCAAACTGACCGCAACGTGACCTGCGGAAATCAGTATTGTTATCAAGTCACGGTGACATTGGCGGGAGGCGTTGAATCGGTTTCGCAACTGCGCTGTGTTCAAGCCATTTCTAGCGATGTTCCATCAAAAATTACCAACGTTGTGGCTTCGGTACTCGAAGAAGAACAAAAAGTAGAAGTACGTATTACCAATCCACCAGCGTCGGGAGCTAGTCCTTCTCGGTTCAAAACCATTTTTTTACGCGCCGACAATGGCAGCAACAACTACCAAGAGGTGGGGGTTGCCAATAACCTATTGACATTTATTGACCCTACCGCCAACCCCAATGCTCAATCGTACTGCTATAAAGTTCAATACGAAAACAGTTGCGGAAATCGCTCCGAACCAAGCGACCCCGTTTGTTCAATTCACTTATATTCCAAAACCAGCTCAACCGTTGACTGGACCATTGATTCTCCATTCTTGTTTCCGGTTGGCTACTACGCTTTAGAGATATTGAACGAGCAAGGGGTTCTTGTTGACCAAGTTCGTTTGGGAGGAAACTCTAGCTTCGACCCTGACACTTACAATCCTGACCAACAGCAGTTTAGATACCGAATACTTGCTTATCCACAAGGGTCTTCGGGGTTAATAAGTTATTCTAACCCTTACGTTTTTGTTCGCAATGCCCTTGTCTTCATTCCCGATGCGTTTTCTCCTAACCAAGATAATGTCAACGACTTTTTTGCGATGCAAGGGCAATTTGTCAATACTTCAAGACTGATTGTCTATAACCGATGGGGCGAAGTGCTTTTTGAATCCGATGACGCGATAAAAAAAGGGTGGGACGGAAAACTCAATGGACAGCCCGCACCCGAAGGGTCTTACGTGTATCGGATTGAAGTGAGTGATTTGCTTGGTAAAAATTTTGTTAAAATCGGGACTTTCTTACTCGCTCGGTAGTTTTCGGTACTTTTGCTCAAACTCAACTAGGTAGCGGTTTCCAATCGGAATTTCGACATTACCTAAGTGGACTTTGGCCCTCTGAACTGCCGTTATCCGTTCAAAAGCGACAATAAACGAATTGTGAATACGCCCAAACTGCTCTTCGGGCAGTTTGGCTTCCATGGCTTTTAGGTTCAGGCGCGTCAGAATGGGTTTCGGTTGCTGCGTGGTGTATATTTTGACATAGTCTTTGAGCCCTTCCACGTAATTTACTTCATCGAAATAAATCTTGATTTCTTTGTATTCCGAAAAAACAAAGAAAAAACCACGTTCCGCAACCGCTGGCGTCTCCTCTTTCTGACGCAATTCAAACAACTCTTTGGCCCGAAGTACTGCTTTTTCAAAACGTTGAAACGGAATCGGTTTGAGCAAATAATCCACGACATTGAGTTCAAAACCCTCCAAAGCATACTGCTCATAGGCCGTCGTAAAAATCACCATTGGCGGTTGTGGAAGTCCGCGTAAAAATTGCGTTCCTGTCAACGTAGGCATCTGAATATCCAGAAAAATAAGGTCCACCGAATGGGTTTTAAGCCACAAATCAGCATCGACGGCATTGGAAAAAGTAGCTTGTAGATCCAAGTACGGAAACCGACGAAGGTCATCGGCCAAAATCGCCAAAGCAAACGGCTCATCGTCAATGGCTATGCAACGTAACTGCGTCATGGGGCTAGTTCAAGGGATAATTCCACCCGAAATGTAGTGGCGTTGGTGTAAATATGCAATTCGTGCCGCTGTGGATAATGCAGGGCCAGGCGGCGTTCCACGTTTTTTATCCCCAGTCCCGACGCACCTTCCTTGGGTAGGTTATTTTCAAAAATGGGGTTTTCGGCAAAAAACAACAGGTGGTTTTCTCCCACCCGAAAGCCAATCACGATGTCGCTTTTTTGTTGACTGTGCAAGCCGTATTTAAACGCATTTTCGACAAAAGGCAAAAATAACAAAGGCTCAATTTGATACCTTTCAATCGCTCCTTCGTGTACAAACGAAACGGAGTTTTGCTCGGTCAGTCGCATTTTTTGGAGGTCAATAAAATGCTGCAAATGCTCAATTTCTTGCGCCAATGGCACGCGTTCGTGGTTGGCCTGATAAATCACGTACCGCAGCAACTGCGACAGTTTCACCACTGCTTCTTCGGCATTATCCGACTTTTGGCGTGTCAACCAGCGAATGTTGTTGAGCGTATTAAACAAAAAATGTGGGCTGATTTGAAGTTTCAACACGGCCAATTCGGCGGCTATTTTTTCCAATTGAATCTGTTGTTTTTCTTCGCGTTCGCGCAAACGGTCACGCACCAAGGCAATCATCGAGCTGGCCAACGTAATCAAACAAAACGACAAAAAAGCCGTGATTTGTGGAGGCCCTATCGCCCCAAAAGGAGGCCGAACGGGCATTCTGCCCGAGGGTGGAGGCATCGGCGGAGGTACTTGCCCAAGCATCGGGGGGCGGCTCATTCGCCACCACTGCATCAGCAAATCGTTGGCAATCAAATAAATCAACAATGCTCCTGCCACTGCCCCCACGTACGCAATCACATTCTTTTTAGACAGCAGATTCGGGATTAAGCGTTGGAGATTGAGGTAAAAAAAGGCAATCAACAAGGCATCACCTGCCAGCTTACTCAGCAAAAAACTGCCAAAATTTGGCGGAAACCACGTGTTTGAAAAGGAAAAAAATAGCAACGGAGAGGCGATGTAAACTACCCAGCCAATGAGGTGCAGCCACCCGTTATATCGTTCTAAATACTTCATAAAATCCTTTTCCTAGCTATACATTTTTTTACCCACCTTCGTTGCAATGTGTCTATTTATCAGTGGTTTGTGTAGAGCCTTTACCAAACTTAACAATTTCTTAACATTCTTCTACACATATCCAGTATTTGTAGGCACATACGGCAAGAGCTGCCACATCTTGCGTTCATTGGCGGTAATCACCTTTAAAACCGCCATAACCGATGAAACGCACACCTTATCTTTTTTTGCTCAGCTTGCTCTGTTGGATTTCCGTCGAAAGCATGAGCCAAAACAACACTTCTACCCCAAAAAGTAAGTCAAGCCGACCCAATTACGAGGTAGTCTTTCCTCAAAATCGCGTGAATACGCTAGAAATCACGCTTACCCAAGCCACTTGGGATAGCATACAAATAGATATGAAAAAGAAATTTGGGAATGAATTTGGAAAAGGAAGTCGATTTCCAGGACCGATGCCTAGAAATGGGGCTTCTGCTGCTGCCATGCGGGAGGGAGGTTCGATGGGCGGAGGTCCTGCTTCTTTTGGCCAAAGCGAGCCCAATTATGTGGTAGCTTCGTTGAAGTTTAACGGAAAAACGTGGAATTCGGTAGGTTTTCGCCTCAAAGGTAATTCGACCCTAATGATGTCTTGGGGGCAAGGGATTTACAAATTGCCTTTCCGATTATCGTTTGATGAATTTGCACCTAAAGGGGCAGCGAAACCCTCATTTTACGGTTTTCATGAGTTGTCGATGTCACCTGCGGCCAACGACCCTTCACTTTTACACGAAAAAGTGGCCGCTGATTTATTCCGTCAAGCAGGCATTCCCGCCGCCCAAACGGCTTTTTATCGCGTATTTATCAATTTTGGAGAAGGCTTGAAATACTGTGGGGTTTATACCATGGTCGAGGTCATTGACGACACGATGGTTGGTACTCAGTTTGGAGACACCAAAGGAAATATTTACAAACCCGAATCCACGTTTCAGAAGTTTACGGCGGTTCAGTTTGAGAAGAAAAATAACAAGAAAAAAGCAGATTACTCAGACGTTCAGTCGTTCATCAAGGCGCTAAATGATTCTACTCGGCTTACACAGCCTGCCCAGTGGCGAGCGCATTTGGAAGCTACCTTCAATGTTCCTCATTTTTTAAAATACTTGGCCATCAACAACGTCATTGGCAACTGGGATACCTACGGAGCCATGGCGCACAACTTTTACCTGTACAATTCTCCTACCAAAAAGCTTACATGGATTCCGTGGGACAACAACGAAGCCTTTTCGAACCGTGGCGGTGGTGGAATGTTTCCTCCTGTAATGGCGCGCAATGAAAGTAGTGCCCCTTCTGAAGGGTTCTTTCCACCGCCACCACCGATGGGAGGCAACAAAGGTGGATTTGGCGGGAATGTTTCCCTCGACCTTTCGACCGTCAGCAAGCAATGGCCACTGATTCGCTACCTAGCCGATGATCCCGTCTATTTTACGCAATACAAAAATTACGTCAAAGAGTTTACCCAACATCTATTTACAACTACCAACATGAAAAAGTTATTGGAACGTCAGCATCGACTCATTGCCCCTTTTGTGGAGGGCAAGGAAACAAGACCTTATTCTCAGCTACGGGATACGGCTAGTTTTGGTCGTTCGCTGGAACAACTCAATGAACACGTCGTATCTCAAACGCAAAAAATAGCAGCGTTTTTACAAAAGCCCTAGCCCTCTTGCAACGTAACTATTTCTTTTAACGTAAACCTCATTGATACCGATGCCTCTAAACTCATATTCTGACACCTCTATGAAAATTGTTCGTTCCACGCTCTTTGTGGTACTCATGGCCTTTGTTGTCACCTCTTGTAAGGACAAAGTGCAAGATGTGTCCCCTGGCGATGGTACTGCCGAAACGGCCAATCCCGACTGGACAACGGAGTCGCACAGTGGCGATGGCACCCCCAACTATGACATTGTCTTTCCACAAAGTCAGGTTAATACCCTCGAAATTACAATGACGGCGGCCGATTGGACGGCCATCAAAACCGACATGCAGACCCTGACGGGAACTGCTTTTGGCACGCGTAGCAGCGGTTCGCAAGGTGGCGGCGGAGTACCAGGCGGCAACCCACCCAACGGAGGAAACGGCGGCGGTGGCGGTGGTGGCCTCGACCTCATCGGTGGTACTCCCATCTACGTAGCTACTACCCTCAAATTCAACGGTAAAACTTGGAACAAAGTCGGACTCCGCCTCAAAGGCAATTCAAGTCTTTCTTCGACTTGGGGCGCTGGTATTTATAAACTTCCTTTTCGACTAAAATTGGATGAATTTGAAGACAAATATCCAGAGATTGATAACCAACGCTTGTACGGTTTCAAAGAACTCTCCATGTCACCCGCGTATGCCGACAACTCACTTATTCGGGAAAAAGTAGTGGCTGATATTTTTCGCATGGGAGGAGTAGCTGCCGCCCGTACGGCCCTCTATAAAGTATATATCAACTTTGGCGAAGGAGCCAAGTACTGTGGCGTATATACCATGGTCGAAATCATTGACGACACGATGGTAAAAGACCAGTTCGGAGAAAAGAAAGGGAACATTTACAAGCCTGAATCGACATTTCAGTCGTTTGTTCAATCACAATTTGAAAAGAAAAACAACGAAACAACCCCTGATTACAGCGATGTGCAGGCGTTTGTGACGGCCCTCAACAGCACCGACCGCACCACCAACGCCGCACAGTGGCGCGCTAATCTCGAAAAAACTTTCAACGTTGATAATTATTTAAAGTACTTGGCCATCAACAACACCATCGTCAACTGGGATTCGTACGGAGCAATGGCGCACAATTATTACCTGTACAACTCGCCGACGAACAAATTGACGTGGATTCCGTGGGACCACAATATGTCGATGACTAGCTCATCAACGGGCGGGGGAATGAGCCGTTCGGCCGTGTCGTTGGCCATGACCGAAGTAGGGACGGGTTGGCCACTCATTCGCAACGTCGCCGCTGACCCCGTTTATTACGCCAAATACAAACAGTACGTGCGTTCGTTTGCGGATAATGTTTTCACCACTGCCAAAATGAACGAGTTGTTTGAAAAATACACAACGCTTGTCACGCCCTACGTAACAGGTACTGAAAAAGAGGTGTCACCTTATACCAACCTCACAAATACGGCCGCATTCACGGCATCGTTGGCTGAACTCAAACAACACGTTGTCACTCGAAACCAAGCAGTTAATACTTTCCTTAAATAAAAAGTATATGTCGAACAGTAGCATCTTTGTGGCCTTATTGAGCATATCCGTTGGTTGGGCACAAAGCAAAAAGGAAGTAAAAAAGTACGACATTGTTTCTACCACCGAAACCATTACCGAAGTCGTTGATGGAAAGGAAGTTACCCGAAATGACTCGTACAAAAAATTTGACAAAGATGGCAACGTCATCGAAGAAGTGAAGTACGATAACTACGGAAAAGTGGAAGAACGTATCGTGCGGATTTTTGACAAATTCGATAACAAAACGCAAGAAATTACCTTCGATGCTACCAATCACCAACTCAAACGAGAAGTCTATAAATACAACGAACTAGGCGAAAAAGTCGAAGAGTCGGAATTCAATTCAAAAAATCAACTGGTTAGTCGTGCGGTTTTTGTTACCGACCGACGTGGCCTCAAATCGGAAAAGAAAACCTATGACAGCAAGGGCAAGCTCATTCAGACTAAAAAATACCGCTACGACGACTGAGGAATTGTTTGAGGGAATCAAACAGCAAGCCAAGGCGTTTGAAGCGATTTCGTTGGCCGAAATGGACAGCGTAAAGCTGATGAACCGTACCGATGCCAAGTTTGTGATTCCGCTCGGAATGTTCTCGGTTATTCTCTCCGATTTGCTTCCTCATTACCGTATTTTGGAGGTAAATGGCCTGCGCCTAGCCGACTATGAAACGTTGTATTTTGATACCGAATCTTTGCAACTTTATCACGAACATCAGTCGGGAAGGCTTAATCGCTACAAGATTCGTCAGCGTAACTACGTGCAGTCAAACCTCATTTTTACGGAAGTTAAATTTAAGAATAATAAAGGGCGTACCATCAAAACACGAGTGCGCCAACAACAACTTCCTGGCGAAAAGATGGAAGATAATGTTTGTGGTTTCCTACAACGGCAGACGCCGTTTGCTGCCACCGACTTACAGCCCGTTTTGTGGGTGGACTATACCCGCATGACCCTTGTAAGTAGAACTACTGCCGAACGGCTTACGCTGGATTTAAACCTGACGTTTCGAAACGAAAAGATGGTTAAAAATTATGCTCCAGTTGTCGTCGCCGAAGTAAAGCAAGAGTCGCTCAAGCACTCGTTTTTTCTGGATCTGATGAAAAAGTATAAACTCAGAGAAGGGTCGATTAGTAAATATTGCCTGGGCATTATCAGCCTTTACAACCACGTCAAGTACAATCGGTTTAAATCAAAACTCAATCATTTACACAAACTAGCGCATGCTTTTTCTGCAAGAACTCACCACGCCTGATACCTTTGAGTGGTTTAATAAACTACCCGAAAAGTTTTTTGTACGCCTGCTCGTTGATGTGCTCACCACAACGATTCTTGTACGTCTGATTTATTACCGTATTTACCGCCGTACCGACTTATTTTTGACGTTTTTTGGCTTCAACTTTGTGATTTTCCTCATCACGTACCTTCTCAATAAAGTACAGATGTCGATGGGAGCTGCTTTTGGACTTTTCGCGGTCTTCTCAATGTTGCGCTACCGTACCGAGGGACTGTCGGCCAAAGACATGACGTACTTGTTTATCGTGATTTCGGTGGGGTTGATTTCGGCCATTATCAAAGGTAGTTGGGACGAGTTAGGGCTTGTTAACGGAATGATTTTATTGGTGGTGTGGCTTTTGGAAGGAAATTTGCTTATCAAAAGAGAGCTGACCAAAAACATCCAATACGACCGCATCGAGCTCATCACGCCCGAGCGTCAAGAAGAGTTATTGGAAGATTTGCGCGCCCGAACAGGCTTGGCCGTTCACCGCGTAGAAATTCAAACGATGGATTTTTTGAAGGACTCGGCACTTATCATGATTTTTTATTACCAAGGAACGGTAAAAAATCAAGTGCTAAGGGTGGCTCACAATCCGACCGAATAGTGCAAGGGGCAAATAGCGAGGGGCAAGCCGTGTGCCGTGCTAAGGGTTGCTCACAACCCGCTCGAAGGAGGCAAGAAGTAAACCCAAAACTAAAAACAGGAAACCTAAAAGTGACAAGGGTTGCTCACAACCCGACCGAGGACGAACAAAGGGCAAAAAGCAAGGGGCAAGCCGTGTGCCGTGCTAAGGGTTGCTCACAACCCGCTCGAAGGAGGCAAGAAGTAAACCCAAAACTAAAAACAGGAAACCATCAAAAAAATGAAAAAAATAGCAATCGCAGCCTTCGTATGTTTACCGTTTTTGGGGCAAGCCCAAGCAACGGACATTGGTTTGTGGTCGGGCGTGGGGGTGGAGAAAAAAATCACCAAATCGCTTTCAGTGAGTGTAAATACACAGTTCCGTTTTACCGATAACGTTTCCATCTTACGGGCATACCTGGGCGAAGCTGGAGTGTCGTACAAACTTAACAAGCGCTGGGAAGTAAGCGGATATTACCGTTTTATAGGTCGTCGGAAGAAAAATGACGATAAAACAGGCTACGAATACCATCCTTACCACCGTTTTTATGCCGATATTGCTTACGACCGTAAAATCTGGAAGTTGAAATTTGATTATCGTTTGCGGTACCAAAACCAGTTTATGGACGACGACAGCGGCCTCGAAAACGACAAAAGCTATGTGCGTAACAAATTTGAAGTATCTTATCCCAACAAATCGCGCTTTACCCCTTACGTTTCTACCGACTTTTTTTATCAGCTAGGCGGCGTTGGTTTTGATCAAATGCGAAACAAAGGCGGGATTGAGTTTGCCATCAACAAACGTAACAAAATTGATGTTTCAGGCTTTACGGATTACCGACTTCAAGGTAGTCAAGAGAATCGTTTTTTAATTGGTGTTTCGTATAAGTTGAAGCTTTGATTTGGCACGAGGCTTTGCCTCGCGCCAACTAACTATTATCTTGAAAGCCCAGATACGCGTTCTCCAATGATGCGTAGGCCATCGAGGGTAAGGCTGCGGTTTACTTCCACAAATTCTCCGTGCAGGGTATCAATAATCGACGAAAGCCCACCCGTTGCTAGGGCAATGCAGTCGCCATCGAGCTCCCGCCGAATCCGCGTAATCATGCCGCGCACCAAGCTCTCGTAGCCAAGCAATATCCCCGCCTGAATCGCGTGCGTGGTGTTTTTACCAATGGCCGATTCGGGCAATTTGAGGGGTACTTCGGGAAGCTGGGCCGTGTTTGAAAACAAGGCTTTTACAGCTGTTTTTAGCCCAGGAGCAATGGCCACGCCCAAAATCCGTCCGTCACCCGAGACGGTCGTAAACGTAAGCGCCGTACCAAAATCCACCACAACCGCATTACGTCCGTACTTGGTGTAAGCCGCCACCGCGTTGGCCACCAAGTCGCTTCCTATCTCGTGCGGATGATCAATTTCTACTTTTAGCCCAGGATATACCTCTGGCCCAACCACCACAGGTGGCATCCCAAAAAGCCCCGATAACATGCTACGCAAAACGGGCGTCAGTGGCGGTACAACACTGCTCAACACCGTCGTTTGTACGTCCGAAATCAACAAATTTGCTTCCAAAAAATGAAGGCGAAGTTTGGTTTCGTAGTGAGGCGCTCCTTCATCGGTGAGCGAACGTACCCGAAAAATATGCGTCCATTCATCGTTTTGCCATACGCCAAAAACGGTGTCAGTATTGCCTACATCAACGGCTAAAAGCATGATACTTTTGAGGTTAGAATGATTGAAATTTGCGAGCGGATTCCATTCAAGAAAGCAGGTAGGGTAAAACGAGTACCCAATATTTACGCTTCTTTTTTCGTTTTATTCTTATTGGTTCTGCTCAAAGAGCCTTTATTTTGTAAATTATTAATTAACCAATGATGACGCTACTCCTTTTTTTAGACAAAACAAAATACTGATAATCAGCCATTTTTACCTAAAACAAGGTTTTTTATTCTATTCTTTACTAGCGTTTCTTGAATCTAACCGCTTTTGATTTATGCGCAAATTAAGCGTTTTTTTATCCTTGTTCGTTCCTTGTATTGGATTTGCCCAAGATTTACCCGACTGGGAAAACCCTGCTGTCATTAGTAGAAATACCGAACGCCCTCATACAACGATTGTTCCTTTCAGCGACGAAGCCTCAGCGCTGAAATTTGACCGAGCGGCTTCTCCTTACGTCAAATCACTCAATGGTACGTGGAAATTCAAGTGGGTATCGCATCCTTCAAAAGTTCCAGGTGATTTTTTTCAACAAAATGTCAATACTTCTACTTGGGACGATTTGCCCGTGCCATCCAATTGGCAAGTGGTAGGCGCTCGCGAAGGTCGTCCTTACGACCGCCCTATTTTTTCCAACATCAAGCACCCGTTCCCTGCCTCTCCGCCGCGCATCACCAGCGATACCAACTCCGTGGGATTGTACCGTACCCAATTTAGTCTTCCTGCCAATTGGCAAGGCCGCGACGTTTTTTTGCATTTTGCAGGAGTTCAGTCGGCTTGCTATGTTTGGGTAAATGGCCTTCAGGTGGGGTATCACGAAGACGGAATGACACCCGCTGAGTTTAATGTCACCAAATACCTACGCGGCGGCGACAATCAACTGACGGTTCAGGTCATCAACTGGTCGGACGGTAGCTACCTCGAAGACCAAGATTTTTGGCGCATATCGGGAATTTTCCGCGATGTTTATCTCTACACTACGCCTACGATTCACATTCGCGATTACTACGTAGTGACTGATTTGGACGATAACTACCAAAATGCAACGCTAAAAGTGGCGGCTTTTGTCAAAAATTTTTCGTCGCAAGTGCAAGATAAATACCAAGTTAAGTTCAAACTCTACGACCCTTCTGGCCGCCTTGTGCAGGACGATTTGGTAAGAAACGTACCAATGATGGATCCGAAAGACGAGTCGTACCTGAACTTAAACGTACCCATTACTTCCCCCGCTTTGTGGAGTGCCGAAGCACCCAATCTTTACAAATTACTGATTCAAGTGATAGACGGCGAAGGACGTATCGCCGAAGTATTAAGTACCCGTGTCGGTTTCCGTGAAGTGAACCTTCGCAATGGTCAACTATTGGTCAATGGCAAAGCGGTAAAATTTAAGGGAGTCAATCGCCACGAGTTTGACCCAAACACAGGCCGTGTCATCAGCCGTGAGTCCATGATTAAAGACATTGTGTTGATGAAACAGCATAACATCAACGCAGTTCGTAGCTCACATTACCCCAACGACCCACTTTGGTACGACCTCTGCGACGAATACGGCCTGTACGTCATCGACGAAGCCAACATCGAAAGCCACGAGCTTTGGCAACAAAAAGGAATTGTTTTAGCGGCCAATGCCGACTGGAAAGACGCGTTTGTCGCTCGTGGAAAAGCCATGGTGGAACGTGACAAAAACCACCCTTCTATCGTCATTTGGTCGCTTGGAAACGAGTCGGGCATGGGAGGAAATTTTGACAGCATGGCCGAAATCATCCGCCTCATCGACCCTACCCGTCCGCTGCACTACGAAGGTCGCTCCAATTACCCCAAAACCTTTGAAGACGTGGAGCAGCCCGTGACGAAGTACGACATCAACGGCACGATGTATCCTTCGGTCAAAGTGATGGAAGCCATGGCCAAGAAAGACCCTAATCGCCCGTTGATTATTTGTGAATACGCGCACTCGATGGGAAATAGCGTCGGAAATTTGAGCGACTACTGGGAGCTTATTGACAAAAATCCCCGAATGCAAGGTGGGTTTTTGTGGGATTGGGTGGACCAAGGTTTAACCCTCAAAGACAAAGCGGGCAATTGGTACATCGACCACGTTAACCGCATTGATGGCGCCAACGCAGGCGATGGCTTGGTCAATCCTGACCGCACGCCTCAGCCAGAAATCAACGAGGTAAAACACGTATATCAATACATCAAGTTTTCGCCAAAAGATACGCTTTCGACCCAAAATCAAGCCATTACGCTCCAAAATACCTACAATTTCTTGAGCTTAAAGCCTTTCAAATTGACGTGGCAGCTTCTCGAAAACGGCAAAGTTGTACAACAAGGCGACCTCAACGACCTGAATGCTGCCCCTGGTGCCAACCAATCGCTTTCTATTCCTTTTTCTATGCCGACTTCGGGCGGGGAGTATTTCCTGAATCTTAGTGTCAAACTCAAAGAAAACACCGCATGGGCGCAAGCAGGGCACGAAGTGGCTTTTGAACAACTATACATCAAAAATAGCTACCCAACGGCCAAAACGGTGGTGACGTGGCCAGCCAATGCGACTGTCAAGGTAGGATTGGTACGTGGCGGAGGGATTCAGTTGACCAATCCCCAGTTCAAAATCATTTTCGACCGCAAAGTGGCGGGTATCAGTTCTTTTATTTACAAAAATCGGGAACTCATTGCCAAACCGCTCCAGCCTAACTTTTGGCGAGTGCCTACCGACAATGACGAAGGGGGCGGAAAAGACTCTTTTGCAGCACGTTGGAGAGCCGCAGGGTTAGACAGCCTTCGCCGTTTAGGGGGCGATATTCGTATTGAGCAAGTAAGCCCTTCTGTCGCAAAAATTCATACCCAAAGTACGTGGGTAGGCCGTGCAGGGGTTAATTTTGTCGTAAAAACGACTTATACCGTCTTTGGTTCAGGCGATATTGACGTCAGAAACACCATTACGGTCAATGGCAACAACGTACCTCCACTTCCCAAAGTGGGAATGCAAATGCAACTTCCTGCTTCGTTTCGTAACCTTACGTGGTATGGACGCGGGCCGTTTGAAAGCTACCCCGACCGCCTTTCAGCCGCGCGGGTTGGCGAATACAGCGGTACCATTGCCAGCCAACATTTCCCGTACATTATGGCGCAAGAAAACGGCAACAAAAGCGATGTTCGCTGGGCTGCCGTGACGGATTCCGTTGGTTTTGGATTGGCAGTGATGGGTGGCCCAGTGTTTAATTTTAGCGCTCATGACTATACAGATGCTGACCTACTCGCCGCAAAAACTACGCAACAACTTCCCCACGGACAGGTGAGTGTGTTGAATTTCGACCATCAATTAATGGGGCTAGGTGGCGACGATAGCTGGACACCACGCACGCACGAAGAATACCTTTTGACCGATAAAGAATACGCTTACTCATTCCGTTTGCGGCCATTTGATGCGTCAATGTCGTTGAGTGCCATTACCCAATCGGCACTTCCCGAAATGACCGCCCAGTCGCAAGCAGCATCCGAGTTGGGCGCTCCTGCCTCGATTGTCAAAGAAGAGTCATCGGGACAAGAAGCACTTGATGCTCAAGAAGCCGCGATTCGCAAAGCAGAATCACGCAAGTACACCAAGAAAAAAAGCTACCGTAAAAAATCATCTTCTAAGAAAAAGCGCAGAAGATAGTATAGTCGGGTTGAGAGCAACCCTCTCCCCAACAAAAAGCCCAACTCCGAGGAGTTGGGCTTTTTGTTGGTTTACCAATAACAGATAACCGCGCGCTACTTAGTAACTCAAAATCGTAAACTCTGTACGACGGTTCTTTTGGTGTTCTTCTTCGGTTTGTGCTTTCTTTATAATCAAGCGCGTTTCACCGTACCCTTTGGCCACCAATCGGTCTTTTTCAATGCCTTTTGACACAATATAGTCAACGGCCGACTGCGCACGGTTTTGCGAAAGTTTGTTGTTATAGGCATCCGTTGCACGGTCGTCGGTGTGAGAACTCAATTCAATTTTTACCGTCGGGTTATCTTTCAAAATCTGAACCAGTTTATCCAACTCTACTGCGGCATCGGTACGGATGTTGAATTTATCTAAATCGTAGTAAATGTTTTCGAGCACAAACGTCTTGTTCAATGCCAAGCGGTCGAGTTTGAAGGCCACATAAAACGTCGTATCCATCGTTAGTTTTTTACGGAAAATTTGCGGAATTGCTTTTCCAGACATCGAGAAGGCGTCGCGTTTTGTGATATAGCCCTTACGTTCAATCAAAAGCGTATAATCTTTTCCTTCCTCCAACGGGAACGTTCCAAAAACACCTCCATCGCGGCTGATTCCTTGTCCTACCAAGCTATCCGAGCTTACTTCGTACATTTTCACCACTGCCGAATCGAGCGTTGCAGCAGGCGTATCGTTTGAACTTACCGTTCCTGCTAAGAAATAATTAACGATTTTAGGAGGTTCAGGTTTACCAACGGTACGGCGGCGTGGGTCATCAATCGGCAATTTTTCCAATTCGGCCAACTGCGTCGAATCCAGTCCCACACTTTCATCCTCAAAAAGGTAAATATCATCGTCGCCTTTTCCGCCCGTGCGGTTAGAAGCAAAGAAGCCAAAACGCATTTCATCATCGACATATACCATCCCGAAATCATCGAAACGGGTATTAATAGGTGGCCCAAGGTTTTCGACCGTAATCACTCCTTGCGAACGAGTAGCGACGAACACATCCAATTTCCCTAATCCTGGATGGCCATCCGAAGAGAAATAAAGTTTTGAGTCGGGGCCTACATACGGGAACATTTCATCGCCAGGCGTATTGATATCTTTGCCCATGTTGACGGGTTTACTAAAACGCCCCGAAGCATCCATATTGGCCCGATAAATGTCAATTCCTCCTACTCCGCCTGGGCGATTAGAACAAAAATACAGCGTGCGCCCGTCGCGCGAGAAAGCGGGGTTGGCGTCCCACGAAGCGGAGTCGCTCACGGGAATCATTCGCGGCTCTGACCATTTTCCACTGACCAAACGGCTCAGGTACAAATCGCAATCAGCCGTTCCTTTTTTACCCCCCGTATTAGCGCGCGAAAACACGACAGTTTTACCATCTTTGGTAAAAGTCACGTCGGCTTCGTTGACACCTTCCAAGAAAGACGCAGGGCTAAATGGCTCGGGTTCGCCTGAGGTTTCGGCGTATTCGTCGGCGAGTTTCACTTTATAAATCCCCAACATCGGCATACCGTTTGTTTTGTAAGCGGTATTTTTTCGAGTAGAGGCAAAAATCAGATTTCCATCTTTTACAAAAGGGCCATATTCCCCGCCTGCGGTATTCAACTTTTCGAGGTTTTGCACCCGATAAAACGTTTTTTTATCTCGCAAAACGTCAATCGAACGCAGCGTGTAGAGCTCCCGATTGGCCTTTTCTACGTTTACTTTGTTGGTAGGATTGCTGGCCAAATATTTCTCCAATTGTTTGGCTGCCTCCGCGTACTCGCCCGAGGCTTTGAGCATGTACGCGTAGTGAAACGGTATTTCGGGATCGGGATTGCCCGCTTCCAACGCCTTTTTGTAGTAAGGAGCAGCTAACTCGAAGCGGTTAGATAAGCGGTACGATTCGGCCAATAGATAGTTGGTACGCGAAGGTTCGTAGTTTGCATTTGCAACGGTGCGGAGGTCTTTGATAGCCAACTCATACTCCCCTTTGTCAAACTTAGAAATACCCTCCTTAAACATTGACTGGGTGGAGTTACAAGCCGTGAAGAGGGTCAAGCAACCCACAAAGGCCAAACTGGATATAAAGAAATGCTTTTGCATAAGCGATCGGGACAAAACGTAAGCGGCTAATTTAACGAAATCGTTTTTTTCTGCTAAACTTTAACGCTAAAAGTTGCTGAAATGTTGCATTGGTTCTATATCATAAAAAAACGCTGACAGCTTAAAAATACTGTCAGCGTTCTTTATTATAAGCTATTTAGCTTAGAAAATCCAACGGAAAAAGACATACAAGGTAAATGACAAGAAAATCGAGACAGGCAAAGTAAGCACCCAAGCCATCAAGATATTACGCACGGTTTTGGCTTGGAGGTTTTTAATCCCTTTGCTAGCCACCATCGTACCCGCAATCCCCGACGAAAGCATGTGGGTCGTACTTACTGGCAATCCAAAGCCCGAAGCAATCCCGATTCCCATACTGGCCACCAATTCAGCCGAAGCACCTTGGGCATACGTCAAGTGCGACTTACCGATTTTTTCGCCTACTGTCACGACAATACGCTTCCAACCGACCATCGTTCCCAAGCCCAACGACAACGAAATCATCAATACCACCCAAAAAGGTGCGTAATCTGTCAAACGGCGGAGTCCTTTTTTGTCGTCCGTGTTTTCTTTGATGATTTTCTTGTCTTGGTCGCTCATGCTCACCGACTCGCTGTCCATCAATTTCTTCAAACTGCTGTTAATCACCAAAATATCACGACGCGCTTCTAGGCGTGCATTGGGTTCGATATGTCCCGCTGAGTCGGCAGCGCTAATCACTTTCATCAAATCTTCGGTGCTACCGTTGACTTTTGCCAAACGCTTTTTGTCTTCAATACCAAGCAGTGTGGTGTCAATTTTACTCACCGTTTGCTCAATCGCCACCAAGTTATCTTTTACCATGCGTGGGTCAATCTGGTCGTTCAACGAAAAGTAAGCAGGCACGACCCCAATCAAAATCAACATCACCAAACCGACGCCTTTTTGGCCATCGTTGTTTCCGTGAAAAAAGCTCACGCCCGTACAAGTCAAAATCAAAATTGCACGAATCCAAGTTGGAGGTTCTTGGGTTTTCTTGGGTTCGCTAAATACTTGTTCACGCGCTTCTTTATTAAGTGCACGGCGCAATGCAAACATCAACACCACCGCCAAGCTGAAACCCACCAACGGAGAAAGCAACAAAGAAGCGAAGATTTCGGTCGCTTTCGTCCAGTTAACCCCTGCGCCGTCGGCCGCCTCGGGCATCATCGAAAACGCCAAACCAACTCCCAAAATCGACCCAATCAAGGTGTGCGAGCTGGATGCTGGCAAGCCAAAATACCACGTACCAAAGTTCCAGATGATCGCACTCAATAGCAGCGCTAACACCATGGCAATGCTATGGTAGATATTTTGATCTATCAGTAGTTCCACGGGCAGCAAGTTGACGATACCCATCGCCACGGCAATCCCTCCTAAGATTACCCCTAAAAAGTTACAAAATCCCGACCACACGACCGCCGTTGTTGGCTTGAGTGAGTTGGTATAAATAACGGTAGCTACGGCGTTGGCAGTGTCGTGAAAACCATTCACAAACTCAAATGCACAAGCGCACAAGATACAGATAAACAGGAGGATGAAGATGTCAGTCTCTAAGCCAAACATGATTTTAGAAATAAAAGTGAATTAATGAGACGCCTTCTTTTTAAAAAGCGACTCCACATTGGACAGTACAAAGTTCAGTTGCAAAATATTATTTAAATCGACGTTATTCTTGTCGGTATTGTTAAATCTAAAAATGGTTTGCTGCATGTACGATGCTTCCACACTATAATGGTGATTGAGGCGATACCCCAAGCCAGCCAACACACGATTTTGGTCAAACAAATTTAGGTTGCTGATATTCTTTCCCATGTTCAAGAAAAGCTCATTGTACGCTTGTGCATAAAGGGTTTTGTCTCCCATTTGGGCTTTATTAAGCGGCAAGGTCAACTTGGCTTGGTAGCGAAAACGCTCGCGGTAATTCGTTTCCGAAAAGTCGCCGCCATACACAAACGATTTGTCGTTCAGTGCTTGGTTTTTGCCAAGCCAACGAAACTCGTAGCGAAAACGGTGATCTACCCGAAGGCGTCCTAAGTTTTGGGTAAGAATGATTTGCGGCGACACGCGCAATTCAGAGAAAAATGCAAACGGCTTTCCTTCCGCAAAACGATTGGAACCAATCCATCCGAAGGGCATCAACGATACTCGAACGTTGGGATTGACTTGGTAATGAATAAAGGGGCGAAAAACGTGCTGATTGAGGTTATTGTAGGGGTTGCCCGTGGTCGTTTCTGATTTATATGCTCCTTGCATATCCTGACGACGGTGCTGGTTTTCTAACTGCCAAGAAAATTTTCCCGCGATTTTCCCCGAGATGTTCACATCTGTCCAACCATTCGCAATGTGATAATAGCGTCGTGGGCTTTGTGAGACTGATGGCAAGGAGGTAGAAACCATAATAAGCAAAAGCGCCCCGATAAAATTTAGAATGAAAGTTCTGTTCGGTAAAAAAATGTGTCCTGACGTACAGAACAGCAAACAACGAATTGATGTCATTGAATGATGTGCAAAATTAAGAATGAGAGTGTGTAGTAAGTATGTGTCGAGTATTACCAAATTGTTAAATTCAAGCACCACAAGCTCGAAGTTTCTTACTTAGCAGTCTCTTTTTGAGGGCGATGTCAGAATTTTATTGCTGTTTTTGGTCAATTTTCGATTCAAAAGTGGTGTCAGTGCAGGGATGTTGTAAAATTTCATTTGTTACCAAATCATTAATTTTGTGTTAATTTTTCAAAGGTCAGGTTTTCAGCGAGTTGTATTTACTTTGAGACACTTCTCCCGAACTTTTTTCTAAAAAAAATGACGCAAGAAACCCGAACCATCCACAAAATTATTGATTATCAATATTTTAACAAACAAAAAAGCACAAAAAGGAAGGAGATTATCTCCCTTTTTGTGCCACTTATAAAAAAGTAAAGACGAAAGCTTAACCTAAAAAAGTGCAGAGACTAAAACGCGACGTAGCCTCCAATGTTAAGAAATTGTTACGTAATGGCTAAAAGTTAAACTGTGCCTGAAGCCGCAACAAGCTCCCCTTCTGGTGATTTTGGGGTAATTTACTGTCTTCAAATACGCGGTCTGATATGGCATAAAGCGCCGTTAGCTCAAAATAGTCTTTCCATTGCCACTCTACTCCCAGCTCTATGTCATTTACGATATAGCGGCGGGCATCTATCTCTTGTTTCTTTCCGCCATGATAATATTGATACTTAGCAAAAGGCATCAACTGATGATTCAGGCTCTTATAACGGTACATCACTTGCGCATAGCCTCCCCAAAGTTTTTTCTGTTGGGTCGTCATGGTAGTGGGGTCAAACTCTGGCCCTTTGCCTACGTTGTACTCTGCCTGAAAGCCAAAAGGCTGAGGATAAACAACTAATGAAGCTGCTGCTCGACGGTCATCAAACAACGTTTGGGTACCTTTATTGGCAGCATCTTTTTCAATGGTGTATTTCCCCGTATATCCCTGAAGACTAGCCTCCACGTACTGGCCATTTTTGAATTTAAAAGGATAAGTGAGGCGGGCCACAACGTGGGAGTTATTGTTGACTTCGGCTTTATTGGCGGTTTGACCATTGTAAACACCCAACCCAAAAATGCCATAGTCGCCGCTGCCTTTTAAGCCTGATTTTACCAAGAAGGCAAAACGTTCTCGGATGTTGGCATTGGCCCAATAAAACATCACACCCAAATCGCGTTCGTTGGCCACCGAACTATTGAGGGCATCAACCCGATCAAGCGAAAGGCGATTTTGCGAAGATTGCATGTTTTCAAATCCGTAAGGGACTTTACTCTGTCCGACCCGAAAACGAAATTCCTTTTTGGAATCCACTGCTAAATCAAAATACGCATCCCGAATCTGAAAACTGTGTTGAAATGAATTGCTTACGTTAGAAGCAAAATCAGGCTGCACGTAGATGTACAAACGGTCGGAAACATCGCCCGAAAAAATGAGCCGCCCGCGACGCACAAAAAAGCCGCCGTTTTCGCCCCATGATCTGTCGCACTGTTCACATTTCAACTTAGAATTAGTTTCAAAAAGGCGATTGTAACGAACCTGCGCATAACCGCGAAGGCTAATCCGTTCAAACCATTTTTTTGCTAAATCTAGTTTCAGCCCTGTACTTTCTTTGGGCTTTTCTACCTGAGAATAAGACGATTGGCCAAGGCATAGCCCCACCAAGAAAGCAGCGCTTCCTAAGTACTTTTTCATTTCCAGATGTCAGAGTTGTATTGGTGTCTTGGGTTAATTGTCAGCGCAAAATTACTGTTTCCCAAATGTTGCTACATTATTAAGTTTATTACCAAATCATTAATTTTATATTATGTTTTGTAGCAATTCCCTCTGCTTTTTGCAGTGATTGGGCACCTCCATCTTGTACAGGATATTATTTCAAAAGGCAAGAAACAAAAACATCAATCACTTGGCAATCAAACTTTTACATCAAAATAAAAAAGCAGAAATGCTCTTTTTAAGAAAGACAATAACCTTTAGGCGCAATGTGTATTGGCAGAAAACGAACAAAAAGCCCAATTGGCAAGCCCATCCTATATATTAAGAAATTGTTAATACAACCCCCATTACCTATGTGTTTTTTTGCGCCAATCCATGTCATACTTGAGTCGGATTTCGCCCCGCTCATCCACCGCCCGAATGAGCAAATTGTTTCCATCCAACGTTTCAAGTTCTTCTTCTTCTGGATTACGCTTGAGGTTATTTAAAGGAATGTGTACCAACAAATCCGTTTTATCGCCAAAACTGTACGTTCCTCCCACAAAAAAAGTCAATACACTAGATGCTACCTTCATTTGATTCATCGACAACTCTTGGCCTTGAAGAACAAACTCATTTTTAAGACCCTCAAACTGAATTTTTTGAAAATTACGGCGCTTAAAAAGTACTTTTTGAATGCGTAAGAGTGGCTTAAAATAGTTGAGTTGGCCATTGATCAATTTAAAACTCAATTGCCCTTTCATGGTTTTAGGCAACAACTGGAACTCCTTGTCTAATTGGGTACTATACGTAAAGTCCGTGCTCAGCGTTCCGCTCAAGTTTTGGTCAGAAACGGTTTGTTGTCCAAAGTTTTCAAACGCATAAAATACCTTTTGTACGTCGGCATTGGCTACGTTTCCTTTGGCATACAACCGATGGGTCGGCAAATCGAACTGCTCAATACCGCCCGTCACCCGAAAATCGCCCCCAAAAGCGTGCATTTTTACGTCTTCACAACGGATAGCTTGGCGAGTCATATATACCCTCCCGCTCACTCCCTGCGCCTCAAACTTCCGATAATGCACCCGTCGAGCCGCCAAATGAACTTTTAAATCCAAATTTTGAATAAACTTCGAGGTAATATCCGTCAATTGCTTTTTGGTGTTTTTTTGGGGAGTTGGGCGGTAATTTCGGATCCAGTCTAAGCCCAAATCAGGCGCAAAAATCGAGACATTTGCTTTCACCGAGGCCGTTGTTCCAAAGGCATAGGGGGTTAGTCCTGTCACATTGCCACTCACCCGCACTTGATTTTTTTGGTGATATACGTGCAAATAGGTTAAATCCGCTTTGTCTTCCGCAAACCGCACGAAGCCATCTACACGCTGAATATCTATTTGCTGGGGTGTGTATAAAAACGCCACCTTTTCTAGCTTGGCATTTCCGTCAAGTTTACCGTTTAGGCGGTTGGTTTTCGGGTCAAAAATGGGTGAAATTTTACCTTTATAACAAAAATTCACCACAACATTCCCCGATTTAGGCTGAACCTGATTGGGGTCAAAAAGCGCCTTACACCGAGCCACATTGGCTTTGGTATTGCCCTCCATGTGTAAAAATGGGTCGTCAAAATCAGTAATGGTAAACGACAAATTCATGGGAATAACTCCGTACAACAGCCCACTCACGTGGGGGGCAACCAAACGAGAGTTCTGATTGCTAACGGGCAACGACGTATCGGCGCGGTTGGTAAAATGGGCGCGTCCCACTGTCTGCGAAAGTGGCCCAATCGCACTTTTGTACAAAAACGTTTGGGTCTGCACCTCCACTTCAATATGAGGATCGGCACCAGTTCTCAGTGGCCCATCGACACTCACTTCGGCTTTGACAACGGGCAGTACTTTATGTTTGGCGATACGTTTGGCCAATCGTCGCGGTAAAATCGACAAAGCCCTCGGCGCGGCGATGGTGTCAGTACTGACAAACAATTGTACCCGACCTTCGTCTTTAAAATCAAAACTGCCCCGTAATCGAAACGTATCTTGCTCGACCAACACTTCAGAAGGGCCGATACCCACGCGTCGGTGGAGGTCGTACGACAAATGTAAGTCGAGTTCTGTCGCTTTATTTTCCAGAAAACCTCCCCGATTCAGGTTAAAAGTCAACTGGCGAAACTGCGTTTTTCCCCGCAGGTGTACCCACAAACAGGTATCGGTGCGTTCGAGGTCGTTGGTTATTTTTTCCAAACAAAAATGAATGTCTTTTCCTTTCAACGAATCTTGCAAATGCACTTCCATTTCCTTCACCTTTACTTGACGAAGACTTTTGAGTAACTCTTTCCCCAACGAACCCTCCGCGCTGGTGGTTGTATCTTGGGTCGATGAAGAATCTTTGGGAGCAACTGCCTGCAAATTGCTGTACCCGTTTTTGTCCACAAAAACCGATAGCTTTCCTTTGTCAACCATTACTGAATTGATTTGCAATTGCTTACGAAGCAGTTGCCGCAGGTCGATGTGAACCGTCAGCCGTTCCAACGCCAATAGTTCTTTGTGGTGAATTGCGTAGGCACTGTCGCGCAAATGAATGTCAAAAAGCGTAAACGACAAGCCAAAACCGCCTGCAAAAGGAGTAAAATCAAGTTTACGGGCCGTCACCGTCCCACGGATGCGGGCATTGGCTTCTTTGAGTAAGTACTGAAATACATCGTCGCGGTACTGGTATGCCCACGTCAACACCCCGCCTGCGAGTACCGCAAAAGTGCCCAAAATGTAAAGCCCTATTTTAAGAAATTTCGGAAACGGCATGACTGTTGGAAAGTAACACGACAATATACACTACTTTTAGCTGAAAAAATCGTACCAACACAAATGCACTACCGAAGATTTGGAAGAACCGATTGGCAAGTAAGCGAAATCGGCTACGGAATGTGGGGCTTGGCAGGCTGGACTGGCTCCGAAGAAAACGAATACACCACCGCCCTCGACCGCTCGGTGGAATTGGGCTGCAACTTTTTTGACACGGCATGGGGCTACGGAGCAGGACAAAGCGAACAAGTGCTTGGCCAGCTCGTAAAACGTCACGCCGACAAGCGATTGTACGTGGCCACCAAAATCCCTCCCAAGAATTTTAAATGGCCGTCGAAGCCCGAATACAGCTTGGAAGAGTGCTTTCCTGCGTCGCACATTGTGGAATACACCGAAAAAAGCCTCAAAAACCTTGGTATTGAAACCATTGATTTACAACAGTTTCACGTATGGGAAGACCAATGGGCACAACACGAAGAATGGCAAAAGGCGATTGAACAACTCACGCGTGAAGGCAAAGTACAACACTGGGGGATTAGTGTCAATCGCTGGGAACCTGATAATGTATTGAACACCCTTCGCACAGGCTTGATTTCGGCCGTTCAGGTCATTTACAATATTTTCGACCAAGCGCCCGAAGATAATCTTTTCCCCCTTTGCCGTGAGCTGGACGTGGCCGTGATTGCGCGGGTGCCGTTTGACGAAGGAACGCTCACAGGGACGTTTACCAAAGAAACAACTTTTCCCGAAAACGACTGGCGTAGTACGTATTTTGTACCCGAAAACTTGATTTCGAGCGTAGAGCACGCCGACGCACTTCGCCCGTTGATTCCTAGTGGGATGAATATGCCCGAAATGGCTTTACGGTTCATTTTAAACAACTCGGACGTGGCAACGACCATTCCTGGGATGCGAAAACTTAGAAATGTCGAGGCTAACATTGCTACTTCGGACGGACAAAAACTATCTGCCGACCTGATTGACGCCCTCAAAGGCCACCGCTGGGACCGCACGCCTACGAGCTGGAGCCAATAAATGTGTTGAAGGTTGCTGACAATCCGAATGTCGAATGCAGAGTGCAGAATGTCGAATAAGAAATACCCCATTCGACATTCTGCACTCTGCACTCGACATTCTCATTCATAGCATTTGGCTACTGCTTTTAATGAACTACGGAATTGTGCTTGTTTCCTAGAAAGTACCACTGAAGTAGGTGTTTTTTCACCGATTGCTTCTAAAGCCCCTTCGTAAAATTCGGCCAAATGGTCGCGGAGGCTATTGCGGTGTTCTTTTCGGGGAAAAGTTGCGGTTAATTTCCCTTTTTGTTCTTCATCGTGAAGGTACTGTAATTCAAAGTCTTCTACCTGTCGAAACAACACATTTAGCTTGTCTTCCGAAGGCATAAAAGGTAGCAAATTCGTGATGGTTTTCAGTAAATGCCGTACGACGATATAATCTTCCTTTCCCCAAAAATAGATTTGGTCAAACGCCAAATCCACCAATTGCTCAAAGCTAAACTCTCGTATGTGAATGTTCTTTTGGGCCAACAGCTTAGCTTCCCGCGAATTTGCTTCGCTTTGCGCAGCCCGTTGGATAATCGAACCAAGGTAGTCGATACAATTGAGGGCCGTCGTTGGGTCATTGACCGCGGGCGAAATGGCTTTGATGGCAATGTCCACCAATTGGCGAATCCCAAACGGAATATCCTGTTTATAACTTCGGAACTTATCAATGACAAAACAGCCCTGAATCGGCTTTGTCAGCTGTGCATAAAAATCGCGCATCGCGGGCGGACAATCAATGTCTGCAAGCACCCCTCCTTTAATCACAAAACTCCCGATGTGCGGTCGAACGGTCATTTTTACCTCTTTTTCCAACGGAAACAAGGCCTCCAATGCCTCGTAGCGAATGGAATCCAAATAACCACTTACGGGGGCTAAGATTCGTACCTTTCCCGTCTCCACTTCGGTAGGAGATAGCGGCTCATACAATTCGTCAATTTCTTCAATGGTGCGACGAGCAATATTTTGGGTAATGCTGGAGGCATTGATATTGCCAACAATGTGGTGAATAAACAAAGGGAATACCATCAGAATCAGGTAAAAACTACCGACGATGCCAAATTTCGGGTAAATCAACGATGCCTCCGACCAGCCGAAATACTGAAGCCCCATCAAGTACCCCACGCAGGCCAAAAACGACCACAAGAAAAAACGGCTAAAGTGGTCGTATTCAAAAAAAGAGCGGATAATTCGGGGCGAAAATTGTACGGAAGCCAGCTGCAAGGCCACAAACACAAACGAGAAAGTGGTCACCACGATGGTTGTCAAAATCCCCGCCAGTGCTGTCAGATAGCCATCTAACAATACCCCCTTTTGACCTGGTTGCCAACCATGTAACCCAATGGTCAGCAGAGCGGTAATGATGTAAGAAGTAAGCGTAAGCCAAACCCAGCTAGATTTGACCTGCTCATGGAATTTATACAATCGACGAAAGAGCATTTTTACCAAAATTACGTTCCGCCAAAATTACCTTTTTTTAAATGTCGAATAAAAAATGTTCCCCATTCGACATTCTGCACTCGACCCTCGACATTCCCATTTATTGCCTTTCCAGCCAATCAAAAATACGCCCAATAACACCAGCAACGTGCCGACAATTTGTAGGGCTGAAATTTGTTCTCCCAAAACGACAGTTGCCACAAAAATGGTAAAAACAGGGCCAATACTAGCAATAATGGCGGCATTGCCTGAGCCTATTCGTTTGATGCCCTCGGTCAGAGCGAAGGAGGGTAACACCGTAATAAAAAGCGCCATTACCAGCCCAATCCAATAAACTTCCGACGGGTAATGACCTATGTGTAGCCCATTTTCCACAAAACAATGGATAACCGTCGGTACAGTAGCAGCTATCATGGCATAAGCCGTGAATTTTTGGGCACCGATTTGGGAGATAATCTTATCACTTCCCACCAAATAAACCGCATACACCAACCCGCTGATAATCACCCAAAAAGAACCCCAAAACAAGTCCTTTTGCTGGGATGAATCTACATTTTGGGCAAAAGCCAGCACGATACCCGTATAAGTCAGCGCCACTGCTCCTATTTGAAGTTTGGTAATCGCCTTTTTCCGAAAAAAAGCATTGATTAACAACACAAACGTTGGATAAATAAACAATAAAATGCGCTCCAAGCTCGCTGTAATGTAATGGAAAGCCAAAAAGTTGAAATAGCTCGCAAAATAGTAGCCCGTAATCCCCATCGAAACCACCCATAGCCATTGTTTGGGTGTAAAACGGACGTTGTCTTTTTGGGAAGAAAGCCGCCAAGCGATGAGTCCATAAAAAGGAACAGAAAGCCCCATGCGCAGTGTTAGAAGTGAAATCGCATCAATCTCATGACGGAAAGCTAACTTGATAAAAATGCCTTTCATGGCAAAACAAAAAGCAGCAAAGAATACAAAAATGGCACCAAGCCAGTAATACGGTCGAGTCATATTGAACAAACCGAAAAACCTTTACCTTTGGTTCTTTATATCTTAAACCAATTTATTTTCATCATCGACATGCAATCGGTTTATATAGTATCCACGGCCCGCACTCCCATCGGAAGTTTTGGGGGTTCTTTGTCAACGGTTTCGGCTACGCAATTAGGGGCGGCCGCCATCCGCGGGGCACTTACCAAAGCTAATATAGATTCCAACCTAGTTCAAGCGGTATATATGGGCAATGTCGTTTCGGCCAATCTCGGCCAAGCGCCTGCGCGCCAAGCAGCTATCTTTGCAGGACTTAGCAAAAACGCTACTTGCACAACCGTCAACAAAGTGTGTGCGTCGGGCATGAAAGCTATGATGATGGCCGCCCAAGACATCCTACTCGGCGACGCCGATGTGGTAGTTGCGGGAGGAATGGAAAACATGTCTCAAATTCCGTTTTACCTCGACAAAGCCCGTTTTGGTGGCTATGGCTACGGCAACGGAACCTTCATCGACGGTCTTGCCAAAGACGGCCTTACCGATGTCTATGGCGGCATGGCCATGGGCGTATGCGCCGATGCTACCGCCAGCAAATACGGTTTCAGTCGCGAAGAGCAAGATGCGTTTGCCATTGCTTCTTACGAACGAAGTGCCGCCGCTTGGAGCGAAGGAAATTTTCAGCAGGAAGTAGTACCCGTTCAAATTCCCCAGAAAAAAGGTGACCCTACTACGTTTGCTCAAGACGAAGAATATAAAAATGTAAAATTTGACAAAATCCCGTCGTTGCGGGCTGCTTTTACGAAAGAAGGCACCGTGACTGCGGCCAATGCTTCTACCATCAACGACGGAGCAGCGGCGACGATTTTGATGAGCGAAGCCAAAGTCAAAGAACTCGGTATCACTCCGTTGGCGCGCATTGTGTCGTTTGCCGATGCCGAGCACGAACCCGAATGGTTTACCACCGCGCCTACCGTTGCCGCACCGAAAGCCCTCAAAAAAGCAGGACTGAGTATAAGCGATATTGATTATTTTGAAGTAAACGAAGCATTTTCAGTCGTGACGATGGCCTTTATGAAAGAAATGGGCATATCGCATGAGCAAACCAACGTGTTTGGCGGAGCGGTGTCACTGGGCCACCCACTTGGCTGCTCGGGTGCACGTATCGTCGTTACACTTCAAAATGTACTCACGCAAAAAGGAGGTAAATACGGCCTCGCCGCTATTTGTAATGGCGGAGGTGGCGCTTCGGCTATGATTATTGAGAACCTATAAAGCGTTTTAGGGTTCTCAGGAACAAAAGTGTGCCAAATTGCAGTTATATTTGTGTCAAATAACAAAGGCATGATTACACAACCTCAACAATCGTCTTTTCTGTTGTTGACCTTCGATGACCCTTTTTTACTCATCGAAAAAACGCGAGAAGGTCTTACTAAAAACGACGCCGATGCGTTGGCCAATGTGTATGACCTCAATGACCGCGAAATGGCCCGAATTTTAAACCTGTCCGAGCGTACTTACCATCGCTACAAAGAAGACGCTCGTCTTGATGCCAGCGCCTCTGATCGGTTATTGCAACTGAAGAAAGTTCTTCAATACGGAGAAAGCGTTTTTGAGAGCCGAGAAAAGTTTCAGCGCTGGTTACGACGCCCCTTGCGAACCATGAATGGAGAAGCCCCGATTCAGTTATTGGCCACAATCACGGGCTTAAACGTAGTAGAAACTGCCCTAGGACGCATCGAGTACGGCGTTTACATTTAGATGATGCACGTTTTTCGCCTTCAAAAAGCCAAGTTTTCACGGTTGGAATAGCATTTATACTTCGCCTACTACTCAACAATTTACGAACGACTGGGTTAAACAGCAATCTTCGCTGATAATGGCCATTCCTTCGGTGATTGTTCCTATGTCATTCAATTACCTCATCAATCCGAATCACCCAAGGATGCAAGAAATAAAGGTGGTGGAAAGTATTCCCTTCTCGTTCGATAGCCGATTTTTTAAATGAAATACCGTTACTTCCTGATTTATAAGCCCTACGGAATGATGTCGCAGTTCTCAAAGGAAGGCGACAAGCCTACGTTGGCTGATTTACCGTTTGACTTCCCGAAAGATATATACCCCGTTGGTCGCCTTGATGCTGATAGCGAGGGGCTGCTACTTTTGACCAACGACACGTTCCTTAACAACCGTCTTCTCAATCCTAAGTTTAAGCATCAGCGTACTTATTTTGTGCAGGTGGATGGGCAAATCTCGGAGGAAGCTTGTCACCAACTTCAAACGGGCGTAACGATTTCGATTGATGGAAAACCACACGCGACCTTGCCCGCTAAAGTGCAACAACTGGTCAATGAACCGCTTTTGCCTGAACGTAATCCTCCCGTACGATTTCGCCAAAACATCCCGACGAGTTGGGTAGCCCTTACGCTTCACGAAGGAAAAAACCGCCAAGTACGCCGCATGACGGCCGCCGTAGGGTTTCCGACGTTGCGGTTGGTTCGTTGGTCGATTGAGGACGTAAAATTGGGTTCACTTCAACCCTCAGAAGTGAAAGAAGTAGAGAAAGAATGGCTTTTTAAAAAATTACGGTGCTGAAAAGCGTGCTGAGGGATGCTCTCATCCCGAAATAAGGTTTCTCAAAATCGTGCGATACTCGGTTTTGAGAAACCTCAGGCGTGGTTATAAGTAACCACTGGCACAAAAGCGTGCTGAGGGATGCTCTCATCCCGAAATAAGGTTTCTCAAAACCTTGCGACACTCAGTTTTGAGAAACCTCAGGCGTGGTTATAAGTAACCACTGACACAAAAGCGTGCTGAGGGATGCTCTCATCCCGAAAAAAAGGTTTCTCAAAACCTTGCGATACTCGGTTTTGAGAAACCTCAGGCGTGGTTATAAGTAACCACTGACACAAAAGCGTGCTGAGGGACGCTCTCATCCCGAAATAAGGTTTCTCAAAACCTTGCGACACTCGGTTTTGAGAAACCTCGGGCGTGGTTATAAGTAACCACTGACACAAAAGCGTGCTGAGGGATGCTCTCATCCCGAAAAAAAGGTTTCTCAAAACCTTGCGATACTCGGTTGTGAGAAACCTCAGGCGTGGTTATAAGTAACCACTGACACAGATATGAGTAACCACTGCCCCCTTCTATCGAATACTAATGCTAAGCACAGGAATATCAGAGTGATTGACGGTATCTTCCGTGATACTTCCCATGAACATGTGCGCCAATCCGCGGCGTTGGTGCGTAGCCATCACAATCAAATCGGCTTTTTGTTGGTGCGCAAAATCCAAAATTGCTTCTTCTTCATTAAAGACGTCGGCATCCGACACAAACAATGTTGCTTTTCCGAGTGCCGTTGCTTTCAACAACTCATTTTTACGCGCTTCAATCGCTGCGTTATCTTTCAAATGACTGGGATTGTTGAGGTACAACAGCGTAATTTCTCCGTGGAAAATATCTTGTAATTCGGCCAAGGCACTGAATGCCCCTTTCTGGTCTTCTTTCAAGGTCGTGGGAAACACAATTTTATTGAACGACGTCACCGCTTTAGGCACAGCCAACACAGGACATGGAGCACGACGAATTACTTTTTCGGTATTAGAGCCAATAAAAAACTCTTCCATGCCCGAAGCACCGCGTGTTCCCATCACAATCAGGTCAATGGCGTGGTCCTTTACCACTTCTTCAATTACACTGACCATTGGGCCACCAATCACGGCCGTTTCTATTTTAACCCGTGCAAACTTATCGTTGTCCGCTATCTCAGCGAGGGTCTTTTTCAAACTTTCATTCACCATATCAAGGTACTCATCCTCAATGGCTTTGTCGTACAGATAGTACTCGGCCAACGGCGTAGCTGTCACCATTTTTTCATTGGCGTGAAGCAGCATTATCGAGGCATTTGTTTTCAAAGCTATATCGGCAGCCACTTCGAGGGCATTATTGGCAAAACCAGAAAAATCGGTTGGGACTAATATCTTTTTCATTGTGCTAAGTGTTTATTGGTTTGAACTGATGCCTCAAGGTAGCTTTGTGTTCCAATGTTAAGTATGATGAATATCACGCTAACTAACTGACTTACATCAACTAACATCGAGCCTCAATAAAATATCGACAACGAATACCGTCTATCACAGCATCTATCCGTAACTTTGGTAACTCATTTTCTCTATCCGATTATACACCGATGAACCTTTTCAAGATTAGCTGGGCCAATCTCAAAGACAAAAAGCTCAATAGTTTTCTGAGTGCCTTACTCATGACGCTCGGAATTGGTATCATTTCGTTGTTGTTACTTCTCAACAAACAACTTGACGAGCAATTTCGCCGTAACATCAAAGGTATCGACATGGTTGTAGGGGCTAAAGGCAGCCCGTTGCAGCTTATTTTGTCAAGTATTTACCAAATCGACTCTCCTACGGGGAATATTTCGCTCGACGAAGCGCAAAAAATAATGCGCAATCCGCTGGTTAAAACCGCGATTCCGTTGTCGATGGGCGACAATTATCTATCGTTTCGCATCGTAGGAACCAATCCCAAATACCCTAAACATTTTGAAGCCAATGTATCGGAAGGGCGGCTTTTTGAAAAAGCAATGGAAGCAACCATCGGTGCGAAAGTAGCGCGCGTTACGGGGCTCAAAGTAGGAGATGTATTTGCAGGAGGCCACGGTTTCGACAACATGGACGACGTACATGGCGACAAAAAATACAAGGTTGTGGGGGTTTTTGAAACCAACAATTCGGTGATTGACCAGTTGATTTTGACTGATATTTCGAGCGTTTGGGCCATTCACGAACATGCCGAAACGCCAGGCCAAGGGGCCAATGTAACCAACTTGCTCATGGGTGACGACTCTACCCAAACCGACGACCCAAGTCAAGAAATTACGAGCATGTTAATTAAATTCCGTAACCCAATGGGAATGGTGGCATTGCCTCGTTTTATCAACGAAAATACCAAAATGCAGGCCGCTTCGGTAGCGTTTGAAATCAATCGCTTGTTTTCAATGCTCGGTGTGGGCATCGACACCCTGCGCGCTATTGCCCTGATTATCATTTTGATTGCGGGCGTGAGTGTGTTTATTTCTCTTTACAATTCGTTGAAAGAACGTAAATACGAAATGGCCTTGATGCTTTCCATGGGCGCTACCCGCACCAAGCTTTTTGTGATGCTTTTACTCGAAGGAATCATGCTTGGCGTGGCGGGCTACATAGCGGGAGTGCTGTTGAGTCGCTTAGGTTTGTGGTTATTCAGCCGCGCTGCCGAGTCAGATTACCACTATTCTTTCTCTGATTTTAGCCTTCTCACCGAAGAAATTTGGTTGTTTGGCGGTGCTATTTTGATTGGAATTTTGGCCGCAGCCATTCCTTCCATCGGCATTTATAGCATCAATCTTTCGCGGACGTTGGCCGAAGAATAGGTTATTTTGTCTTGTCGTACCGAACGAAGAGTCAAGTAAATAATTTTATTTTTACCCGCAGAAAGCCGCTGACGAAGCGACGTATGTAGTTATTGATCCGCGTCCATCTGCGTGGATTTAATCTGCGCGCATCTGCGGGTAAATTTTAATGAAACTTAGCTAACAATGTACTAATTTCTAATTTTTCCTATTTCCCCAAATCAAGGTGAAGGCTCTTCACTTCTTGCCCAAAAAACACCGCCGATTGACGGTCAAATGCCTCCGTTGAGTCGGTTGTATAAAAGATCCGCTGCGAGTTTTTAGCACATTTTGCTTCTATTTCAGGGTGGCGATGAAGGTAGTCAGCCAAACTCGCTGCCACAATTTCTGCTTGGTTAACAATGCGGATATGAGCAGGCAAGAATTGACGTATCTTTTTGATTAACAAGGGATAATGCGTACACCCTAGCAAAACTGCATCTATATTTGGCGCTTGGCCGAGCAAGTGTTCAATGTGTTTTTTGACAAAATAATCGGCACCGTCACTGTCAAATTCTCCATTTTCTATCAACGGCACCCACATAGGACACGCTTCTTGGTGGACGTTTGCTTTTGGGAAAAACTTCTCAATTTCTACCAAATACGACTCCGAAGCAACCGTTCCTACCGTGGCAAAGATACCGATGTGCTGACTCTCCGTAAACGTACCTATTACTTCCGTCGTCGGGCGAATGACGCCCAATACGCGTTTATCGGGCGCAATGTGTGGTAAATCCAGTTGTTGGATGTTCCGTAATGCTTTGGCCGAGGCCGTATTACAGGCCAAAACCACCAAGTGGCATCCCTTGGCAAACAATGCTTCTACGCACTCCAACGTGTAATGATAAACCGTATCAAACGAGCGCGTGCCATAAGGAGCACGCGCGTTATCTCCCAAATACAAATAATCGTATTGCGGTAATTGCTTGACCAATTCTTTTAAAATTGTCAACCCTCCGTACCCCGAATCAAATACCCCAATTGGCCCTTGCATTGTCATATTATTTCATCTGAACAATCGTCACTCCTGCTCCGCCACGGTCGGGGTGTTCGTCGGTCATTTTTCCTACTTGCTTAAACGTTTTGAGGTGATTCCGAACCAATTGCCGCAAAATACCATCGCCTTTGCCGTGCACAATTCGCAATTCGTCGTAGCCCAGCATAATGGCGTTGTTGATAAGTTCATCAAGCTCAATCATCGCCTCTTCGCCCCGTTTTCCTCGAATATCAAGGTTAAAACTAAAATTGAGCATTTTCTCGTTCATATCAATTCCTCCGAGGCGGATTCCCGCGCTTTTTTCGCCCGTAGCTTCCTTAAATGCCTTCTTTGACACCTTTTCCAAACGGTTTAATTTTACGTTTGATTTTAGGTCACCAATCCGAATTTCGGCATCTTTTCCTTTCATCACCAACACCTCTCCTACCGTCGTTTGGCCTTTGATTCGAACAAAGCTACCAACAGCAATTTCTCCTTTTTCGGGCAAAAACTCCTCCTTTTCAGGTTCATTTACGGGCTGAAGCACGAGTTCTTTTTCCTCAAATTTCTCCAATTCTTGGCGGACTTGCTTGGTAGGTTCGCGCTCGGCTTTTTTCTCTTTGATTTCCCGAATGGTATTCTCAATACGCTGATTCGTATCGGCCAACAATTGCTTCGCTTTTTGCTTGGCGTCGTTCAGAATTTTCTTTTGGTCATTGTCTAAGCGCAATTGCAATGCCGTCGTTTCGACCAATTGCTGGGCCAATTTTCGCTCCTTAATACCTACCTCAATATTTTTCTCCGAAAAGACCTTTTTCTCAATTTCCAATTCTTTTATCAACTTCTCAAAGTTAACCTGTTGAGAACCTAACTTCCCTTTTGCCCGCTGCACGACAGCCTTGGGTAATCCAATTTTTGAGGCAATTTCAAACGCAAACGAACTTCCTGGTTTCCCAATTTCGAGTTCATAAAGTGGTTCCAAATGCTCCCCATCATAGCGCATCGCACCATTGACCAACCCCTGCGTTTTATCGGCGTAGGTTTTGAGGTTGGTATAGTGGGTATTAATGACTCCGTACGCGCCCGATTTGGTCAAATCTTCTAAAATCGCTTCGGCAATTGCTCCACCCAAACTTGGCTCGGTTCCCGTTCCAAATTCGTCAATCAAAAACAAGGTTTTCTTCTGACTAAAGTTCAAGAAGTACTTCATGTTGGTGAGGTGGCTACTGTACGTACTCAAGTCATTATCAAGGCTTTGCTCATCACCAATATCAATAAACAAGTTTTGAAAAAGCCCTATTTTGGAATCTTCTCGCATGGGCACCAACAGCCCACATTGAAACATATATTGTACTAAGCCAATGGTCTTGAGTGAAACCGATTTTCCACCTGCGTTGGGACCCGAAACGACCAAAATCCGTTGCTGTTGCGACAATTGAATGGTCAACGGCACCACCTTTCGACCTTGCTGTTGGAAAGACAAATACAACAGCGGATGCCGCGCTTGCCGCCAATCAATCATGGGCTGATTCACAAACGTAGGCTGCGAAGCATCCAACAATGACGCTAGTTTAGCCTTGGCACGGATAAAATCAACCATCCCCAAAAACTGATACGCCCGCTGCAAATCGCTCAAGTGCGGACGAATTTGGTTGGCCAACTGAATCAAAATACGATTCACTTCGCGGCGTTCGGCGTATTCCAGCTCACGAATCTCGTTATTGGCATCCAGTACTTCGGCAGGCTCCATGAAGAGCGTTTGTCCCGTCGCTGATTCGTCGTGAACAAACCCTTTTAATTTGCGCTTGTGCTCGGCCGAAATCGGAATCACCATGCGGCCGTTACGCACCGTAAACGACACGTCATCGTTGACCCAGCCACTATTTTTGGCGTGTTTTAGGATAGATTCCAATTTTTTACGCACCGTCGCCGCCTCAGAAATTAGCCGTCGCCGAATGTCCGCCAACTCAGGCGAAGCGTTGTCGCGTACCAAACCACGGTCATCAATAATGCGGTCGATAGAATCACTGACCGATTTCTCTACCTTCACATTCCCTGCCAACTCCCGTAAAAACGGAAAGCGGTCATCCTCTTGGTCGGCCAAAAATTTCAGCACCTGACGAATCGTACGAAGCGATAGTTTCAGGTCATAAAACTCCTCCAACGAGAGCAACATGCCTTCGATGCGAATTTTTTCGAGGGCAGACGTCACGTCCAAATAATTTTGGGCAGGAAACTCTCCCGAGGTTTCTTCCATAATCGCCTTCATTTCGGCGGTTTGGCGAGTGAGTTTATCAATGACGGCAAAATTGTCCGAAAAGCGAATCTTCTGCACAAATGCTTGCCCAAGCGGGCTCAAGCAAAGCTCTCTCAAGTGCTCACGGATACGGTCAAAACCTAATTTTTGTTCTAAATCTTGCGGGTATAACATTTCTATTTTGTCATGCTGTTCAGCACCGATTACCACTTTTCAATGCTCAAAATCTAGTGAAAAGTTCCTACAAAGGTACTCAGTATTGTTAAACCCACTTACACTCCTTAATTTTACCGCAAAAACTCACCTCTAACCTTCGTCCTGAACCTCCGAAGGTATATTTATTGACTAAGTCTTTATGTTCCATATCATTCCTGCCATTGACCTCATTGAAGGCAAGTGCGTCCGCCTCACGCAAGGCGATTACGGTCAAAAAACCATTTACAACGAAAACCCGCTCGAAGTTGCCAAAGAGTTTGAAGATGCAGGCTTGACTCGCCTCCACTTGGTGGACTTGGACGGCGCCAAAGCAAAAAAAGTCGTCAACTGGAAAGTATTGGAGCGAATCGCCACCCAAACTCAGCTTCACATCGACTTCGGCGGCGGGGTACAGTCTGACGACGACCTACGCATTGTTTTCGATTCGGGAGCAAAACAGGTAACAGGCGGTAGCATTGCCGTAAAAAATCCCGACTTATTTGAAACGTGGCTTAACCAACACGGCGGCGACAAAATGATTTTGGGCGCTGATGCCCGCAACGAACGCGTAGCCGTGAGCGGTTGGGAAGAAGGCACAGGTTTGTGGGTATATGATTTTGTGCAACAATGGGTAGAAAAAGGAGCCAAGTACACCATCAGTACCGACGTCGCCAAAGATGGGTTACTTCAAGGCCCCTCCTTTGATTTGTACAAAAACCTTCAAGAGCATTGCCCCGAGCTGAATATCATTGCCAGCGGCGGTGTAAGCAACATTGGTGACATTGAGCGTTTGGCCGAAATGAATCTTTTTGGCGTGATTGTCGGCAAAGCAATTTATGAAGGCAGAGTTACCTTGGCTGAATTAACACGCTGGGTAGCTTAGTCTAAAAACCAGTTGCTGTTACTTAGAAGAAATACGGTGTTTAAAGATTAAAAAAATTAAAATTTAAACACCTATCCTATTTTTTCTTTGATTAGTGTAATACCGACATTTATTCTGACTTCTTCTGAATAGTCGAAATTTAATTTGGTGTTACGATTACACTTTAAAAAAAATTTGGCAAACGCTTGCACAATATTTTTTTTATCATTTATCTTTGGCACAAGAATAAGACGCAAAATAAATTTCTTCATTAAAATTAAAAGGGGGACATACTATCGAAACAACGCTTTACGTTAACTAATTGTACATAAAAAAATGGAAAAGTACCAAGTTAGCGACAGTGAGCTTGTTTCATTGTACATCCAAGGCAGCGAGAAAGCCTTCGAAAAACTTGTTCAGCGTCACAAGTCAAAGATTTACACCACTATTTATTTGATTGTTAAAGATCAGTACGTAGCTGAAGATTTGATGCAAGATAGCTTCGTTAAAGCTGTGGATACCATCAAATCTGGTAAGTATAACGATGAGGGCAAGTTTTTGCCGTGGATATTGAGAATTGCTCACAATTTGGCTATTGACCATTTTCGGCGTGATAAACGTTACCCGGAAGTAGTGTTTGAAGATGGAAGCAGTGTGTTCAATACCTTAGACTTTTCGGAAGACTCAATCGAGTCGCTCCAAATTCGTCAAGAAACACATGAACACCTCCGCGAACTGATTCAACGGTTACCCGATCCTCAGCGTCAGGTGCTTATTATGCGCCATTACGAAGACATGAGTTTTCAGGAAATTGCCGATGCCACAGGAGTGAGTATCAACACGGCTTTGGGGAGAATGCGTTACGCGCTGATTAATTTGCGAAAGCAACTCAGCAACCGCGTTCCTATATATGATACAACTGTTTACCCCAGATGATGTAATTCGGTATGTTTACGAAGAAACCACCGAAGACGAAAATGTGCTCATAGAAGATGCCCTTATCGGGGATCAAGAGTTATTAGAATTTTATCTCGATGCCCTTGAGATGAAAAGTCTGATGAACAAAATTGAGCGAACGCCCTCAAACAGCGTTGTTTCCAATATTCTGGCGTATTCACAAAATTATAAGAGCAATCAATCGGTCGCCTAAAGCTTCGGTTGATTGCTTTTTTTATAGTTTGTGAGCGCCACGTAAGGCTCTATCAATGACCTCAAAGCAATTGTTTTTGAGCGTCACAACGTCTTCTTGTCCCAACCCAACTGTCACGAGTGGCTCGTGTACAATGGCTTTCATTGGATAACGAGATAGCCGAATGGGTGTCTCATCAGGCAAGATTTTATAGTTGGTCAGCAAGGTGACAGGTACTACTGGCACTTGCTGCTGAATGGCCATCTTAAATGCCCCGTCCACAAACGAGTGCATTTGAGGTGGCTTTTTTGTTTTTATTCCTCCTTCAGGATAAATCACAATGCTTCTCCCCTTGGCCAATGTTTTTAGAGCCCGACTTAATGACCCTACGCGGCTTTGGCTGTTTTCGCGGTTGACCTGGATGTGAAGTTTTTGAAACATATAGCCAAACAACGGAATATTTTTAACCCCATGTTTGCCGACGAAAGCAAAGTAGTTCTCAAGAATCACCCCCATAACCGCAATGTCAAGGTATGAAAAGTGATTGGCGCAAAACACGTATGCTTGCGCAGGGTCGGGACGAAATTGATACTCTACTTCAATTTTAATCCCCGCCAAGGGAAAAAACAGTTTACCCCACAATCGGTTTAACCAATGGGCGTACGGTTTCCACGCTTCCCGTTGAAGACAAATAAACATCAAAGGAAACAGCAACAAGAAAATCAGCATAAGCCAAAAAACACACCAAATGGTATAGAGTAGCTTCATAAAAATAAATTGACGAATATTGAACCGTAAAATTAGATTTTATTCCGTACCCATTAACCTAAAAACTCTTATGAAACGAGTCGTATTCCAACATTTTGGAAAACCTGCCGACATTCTTCACGTTGAAGAAGTGCAACCACTCACTCCTGGCCCCGACGAGGTACTGATTCGGGTATTGGCAAGCCCCATCAACCCTTCCGATATTATGTTTGTCCAAAACCTATACGGTATTCGTCCTCAGTTACCCTCAGGCGCAGGATTTGAGGGAGTTGGGGTGATTGAACAAGCAGGAGCCAATGTGAAACTTAGCACTGGTACGCGCGTGAGTTTTACGGCGATTGGCGCGTGGAGCGAGTACGTTTTAACCAACTACCGCACCCTCATTCCCGTACCCGAGGCCATGTCGGACGAGGTGGCCGCCCAACTTTTTGTTAACCCATTCACGGCCGTTGCGATGGTGGAAGAATCGGGCGTAAAAGCGGGCGAATGGCTCATGATTACGGCCTGTGCTTCTGCATTGGGCAAAATGGTGATTCAAATTTGTAAAATGAGAGGCATCAAAACCATCGGAACGGTACGCCGCAATGAGCTCAACGAAGAACTAAAAGCCCTTGGCCTCAACGAAATTATCAATACTGAAGAAGAAAACGTTCCGAAAAAAGTCCAGCAAATCACCAACCACGAAGGTGTACGCGCCGTATTGGAGTGCGTCGGTGGGCATACCGCCAGCGAAGCCCTCAAATGTATGGGCCGAGGGGGTGTGATGCTGGTATATGGGTTGATGAGTTTGCAAGACCCTAGCATCAATTTTGGGCTGATGATTTTCCGCGAGCTTGTGGTCAAAGGTTTTTGGCTGACCGACTGGATGAAGCGCACCGACGCTACCACTCGCCACCGCGTTGCTGGAGAAGTGATTGAGTTGCTTGCCACGGGAAAAGTGCAGATGCCGATTGAAGCCACTTATTCATTGGACGAGGTGGCCAAAGCCGTTACCCACGCCGAAGCGCACGGGCGTTGGGGAAAAGTATTGATCAAGCCTTAGTTCTTTTTACGAAGAAATTCTCGTGCATCTTTGGCCGTAGGTACGGGAATTTCTTCCATAGGTACGTGCCCCGCATTTTGATATACTATAAGTGTGTCATTGGGCAAGTCGTTGTGAAAGCGTTCGGCAATAGCCAGCGGAATAAGTTCGTCGTGCCGCCCCCATTGAATCATCACAGGCATCGACAATTGATGAATATCTTTCCAAGTACGGCGCTGGGTAGTGGGTGCATTGAGGCGTTTCACAAACGCTTCGCGATTTCCTTCCCTCAAAGTCAGTAGCCAATACCGCTCTACCAAGCTTGCTGTCACTTTGGTATCGTCAAAATAGACATTTTTTACACTGCTTTCGGCTACTATCCGAGGAGTAACGTATTTTATCAAATGTTTGGCAATCGGGTTTCGGGCCATTCTAAATGCAATGGGGACACTCTTCGACACTAGTGGGTAACCTGCGGCATCAAGCAATATCATTTTTTTTACCCGCTGCGGATGTTTTAACGCAAACTCCCAAGCAACAGCCCCTCCCAACGAATTTCCAGCGAGATAACATTCTGAAACGCCGACTTTATCCAAAAAATGGCCTAAAAATTCGACATAAGCCTCCATTGAATAATCGTGACGAGGCTCTGGCCCTGTTAGGCCGTAGGCAGGTAAGTCCAATCGGATGATTTCAAAATCACTTGCAAGTTGATTTACCCAGCCATCCCACGTATGCAGCGATGCCCCAGTGCCGTGCATCAATACCAAAGGCACTTCATTGCCCAACCGCTTTCCTTCGCGTCGATAATGCACTTTCATTCCATCAACCTGAATAAAATCCGAAGGTGCTTGACCGTATTTCTGCCTGAGTTCCTCGGGTGATTTGTCGCTTTGGTAGCCAATACCTACTAACAGCAATACCGCCAAAATAACAACCAAGCCAATGTATTTTCCCCAGGTTTTCATTTTTAGAAAAACGATTTTTATCAATACAAATCAATTTTTTAACAATATAATACTATTTTTGTTAAAACACCTAAATCAATTGACCCACGATGAAAGCCACCAATTCGCCTACGCAAGGAACTACCTTTGTTGACAATTTATACCATTGGGAAAAAGAACGGCCTCATCAGGTCTATCTTCGTCAGCCCTTTGGGGATAGTTTCAGAGATTATACTTGGAAAGAAGTCGGGGATCAAGTACGGCGGGTTTCGGCCTACTTGCGCTCGCTCAACCTACCGCCCCAAAGCAACATCGGGCTGGTTTCCAAAAACTGTGCCGAATGGATTATTGCCGATTTAGCGATTATGGTGGCAGGCCACGTTTCGGTCCCTTTTTATGCCACCCTTACCGCCGACCAGCTTCAGCAAGTGCTCACCCACAGTGGTTGTTCGGTTTTGTTTGTGGGTAAGCTCGACGATTGGTCAGGAATGAAAAAAGGGGTTTCTTCCGCTATTAAATGTATATCGTTTCCCACTTATAATCCTGACGCTGAACACATTCAGTGGAATGACATTTTGGCCAACCACGCCCCTATTTCCGACAATCCCACGCCTCAACCTGATGACTTGTTTTCAATCATTTATACTTCGGGGACTACAGGAAACCCCAAAGGAGTGATGGTGACGCACCGAGCGGTATCAGAGGCCGTTGGCCGAACTAAGGACATTCTTCGGTACGATGTACCTAATCCTCGTTTTTTTTCCTATTTACCTTTGTGTCACATTGCAGAGCGAAACATTATAGAAGCGACAAGTTTGGGTACGGGCGGAACGGTTTATTTTGCCGAATCACTTGATACTTTTGCCAAAAACTTAGCAGCGGCGAGCCCAACCCATTTTTTGGCTGTACCCCGTATTTGGACCAAATTTCAGTTGGGTATTTTGGCCAAAATGCCGCAGAAAAAACTAGATATGTTGCTCAAAATCCCAGTATTGAGTGGTATTGTCAAGAAAAAAATTAGGAAAGGGCTTGGGCTCAATGAAGCTCAGTTGGTGCTTACGGGCGCGGCACCGATGCCGATTTCCTTGATTCGTTGGTTCAGGCGGTTGGGAATTACCATTCAGGAAGCCTACGGGATGACCGAAAACTTAGGGGCGGTGTGCATGATGCCCCACGACACCCCCAAAGATGGGAGTGTAGGAAAAATTTACCCAGGCATGGAGGTCGTCATTGCCGAAGGTACGGGCGAAATTCTAACTCGTTCGCCTTGGAATATGCTGGGTTATTACCGTGAACCGTCCCTCACGGCCGACACCATTGACTCAGAAGGATGGATTCATACGGGCGATGTGGGCGAAGTCGATGAAGATGGATACCTCAAAATTACGGGTCGGGTCAAAGAAATGTATAAAACGTCGAAGGGAGAATATGTAGCACCTTCACAGATAGAATTTGGCTTTGCCGACAACAAAATGATTGAGCAAATTTGTGTTGTAGGACAAAACTTACCGCAGCCCATTGCCCTCGTTGTTTTATCAGAAATGGCCCAAAAATTTGACAAAGATACCATTAATCAAAGCCTACATTCAACCCTTTCTGACCTAAATCCTCGCCTAAAAACATACGAAAGAGTGCAAAAAATAGTCATCATAAAGGGCACTTGGACGGTCGATAATAACATGCTTACTCCCACAATGAAGACAAAAAGAAACGTTATTGAAAAAAATTATGCCCCAATGATGGAGCCTTGGTACGAAACCAAAGAAAGTATAATTTGGGAATCATAATGGAGTACTCTACTAAATGGCACGATTTTGGCTAAGTCTGAGATAGGCTTAGTCAACTCGTGTGAATGTTTCATAGAATCAAAACGTTAGTAACGGCATTTTTTGTTCTTTCGGCCTTGTTATTGGGCTCGATACGCTACAGTTTTGCCCAAACTTGCACAGGAAGTCTTGGTGACCCAGTGGTAAACATCACGTTTGGCACAGGAACAGGCTATACCACCTTGCCAACTTCGGCCACAGGAGCTAGTACCACTTATACTCAGCAAACCAACTCATGCCCTAATGACGGCAACTACACCGTCACGAACAGTACTTTTTCTTGTTTTAGCAATTCTTGGTTTGATGTAGCCGAAGACCACACCCCTGGTGACGTCAACGGTCGGATGGCTATTTACAATGCGTCTTACACAATCGGCGAGTTTTACCGCCAAACCATCAGTGGACTTTGTGGAAACACTACTTACGAATTTGCGGGCTGGATTGCCAACTTACTTAGACCAACCGCCTGTAGTGGTGGCGGAATAGACCCCAATCTTACCTTCCGCATCGAGTCTCTTTCGGGTACACTTCTCGGCTCTTATAGCACAGGAAATATCCCAGAATCTTCCTCACTCACTTGGAAACAGTACGGGTTTGTTTTTACAACCCCTGCCAGCCAAACCCAGGTTGTTTTAAAAATCATTAACAATGCCGCAGGTGGATGTGGAAACGACCTACTTCTTGATGACATTACGTTCCGTCCTTGTGGCCCCACTATTTCTGTATCGGCCAATGTGCCTAGTATCTGTGAAGGTGGCAATGTAAGCCTAAGTGGCTCTATTTCACCAGGCTATAACAATCCACAATTTCAGTGGCAACAAAGCAGCGACAATGGAAGCACTTGGACGGATATTGCGGGAGCTACTTCGCTCAATACCTCCGTTTCTTCGGCACCTGCTGGAACAAAATATCGACTACTCGCCGCAGAACAAGGTAATATTAGCATTGGGTATTGCCGCATCGCCTCCAACCCAGTTGCGCTTACGGTATATGCTATCCCGAAAATAACATTACCTACGGCTTCAGGAACACCGCTTCAATACTGTGCTGGCACTTCTGTTGATTTAACAGATTTTACTTCGACCCCAGCCTCTACCTTCAGTTGGCAACTCAACAACACCGCCATCGGGCTGAGTTCTGGCAGTGGTACGGGTCAAGTTCCCGTATTTACGGCTACCAATGCCACTAACTCCCCCATTACGGGTACGTTTACCGTTACAGGATCGGCCAATGGCTGTACAAGTCAAGCACAAACCTTTTCGGTTGTTATCAACCCCAAACCTTCCGTCAACTTGGGGGTTGACCAAGCCATTTGCGCGGGCGGCTCGGCTACAATCACAGCCGCAGCCAGCGGAGGAACCCCCAATTACAGTTACAGTTGGAGCAATGGCGCGAACAACAGCGCCAGCCAAACCGTTTCGCCAAGTTCAACGACTATCTATACTGTCACAGTCACCGATACCAAAGGCTGTACAGCCACCGACGACATCAAAATTACGGTAAATGCCCTTCCAAACATTACCAGTCTGACCAAAACAGACGCCATTTGTTTTGGTCAAGCCAACGGAACCATCACCGTAACGGCCACAGGTGCATCCCCGTTACAGTACCAACTCAACAATGGTGCTTTTCAAAGCCAAAACGTTTTCAATGCCGTTGCCGCTGGCACCTATAATGTCACGGTAAAAGACGGGAACGGCTGCACGACCACCAAAAATATCAACGTCAATCAACCCAATCCCATGACCGCGTCTGTGACGGTCAAGAACGTGAGTTGTTTTGACGGGACAGACGGTGCCATTACCGTCGATGTCAACGGTGGAACATCCCCTTATTCTTATACTTGGTCAGATGGCAGCACGGGAGGCAGTAGCATTGTAGGACGGCCCGCTGGAAACTATACCGTTACTGTCACCGATGGTAAAGGCTGTACGACCACCGCCACAGCTACCATTACCCAGCCCATCCAGATAAGCATTACTGCCAACCTCACCCACGTCACCTGCAACGGTGGCGCTAATGGGAAAGTGGATATCACCGCCACGAGTGTTACCTCCATTAAAAGTTATGAATGGAAAAATAGCGGAGGAACAATCATTGCAACCACAGAAGACGTTGCTAATCTTACCGCAGGAACATATACTGTGACAGTCACTGATAATGACAACTGTAAGGTTTCAGCAAGTTATACCATTACCCAACCTACGGCCATTTCGGCCACGGCTACACCTACCATTGCAACCTGTTTTGGGGGAAATGATGGAAAAATTAGCCTAACCGCCAGTGGCGGAACGGGCGGCTTGGTGTATGCCCTTTGTAGCGGAAGTAACTGTACGTCTTTTGGCACGACCCAAACCAGCAATCAATTTTCTGGCCTTACCGCAGGCACTTACCGCGTGCGTGTTACCGATACCAACGGCTGTACTACCACTACCTCCGACGTTGTGGTGGGTCAAGCAGCGCAGCTTACCGCATCAGCTTCCAACACCTCCCCTGCTTGTGTAGGCGGTAGCGTTATTTTGTCGGCGGCAAACGCAGGAGCAGGCGTAAATTACGAGTGGAAAAACGCCAGTGGAGCTATTGTGGCTACTGCCCAGCAGTTTACCCTGTCAAATGTTCAATTGGCACAGGCAGGTACCTACACGCTTCGCGTATATAATGCCAATAATTGCCAAAATACCACCACTACTTTGGTCAAAGTGAACCCCACGCCTGATGTAAATGCTGGTGCTGACCAAACTATTTGCGAAGGAACAGCTGTCACCTTGAATGCCACGACGGTAGGCGGAACAACACCTTATACGTATAGTTGGGACAATGGTTTGGGAACAGGAGCAGCGAAAACCGTTAGCCCTACGACTACCACAAGCTACATTGTCAGCCTAAGCGATGCCAATGGCTGTACAGACCGCGATACCGTCACAATAACAGTCATTCCTAAACCTCAACTTTTTACCTTAACCGCGCCAAGTGATTTGACCATTTGTGCGGGAGTGAACGGCATCCCATTGACCCTAAGCGGCTCACAAACGGGTGTGTTGTACGAGCTTGTTCGCAATACCGTCAACATAGGCCAAGGGAAAATGGGAACGGGTTCAGCCTTGTCAATAGGCAATTATTTTGGAGGAACGTACCAAGTAAGAGCAAGCACAACCGCCAACCCAGCGTGTTCGGTGATGATGAATGGTAGTATTACGGTCAACGAACTGCCGCCCATCTCTGGCGAACTACAAGCGCTCGATGATACCGTCTGCGTTGGAGAATACATGTTGTACAACGTTATAGCATCAGGAGGTAGCGGCACAGGTTATACTTATACGTGGCAAGACGGCCAAACAGGCAATCCTCGTTCTTTTACCACCAACGATTATTTATTGGTAGAAGTGGTCATCACCGACAGCCGAGGATGTACCCTCAAACGCGCCGCCGATTTACGCATTGCTCCTCCTATTACGGTCAACCTTTCAGCCACTCCAACGCCCATTTGTGCGGGACAACCTGTCACACTTACGGCCAGTGCCACGGGTGGCGCAAGCACACTTACCTACGAGTGGGAAAATGGCAGTACCGCAACCACACGCACGGTAAATCCTGCAACAACAACGACATACAGCATCAAAGTAACCGATAGCCGCGAAGGTTGTGTTGAACAAAAAAACACAACAGTAACGGTTTTCCCTCAACCCCAACTTTATAACGTCACTGGTGGAGGTGCTTACTGTGCAGGAAGTCCAGGTGTATCTGTAGGTCTGAGTGGTTCAGAAACAGGTTTTTTATACCAACTAAAACGAAACGGACAAAATGTGGGGACTGCGGTTTCAGGTACGGGTGCTGCCCTGAATTTTGGCCCACAAACACCCACAGGGACCTACACCGTGGAGGCGAGTTCAACAACCTCTCCCGTTTGTGCTGCCACGATGAATGGCAATGTCGTTATTTCCATCAAAACAAAACCTGAGATTTCGGCTTCAGTAGCGCCCAATCCCGTTTGCGCAGGACAACCTGTTAGTTTTACAACGACCCCGACCATCGCCAACGCTACCTACGCTTGGACGGGGCCAAATGGTTTTACCAGTACTGACCAAAACCCAGCCATCGCCAGCGCCACCACCTCAAATACAGGAACTTACACCGTTATTGCGACAACCGCCGAAGGTTGTTCTGATACAACTTCTGTTTCTTTAACGGTAAATCCGTCGCCGATAGCCAGTATTACTGGGCCGAGTAATTTGTGTATCAACAACTCAATTACCCTCAATGGTAATCCAAACGGAGGTACCACTCCTTATACACACACGTGGCAAGTTACATCAGGGGCTAGTTTATTAACCCTAACCAATAATAACAACGGTACGGCCAACATTACCCCAACTGGCACAGGTGTCGCTACGATTTCTTACCGAGTCACCGACGCCAACGGTTGCCAATCGCCCGTTGTTACCTATAGTTTAGGCATCAATGCAGCGCTACCAACGGCCACCGTATCGGCAGGAGCGCCTGCCAACTTTACTTCTTTGGTAGGTGTACGTTACCGTTCATTTGGTTTGCCCTCCGAAAAAGAGTTATACGTAGGAATCCCAGATTTAGGCATCGCCCCACCCCGCCGAACCCAAACGGATGCCAGCTGGCGTTCGGGCAACAACGACGTTACCTTTGAATATGACCCCGCCACCGATGTACTCAAAGCGAGCATTGTCAACAGTGCAGGTACATTTACGCTTACGTATCCCAACGTAGCGGCGGCTATAAATACGTATCGTTCGGGACAAAATAGCTGTGCCATGAACGTCATGCAGCTGGTAGTAGGTAGTCAAAATGAACCTACAGGAAGTGTAGCTTTTACCAACGTAGTGCTCAACGGGAATGCCGTTGGCAACTTTAGTGGCGCAGGTCTTAGCAGTTGGACCATCAGAAATGTGGACTTTGGGATGGGTTTCAAACTTTCAGGAACCATCGTGCTGACAGGTACTCAACCAACTTCAGCAGAAAGCAACAAAGTAGAGATTTTGGTAGGCAATGATCAAACACCGTTGGTCTTTGGCTGTATGTCGGCCAACGAAGTTTGCGAAGGGCAAAAAAGCACCGTTGCCTTCTCTGGATTACGTCCCAATACTACCTTTAATTTAAAATATTCGATTGGTACTACCAATAACCTAACCGCCTCCGTCACCACCGATGCACAAGGCAATGCCTCATTCCAAACGGCAACCTTGACATTAAGCCAGAACGGGGCCTTGCTACGCATCGACAGCGTTCAACGTGCCGTAGGTGGCGCTTGTTTTCTTCCCATTGCCTCTAACAATACCACGGTATTGGCAGTCAATCCCAACCCTGTTGTTGCCATCACTACCACTGACAATTCGGGCATTGCCAACAATGACGCTATTCTTTGCGAAGGCGCTTCGACAACCCTAACTACCTCAGGCGGTGGAACGTACCTCTGGAATACGGGCGCTTCTACTTCGTCTATCACCGTTTCTCCTGCCACCTCAACCAGTTATTCCGTAACGGTCACGAGCAATAAAGGTTGTCAAACGGTCAAAAACCAACTTATTACGGTTTATCCCAAACCCCAACCAACAGCCGCCAACAGCGGGCCTGTGTGTATTGGTGAAAAAATCACGTTTAATGCTTCGGGCGGTACGGCGTATCAATGGACAAATGCGGCCAATAGCGTTGTTTCAACGGCGGCGAGTTTTTCTTTCGACCCCGCAACGCTTGCGCAATCGGGTATTTATACGGTCAAAGTCACCGACGTAAACGGTTGTAGCCAAACCACTACCACGGAGGCAGTCATCAAAGACCGTCCCATTGCACAAGCCACTTCCAATAGTCCAAAATGCGCTGGTCAAACCCTCATGCTTTCTGCGGCAGATGCGGGGGCAGGAGCTACCTATGCTTGGTCGGGGCCTAATGGCTTCAGTCGAACCAACGAGCAAAACCCAATCATCACCCTTGCCCAACCCCAACACAGCGGCACGTACCTTTTGACCGTCACTCGTAACGGTTGTAGTAGCACCACCACGGTGGAGGTGACAATTTACGAAAACCCCGTTGCCAATGCCCTCACTAACAGCCCTGTTTGCGAAGACAGCCCGCTTAACTTTACCGCCCAAAATGCGGGAACGGGCGCTCAATACCAGTGGAAAAATTCAGCAGGAACGGTTCTGAGTACTTCTGCCTCATTTAGCATTGCCAAAGCAGCCCTTACCGATGCTGGAAAGTATTTTTTAACCGTCACAAAAAATAATTGCGTAAGTGGCGATACAGTAGAAGTAATCGTAAAGCCATTGCCCAACGTAACTGTACAAGCCAATACCCCGCTGTGTTCGGGACAAACGCTGCAGTTTACGTCGGTGACAAGTCCAGCGGCGACCAAGTATGAGTGGGCGGGGCCAAATAGCTTTACTTCTCCCGACCAACATCCCAAAATCGAAAACGTCACCACAAATGCAACGGGCATCTATGAAGTCATTGCTAGTTTGAGCGGTTGCCGTGATACTTCCCGTATCAGCGTGACCGTCAACCCAACTCCGATTGCGGTGGCGTCGGCGTCGTTGCCTGTTTGTGAAGGTGGAACAATCACGCTTACTGCGGCCAATGCGGGAAGCCTAGCTCAGTACGAATGGACAAATGCCGCAGGCGCGGTGGTAAGTAGCAGTTCTTCGTTTGCTTTGACCAACGTTGGAATCGCCGATGCGGGGGTGTATCGCCTCAAAGTAACGTTAGGTGCGTGTACCAACGAAGACACTGCGGTGGTCGTTATTTACCCTAAACCAAAACTCACGATTGTAGGCACTTCTTGTGCTCCTAATTTGAAGTCATACCGAGTCGATGTCACAGTTGAAGATGGAATTTTAGCTTCGTCGGCGGGAACCATTACGCCTACGGGAGCAAACGCCTATACCATTTCAAACGTACTTCCGTCGGTCAATCCACTTTCGGTAAGTGTGACTTCTGACAAAGGTTGTTCGGTGTCTCAAAATATCACACCGCCCGATTGTTCTTGCCCCGTAGTCAATGCTCCAAGCAGCGGAGGCAATAAGAAAATTTGCCAAAATGAAACGATACCGACACTTTCGGCCAACGTTGGCCCCAATGAAACTGTCGATTGGTACGAAACCTCTACGGGCGGGACACCCATCGTTCAGGGAAGTGAAACTTTTACCCCAACGAACGCAGGCATTTATTACGCCCAAACCCGCAACCTCATTCACGATTGCGTGAGCAGCACCCGTACGCCCGTATCACTCACCATTGTAGCACTGCCAAAACTGGTGATTGACTCCACCGTTTGCAGCACGGATTTATCAAACTTCGTGGTATGGTTAACCACTGAGCTTTCGGGCGTAACCGTCTCCTCATCCGAAGGCACCGCCGTTAATTTCACCAACGGCCGTTACGAAATCATTGGCGCTAGTCCGTTCGGAACGCCAAACATTACCATTACCGTAACCAATGTAGATGGTTGCAAAACACAGGTAATTCTCAAAAAACCTGATTGCCTTTGCCCCGACTTGGCTGCTCCTGTCAATGTTGGAGACAAAGAAGTATGTTTTGAACAAACGAACCCTTCGCTCGAAGCCACCGTCAATGCCAACGAAACCGTCGATTGGTACGATGCGCCGATGGGCGGCAACAAAGTAGCCACGGGCACGCTCCAGTACACGCCTACCCAAGTAGCCGTGGGTACGCATACTTTTTATGCCGAAACCCGCCGTACCGACATTACCGTTCGTACTTGTGTTAGCAATACCCGCACGGCCATCAAACTAACCATCAAAGCCTTGCCTGTAGTAGCGGCTAGTTCCAACAGCGCTGTCTGTGAGGGCACTGATTTACAACTAACAACGGCAGCAAACGCCAATGCTACTTACCTCTGGAGTGGGCCAAACGGTTTTAGTGCTTCTACCCGCAGTCCATTGCGTACCAATGCCCAACCTAGCATGTCAGGCGACTACATCGTGACCGTTACGGCCAATGGTTGCACGGTTCAGGATAGCACCACCGTCCTTGTTAAACCTTTGCCAATAGCCAACACCACGGGGGTCATTGTCTGTGAAAGTAGTCCATTTGTATTGAAAACGCCTGCGGTTCTTGGTGCCACATACGAATGGCTTAGCCCTACCAACCAAGTGGTTTCAATTGACTCTTTGTACTCCGTAACACACGCATCTCTAAGCCAAACGGGAACGTATCGAGTAAAAGTAACTTTGGACGGCTGCGTTCAGCAAGATACTGCCCAGGTTACGGTCACGCCTTTGCCATTGACCCAAGCCCTTTCTAACGCTCCCATTTGTGCAGGAGATACACTATTTTTATCCGCCGCAAATGCAGGTTCGGGTGCTACCTACGCCTGGCAAAAACTGACCACTGGCACCATTGTAGGCAACCAACGTTTATTCAATATCCCCAATGCCCAACCAAACGATTCGGGCAAATACGTACTTACGGTGAGTCAGAATGGTTGTGAAAACAAAGACACCATTGATGTACTTGTCAAACCATTGCCAACCTTTTCGATCAGCAGCAATAGCCCCATTTGCCACAGCGATACCATCAAGTTGTTTACCAACGCCCCACCAATCGGCGCGACCTTTGAGTGGTCTGGCCCCAACGAGTATGTGAGTTTTCAACAAAACCCAATCATTACCCCTGCCCGCCCTAATTTAAGTGGGTTATACCAAGTCACGGTGAAAGTTAACGGTTGCGTTAAAACCGACACCTTGACCTACACCGTTTTCCCACTTCCTGTGGCCAATGCCATCAGCAACAGCCCTATTTGCGAAAACGATACCCTTCGCCTTACGGCTCAAAATGCAGGAATCGGCGCTACTTATGAATGGCGAAAATTGGGTGGAAATGTCATCAGTACCCAAACCACTTTTACCCAACCCCTTGCTCAACTCGCTGACGCTGGAAAGTACCTACTCAAAGTAAGTCTCAACGGCTGTGTCAACTACGATACAATCGATGTTTTGGTAAAAAAACGTCCCGTTTTTACCCTCAGTAGCAATTCCCCCATTTGCGAAGGTGATAGCCTTCGACTATTTGTGCAGGGAGCACCGCAAGGAACCACCTTTGCTTGGTCGGGGCCAAAACAATTTTTAGCGATTGACTCGGCAGTGGTTCGTGCCAATGCTAGTCTCGACATGAGCGGGGTGTATTTGATGACAACAACCCTCGGCAGTTGCAGCGTCACTGACTCGATTCGAGTCACCGTTAAAGCCCGCCCATCGGTCAATGCCCTTTCAAATAGCCCCGTCTGTGAAGGGCAACAATTACAGTTGACCACAACCGCCGTCAACAATGCCTCTTATGCTTGGCAAGACCCTAATGGCGTAACGATTGGTACGTCACCGCAAGTGACCATCAACGGAATGCAGCCCCAACAAAGCGGGAAATATACAGTAATGGTTACGTTGGATGGCTGTGTACAAACCGACACCGTAACCGTAACGATTAAACCTAAACCTACCTTTACGGTCGATTCGGTTGTTTGTGCACCATCATTGAAAGTTTATACGATTTACGGAAAAACAAACGGAACTGTTGCCAGTCCTTCGGGAACGTTATTACAGGTAAGCGATGGGCGTTTTACCATCAGCGAGCTTTCTGTAGGAACCAACACTTCGTTAGTTTTTAGCAAAAATAGCTGCGACACTACGTTTACCGTTTCATCACCCGTTTGCCCTTGTCCCACCGTCGCCATTGCAGTAACACCTATTAGCCAAACGATTTGTGAGGGAGATACGCTTCAAACCATTTACGCACTTGTGAGTGCGGGCGTCACAGCAGATTGGTACGATGCCCCCACGGGAGGAAATTTAATTGCTTCTGGCACGCTTACCTTCAAGCCTTCTATGGCGGGTAAAGTCTATGCCGAAGCTCGCGCCGAACTATCTGGCTGTTTAAGCAACTCAAGGGCCTCGGCCGAAGTGATTATTCACCCAACTCCTTCTTTTACGGCCCAAACAATTTCGACTTCATGCGACGGCTTAGATGCTCGCAAAGACGGACAATTAATCATCAAGGATGTTACCAACGGACTCCGTTATGATTTTTCGGTCGGAAGCACCTACACAGGAACTCAAACTTTTGCTACTGCTCGGGCAATACCTACGGATGGGGTTTTGACAGATACGCTGTCTAACCCAATGACCCCGCGCACTTACACCGTTCGGGTTTTTGACGCGACGGGATGTTACGCCGACCGAGTAGCGACCTTAGCCCGCCGCGATTGTATCTGCCCTACGCCTCCGTTTGTTGTTCCTGAAAGCCAAAGCGTTTGTGAAAATGATACATTACGCACCATTCGTGGGTTTGTAGAGCCAGGAATTACGGTTGATTGGTACGACGAGCAAGGTAATTTACTCAAAAAAGGGTCTATTTTCTTTAAACCCACCAAAGCAGGAATCTATTACGCCGAAGCACGTGATACCTTGTCGGGTTGCAAAAGTTTGGGACGAGTTCCTTCGTATGCTTTTATCAATCCAATGCCGTCGTTTGACCTTGTCGTTACCAGAGGTACTTGCGATGGTACCGATGTACGCCCCGACGCCAAAATCACCATCGTTGACGTAAAAAATGGCAAACGCTACGATTATACCAAAGGAACGGTTTATGCTGGAAATAAAACTTATGATAATGCCACGGACATTCCTGCCGATGGAATTGCGTTAAAAAACCTAGCGAATCCGCCTGCCACCGAATTTTATAGCTTCCGCGTTTTCGATAGCACAGGCTGCTACACCGACTCTACCGTGGCCTTCGAGCCGCGCATTTGTGAATGCCCCAAACCGCCGTTTGTCGTTCCCGAAAGTCAGGCTGTTTGTGAAGGTGACACGCTACGAACGGTACAAGGCTTTGTCGATTCGGGCGTGACGGTCGATTGGTACGATGCGCCAACGGGCGGGAACCTTCTCTTGCGTGGTTCGATTTTCTTCAAGCCTACGCAGTCAGGTATTTATTATGCCGAAGCCCGCGATACGCTCACCAACTGCAAAGGTTTGGTACGCGCCCCATCGTATGCTTTTGTCAATGAATTACCGTCATTTGACCTTGATGCACAGAAAGCATCTTGTACAGACTTTGTTGCCCAAAATGATGCCAAAATAGTACTCAAAAATCTCAAAAATGGCAGTCGTTTCGATTTTTCAGTAGGCTCTGTTTACGTTGGAAAACGTACGTACAATGATGCGTTCGACATCCCCGCCGACAGTGTTCTTGTTCAGAATATTGCCAATCCTGCCACTTCCCAAACCTTTACAATTCGTATTTTTGGTGAACCCAATTGCTTTACCGACAAAACAGTTACCATTGCTCGCACCGATTGTGGTTGCAATCCACCTTCGTTCGACCTCGTCGTTACCCGAGGTAGCTGCGACGGAACTACCGTAAGACCTGACGCAAAAATCACCATCGTCGATGTCAAACGCGCGAAACGTTACGATTTCTCTAAAGCCAAAACTTATACAGGTAACAAAACCTACGACAACGCTACCGACATACCTACCAACGGCGTGTTCCTCAGCAATTTGCCAAACCCCGCTACCACCGAGTTTTATACCGTAAGACTCTTTGATAGTACTGGTTGCTATACCGATTCGACCATCGCTTTTGAACCACGCATTTGTGAATGTCCTAAACCCGTTTTCGTTGTCCCCGAAAGCCAAGCCGTCTGCGAAGGTGATACCCTCAGAACCGTCACTGGCTTCGTCGATTCGGGCGTGACTGTCGATTGGTACGATGCCCCAACGGGTGGAAATCTCCTGTTAAGAGGTTCGATTCTGTTCAAACCTACCCAAGCAGGTATTTACTATGCTGAAGCCCGTGATACGCTCACCAACTGCAAGTCAACTTCGCGCGCACCGTCATATGCCTTTATCAATGAATTGCCGTCGTTCGACCTCGTCGTCACCCGAGGTAGCTGCGACGGAACTACCGTAAGACCTGACGCCAAAATCACCATCGTCGATGTAAAACGCGCGAAACGTTACGATTTCTCTAAAGCCAAAACTTATACAGGTAACAAAACCTACGACAACGCTACCGACATCCCTGCCAACGGCGTGTTCCTCAGCAATTTGCCAAACCCCGCTGCCACCGAGTTTTATACCGTAAGACTCTTTGATAGCACGGGTTGCTATACCGACTCCACCGTCGCTTTTGAACCACGCATTTGCGAATGTCCTAAACCCGTGTTCGTTGTCCCTGAAAGCCAAGCCGTCTGCGAAGGCGATACCCTCAGAACCGTCACTGGCTTCGTCGATTCGGGCGTGACCGTCGATTGGTACGATGCCCCAACGGGTGGAAATCTATTGTTGAGAGGTTCGATTCTGTTCAAACCTACCCAAGCAGGTATCTACTACGCCGAAGCCCGTGATACGCTCACCAACTGCAAGTCAACTTCGCGCGCACCCTCGTATGCCTTTATCAATGAGTTACCTTCGTTCGACCTCGTCGTTACCCGAGGTAGCTGCGACGGAACTACCGTAAGACCTGACGCCAAAATCACCATCGTCGATGTCAAACGCGCGAAACGTTACGATTTCTCCAAAGCAAAAACATACACAGGTAACAAAACCTACGACAACGCCACCGACATCCCTGCCAACGGCGTGTTCCTCAGCAATTTGCCAAACCCCACTACCACCGAGTTTTATACCGTAAGACTCTTTGATAGCACAGGTTGCTATACCGACTCCACCGTCGCTTTTGAACCACGCATTTGTGAATGTCCTAAACCCGTTTTCGTTGTCCCTGAAAGCCAAGCCGTCTGCGAAGGCGATACCCTCAGAACCGTCACTGGCTTCGTCGATTCGGGCGTGACCGTCGATTGGTACGATGCCCCAACGGGTGGAAATCTATTGTTGAGAGGTTCGATTCTGTTCAAACCTACCCAAGCTGGTATCTACTATGCCGAAGCCCGTGATACGCTCACCAACTGCAAGTCAACTTCGCGCGCACCCTCGTATGCCTTTATCAATGAATTGCCGTCGTTCGACCTCGTCGTCACCCGAGGTAGCTGCGACGGAACTACCGTAAGACCTGACGCCAAAATCACCATCGTCGATGTAAAACGCGCGAAACGTTACGATTTCTCTAAAGCTAAAACATATACAGGTAACAAAACCTACGACAACGCCACTGACATCCCTGCCAACGGCGTGTTCCTCAGCAATTTGCCAAACCCCGCTGCCACCGAGTTTTATACCGTAAGACTCTTTGATAGCACGGGTTGCTATACCGACTCCACTGTCGCTTTTGAACCACGCATTTGCGAATGTCCTAAACCCGTGTTCGTTGTCCCTGAAAGCCAAGCCGTCTGCGAAGGCGATACCCTCAGAACCGTCACTGGCTTTGTCGATTCAGGCGTGACCGTCGATTGGTACGATGCCCCAACGGGTGGAAATCTATTGTTGAGAGGTTCGATTCTGTTCAAACCTACCCAAGCTGGTATTTACTACGCCGAAGCCCGCGATACGCTCACCAACTGCAAGTCAACTTCGCGCGCACCTTCATATGCCTTTATCAATGAATTGCCGTCGTTTCAGGTGACGACCAATCGCTCGACTTGTAACAATTCGGCCGCTCAAAACAATGGCAAAATTGCGTTGACTCGTCTCAAAAATGGAACAAAGTATGATTTCTCCGTAGGCACCTCTTATACAGGTAGTAGAACCTTTGACACTGCTCTTGATATCCCTAGGGATAGTATTTTGGTTCGTAATATTCCTAATCCAGTTTCGTCCCAAAGCTATACCATCCGTATTTTTGGAGAACCTAATTGCTTTACCGATACAACCGTCACTATCACAAGCGTAGATTGTAACTGTAACCCTGCAACCGTTTCGGTAGTGCCATCCAGCTTTACGATTTGCGAAGGCGAGCCTTTCCCCATTTTAGTGGGGGCTGTCGGGACAGACATAACCGTCGATTGGTACGACAAAGATGGCAACTTACTTAAAGCCAATTCGCTTACTTACCAGCCTAACTTCTTTGGCGAATTTTATGCCGAAGGGCGCTCACTCGTGGTAGCAGGCTGCGTGAGTAGCGCTCGTACTAAAGCCGTTGGAGCAAAAATCGGGCAACCTACTTTTACCTTGACTACGCGCCCTGCCACTTGTATTGGAGATACCGTGCTGAGCGATGGGCAAATTATAATTGAAAACCTAAAAGACGGCGAGCGGTTCGATTATTCACTAGGAACATCCTACCGAGGAGGAGCGACGTACGAAACGGCGCAACCGCTTCCTACTGACGGAATTATAGGCGCGCTATCCAATGTTAACCAATACTATACCGTTAGAATTTTTAATCGTTGCGGGCTTTTCTACGACGTCACCATCCAAACTACGCACAACGATTGTAGTTGCGACAAACAAAATTGTTTGCCTCTTCAAATGAAAATGAAGAAAAAAGGGAAATAACCTTTTGAGGTTTTTGCCTAACTTGGGGCAAAAAATAACACCATGTCTAAACCTAAGGGCCTTTTAACCATCGAACAGCTACGAGATGCTGTCCAACAACAAACCATTGAAACCATCATTGTTGCTTTTACCGACCACTACGGACGCCTCGTCGGGAAGCGATTTGATGCCGAATATTTCGTCAACGACGTTTTTGAAAGCGGAACACACGGATGCAATTATCTCCTCACAACCGATATGGCCATGGAGCCCGTTCCAGGGTATTCTTTTGCCAATTGGGAATTGGGTTACGGCGATTTCCATTTAGTTCCTGATTTGTCCACCCTTCGGATTGCTGCTTGGCTCGACCGCACGGCAATGGTTATTTGTGACGTCAAAAATGAGAAAACGCACGAATACGTCGATATTGCCCCTCGTTCTATCCTTCGAGCTCAACTCGAAAAAGCCAGTGATTATACCGTTTTTGCGGCGTCCGAATTAGAATACTATTTGTTCGAGAACTCCTTCCGCGAGGCTCATAACCAAGCCTATCACAACCTCAAACCAGTAGGCTGGTACATCGAAGATTATCATATTTTACAAGGCACACGCACCGAAGCTTTCAATGCCGCCGCACGACGTTATTTGAAACAGTCGGGTGTGCCCGTTGAAACCTCTAAAGGAGAATGGGGATTGGGTCAGCACGAACTCAACGTCCGTTATTCGGATATTTTGGACATGGGCGACCGCCACGTTGTCTATAAGCAATGCCTCAAAGAAATTGCAGAAGCCATGGGTTGGAGCGTGACGTTCATGGCCAAATTTGCCGCCGACCGCGCAGGCTCAAGCTGTCACATTCATATTAGTTTATGGCAAGAAGGTCAAAACGCGTTTGACGGCGATACCCAACTAGGCCCCGTCAAAGGATCCGATGTATTTCGCTGGTTTTTGGGAGGATGTATCAAATACACCCCTGATGTAATGGTATTTTATGCTCCTACCATCAACTCCTACAAACGCTACGTGGATGGCTCATGGGCACCCACGCGTCTGGCCTGGAGTTATGACAACCGCACAGCGGGCTATCGGGTAGTAGGCCAAGGAAAAAGCTTGCGCATCGAATGCCGCATTCCAGGTGCCGACTGTAACCCTTATTTGGCTTTTGCAGCCTTATTAGCTTCAGGAATGGAAGGCGTCAAAAACAAGATTGAACCACCAGCCCTTTTTGATGGTGACATTTATGCCGCAGCTCACTTGCCGCGCGTTCCTTATACATTGGCCGAAGCAATCGACATTTTTAGCCATAGCCCTTTTGCCAAAGAAACATTTGGGGAGAGCGTTGTAGAACACTACACCCATTTTTATCGTACCGAGCAAGCAGCATTTAATTCATCGGTAACGGATTGGGAACGTAAACGGTATTTTGAACAAATCTAGGAGGTTAGGCAGGGCAAAAAGATACTATTTTCAAATTTTTTCTTGAAATAGTTCATTTATTAAAATAATTTTGTACCTTTGTAGAAGTTATTCCTAAACCCTTCCAGACATTTATACTTATGAAAGACCTTCTGACTTCGGGCAGAAGGTCTTTTATTTTTGATTAAAAACAACTTTGTTCGCTTTTCTTGCGTTCTATTCTGCGTAATATTGCACCTCATTCACGTTTCAACCATTCTTTTATACCACAATGACAACTAATTTTCTTAGAAACGCACTTGTAGTGGTTCTTACAGCAGGGTCGTTGCAGGCAATCGCCCAATTTACGCAAGCCCCGCTTCCTTACGCTCCCGAAGCGCTTGAGCCTAGCATCGACAAAGCAACGATGGAAATTCACTACGGCCGTCACCACAAAGCATACATCACCAACCTCAATACGGCCGTGGCAGGAAAGCCCGAAGAAAAATTGAGCATTGATGCTTTGGTAAAAGGAATTACGAAAGAAACGGCTCCTGCCATCCGCAACAATGGCGGAGGTCACTGGAACCATACGTTCTTCTGGAACATCATGGCCCCTGGCAAAGGAGGCATGCCTTCGGGAGAATTAGCCGCAGCGATTACCAAAGAATTTGGTTCATTTGACGAATTTAAAAACAAATTTAAAGCTGCTGGCGCGGGTCGTTTTGGCTCAGGTTGGGCTTGGTTGATTGTAAAAGACAAAAAACTTGTCATCACTTCTACCCCAAACCAAGACAACCCACTCATGCCCGTAGCTGACGTGCAAGGCGCACCTATTTTAGGGATTGACGTGTGGGAACACGCTTACTACTTGAAATATCAAAACAAACGCCCTGACTACCTCGATGCGTTTTGGAACGTTGTTAACTGGGACAAAGTAGCTGAGCTTTACGCAGCAGCGTCAAAGTAAGCTCCCAACAAATTTTTGCTCATAAAAAGAGGCGGCCCGTAAACGAGCCGCCTCTTTTTATGATTCTTCGTTCCAACGATTACAATTTGTCGTCGGCTTTCAAGTATGTCTTATTCCCGTTTGAATTGATGTAATATTGACCACCGCGAGGGCCTTGGTAAATCGTACGACCTTTGTCGTCTTTACCCATCGTTTTATCAGCACCTGCTACCTTCTTGCGCGTGTTTCCATCAGCTTCCTTGCCATCATCCTCTTTCGCTGCAGGCTTCACCTTCGTGCCCTTGCTTTTTTTATCAGCGTTGTCGGCTTTGTCTTCTTTCTTATCAGCCTTGTCCTCCTTCTTGTCTTTTTTGTCTTCTTTCTTATCCTTCTTATCTTCTTTTTTGTCAGCCTTGTCTTCTAACTTGTCTTTTTTGCCCTTGTCAGTTTTGGCATCTTTCTTGTCCTCTTTTTTATCTTTTTTGTCTTCCTTCTTGTCTTTTTTATCTTCTTTCTTATCCTTCTTGTCCTCCTTTTTATCTTTTTTATCCTCGGCTTTGTCTTTTGCTTTTTCTTTCTTTTCCTTTTTCGGTTTTGTTTCGGTTTGTGCCACGCTATCTAGCGTTACGCCAAAGCACAAAAGGGTGATTAACAGGGCGAGTAACTTTTTCATTTTGTGTAAGATTGAGTTTAAATAGTGGTTTTATTGGTTTGGTCAAATGTATTGCAATTTTTCACAATTTAAGAAAAGATTGTGCTTTTTAATTGCTTTTTAAATCATTAGACGCCCGTGCGTTTCTCATCGTCACACTTTCTAATTTCTATGCCAATGAAAAAGCTACTTTTTGCACTTATCCAACTATCCACGGCCTCACTTTTTGCCCAATCCCCTGTCCCCAATTTTAAAATACAAGTCATTGACAATCAAATCAGTATTGGTTACGGATTGGCCATTGGCGATGTAGATGGCGACCAACGAAAAGATATTTTACTCGCCGACCAAAAAGAGATTGTTTGGTATAGAAATGGTGATTGGAAACGCTTTGTCATGGCAACAAATCTTACTACAAAAGACAACGTCTGTATCGCCGCCCGCGACATCGACGGCGACGGTCGTGTAGAGGTAGCCGTAGGGGCAATGTGGAACCCCGCCGAAACCAAAGACATCACCCAATCGGGAGCAGTTTTTTATTTGGTTCGCCCCAAAGACCCCACTCAGCTTTGGGAACCCGTACGCCTTCACCACGAAATCACTACCCACCGAATGCGTTGGGCAAAAGTTGATAAAACTAAGTACCAGCTCATTGTAGCGCCGCTTCACGGATTGGGAAATTCCAATGGTGAAGGAGTAGGCGTAAAACTATTGGCGTACGATGTTCCTAAAAATCCAAAACAGGCTTGGCCTTATCACCTGATTGATTCCACGCTGCACATTACGCACAATTTTGAAATTTGGGAAGACAAAGACGCGACCCGCCTTCTGATTGGCAGCAAAGAAGGCGGTAAGGTAGTAAGTTATCAGAAAGGACAGTGGACGCCCACGCAGCAATGGATAGGCGAAGGAACGGGTATGGGTGAGGTACGTCGCGGATATTTGCCCAACAAAAAGCCTTTTGTGGCTGCCGTTAGTCCTTGGCATGGCAATCAGCTCGTTGTTCTAGATACTCAAACCAACACAAAAAAGGTACTGACCACCCGCCTCAATCAAGGCCACGCGGTGGTTTGTGAAGATTTTTTGGGAACGGGTTCTTCACAAATCGCGGTAGGGTGGCGCAATCCGAACGCCGATAAAAAAGTGGGCGTGCGGTTGTTTGTTCCTAAAGATGCCAATGGTGAAAATTGGGAAGAGTTCACGTTGGACGAAAGTGTCATGATGGCCTGCGAAGACCTGCAAGCCGCCGACCTCGACAATGACGGCGATTTAGACCTTATTGCATCGGGGCGTTCTACGCTCAACGTCTTGGTATATTGGAATCAACGTATTTCAAAATAACCAAACCCTCCAAGTTTTTACTTCGTAGCTAACCAAACTTGGAGGGGCTAATCCAATAACGAAGCCAGACCCTCCAAGTTTTCACTTCACAGATAACCAAACTTGGAGGGTCTAGTGTCCCAAACTTTTGATTCCTTGAAGCATTTCGTGGGCAACTTTTTGCGGTTCAAAATCAGCTACTATTTGCCTTGATTTTTCTCCCATTTGAGTCAAATTTTCAGTATTATCCACAAAAAGGCGCAACTTATTCACAAAATCAGGCAACAGATGTGGGTTAAATACCCAGCCATTTTTACCCACTTGTACCAAATCGTCCACGCAGCCCGAAGGCTCCGATACCAATACAGGCAGCCCGCATATCATGGCTTCGTTGACTACCAGCCCCCAAGGCTCCGACTCGCTTGGCAGCACCAACACATCGGCTAAAGCTAGGTATTCGGCTACTTCGTACCAAGGTACGCCCGCCTCAAATCGAACGTTGGGAATTGTCGCGGCCATCGTTTGTAGTTCCGCTTTTTGTTCTCCTTCTCCCAACAGTACTAGTCCCCAGTCGGGCGCATTTTTCTGTACTTCGGCAAAAGCTTGGAGCAGCAGTGGCAGGTTTTTGGGCGGAATCAATCGACCTACAAAAATGAAGTTATAAGGTGCCCAATTTCGGGCGTTTTTACGGCTTTCTCGTTGGGCAAACGCGCGGTGGTAATGTTCTAAAATGACGTCATTGTCCACAATAGCGGCCCTTTGCGTCACTATTTGAGCGGATTTGACACCCAATTTTTCCAAGTACGCAGCCGAAGATTTCCCAAAACAGAAAAAGACGTCGGCCTGACTCAACAAAAACTGCTTAAATCGCTCTTTGAGCCCCATCCGAACGTGGTCGCGCACGTTCGATTCGTTGGAAATTACCACGTTAATACCCCGCAGTTTGGCATAAAAAAGCAATACCCACTGTGCAGGATCGTACCAGCCCGTGAGGTTCAGCACATCAGGACGGTAGGCATGAACTTTCGCCAGTAGGGTTTTGGTTCGCGCCCAAAGACTCACTTGATCGAGGGATGTTTTAAAAAGTACTTCGTAGTCGTAATCGTACCGAAAAGCCTCTGCCTCGCCCATATTGGCCCGACTTTTTTCAGAAAGTGCAATTTGCACCACCTTAATTTCAAGCCCGTATTGGGGAGCAAAACGGTGTAATTCACTGAATAACTTGGACTTGTAGTGTGCCCAAAGTTGATTATGGACGATGAGAACGCGCATGTTGGGCAAAATAAGCGTCGAGGTATTGTTTCAAAACAGGGTACAAATGTTTGGCCATAAACGCTTGTCCCTTGGCATTATAGTGAATACTGTCAAAATCAGGATTACGGAAAAGGTCTTTGGGCGGATGCAGTTTGAGCTCATCAATCACAGGAATGTGATTTTTTCGGGCAAACGCCAAAATCTCTTCTCCTTGGCTATCGTAACGATTTTGAGCAATTTCGGGTAGTTCAGGATGCAGGTACATAAAAAATGGAATCCCCATGGCTTTGGTCGTATCGGCCAATTGTTGATAACCCGTATTAAAGGTCGTTCCAAATTTATGAATTACGTCGTTGGGTGCGTGTTGGGTAGCAGGCGCCAACCATTCTTTCAACGGTGCTTCGATGTAATGATAAATAAACAACGTGTAAATGTAGCGGTGCCAAAACTCGTACAAGGCTACTTTATATTGTTTATTGGGATAATTCGGGTTTTCACCCACCAACTTATGGTGGCTCATGTTGTCGTAGGCATCGTGGCTACTTGTCACCAAACCAATGACATCTGCGCCAAAGAATCCGTTCTTTTTCAAAAACGCAAAAGCATTGTCAGGTCCCCACGACCCCGCCGAAACGTTCAGCACACGAACGGGCTGGTGGTAATGTTCCGTAAATTGTTTTTCTAACAATGTTGAAGCTAATTCCTCGTGGCTGGTAGGGTTTCCACCATTGATAACTGAGTCGCCAATCAGCAGCACGACCGTTGTGTCGGTAGGGTTTATTGGCTCACTTCGCATCGAAAATTCGTTTGTTTTTACCACGTTTCGGAAACGAAAGCGGTACTGATTTGGGGCAAAAACATACTCAAAATCAGGGTCTTCGATGTAAAGTGGCGCATTACAAAAGCCAAAACCAAAGCGCAAAATCAACTCAGACAGCCCCAACAAAGCCCCCAAAATCAATCCATACTTGCGCCAATTTTTCTTCATTGTAGTGTATTTAAACGAGCCTTTTATAGCCCTTCGTAAATCTTAAATCGTTTCGTTTGTTTCACCAAACGGAATGTATAACCAGGAAACTGGGCTTGCAGCGACGGGTTGGTGGGAAGCTGTTCGTACGCTTCGTGAACAAACGCGTAGATATTGCCTGCTTTACCTTCGTATTTGTCAAAAATAAAGCCACATCCCCGCGCAAATTTGTAATCAATACTTCCTACCAGTTTGCGGGCATGAATCGCATCGACATTCATAGACCCCGACGTAAAATACAGAATATTCGCTGGTTTATCGACCGAATGAATAAAGGCAAGGTCTTCGTCGGAAGCATGGCGTAAAGCAAACCCTGACGTTCCCGTCGCCGATTCACGCGTAATTTCTATTTTCTTCAACACAAACGTACTGAGGCCGTAACCCGTATTCAGAATCAATAATAACCCTAAAATACCCGCTCGGTATGAAGTAGCAATGGGTTGTTGGAGCGCCGCCACAAGCAAAGGCAAAAATAGATAAGCTACGACTTTGGTATGGCGGTATTCGATAGATATATCGGCGCCTTTGTTGTACAGCAATAAAAAAACACCGCAATACACGACATAAAACCCCACAAATACCGCTCTAGCTGCCACATAGCGCGTCTCCAAGGCAATTCGAATCATTGCCACAAAACCTACCAATAGCAGCACAAAATACACCCCATGCCCCCAAAGCGGAAAACTCGTGCGCTGAAGTAATTGAGGATAGATTTCGGCAATACTAAACCAGTGGGTCAGCGGATAGGTAAGCGTTTCAAAAGAAGCCCAAACCATTTTAAACGGTTGGCTCGTACTCGTAATCGGGCTAGTGCCTAAAGCTACAAAACCAAACTGCGTAATTCCTAAATAACAAACGATGCACAGCCCTATGACTAGCACAGTCACCAAACTCGGGCTAAGTAATTTTCGGGTTTTTGCAAGGTCTGACAAAAAAGCTAGCCCTGCGCACCCGCCCAGCGCGGCAAAGCCAATGGTATAGGCTGACTTTAAGAAAAAGCTAACCAACGAAAGCAACAACAGCCCAATAAAGAGCTTCAGCGGAGCAGAGCGGTATTTAAGATAATACCAAATGGTCCAAGATTGACTCCCAAACAGCAGCAGCTCTCCACCCGTGTAATTCAGGAAATTGATGGTAAACAAGCGAGAGGTTGCCATCAAAAACAAGCAAAGCCCAATGACGAGTTCGTCGAAGCCCAACTCCCGATAGACAAAATACCAGCCGACCAATCCTGCTATCGAAAACAAAAGCGTTACCCAAATACTGGCCGTACCCGTAGAAATGCCCAACAACTGACTCACTACGCCAGGGACAGCGTACTGTCCTGGACTCCACCACGTTAGAAACAGCTCTTTATTTTGTACAATGTCAGTAGGTGAAGGAATGGCCAATTGATTCAATGGCCCACCATTGGCCATATCGTTCCATACCGACAAACCAAACCCTGGGTCTTCTCCCAATACCAATGCAACCCAAAAACCACTTATCGTAAATGCAATCAGCAATACCCCAAGCAGCCATCGACTAGCCAATATTTTGTTGAAAAGAACCATGTAAAACAAAACGCTACCTTAAGCAGGTTGGGGTTGAAGGGGTTTGATGGAAGAATCGCTTGAATAAATTCCGAAGAATCGGATGTAAAATACATAAACCAACCACATACTCAAGTCGATGGGGCGAGCTCCCGAAAATAACGCGATTAGGACGATAATGGAAAAATAGGCCATGAACAACGAAAGGTCGTTGGCAGGTTTAAAGAATTGCTGTACCGCAATAATGCCCATTACAAAGAAGAAGCTATTGAAGAGAATAAACCCTAAAACACCCTGATTTACGAGGGCTTCGAGCGCTGGCACATCAAAGAACTGAGATTTATAGCCCTCGCCAAATAAAATAAGACCGATAGAGCCTTCGCCCAAAAACTCCTCAAATACGTATTTAAAACTATACACACGGTTGACAGACGAATAATCAATTTCTGCTGATTTTTGATCTACTTCAACCCCCGTAACGGTATAAATCACCTTCCCAAAACGCGTAATAAATGCCTGTAAATATACCTCTAGGGCATAGGAAGCAAAGGCAAACTGAGATAGCAACAACGCCACAATTCCATAAACGGCTGCGACTAAACCCAGCGTTCGCATCTGAAATACCGATTTTATTACGCTTTTCCCGTGAAAGGTCAAATAAATAACGGCCATCACACCAAGGGCAATCAAACTGGTGTTCGTACGAGCCAAAATCAATACACCCACCGAAAAGATAGCGACCAAATAATAGAATATTTTAACCAAGACACTCCTCATACGAGCAGCCACAATAAACGATGCCAGAATCCCACAAAGGGCATTGTTGGCATAGGCGTGCGGGTTACTATTTTGGGTATTTGCGGCAAACTTAATCGCGGCCCGTTCTCCAAAAGTCCAGTGCGGGTCACGCGTGAGGCTGTACAAAAGCCCCGTACTTGCCAACAACGAATAAAAGACCATGACAATCAGAATGATATGGACTTTATTATTGGGATAGTACATGGAGGCAAACAAAAAAAGCAGCGGGATAATGTACGTCAGAGTTTCGCGGAGTCTTTCGGGCTCGCCATTGATACTTGGATAGTATTTCCAATACAACCACCCCAATACAATAAACCCAAACCAACATGCAAAAAGCATTCGATTGGGCAAATAAATAGTACGAAAGATATTGATAGGCATCAGTAGCAATAAGCCTAGCCCCCAATATAAAATGGTAAAGGTACTCCCACTAGGCCCCACCCCAAACCCATCACGAAGGATGAATACGATGGGGTAAGAATTCCAGAGCATGTTTACTCCTAGTGCCTGACGGTAGTATTTAAAATCGTCTAACATAGCTGTTGTTATTTAAACAAGCCGTATCTCAAAATACAGTAAATCGCCCTAAAGCCGTCTTTCCAGTTAATTTTTTTGCCTTCGGCATACGTTCTTCCGTAATACGAAACTCCTACTTCATAAATACGGATGTTGGGAATGCGCGAAATCTTGGCCGTGACTTCTGGTTCAAAACCAAAGCGTTTTTCCTCTAAAGATAACCCCTGAATCATATCGGTACGGAACAGCTTGTAGCAGGTTTCCATATCGGTCAGGTTGAGGTTGCTAAACATATTGCTTCCAAACGTCAAAATTTTGTTTCCGATGGAATGCCAGAAAAACAAAATTCGGTGCGCTTTTCCACCCATAAAACGCGACCCAAAAACCACATCTGCGTGGCCGTCCACGATGGGCTGGAGCAAAATATTGAACTCCTGAGGGTCATACTCTAAGTCCGCATCCTGAATCACCAAGTACGTTCCAGTAGCTCGGCGAATTCCTGTATGCAGTGCCGCGCCTTTTCCTTGGTTTACCTCGTGTTTGAAGTAGGCCAATTCTACCTGTGGATTGTTGGCCTTAAACGCCAAAATCTGGGCTTCAGTACCGTCTTTTGAACAGTCATTGACCACAATTATTTCTTTTTCAAAACCTCCAATCAACTCTACAGATGCAACAGCCTTCAATACCGTTTGAATCGTTTTTTCTTCGTTGTAGGCTGGAATGATGACACTAAGCTTTTGATTCACAAGTAACTACTATTAAAGTGTTTGATACGATGCCTTTCTGTTTTTGTACCACACACGTAAGTACTGCAACGAAGGCTTTTCAATAAAATAGGTAATGGCCGTAGCCAACACGAACGCTGCGGCCAAAGCTACGGTGCTCGCTTGTATAAACGACCACCCAAATTTATCTTTTAATACTGTGATTACCCCTACCGTAAAATAATGGTGAATCACGTACAGACTGTATGAAATTGTTCCTAAGTAAAGCGTGACGCGGTTATTAATCCACTCTAACTTATGACTCACAAACAAGAAAAAGAGTACAAAATAAACCGTGGTAGTAACACTATATTCCCAAAAACTCAGAAATAGGTTGCTACGTCCCGTTTTATCGTACAAATATAGCGTAACTCCGTAGGCAATTGCTATTCCAACTAACCTCCATCTGTCATATCCTTGGGTGAACATTTTGTAAAACAAGATACCCGCCCAGAAAAGCTGAAAATGGTTCATTAACGGAAACCCTTTCAATATGACTTCATAAACACTGGGAGCTGCCACCCGCACCCATCCGTGGAGGATAATTTGAACCATTACCAGCCCCAATCCATACCACTCCAATCGTCCTAGCTGATTGAGCCAAAGCCCTAAAAGCATGACGCCATAAAAAAGCATTTCGACAATCAATGTCCAATACGACCCATCTAAGTCCCTGATACCGAAGTAATATTGGAACATCGTCATGTTGGCAATGTATTCCCCCAAGCTGATTTGACTGTACCCTAACCAGCTCCCAATGGCCATAAAAAGTGCCGTGAGGGTTACTGCGGCCCAATACACAGGGTACAATCGTGAAAACCGAGCCACTACAAAATCAAGCACACTTTGGGTTTTGTTGAGGGTCAAAAAAATGACAAAACCACTGATAATAAAAAACAAATCGACGCCCGTTGCGCCCCAATTCAAGTGAAAAGGAGCATCGTACTGGTGCAATGTCAGGTGAAAAAGCACCACTGCCAGTGCTGCCACTCCCCTAAATGTGTCCAGTGTTGCTAGTCGTTGATGCATGGTTCCAATATCGTCCTTTTCTACTTTGTGTTACAAAGTAAAATTATTCACTTTGTATTTCAAAGTGAAATTTTGGTTTTTAATTCATTGATTCACCGCCATCGGAATCAACTGCTCTTTGGACAAATACTGAACTACCAACGTCGCAAACTCACTTCCTCCTTTTTCAGTCAAATGGCACAAATCACAATAATAGTCCTTTTGACGGGGTAAAAGCTGGTCCATATCCACAAAATAGGTACCATACTGGGCTGCCAACTTCCGCAAAATGGCATTGTGCGCCTTGACTCCCGTATCAACATTGACAGGGTCGCCCCAAAGCCACAAGGGCGATGGGTAAGGGCACTTGGCAAAATCGCGGTAGTCGGTGTATCCACCGTTCCCAATCACGCTTGGTGGCACATACAAAGCATAGGTCATCAACACCAGTTTTTCGCTTCTTTTACGTGCCTCCAATATAATTTGTTCAATATTAGCTTGATAAGGCTTCCCCGTTTTTATCTCTTTGCCGTATTGAACTAAGTCTGGATTGACCGTATTTAATTCTAAAAATTTCTTTCCTTTTAACTTATCTACCAACAAGTTAAACCCTTTATGGGTAATAAACGGCAACACCGTCCAGTTGACCTCGGGGTGTTGTTTGATGATTGCCAAATCATAATACCACATCACGTGCCGATAATCGTCCGAAAAAAGTTGGCTCGGAATATTGTTGGCACGCGTCTCGTTGATGGCCTCGTAGTAAATCACCAAATCGAACCGCTGTTTACCCAACATTCGGTACTTATTGAGGTTATCCAACGAGGTATGTGCTGGAGTCGCGGCGTTGAAAATGCGAACTTTCCGACCGTTTGCCGTCTGTTTCAACAACGAATCCAGCGTTTTATTAATCGGTAGTCCAAACTCTAAACTCACCGCCGAACCACCCAAAATCAACAAGTCGAACGTGTCGTCTTGTTGCGAAATGTTTTCTTTCTGAATCTTGACCAGTTCGGGATAGAACTTATCGGTAGGTTTCCAGAAAGGATACTTCATCACCACGGCGAGGGCTACGCGGCCCATCAGCTCCAACACAACCCACAGCAACACCAGCGAGGCCGTTGCCAGAAGGAAAACATTCCTATTTGTCTTCATTAAAATAATAACTTCTGACAGAAAACCTCCGCAGAATGGTCTTGCAGATAGGGCTTACCGTCTATGTCAATCTGATTTAGGTGTAAATAACGATACATCGCCTCCCCTATGGCTTCGGGGCGGTGCGGAGGGACTGTTACCCCCAGTTTATAGTGTGTCACCAAACCTTCCATGACCCCCAGATTGGAGGCAATCAAAGGCTTGCTGTACTTAGCTGCTAATCCTAAAATATTACTCGAACTATAAAAATTGATGTAAGGTACCAAGACCACATCCACGATTTTAAACACTTCGTTGGTACTGTGCGGGTCAAAAAACCGAAAATGCTTTACAAATTGAATTTCGGGGTACTTTTTTTCGGCTTCTTGGATGGCCGTAAACAAGGTATTCTCATACCCTTTTTCTGGCTCACCGCATATCAAAAAACACATTTTTTGACGCTCTTCAGCAGGAATTTGCTTTAGTCCTTCAAGAATGTGCGGTACATTTTTTCGGGCTGATAAATGCCCGTAAATCAAAAACACACGACGGCCAGCCTCCACTCCGTACTCGTTTTTGAGGGTTTCGACCGATTGCTCCGCCATTTGCCCCACTTCGATGGGGTCAGGCAAAAAATCGAAGCGTTGCCCAAAACGTTGGTTGTATTCTTTTACCCCTTGTTTATCATTTAGTAAAAAGATTTTCTCCAAATTCGGATTACGCAACATCCAATTGATTTGCAATCCTTTTCGTAACCCACGCAAGTCGCGGCGCACTTTTGCTTTGAAGGTCGAACCATCTTCGTAGTGCTTACGAAAAGGCAAAAACAGCAAGCCTGACAATTTAACCCCCAATCGCCGAATTGCCCCACGACCTACCTCGTACTGAAATGCGTCGATGTGCATAAAAATAATGCGATTGGCGTTGTATTCGTTGACCAAACCCGTCAGGTAATTCATTTCGGCAGAAGCACGACGCAATACGCTCGTTAGCGCCATGAATGCCTCTAATTGTTTCTCTGGAATATAACGAAACTGGACGTACTTCTCGTCTTTACCAAATCGCACTTTGGCTCCTTCGTGGAGCACAAATACAAATTGACTACGAACCGTTTCGGGCATTTTTTTGAGGTATTCTACCAAAAACTGTAAATAGTCCAAATGGTGCCCGCTGATGTCTCGGTCGTAAATAAGCGTACGTTCGGGAATTGTCATCATGCGTTATACCAATGCTTTATATACTTCTAATGTTTTTTGGGCGGTGGTTTCGGCCCTGAACAATGGCACACGCTCATAGCCCCGCTGACGCATGGTTTGCTGGAGGGTTTCATCATAAACCACCTTTTCTACCGCCGCTCGAATCGACTCCTTGTTTTCAGCTTCAAAGTAAACTGCCGCATCTTGGGCAATTTCATCAAATGATGTCCCAGTGGTAGCAGCTACGGGGCAACCGCAACTCATGGCTTCCAAAATGGGAAGCCCAAACCCTTCCATCAACGACGGAAACACAAATACCTGCGCTTCTTCGTACAGCTGAATCAAGGTCATGTCGTCGATAATCGGTTGGTAAATCACGCGACTTTGCAATCCCTGCTCCGCAATCGCTTGTTTTTCTTCGGGAGAAAACCCTCCTCCTCCCGCACAGATAAGGTGTAAATCCTTGTCGTTTTTTAACAATGGCGCCACCGATTCAAAGAAGCTGTCGAAGTTTTTGTAAAAATCGCGTTTACCTACAAAAAGGACAAAGCGATCGGGCAAGGTCAGTGCCAGCGAATGATTGGCCGTGGGCCGTTCAAAATAATTCCCCAACGGTACGACCTTGACTTTGGCTTCGTCGATGCTGAAATACTCTAAAATACTACGTTTGGTCGCTTCCGAAACCGAAATAACCACATCCGCACGCGTCAGCAAGCGTTGTTTTAATTCGGTAAGACCTTCACCAAGCACAGGAAATTGCTTTCCGTACTTTTCACTTAGTGCATCATGAAACGTAATAACCAGCGGCTTTTTCCCTATTTTATCCAAAAAATAGGAATGATAGTAAGTAGGGTGAAAAATATCAAAATCGCCCGCGTTTAGCTTGGTAGAACTGCAAAGACGGTTAACCAGCGAAAAGGCTTGATTAGCCCTGAAATTATTTGCCAAACGTGCGTAGCCCCAAGGGTGAGCATAGGGCACATTGCGTAAGTATTCATTGTTAGAAAACTTCAAAGAGAGCTCAAAATCAACATCTTTTCGTTCCCAAAAAGCGTTCATCAACTCAAAGAAATACCGCGAAATACCTCCATACTGGGAGCCAGTGAAAGTCTGGTGGTCATATAAAATTTTCATGCAGTACGCATTACCGATAAAAAACGAACCGCATTTTGCGGAGATTTCCCGCAAAAGTACAAAAAAAGGGTTAACAGTTTGAGTTACTGGTGGATTTTATGGTAAAGTGGAAAGTACCGGATTGAATCAATCACGGATTGAATACGTTGTCGGAGCGATTGTTTCCACCCAGGCACCGTTGGGCGAAGCTGAGTCCGCACCGAAAAAGGCGCCGCTGGCACACCTCCGTGCGATTGAACGCGCTGGAGATACGTTTTTTGCAACGCCAATGCTCCCACATACTGGTTGACAATGTTATTGGAAAGGCTTTCTCTAAAATTAAAAAATGCCAATGGCGTTTCTTGGTTCACTCGCCAGCCGTTGGGCGTCGAAGTGACGATTCGTTCGTGCAGGTTGTGCAAAGCAACATTCCAACCTAGGTTTTTGTTTAACGTAACGTTATCAAAATAAATGGGGATATAATTAAGCCAAAGCTGGTCGTGGTTCATGCCGTTGCACACATCGAAATAGGCGCGGTCGGTCAAGCGTTCTTGCCACCATTTTAACAATTTCCGCGTGTTATCCGTCGCTTTCATGGCCCAGAAACCTGCATCGTACATGCCTGTGTTCAAAAACAGCTTTTCATCCCCGTACGAAGATTGCCCAAAGGTGCGCGTCAAACGCGGTGTCAACACCACATCATTGTTTTGCAACTGGGTTTCTATCTCTGCCCAATCTCCTAACCACCAGATGGTTGGATCAAAATAAACAATTGCGTCTGCTTGCTCTTTTTGCAAAAAATAGTCGGCAAAAAAAGGTTTACTCGCTGCGGCAAGTGCTGTAGTATCATAGCGTTGCTGCATCGATGCTACTTCGCTATGGCCCAAGTCAGCGAATGAAACTCCCTTTTCCAACGTTCCTGCGACGGTTCCAATGTTAAAAGAAACACCAGCTGGAAGGCTTTCGGCCAGTACTTTCACAAAAGGATATTGGTCGGGAGTACAAACAGTAAAAACAATCGTTTTCAATCGAACAGACGAGTTTTGATTCAACAGGTATTTTATAGAATCTTCTCGAAAGTTTTGAACTTTCGGGAAGGTCACTTTTTTGAGACGTAGCCAGTTCCTTTTCGGAATCTTCCCGAAAGTTTTGAACTGCGGAAAGGTTACTTCTTCGAGACTTTCCAAGTTTCTTTTCTGAACCTTCCCGAAAGTTTTGAACTTTCGGGAAGGTTGCTTCTTCGAGACTTTCCAAGTTTCTTTTTCTACCGTAAGTTAAACTTGGAAAGTCTTAGCTCAACAATCGCAAAGCGGCTTCCAGCGGTTTAATCAGCAACTGACGGACGCGCTGGTATTTATAGACAGGTTCTTTTTTGATATAAAAACAAGGAAACTGGCGATAATACGCGTTGTGATTTCGGAGTAATTCTTCCCGATAGTAGTCAAACAAAGGGTTCAAATCAGGACGTTTTTGAAAATCAAAACGGTCTTGGTATTTTGATACCACACTCGGCTTGGCAGGGTCATAACCACTGTAATGAAAAAACACCACGGGCTGGTTGTAATTCACCCAATGCTGGCCTTCGTGCTGGGAGAAACGCCGTTCGTGCATGTTCCAGTAGGCAGCATTCCATCCTGGGTGCTTTTCGACGTGGATATTATTCCAAAAAACGGGAGCGAAGTTGACCCAATTTTGATCCACAAAGAGACCCTTGCAAAGGTCAATTTTACATTCATCGAAAAGCTTTTCTTCCCACCATTTCACAAACTCCACCGCTTCAATGCTTTTGTGTAAAGCGATAAAACCAAGATTATACACACCCGTATTAAGGTGGTGAAGTTCGTTCGGCGTCAGTTGGTCGTCGATGGGCGTGGCAAGGTGAGGTGTCACCACAATATCATTGGCTTCGAGCAAATTTTCGAGCTGCGTCAACGGCTGATAAACAATAATATCGGGGTCGAAATAAATCACATTTCGCACCTGCGGCACCTTTTCAAAAAAATAGCGGATAAAATAAGGTTTTACAGCCGTGTTAAGCTCAGTAATGTTGTAGTGCTCACACATTTGGTCTAGGCCATCGATGCCTATGCGATGCAACTCTAACAACTCAAAATCAGGGAGTTTATCTTCTGGTACTTGGGCTACGTCCAAGCGATCGACCAATCCGATGATAAAACGAATATGAGGGTTGGTTCTTTTTAACGAATCGCCCAAGGTACGTGCCTGAGCCAAGTAGTTAATCGAACACAGCGTAAAAGCTAATGTCATTGTTTGGGTGCTATCGTGCTAATCAATGTGCAAATATCTGACCTACACGGGTAAATGCCAACTATTCCGTGGTCTAATCCACAAATGTTAGGGGTTTAAGCGGCGAATGGTTTCTACTACTTTGGCAACGCTGGCGTCGGTCGCGTGCCGTTCCAATACCTTTTCTTTGCCACGTTTGCCTTGCTGACGGCGTAAATCGGGGTTCTCAATGAGCGTAATGACGGCTTTGCTCATCGCAGCTACGTCCAAATAAGGCACCACAAAGCCTGCATCTTCTTCTACCAATTCGGGGGCCCCACCGCTTTTTTCAAAACACACAATGGGGCGTTCGGCTAAAGCCGTTTCCAATACCACTAACGGGTACGGGTCTTCGCGGGAGGTTAGCGTAAATACCTCGAATTGGCTCAAATACTGGAATACTTCCGACGTGAGCCCAACGTGAACGATGCGTTCCGACAACCCCATGCGTTCGGCGTCAAAGCGCTGCACTTCGTACCATTCCGAATCTTCGCGCATCCCTACCCACACAAAATACACAGGACGCTCACCAAAATGCTGAATCACTTGCTGGGCTACCATCATAAAGACGTCATTGCCTTTTCGCCATTCGGCATGGCCACACCCGCCTATAAGTACCGCGTCGGTAGGAACGCCCAATACTTTCCGAATGTCCGTTTTTCGGCCTTCTTCTATTCGTTGAAGAATTAATGGAATGTCTATAATTTGAAACGTGCTAATCTGAGCATCGGGGTATTGATAGGTAGCTTTGAAATAATTAGCAACGGCTTTCGACACAACAATCAGGTGATTGGCGTTCGCCATCAAATGCGCCATATCGTCGGGATGGCTGTATTTTTTGATGGACATTTCCAATTCGTGCGCAAACAAGACAGTAGGCGCGGATAAAAAACTCAGGTGCCGATAAGCAGCGGCCGCCGCAATGGTATTGGCAAAAATCAATCCGAAATCCTGGGCTTCCATCTCGGCCCGAAACTGCGCCCAACGCTTGGCCAATACTCGATGCTTCATGCGTTCTTCCCAGCCAACCAAGCGTAATACTTTCGTTACGAAAGGGGAAAAATGAATGTCTCCCAAACGAGGCAAGCGCGTAGTGGGCACGACTTCCCGAAACTCCTCTTCCAATGGGCCGTCGCTACAAAGCAATAAGTGCATAGGAAGTCCCTGTTGCTTCAATTGTCGTAGCAACTGCAACAAGACAATCTGCCCCCCTGCTCGGTTTGCATCGTGGCTTATAAAGAGATTTTTTTTCATCGGTTAAAGCTAACTAATATCTTCCCGAAAGTTTTTACCTTCCCGAAAGTTTTGAACTTTCGGGAAGGTAAAGGAAGGCAAAAAACATATCGTTTAAAGTGTCGCAAAAAACTGTTTCCAATGATTGAGCTGGTTATGAATATCAAACTCCATCGCCCGATTGCGTAAAGTTTCTTTGTTGATAGACAGTTGGCCATTCATCACATCTTGCATGATTTGAGCTAGTTTCGGAATGTCAAAGGCGGGAGCCACTGCACCCATTCCTTTTTGCACGAACTCGCTGATTCCTCCTGAGTTAAACCCAACGACGGGTTTTTGCAGGTACGCCGACTCTATCATCACCAACGGAAAAGGGTCTTCGCGGGAAGTAAGCACAAAGCCATCGCAGATATTGAGGTAATCGTAATAATCCTGTCCTCCTTTTGAGCCTAAGGCCAGAAAATTTAAACCTTCACGCTGTACGCGCTGTTCGAGGTAGTACGAAATTCCGTAATCACTCTTGCTTCCCAACCACACGATGTACGCGTTTTTGGGCAATTGTGCCAAAATATCAGGAATCATGTCGTATCCCTTGCGCATACACATCGTTCCTGACATCAACCACACAAAAGCATCGCTTGGCAAACCAAGTTCTTTTCTTAGTACGGCAGGGTCTTTTTTGAGGGTGATTTTTTCGGTATCAATAAAGGAGTGTAGCAATTTTACGTTGGGTGTACCCATTCGTTCCAATTGCTCTGCTACCACGCTAGAGCACCCAATCGACGCTTTGGCATGGGTAAGCATCTCCGAAAACGAATCAGCGCGCACCATGTCGTACGTTTCCCACAACTCGTGTACGTGCACTACATAAGGTACGTTAAGCTTGCGCGCAAGTTTGGCAAACTGCGGCATGGTCATGGTGTTAAAATACCACAAATCAGGCTTAAATTCGTTATGAATCCGTTTGATATAACTCTCCTCGGGCGTAAGTCCGACGATTTTGTGATAGACTGCCTCTACAGAATAATATGGTAGCCCACGGTGAAATTTATGGAGATAGGTAGCATCGGCAGGGGAGTGTTTGGCAAACAATTCCCCCGCTTGGCGCGAGTAAACAGCGGTTTTGATGTCACTCCCCGAAAGGTGTTTAATCATGTACCAAAGAACCATCTCTGAACCCGTCCGCGCTCCTGTCGGTGTAAAAAATAAAATCTTCATGCCTTAGACGTGGCTCTTTGGGTCGAGCTTGTAGAAATAGGGTTTGTTACGAATGATTTTCCAAAAATAGGTAGAAAACAACCACACTTTACGGGTAAAGTCTTTTTGTTGCTCCAATTCTCCAAACGGATTGCGAAACTTAGAGACGTTGAGGGTTATTTTCCAACCAAAATAAATGGGAATCATCAAGTAATAATTGAGCATTAGTCCCAAAAAACGACCAATTCCAAACTCTTTACGTATCCACACCAAGTTGGAAAGCTGGATTTGAGGATAAAAACGATTGATAATCGTAATCAATACCTCTTTCCGTTTGGGGTTGCTCCCCCATTCGTGGTGAATATACCCACAGTCTTCAAACACTTTCAGCTTCCCGACCCGCCCCAAACGGCAGTTCCATTCGACATCCTCGCCGTATAAAAAGAAGTCCTCATCCAACAAACCCGCTTTCGCTACTACTTCTCGTTTTACCAACAAAAAAGCCGCAGGTACCCAATCCACTTGGTCGGGGTCGTCGTAATGCGTTTCGGGGATGAGTTTTTCGAGAACACGTTGAAAAATACGCCCAGGCGGCATCACGTATAAAGTCCGTTTGAATATAGCGAGACTGCGGTAAAAAGGGCGTGGCGTACCATCTGAGAATAGTTGTACACCCCCGCAAGCAGCCGTTTCGGGCTGGCTATCGAGGCGCATAACACACTTGGTCAGAATATCATCCAAAAACTCAGTATCGGAGTTCAGAAGTAAATAATAACGACCTTTAGAAGCTCTTATGCCTTTATTATTAGCCCTTGAAAAACCTGCGTTGTAGCCCATTTGCAGCCACTGAACATCAGGAAATTCTTTGGTAATGATGGCATCTGCCCCGTCTTGGGAGTCGTTATCAACCACAATCACTTCAAAACTAACCCCCTTTGTATGCGTATAAATCGACCGAATGCAGTCGGTGGTTAGTTTGAGCGTTTTATAATGAATAATGATTATCGAAACGTCCATGTTCAGCGGTCAGTAATCAGCCATTAGCAGTTAGCAGGCAGCGGTCAGTATTTCTGACTGCCAGCTACTGTCTGCTAACCGCTGACTGCTCTTTTAATATACTTTAAAGCTTGGAATAGGTCTTTTTTCGGCGGGACTGCCCATATAAACGCCCCAAGCCTCGGTATTTTTGGTGATAGACGCTGACATAGCAACCAGTGTGCCTTCGGCAATGGTCGTATAATCACGAATGGTCGCGTTTACTCCGAAAAACGAGTACGATTCTACCACACAGTGCCCCGAAAGCACGACGTGCGAAGTGAAAAATACGTGGTCTTTGATAATTCCGTGGTGACCAATGTGGTTGCCACTCCAAAGCACACAATTATTGCCTATTTTTGTAAAAGGCTGAATGGTATTATCTTCAAGGATAAAGCAATTTTCGCCGATTTCGTTGCCAAACCACGTCGCTTTGGAGCTGATGTAGGTAATAAATTCATATCCTTTGGCTTTGGCTTCGAGATAGACTTTTTCGCGATTTTTATTCATTTTTCGGCCCGTCATAGGCGCAAAAAACTTAAACTCCGACGGCGAGTAAAACGTTTCTACCTCCTCAAATGGCACAATAGGTAACCCCTTAAATTCGGTTTCTTTCAGGTATTCTTGATTGACCGTAAATGCCACCACTTCGTGGTCGGAATCGTGCGTTAAATAAAAATGAGCTAGTTCTGCGGTGTCAAGAACACCAAAGATGACCACTTTTGCCATAAGATTATACCAGTTCGTATTCGTTTAAAAACTGCTGAATGTCAACTACTTCATTGAACATTAGAATATCAATGATTGATAACCAAGGGACAAACTCATTTTTAAATTGAGCATACCCCACGGGTTTCGATTTTATAAAATTGAGCCGAATTCCTTTTTCTTCAAACACCGTTTTGTCGTAAAGCTCCGTGCCACCAATCGGATTGATGTAATGCTGCGCTTTTTCTTGCAAACAAATATCTAAAATTCGTTCTTGCGCTTTCAGGTGCGTATTTTGGTAAATCGCCGAACTAGGTACAATTTCCGTTTTAATCGACAAGTGCTCGGCCAAAACCCCAAAACCCGCCGCAATCCAGTCGCTCAATTTCTCGGCATCGAAATTGATAATTTTTTCCGTTACCTCAAAGGCCGTTAAATAAAATGGCGCTTTTTTGTAACCTTGTTCGATAGTTTTCAACAATTTACCTTTCCATTTTGGGTCGTTTGAAAGATAAATCTCATTGATAAGCTTATTTTGGCTGGCCTCTTTAAGCGGAATCGTGAACAAATACTCTTGCCCGTTGACCAAGATACGATTCCGATTGATCCAGCCTTTATTAATATAATTGACGTCATCGTACAGCACAAACTTATCTACAGCATTCATCAGTTGTAAGTACCCGATGTACGGCATAAAATAAGGTTGCATAATGGCAAGACGCATAGATTAATCGTTTTTAGAATGATGAATAAAAGAGGTACGCAGGTGTAGAGAGCGAACTTCTCGAAAGTTTTGAACTTTCGAGAAGTTGGTTTATTTCAATTTTCTTAGGTAGTAATCTTCCCCTGGCACAATCAGGTCTTTCATGGTGGTGTCTGTCCCCAAACGAATATCGGTCGGAAGAGGAGGAATGACATTTTTCGAGAAAAACAGATAATCAGCCTCCTTCGGAATGGGTTGAACGCCTTTTTCAAAAGGATTGATGGTAATCAAGCGCCGCGAAAGGTGCTTACCGTACAACGGATATTCAAAGTCATCGTTGATAGTACCCAAGGCCACCGTGGCGGAGTCGGGCACCATTTGGTCAAATTTTTGGTAGGCTTTGGTAATATCAGGACGGGCAAAAGTCATCAATTCAATCCGTTCGGTCTTAAACGCCGACTTATGCCCAAGTGCGTCAAAAGGCAAACAACGCACGTTCAAAAACACCGCTAACAAGGCCGAAATACAGCCCAGTACTGTCACGATGCCTACGTAGGTTTTAAGCGCCCACGAGTAGCCCGATTTTTCGAGGCTATATTTGTGGCTAAACAACAGCGTCAAAAACAGCACGCCCAGTACCCCTGTTTCCTGAAAATAGCGTCCTTTCCAAGGGTCGTAAGGGGCAGAATAGGATAAGGCCGCAAAGTGCAACAGCAACGCAATACCCAGAAACCAATGCGCAGGCGAGCGCACTAGGCCAATCATCACCAAAAATAGCAAAGGAAACACCAACGCGAAACCGAAAATGCCCCAATAAGGGTTTCCATTAATAAACTCAAAACGGCGTTCAAACGTAAATGGAACAATTGAAAACTCCGTCGTTTCATCCAAACGCATCTTCAGTTTATCTTCCAAATAAACAAGTGGCTTACGCATAACGCGGTTGGCTTTTTGGCCTATTTCCACATTGCGAATACCGTCTAAATTGACAAAATCGTACGCATAGCGCACCGCATTGCGTGAACCTTGTTCAAATAAATTCCGAAAGCCTCCGTTGGAAGTCGCTCGCTCGATGGACTGGTGTTTGAGAGAAGTAGGTGGGCCAATGGGGTGGCCAAATACTTCAATGTTTTTTAAATAGCCCGTTGGCAATGTCCAAATGCAAAAACAAAGCGGAATCGCAACTGCCAACTTTCCTATGGCTGCCCAATTAAAAAAGCCTTTTTTAAGCCCCTTTTTTTCTCCCCACGCATTTTGTAAAAATACGGTATAAATCATCACCACAAATACCGAAGGTAGCAACAGGGTAAACGTTACTTTATGGCCATACACTACCCCAAACGCTAATGCCGCTAAGTATAAATAACGGTCTTCGCGCGTGATGCGGTAAGTGAACAAAAAATACAAAAGCGTACTAAAGTAAGCCGTCAGAACGATGTCCGTTTCGGTGGTGATGGCTTGCATTAAAAAATCCAAAAACATGGCAAAAGCAAACGCCGCAAAGAAACTCGCATTCAAGCGATTTTTCCCAACGCGTTGAGCAATGCCAAACACGGCCACGATGGTCATCCAGTACGATAAATGGTGGATGAGTTTAAAAGCGTTTTCAAAGCCCCCCGTCATCAAATAGGAATAAATTTGAATGGTGGTCACACTTTTAGGGTAGGTATCCATGTTCCAGTTGGTTCCACCAAAATGCGCCATCGTACCCCGTTGAATGTATTGCACAGCCCGATTGAGGTGGCCTGTCATGCTATCCCATTCGTTGGGAACGGTAAACAAGACAAGGATTAAGTTGGTGATGCCAATGACCGCTAGGGTCAGGATCATTATTCCAAATAAGAAACGAAGGTAAGCACCACCGCTCACGTACCAGCGTTGTGCGGCGTGCCACCGATGTACCAGCATTGTCAGCGGCGCAAAAGGCGTTTTTTGGGGGGCTATTTTTGAAAAAACACCCCAAATCAACGTAGGAGGTACAAATACCCCCAACGCCCAAGCCCACGTAGCACTGGTAAGGTGTAAAGGGGATAGACAAAATCCCGTGAGAATAATACTACTCGCAAAAAGGAGAAACGATGTTAAGAGCCAGTCGATAAGCGACGGGCGACAAATTTGAGCGGCTGTCCGTCCGATGTATCCAACGAATACCCCGAAACATACTAAACTAAGCAATGCCATAGTTACAGATGTTGGTTTATCAACGTAGCTATTCGTCTAGCATCTTCGTGAGGTAGCTCGGCATGAAGTGGCAAACATACCACCCGCAACGAAATATCTTCAGACACGGGACAAGCTTCGGCTTCCTTTAAAAACGGAAGCTGATTGAGCGAAGGATAAAAATAACGACGTGGCACAATCTCGTGCTGTGCCAAAACGTCTCTTACCTGAAGTAGTTTTTCTTCTGACTCAAAAACGATTGGGTAGTAGGAGTAGTTACGCTCTAGTCCATCGGCCCACTGAGGTGCCGACAAGCGGCTCCAGTCGAGAAGCTCCGTGTATATATCACAAACAGCTTTCCGTGCCTGAATCAATTGAGGCACCATTGGCAAGTTACAAAGCCCCATTGCAGCGTGTACTTCCGAGTTTTTCCCGTTGACCCCCATAAAGAAATAGTCATCTCCACGGTGCCCAAAAGCACGCATCAAGTGCATTTTCTCGTGACGTTCAGGAGTATTGGTCACAATTGCCCCCCCTTCTACGGTATGGAACAATTTGGTGGCGTGGAAACTACACGTGGCAAAATCACCGTAAGAGAGCAGCGATTTCCCCAAATAATTAGCCCCAAAGGCATGAGCCCCATCATAAATGACAACGAGGTTATATTTTTGGGCTATTTTCTCGATGGCTTCCACATCACAAGCATTGCCATAGACGTGGGTGGCCAAAATCGCCCGTGTATTTTCGGTGATAGCCGCTTCAATCAAATTGGGATTGATGCAATAGGTCGCAGGGTCGATATCGACAAAAACGGGTTTGAGGTTTTCCCACAAAATAACGTTGGTAGTCGCTACGTACGAAAAAGGCGTCGTAATAATCTCCCCAGCGGGCTCGAGTAGCTTCAATGCCATTTGCAGCACGATGGTGCCGTTTCCACAAAAAGACAAATACTCGACTCCAAGATATTCTTTAAGTCCTTTTTCCAACTGCTGGGCCAAGGGGCCATTGTTGGTCAGCTGTGAATTGTCCCAGATTTGTTTTAAATAAGAAACATATTCATCAAAATCGGGAAGGTATGTTTTGGTAACGTTAATCATTCGCTTGGACAATCCAGCCGTTTAAACCAATACTTCTGATTGGCTAATTTGAAAATTAAACTGAGGGCGTACATAACCAGGCCATTTGCCATACCACGTCACACCTTCACGGTGGTCTTCTACTTCAAACGAAACCGCTTCAGCCAATTGGTATAAAACGGTAGAGGTATCTTTGACAACCATCACCGATATGACGTACGAACCATCATTAAGGAAGTTTCCAGGAATATCAAGCGTTGCCGACACCAAACCTTTGTCAAAAGACTGAGAGGTTGTCCCAACATTAAAAATACACTCGCCAGTAAAGGCATAAAGGTGCAAGCTCAAGTTAAGGTCGGCGCGCTCGGCCATGTTCCAAAACTCAATGTGTACTTTTATGGGGGTCGTTACGTCGATGTACAGTTTTCCGCTGGCATACGCAGGCTTCACCCGAATACTACGGAAACGCACCTCATCGGTTCCTGGGCCTTCTTCGGGAGTTTCCCAAGTGTGCTCAAGGGTAGTTTTTGCAACGTGGCTCAAGTAGTTATTAACTACGTGGGTCGTATCTCCTTGTAATTTGAGACGACCGTGTTCAAAATAGAAAGCGCGGTTACACAACGACTGCACGGCGGCAAGGTTATGACTCACAAATAAAATGGTACGACCACTTTCCGAGACATCCCGCATTTTACCGAGGCATTTTTTCTGAAAATCAGCGTCTCCTACGGCCAGTACTTCGTCGATGATAAGAATCTCAGGGCTCAAGTGCGCTGAAATGGCAAAGCCCAAACGAACGTACATACCAGAAGAATAACGTTTTACGGGCGTATCCAAAAACTTATCGACTCCCGCAAAATCAACAATGCTATCAAACGCAGCCTTGATTTCGTGGCGTTTCATGCCCAAAATAGCCCCGTTTAAGAAGATATTCTCGCGCCCAGTGAGTTCGGGATGGAACCCAGTTCCTACTTCAAGCAAACTAGCGACTCGTCCTTTGATGGTCACTCGACCGTTGGTAGGCTCCGTGATTTTACTCAAAATTTTCAGCAAAGTCGATTTGCCTGCACCGTTGTGACCAATGATACCAACGCGGTCGCCTTGGTTCACGCTAAAATTCACATCACGCAAGGCCCAAAATTCCTCGTGCTCGACTTCGTCCTCTTCTCCCTTGCCAAAAAAATGCTTAAACTTCTCCGAAAAAGTATCTCGTAGTGTAAAATTCTTACGAGCCTTTTTTTGGTGATCTATGATATATTTTTTGCTAATATCTTCCGCAACGATAACCTCCATTGGTCGTATAGGTATTGTTCTAGTTTCAAAAGTAATCAAATGTAGTCAACAAACGAATTTTCTTCTTTACGAAAATAGTAAATCGAAATACCCAATACGGCCACTGTGAAACCTATTGTGCTGTACAAACTACTCACTTTAAAGAAGGCGCCGTCGCCTAAAAGACACCACTTAAACCCATCAATAATACTTACCATCGGGTTGAGATAATACAAGTCATACCACCAAGCTCCTTGGTTGGCTTCGACCATACTGCTACTGTAGGCGATAGGGCAAGCGTAAAATCCGATTTGAACAATAAAAGGAATCAACTGCGCAATGTCCCTAAATCGCACATTCATCACGGCAAAAAATAGTCCAAAAGCCAGCGAAGCCGCCAATGTCAAAAGTACAAAAGCGGGAAAAAGCAAAAGTTGCCAACTTGGAAAATGTTGGTACCAGATGGCGATGAGTACATATAGAACAATCGAAATAATGAAATCGACAAACCCCACAACCACCGAACTCAATGGCATGATTAAACGCGGGAAATAGGTTTTGGTCACCAAGTTAGAATTCAGCAAAATACTGTGGCTAATTTGGGTAAAGGTTGTAGAGAAGAAGTTCCAAATGGTGATTCCCGCCAATACCATCAACGGATAAGGAATTCCTTCGTCTCCTTTGAATTTGGCTACTTTATCAAACACAAAAACCATGACGAGCATGGTTGCAAAAGGCCGAATGACAGCCCAGCCAGCCCCAACTACCGTTTGTTTGTAGCGAACTGATAAATCGCGACGGGAAAGAATCAACAACAATTCACGATTTTTCCACAAGTCACGCCAGTAGTTCTTTGCTCCGTGGCCAGCTTCAATGATTACTTCTTCCGAATGCGCCATTGTTTTTTACGTTCAGATTTAAGTGCTTTCGCACGGTTAATCGTTATTTGTTAACTGTTAACAGTATTGATACTAAGTAACCCCTTAGACCCCAGCCTAAAGGCGTGGGGTTAAAATAGAAATAGCTTTATACTGGCACAATTACTTTATGCCAAAAATAAAGCTTTGAACAGGATTTCTCCCACCCAAAGCTTCATTTTCTTGTCTTATGTTTAGTTCTTTTTCATGTCTCTCAATGCTTCACCGTACGTTTGTTTGGCGAGCACAAAGATAATAGCCACAATGAGTCCTAACATCGCTCCAAACTTGGTGTTCTCACGCGTGAAAAGACGAGTTTCGAGTGGTAATACTGCGGGTTCGATGATGGTAAATAACGGAGCTTCTTTGACAATCGACATCCGTAAGTTTTCCAAGCTGCGCGAAGCCTCCAAATAGAGCGAAGAAACAAACGTATTACTTCGAGTCAGGCGCCCCTCTTCCACTTTGGCGGTAGGAGCGACGGCGTCGGTATTGATGACGACAGTCCGCGCTAAACTGCTCTCTGTACGGTTCAGCACGCGCCCTAACGAATCGACCCGACGCTGCATGATGCCCATCATCTCGCGCGACTTACGGGTTTGGGTTTCTTGGTAAACTCGTTCGATGGTTGTCAACAACAATTCCGCAAATGTTTTTGATACCTGCTCATTTTCCATCGACACCGTTAGGTCGTAAAAAGCTGTCTTGATGTCAGGTTGCAAAATTTTGATTTCTCGGTCTTTTACCCGATAAAGTACCCCATCAAACACTTGACGTTCTACTTTAGTCATGGAGTCGCGGCGATTATGCGTAATGCGCACATTCATCCATTCGGGCAAAAAACTCGCCCATTCGTCTTGACGCAAGTAGGTCGAATCGAGGTAGTAATTGACAAACTTTTCTTTTTTCCCATTACTCAAAGTCACCGTTGATAGCAACGCTCTTTCCAACACGGGGCGCGTTTTGATGACATAAAACAGGTTTTCTCCTCTAAACAATCCTGCGTCACCACCTTGTCCACCACCTGACATTCCTAACAAGCTTCCAAAACCTCCCATGTCCTGTCCGCCAGACGCGCCACTGATGCTAAAAACGATTTTAGCTAAGTATTGAAGACGTTTATTTTTTTCCGCATCTATGTAGTATCCTATTCCCGTACCAATCGCCGTAATTAATAAAATAATCCACCAGTTTTTTAGAACTAGGTTCTTGGTAGCGATTATCTTTTGAAAAATCAGCTTGGGCGTGAGGGTTACTTGCTCTTGTTGTTCCATAAAAGCTTCTTAGTTAATTCTTTTTATTTTGCACCTAATACTCTGAAAGCCAACACCGTAGTAATCAATGTCATCAAGGTTGATGATATACCAATCACTGACTGCATCGCTCTTTGCGCCTCTGCAAGGTCTGATTGGGTACGTTGTGGCACATGGATTTCAGAACCTGGTTCTACTTTTGGATACACATTGAAGAACAAGAACTTGCGCGTACGATCAATCGAACCATTGGGATAAATCACGTACGATTTACGTTTGAGTGACATCCGCGTAAAGCCGCCTCCTTGCGAAACATAATCCATAAACGAATTACCATTGCGGTATTTTACGGTGGTTGGGAAAAGAAGCTCTCCTTGCAAACGTACCGTTTCGAGACGCTTAGGAATATCAATCACGTCACCATCTTGGATAATGATATCCTCGCGGCCTCCTGGGTTACGAAGAATACGGCCCAAATCAATGCCAATGGCTTCTTGCTTATCTTTTACAACGCCCTCGTCGTCAAAACGGCCTTTTTTAGCATCATCCGAGATTTCAGATACTGCACGGTTGCGTTGTGCGATTTCTTCGTCGGAAAGTGTAATCTTACGCAACAAAGTCGCTCCATTTACATACGCTTGTGCTGTCAATCCTCCTGCACGCTTGAGTAGGTCCGACAATTTCTCATCCTTGGTTTTGATACCATATATTCCTGGACTTACGATTTCTCCTTTGAAAGTCACGAATGTTTGCGGCTGATAGTTTGACGATGGACGTACTAACACTTCATCGTATGGCTCCAATATGAAACGGCTGTCATTTCCGTCGAGTGTAAGATCACGATTAACGTCAAACAAGAATATATCGGCTACTTGTGCAGTGGCAGACTGTACGTTCACATCACGCTTGCGGCGCACCACTTCGATTTGAGCCGTAGATGCGGACTCTTTAAAACCACCCGAACGAATGATTGCATCTTCTAACGTAAAGTTGGCACTGTAAGGAAGATTAACTTCTGGGCCTTGGTTTACTTCTCCAATCACTTTAATGAAAGTCCCTTCACGAAGTTCAAATTTAGAAGGGATAATCACTTGGTCTTCGCGTTGAAGGATTAAATCTTGGGTTTTGCCGTTGAGCATATCCGCTAGATTCAACGAAATATTTTCTACCGACAAGTCTTCCCGCGTACGAATCACATTCACACGCCCTGTAAAAGCTTCGCCTGTCAGACCTTCGGCACTTTTAATTAGCTGAAGCAACGTTTTATTTTGATCCAACGAATATTGTCCTGGACGAAACACAGGCCCTGAGATAACGACCATGTTTTCAAAACGCGCCAACAACATATCAGCCGTAATTTCGTCTCCATTTTTAGGAATATATGTGCCATAGTCTGTCGAACGCACGTCCACAATACGGCGCTCTTTGGCCGTAAGCCCCAAGAGTTTCAACCGATCCGTATACGCATTGTCCGTAAAACCACCCGCGTAGTTTAGGACATTACTCATTGTTTCATTGTCAAGAAGCTCATACAAGCCTGGACGTTTTACATTTCCTTTTATCTCTACCCGTTTTTTGTAAACACCCACTTGAATGATGTCATTATCTTGCAAACGAATGTCTGAGTTCAAGGTTCCGTTCATCAACAGTTCGTACAAATCGAGGGTTGCTACGGTTTTGTTTTTACGCACCACCTGAATCTGACGGAATGACCCTAATTCATTAGGGCCTCCTGTAAGATAAAGCGCATTCAACGCCGTTGAAAGCGACGAAACATTGTAAGTACCTGGCGTCGTAACTTCACCCAATACCGTCACCCGAATGGTACGAATCCGTCCCAAACGCAATTGAAGATAGGTACTTGCACTACTTCCTGGCGCCCCAAGATTATTGTAGTAAGGCGAAAGACGAGTAATTAATTCTTTTTGTGCCTGCTCAATCGACCGACCGCTTAATTGCACTGGGCCAACCGCTTTCACAAAGGCAAATCCATCTGAGTTGACGGGCAGTTCTAACATCGACTGTGAATAACCGTAGATGTACGCCATCAACTCATCCCCTGGCCCAATGGTATAGTCACGGGGGGTAGCGATGTTATCAGAAGGTGCAAATGAAACATTTGGATTATTAAAAAGCTGGTATCCAAAAATCTTACGACGCATCTTATTCAACTCTGCCTGACGATACGCTTCTTCTGTATCTTCGTTTGACTGAGCATCAGCAGCTGTCGTTTCTTTGTCCTTTGCTTTTTCTACCTGATTAAGAGCCTTAGGATCAGCGCTTTTCTTTGCATCTGTTCCTTTGTCGGCCGTAGTAGTAGTAGGCGACGTTGTCGTGGTAGGAGCCGTTGAGCCTGGCGTTGTAGAAGCAGGGGCTTGACCCTGCGCAGGCGCCGAACTTGAACTTGAGCTACTACTTCCTGTTCCAGCAGGAGTTTGGGCGTTTACTAAAGTGGCTGTTAATAAACTAATCGAAAATAGGTGTAAGACTGCGCGTCCTGCGCTAAAATCTTTAAAAAACTTCTTCATGAAATGTGTTTCAGAGAAAAAAGGTAGATTCTGATTAACAATAAATTAACACGATAGACAAGCCAATATTTATACAGAATCAAATTGGCCGACAAAGTAACGTAACTTTTTCAGTTTTTTAAACTTTTTTCTTTTTTACGGCCATTTTCTGGGCTTATTGTATGATTTTTCCGATATTTTCATGGTTTTGTTACTACTTTGTTTTTTTCTATAGAGCTTTAAATAAAATCAACAAAAAGAACTTTGTTTTACAAAGTAAATACTTTACCCCTGAATATGACAAGTGTTTGGTCAGAAATATTTTGTGATAAGGCTGCACTTGTGCTTCAAGACTTAAAATTGTAAGTTTGTAAAATCATACCAAAGGCTATCTACAAGCCTGCTACAAATAATCTTTGAACTATTAATGGCAGAACAAGTAAAGTACGACGAAAGCAGTATTCGTTCGCTCGATTGGAAAGAACACATCCGATTACGTCCTGGAATGTACATTGGCAAGCTCGGCGATGGCTCAGCTGCCGATGATGGTATCTACGTATTGGTCAAGGAGATTGCTGATAACTCCATTGACGAACATACCATGGGTTTTGGAAAGACGATTGATATAAAAATTTCAGAACACCGCGTCGAAGTTCGTGACTACGGACGAGGAATTCCGCTTGGGAAAGTGGTGGATTGCGTTTCTAAAATCAATACGGGTGGAAAGTATGATTCGGGCGCTTTTCAAAAATCGGTAGGGCTCAACGGAGTCGGGACAAAGGCTGTCAATGCCCTTTCTTCTTACTTTAAAGTGCAGTCTTTTCGCGAAGGAAAAACCAAATGGGTCGAATTTCGCAAAGGTGAAATCGTGACAGAATCGGGCGAAGAAGATACGAATCAACGCAACGGAACCTTGATGATTTTTGAGCCTGACAATACCATTTTCAAAAATTACCACTACATCCCGCAGTTTTTGGATAACATGATTTGGAATTATTGTTATCTCAACGCTGGTCTTACCATCAATTATAACGGGCAAAAATTTGTTTCTCAAAACGGTTTGCTCGACTTACTCCGTAATAAAACCGACGAAGATTCGATTCGCTACCCTATTATCCACCTCAAAGGCTCGGACATTGAGATTGCGATGACACACGGCAACCAATACGGGGAAGAATATTACTCGTTCGTAAACGGCCAATATACCACCCAAGGCGGTACTCACTTGATGGCATTTAGGCAATCGCTCGTCGATACCGTTCGCGATCACTTCGGCAAAGACTATGCCGTAGAAGACATTCGGGCATCTATCATAGCCGCCGTTAGCGTTCGGGTACAAGAACCTGTTTTTGAATCCCAAACCAAAACTAAGCTAGGCTCAAGCAATATCTCTCCCGATCCCAACAGCCCTACCGTACGGACATTTGTCAACGACTTTCTCAAAGCAAAGCTCGACAATTTCCTTCACATGAATCCAGCGGTTAAGGAAGCGTTAAAAAAACGGATTGAGCAATCAGAACGCGAGCGAAAAGAATTGGCGGGTATCAAAAAATTGGCGAACGAACGAGCAAAAAAGGCAAGTTTGCACAACAAAAAACTGCGTGATTGCCGCATTCACCTGCCAGATGTAAAATCGGACGACCGTTACGAAACAACCTTGTTTATCACCGAAGGAGACTCGGCGAGTGGTTCGATTACGAAGTCTCGTAACGTACAAACCCAAGGAGTGTTTAGCTTACGAGGGAAGCCCCTGAATTGCTTTGGTTTAACCAAAAAAGTGGTGTATGAAAACGAAGAGTTTAACCTCCTCCAACACGCTTTAGATATTGAAGAAGGGCTGGAAAATTTACGTTTCAATCGCATTGTGATTGCGACCGATGCCGACGTGGACGGGATGCACATTCGTTTGTTGATGCTGACGTTTTTCTTGCAGTTTTTCCCTGATTTGGTCCGAAACGGGCATTTGTACATTTTACAAACGCCGCTTTTCCGCGTCCGAAATCCCCGAAATCACAAAGAGACGATTTATTGTTACAGCGACGAAGAACGCCAAAAGGCACTCAAAAAATTAGGAGGTAACAAAAAAGTAGAAATTACGCGATTCAAAGGGCTTGGGGAAATCTCTCCCGAGGAGTTTGGAAAGTTTATTGGTGAAAACATTCGCCTCGAACCCGTGATTTTGGAAAAAGAAACAACTATTCCCAAATTGTTGACGTATTACATGGGCAAAAACACCCCCGAACGTCAACGGTTTATCATTGATAACTTGCGGGTCGAAAAAGACGTGGTCGAAGACCCCAATCTCGCAGCTTAACGTATTATTCCCTGCGCGCCGTTGCAAAAACGGTACGCAGGGAACTTTGATTTTAGCTTCCGTATTGGCGTTTACGATTCCATTGCCACACTACGCCCACGACACCAATCAATACCAACGGGCCTAACAAGTTCAGCAGTTGCCACTGCATACGCTCTTCTTTAAGACGCAGTTTATCCAACGGTCGCAGCGTCACTTGTTTGTTTCTTGCCGTAATTAATCCTTCCGAATCAGCCAAGTAATCTACGGCGTACAACGCAAAATCACGGTTGGCAAACGTATTGCCAGAAAGTCGGTCGTAGCCTAACGGCAAAGGGGCATTGCGCTTGTAATCAATATCATTCACAATCAAATCACCATCAGATACTACAATGATTTGGGTCGGTTTGCTTTTTCCCAAAAACGATTTTGTACGTGGGTCGTTAGGCAACAAACGGTTATTGTACAACGACGAAAACGAGCCTTCCAACAACACCGCAATGGGCTTTTCACCTGCGTTGTACTCACGCGGGTCGGGTTGCTGACGCGCTTCGTTATAACCTACCAACACTGGCGCTTTGCGTAGCTGGGTGTAGCGCGAGGTCAGAAGCAATGGTGTTTTCTTGATACCATCCACCTGAATGGTGTCAATACTACTGGGAAAACGGGTATAAAGGGCATCTAGATTGCGGACAATCGGGTGTTTTCCAAAATTATTGATTAAAGGGAAAAAGCGCCACGGCATGGATTGAATCTGCGGCTTGTCGCCCATGTTACCCACATTGAGGGGAATCATGGCACAACTCAAATCTTTGATTAAATTCTGGTTGATTCGGCACCCGTATTTGAACAACAAATCATCGAGATTGACATCCAAAGGCTGCGCAAATGTTCCTTCCAAACTTACGCTATCAACGCGCGCACCGTCGGCAAACATTAGTAGTTTTCCTCCGCGCATGACAAACTGGTCGAGGCGGTATTTTTCATCTTCGCTAAAAGGGCTATCAGGTTTGGGAATTACCAACAAGTCACCTTTATCCCAATTGTCAGGGTTTTGAACGTCAAAGTAAAGGTCATAATTCTGTTGAAGATTGGCCAAAAAATCCGAAAAACGCGGAGGGGGAACCTTGGTATGACCTACCAAAACCCCGATTCGCTTGCGGTCCTTTTGCGCCAATCGACGTATCGCCGACGCCAACTCAAACTCTACGCCTTCGTACGATTGATTGAGTTGTTCTTCCGACGTAGCCGACTTGTTCCCTTTTAACAGTTGGACGGGATATTCCTTGCCTTCATATACCAAAACAGCCCCTGGAAACACCAGGCGTTCGGTACGTTTTCCTTCTTCGTTGGCAAACAAATTGGTCGGAATCAATCCTTTACCCATGAGTTCTTCCTGAAGTTTGGGGTCAGTAGGTTCAATAAAGCGATAGGCCACATTGCCTCCGCCATAATCAACAAATGATTCTAGGGTTTCTTGAATGGCGCGTTCCAACCGTTCAAAACCCGCTGGAAAGTCGCCCGTCAGATAGACCTTAATCACCACTTGGTGATCCAAGTTTTGGAGAAGTTTTTTAGTAGCGTCCGAGATAGTGTAGCGTTTTTCTTGGGTCAAATCCCAACGAAAAAAAACAAATGCTGCGATGGCATTTATTCCGACTAAAATCCCAATAAAAAGAGCAATGCGTGCAAGGTTCGACTTCATACGTCCCAATTTTCGGCCAAAGATACACCAAAAACGAACAACGAAGCTTTATCGCATTTGCAGGGCGTTTTTTTGTTGTTACAAAACAAGAGTCAGACGATAAAACGGTAGTCAGACGATAGTCAGACTACTGCCCTCTGAGAATCGCCTACCTCTGCCGTCTGACTATCGACTACTGCTGCCGTCTGACTATCGCCTACCTCTGCCGTCTGACTATCGACTACTGCCGCCGTCTGACTGTCGTCTGACGGCGGGTTCGGCGGGTTAATTCTCTAGTTTTTTCAATTCTTCAATCAGCAATTCCACTTGCTCAAGCGAAACCGCTGGGAAGTTGGCAATGCGAATTTGGCTATCTTTGAAAGGCCCGTAGCCACTTCCAACCACCATATTAGCTTTTTTCACCTCCGCAATTACCTCCGCCGATGACTTGCTGGTATTGGCCACCACAACCGTCCGAGAACGGTGTCTTTCCTCAGCTACCGCTGGGCTAAACACATTGCTTGTCTCTACGTATTTATTAAGAACTTTGTATTTTTCTTCGGTCTGCTTACGAACCACATCCGCTCCGATGGCGTTGAGGTCTTCGGCTATTTTACCTAACAGATAAATGCCTAATACGTTGGGCGTAGCAGGGGTTTCGTAGGTTTTGAAGTTTTTCCAAAGCGAAGGCAGGTTATGGTGTGCTCCAATCGTGATGTCATCGTACTTATTCAACCGCTCCGACTTGGTAAGGCATTTGTCGTTGGCAATCCATACCCCTAGCCCCGCAGGCAAGCCAAAGGCTTTTTGTACTGAGAAGAAGGCTGTATCAATCACGCCAAAGTCTAATTCGGGATAAGGCGCCGACGAAACCATATCAACCGCAATCAATTTCTTAGAATTGCTCCGCTTCAATTTATGAATGTCCGGTTCGCGCATCTGAACACCCGAACTGGTTTCGTTTTGAGTTACACAAATAACTTCAGCATACTCAGGAACTTCTACTTCGCCGTAGTCAAACCCCTCACCAAACGGTTTTTCTTGTTTGTGAGCAAATTTGCGCAAGGAAACTCCATACTCGTAGAATTTCTTGGAAAACGAGCCATTGACCAAGTGAAAACTTTCGTGCTCTACGCAATTAAGCAATATCCGCTCCCATACTTCCGACGCCGAGCCCGTAAAAAAAATCGCGTGCGATTCGGGAATGTTCATCAATGTACGAAGTTGCTCGACCGTGAACTTGTAAATGTCTCTGAATTTCTGGCTTCGGTGCGAAATGGAGCCAAGTTGGTTTTCGACAGCCGTACGTAAATGTTGCTCGAAGGTAGGATACATCTCTGCGGGTCCTGCCGTAAAATACACTTGTTTCATCGGTAAGTAGGTGGTCAAAATGAAAGTAGGCCACAAAAATACGCTAAATTGCTGACTACTTCGGACTATTTTTCTTCTGTTGGCTTTCAAAATACTTGCACAAATGCGTCAAATCGCATTTGTCGCACTGCGGAGTTCGGGCAAGACACACGTAGCGTCCGTGCAAAATGAGCCAATGGTGCGCCACAGGAATCACCGAATCAGGAATGTATTTGATGAGTTCTTTCTCAACAGCCAGCGGAGTTGTCGCTGTTTTAGGAACCAAGCCCAGTCGGTGCGATACCCGAAAAACGTGCGTATCAACGGCCATGGCAGGTTGATTATAAATGACGGAAGCAATGACGTTGGCGGTCTTTCGCCCCACGCCTGGCATTTGCTGAAGTTCTTCAATCGAACTGGGCACTTCCCCGCCAAACTTATCTAACAGCATTCGCGCCATTCCTACCAAATGCTTGGCTTTGTTGTTGGGATACGAAATGCTCCGAATATATTGGAAAACCTCATCAGAGGTGCTGTCGGCCAATGCTTGCGGGTCAGGATAACGCTCAAACAAGGCTGGCGTCACCATGTTCACCCGCTTGTCGGTACACTGTGCCGACATAATAACCGCCACCAGCAATTCGTACGGATTGGTGTAGTGCAATTCGGTTTCGGCTTGTGGGAATTTTTGAGAGAAATGCGCAATTAACTGGCGGTAACGTTCTTTTTTTAACATATACAAGTGCTGTCGCACGGTTATCCGTTGGTGTTTGTGTGTTTCCAAAACAGTCCCCAAAGATACTTTTTTCCCTCAATATGGGTGATGTCGTTGATGGATAAGATTTGGCTATCTTTGTCGAGTTTTATCCGTTTACCTATTCATCAATCGTACATGAGAAAAACCACTATTTCCCTTAAAAACTGGGGTGTTTCATTGGCTTTTTTACTCGCCACCCTAGCAAGCCCATCGCAGGCACAAAAGAAAACCCTCGCCCTCAACGACATTTACGGCCCACAAGGCTCTGTTTTTACCCCTCGCACGGTCACGGGTGTCAATTGGATGCAAGCAGGAGGATTCTATACCGCTCAACAAGCGGGCAAAGTGGTCAAATACAGCATTGCCACGGGCGAAGCCGTCGAAACGTTGTTTGACCAAACGGCTGTTAAAGTCGAAGGTACGAACCAAAGTATCCAGTTTGATAGCTATGAGTTGAGCGCCAACGAACAAAAACTGGTGCTTACCACGGGCATTGAGCGTATCTATCGCCGCTCATTCAAGGCCGATTTTTACGTCTATGACCTGCAAACCAAAAAACTGGTACAATTGTCAAAAAATGGCAAACAAATGCTTGCTACGCTGTCGCCTGATGGCTCGAAAGTGGCTTTTGTCCGCGACAATAACGTGTACATCACCGACCTTGCGACCATGACTGAACGTGCTATCACTACGGATGGTCGCCGCAACGAAATCATCAATGGGGCCTGCGATTGGGTCTATGAAGAAGAATTTAGCTTTGCCAAAGCCTTCGAATGGTCGCCCGATGGTACCAAACTTGCCTACTATCGTTTCGATGAAAGCCGCGTTCCTGAATACAACATGCAAATTTGGGGTGATTTGTACCCCAAAGATTACCGCTATAAATATCCAAAGGCGGGAGAGGCAAATTCTGTGGTGCAAATTTGGGTACATCATTTGGCTACTAACCAAAAAGCCAAAATCGACGTTGGCCCCGAAGCCGACCAGTACATTGCCCGCATCAAGTGGACACAAAACGCCAATGTGTTGTCGCTCAAGCGCATGAATCGCCTTCAAAACCGCTTGGATATTTTGCACGCCGATGCCACCACGGGGCAGTCGCAAACTGTGTGGAGTGAAGAAAGCAAAACCTACGTGGACTTGGAATTTACTGACGACCTCACCTATTTGGCCGACGGCAAATCGTTTATTCAAACTTCGGAGCGCAGCGGGTACAAGCACTTGTATTTGTACGACATCAATGGCACGCTGGTCAAACAATTGACTTCGGGCAACTGGGAAGTAACTGACGTTGTGGGTATTGACGAGAAAAAACAAGTGATTTATTTTACTTCGTCGATGGTGTCGCCCATGGAGCGCCATTTGTACAGTTTGAGTTTTGCGACGCCTGTGGCCAAAAAATCAAAGAAAGCCACGCCAGTGGTTGCGCCCCAGCCCGTCAAACTCACCGAAAAATCGGGCAATAACGCCATCAACATGAGTCCTGATTGTAGCTACTACTTGGTGTATAATCAATCGGCGCAAGAGCCTCTGACAGTGAGTTTACACCAAAGCACCGCCACCCAAGCCGTGCGAGTACTCGAAAATAACCAAAAACTCCGCGAACGTTTGGCTGAGTACGACCTTCCCACCCAAAACTTTTTCAAGTTTACCACCACCCAAGGTACTGAGCTAAATGGTTGGATGATTAAACCGTTGAATTTCGACGCTGCTAAAAAATACCCTGTACTGATGTACGTTTACGGTGGGCCAGGCTCGCAGACCGTCACCGACACCTGGACCAATGCCCTCATCGGCTGGTTTAAAGTACTGGCGACCAAAGGCTACCTGATTGTGTCGGTGGACGGGCGTGGAACGGGCGCACGCGGGAACGCTTTCCGTACGTGCACGTACGCCCAACTTGGAAAACTAGAAACGGAAGACCAAATCGAAGGGGCGAAATACCTGGCGACCCTCCCGTACGTGGACGCAAGCCGCATCGGGATTCACGGCCACAGCTACGGTGGCTATATGACCTCGCTCTGCATGACCATTGGGGCCAATTATTTCAAAGCGGGAATTGCGGGCGCACCCGTCACGACTTGGCGCTACTACGATTCCATTTATACCGAACGCTACCTCAAACGCCCCCAAGACAACGCTGCGGGCTACGACGACAACTCGCCGATTCAGCACGTGGATAAGCTCAAGGGTAAGTTCTTCCTCATTCACGGAACGGGCGACGACAACGTGCATTTCCAGAACTCCGTTGATTTTGTCAACGCCCTCATCAAAGCAGGGAAGCAGTTTGATTCGTTTTATTATCCCAACCGCAACCACGGCATAGGCGGCGGAAATACCCTCATTCACCGCTACCAAATGATGACCGATTGGGTATTGAAGAATTTGTAAAAACACAATTGGCCGATAATGCAAGCTAATACCTACGCATTATCGGCCAATTTATTTCAATCCCCACCTCCTATTAGTTGTACTTTTCCAACAACCCCTTCTTCTTCTTATTTTATCAAATATACTTATACACTATACCAATAGTATATAAATAGTACTTCTCTTCATTTTTACTTCGCCGTGAAACATTTGATAAAATGCAATTCTGTGTAGATTTCACGGGCTAAAAAGTAGGTTTCACGGTTTTTTGCCAAAAAACTAAGGTTACAATTTGGTTTTTACCTGATTTTTTATTGAAATTCATCATACCAATGTAGTTGATTGTCTCTAACCATTAATTGTACTTTTTAAACAAACAGAAAAATACCTACTACATTCAAATTACTTTTAATCGGTATAATGCTTGTTTTAGCGGGTTGTTATTTCTTCATCTCAGGCACAGCCGATATACTTGGCAGGGTTCTGCTGAGTATGGGAATATTTATTGAAGTGGGTAATAGCGCAAAAAAAATGGCTTTGAAAATAGCCTAAACAGTTACTAAAAACAAAAAATAGATATGAAAGCCATCACAAGCAAACAGCTATTTGCTTTAAGTGTAATCATTGGATTATACTTTTCTCTTCTTTGTGTTAATACTTACGTATTTCAATTTGATTTTTTTGCAATGGGTATTCTTCAAGAAACACTCACACTGCCTTTTTTATTATTACAGCTCATACTGTTAGTAGTTTCTTTTTTAAGAATTTATAGAAACAGATTTTCATCTTTTGGCTATGGGCTTTGGTCTTTTTTAATTTTACTAGCTTGTAGCTTGTTCACAATAGGGTCTTTTTTTAATCACCCATTTTCACAATGATAACCTACAAAAAGACTGACATCAAATTAAAAGAACTATACAGAGTTTACACCCAAAACTCACTTCAAAAGTTCAAGGGAATAACATCTAAATAGTCCTTTCAAACTCCAAGCGCAACGAGTCGATTTTTTCTAGTTTGCCAAGCACTTGGTTCAGCATCGTTTTTCGGATTTCGAGTTGGAGGCTACATTCGTTGTCAAATTGCTGGTGTTGGGGTACTAGGTCAAACGCCTTGATAACTTTCATGACATCGTTCATTTGCTCATAAGGATAGACCAAGGTATAAACATCACGCACGTGCAAAGTCACCACCTTTGCTATTTTTAGGGCTTCGTCGGTGGCGACTTTATAGGCATTGATAAGACCAGGGACGCCCAGCAGGGTTCCCCCAAAATACCGCACTACTACCACCAATACGTTGGTGAGGTCGTGGGCATAAATGGTGTTCAAAATCGGTTTTCCCGCCGACCCCGAAGGCTCGCCGTCGTCGTTGGCGCGAAATTGGGCACGGTCCAGCCCCAATCGGTAGGCGTAGCAATGATGAACTGCCTTGGGATGCAGTTCGTACAGCTCATTTAGGTGACCTTTGGCGTCGTCTTCGGTCTTGATGGGGTATGCGTAGGCCAAAAATTTGCTACCTCGGTCGCGAAAAAAACCTTCCGACGGGGCATCAATGGTTTTATAACTATCGTCAAATAACATTTCAGGAATATTTCTTTTTAGAAAATAACGAACACAATCGTTCTTGTTAAAATAGTCAAAAGTAGTACAATCATGATTACAAACCTTACAGGTAAAAAAAACCTGCAAGGTTTTGATTAGCTAAACCTCGTTTCAGACCGTTTATCACAATAATTTATGAACACTTCCGTAAATAAGTTGTTTTACCTCCAAATCAATCTCTCCAATAGACTTCAAACATCTATGAAACAAGCCAAACTACTCTTTCTTGCTGTAGCTTTCGGCTGGGCAACCGCAGCCAATGCCCAAACCGATCTCAAGAAACCCATTCCAATGGATCCCAAAGTTCGCTACGGCAAACTTCCCAACGGTATGACTTATTACATCCGTAAAAACGAAGAACCCAAAAAGCGCGCTGAATTGTACCTCATCAACAAAGTAGGGGCAATTCAGGAAGAAGACAAAGAAAACGGACTCGCCCACTTTACCGAGCACATGGCGTTTAACGGCACCAAAAACTTCCCCAAAAACGAGCTAGTGAGCTACCTCCAGCGCGCAGGGGTGAAATTTGGTGACGACCTCAACGCCTTCACAGGACAAGACCAAACGGTATATCAGTTGCCAGTCCCTACCGACTCGGCTGATATTTTCAACAAAGCGTTTGTCGTACTGGAAGACTGGGCACATAACATTACGTTTGAAGGTGCAGAAATCGACAAAGAACGCGGCGTTATTTTGGAAGAACTCCGTGGTGGAAAAGGCGCCCAACAACGGATGCGCGACAAGTGGATGCCTATCCTCGTAGGCGATTCAAAATATGGGAAACGCAATGTTATTGGTACCGAAGAAGTTTTGAAAACCTTCAGCCACGAGACCATCCGTAATTTCTACAAAACATGGTACCGCCCCGACTTGCAAGCGATTGCAGCCGTGGGAGATTTTGACATCGACCAAGTAGAAAAAATGATTAAAGAGCGCTTCGGATCGATTCCAAAGGCCACGAAACCTCGTCCGTTGGGCAAATTCCCCGTAGCCGATTTTAAAGGTACGCGCGTAGCCATCGTAACTGACCCAGAGCAACCTTACATGCTTGCGCAGGTGATTACGAAGTTACCAAAAGCAGAAGAAAAAACGCTCGGTGATTCTCGCGAAAGCATCAAGCGCAACTTGTTTAACCAAATGCTCCAAGCACGTTTGCAAGAACAAACGCAACAAGCTAACCCTCCTTTCTTGTTTGGGGGTGCGGGTTACGGCGGTTTCATTGGTGATTATGATTCGTTTATCAACATTGCCGTGGCAAAAGATGGCAACCTAGAACGCGCCGTTAAGGCGGTGTTGGACGAGGGTGCTCGCGTGAAAAAATTTGGTTTTACCGATACGGAATTAGACCGTACCAAAAAGCAATTGCTCACTGCTACCGAAAAACGTTTCAAGGAAAAAGACAAAACCAAGTCGGCTTCTTACGTCAACGAATACATGGGTAACTTCCTTGAAGAATCACCTATTCCAGGTATAGAATTTCAATTTGAGTTTGTGCAAGGACAGCTAGACGGCATCACTATTGCGGAAATCAACGCCCTTGCCAACAAGTACTTGGTTGCTGATAACCGTACGGTATTGGTGCTTGCGTCTGAAAAAGACAAAGCAAAATTACCAACCGAAGCCACTATTTTGGAATGGATCAACGGCGCGGGTAAAGACGTTACTGCATACGTGGATAAAGTAGTGAACAAACCACTTATCGAGAACCTTCCTGCTGCTGGTCGCACGGTTTCTACGAAGCAAATCCCAGAAATTGGCGTGACAGAGTTGACACTAAGCAACGGCGTGAAAGTAGTATTGAAGCCTACTGACTTCAAAAACGACGAAATCTTGATTGGCGCTCGCAGCCAAGGCGGTACGTCGCTCTACGACGAAAAAGACTTTATGAGCGCAGGCATGGCCGATGCCGTGGTAGAAGAAAGTGGAATTGGCGAGTTCAATACGCCTGCGTTGAAAAAATACCTTACGGGTAAAGTTGCCAACGTTAGCCCGTTTGTAGGGGAAAACGAAGAAGGGTTCAGCGGAAACTGTAGCCCTAAAGACCTCGAAACAGCTTTGCAATTGGTGTATGGATACTTTACCAAACCTCGCAAAGACGACGACATCATCAAAGGTTTCTTGACGTCGCAGCGCTCTGCCATTCAAAACCGCAACGCTTCTCCTTCCCCTGAAGTGGTGTTCCAAGATTCGTTGAGCCGTATTTTGGGGAACAACAACTTCCGCCGTCAGCCTATTTCGGTAGAGCGTTGGGACATGATTAACCCCGACCGTGCTTTCCAAATCTACAAAGAGCGCTTTGCAGATGCGTCTGATTTTACGTTCTTCTTCACGGGAAGTTTCAAGGTGGACGAAGTGAAGCCTTTGTTAGAAAAATACTTGGGCGCGCTTCCGTCACAAAACAAAAAAGAAAGCTTCCGCGACTTAGGTATCCGTACTCCGTCGGGACGTCTTGACAAGAAAGTGTATAAAGGAATTGAGCAAAAAAGCCAAGCTTCGTTGATTTTCAGTGGCGACTATGTTTACAACGAAGACAACAACTGGCAACTCGACGCCCTCGAAGAAATCTTGAACATCAAGCTTATCGAGGTGATTCGTGAGAAAGAAAGCGGTGTATATGGTATCGGTGCGCGCGCTTCTTACAGCAAAACTCCCGCGCCTCGCTACACGGTTCGTATCGGATACGGCACAGGCCCTGAGCGCGTAGAAGAATTGGCGACTAAGACGTTGGCTGTTTTGGACGAAATCAAGAAAAACGGCGCAACCCAAGTGGATATTGACAAGTTCAAAGCCGAAACCCGCCGCTCAATGGAAGTTCAGATGAAAGAAAATGGATTCTGGCAAAACCAATTGATTGGAGCGTATAGCATTGGCGAAAATCCAGTAGATATTTTGGGTTGGGAAAAACAATTGAATAAAGTAACCGTAGAAAGTACCAAAGCTGCTGCCAACAAGTACCTCAACGACGCCAACTTTATCAAGGTAGTGTTGCTTCCTGAGAAAAAATAACAACGGAGTCCTTCTCTTTTTGGGGCTGTCTGAAAGCAATGGCTTTTGGGCAGCCCTTATTTTTTGCGACGCTCAAACATAATCTTCGCGAAGGTTTTTTGAGGTTGGGTTTCGTTCAGTAAAATGGCTTCTTGCAACACCTCTAAAAATGCTTCCTCCCGCGCCTGAAAGTCTTTGAGGTTCTGAAACGTCATGCCACGAATGATTTTTCGGCCTTTCGCCTCCAACACTCCCGCTTCGTCTTTCAGTAAAAACCCTTTTACAAACGCAATCTCCACGCCCTTGGTTTTTTGAATTTTGCCAAAATAACAAACGTAATCTAGGCACATAAAAAAGAGGGTATTGTTGTACATAAACCGCTCTCTCATTTTGGGGTGCGCCACCATCACCAACTGCCGAACGTACGACAACAACTGCCGAATTTCGGGGGTTTGACTGGCCAAAAAATCATCAGCATCGGCGTATTCAACCATTTTTGAGTGTCGAGTTTAGGAGAGGAGAGTGTCAAATGGATTCCTTTTAGAGCAGCTTATAGTTTTTGTATTCACCAATATACCATCCCGTTAGACGAGCTACCCACATTTTGAGACGGTACTTAAAACGGAGGTTTTTGTGCGAAATATCATGGCTAAACTGCCAATTTTGGCGCTGAATGCGGGGCAGCATCACGCGGGGATGGCTTCCCGTAAACTTGGCCAACGAGTCAATTTGTGAATAATCAAACCCTTCAGCCGATACATTCACGTGGCCTTCTACGTCTCCGCCGTGCCAATATTGGTGAATGTGCACGTATTTTTCTTGCATCACGCGCGGGTCTTTGACCCAACCGTAGTGGTAAATACGGGCATCTACTAGCTTCACTCGTAGCTTCTCGTTATTGTTTTTCCGAAATCCTTGGGCATCGCGGTACGAATAAATGCGTTTGTCGTTGCGCACCACCCTGATTTCGTGACGGTACCAGGTGGGCGAATCGCCGATATAGTCGTACGAGCCGTAAAAATGGGTATAGTAAAACAACAGCCCGTCCACGTTTTTGTCGTCCTTCCAGCGTTCCATGGCGGCCTTGATTTTGGGCAAATCATTTTCATGTACCACCTCATCGCCCTGAATGTAAAATGCCCAGTCGCTTTGAGCCGAAATGGCTTCAAAAGCTTTATCCGTTTCTTTGGCATACACTACTCCCCCGTCTTTGAGCGATTCATCCCATACGGTTTCGATGATACGGATTTTCTGGGGGTCAATCTGCCGCACGAGCTCCAGTGTTTCATCTTCGCCTTTTCCTACGGCCACCACAAACTCATCACAAATGGGTAGGATGGAGGTGATGGCTTCCACAATCGGGAAGTCGAACTTGACGGCATTGCGAATAAAGGTAAAACCCGTAACGTGCATTATTTCGGTCTAATTTTTGGGTCAAATTTACGATTTATCGCCGCTGTTTTGCCCATTCATTCATTTAATCTCCCCAGAATTAATCGGCTCTACTGATTAGCCGCCAGTTTGCTCGCTCAGTCGGTTGGCCTACGATTGATTCTTGAGGTACTTTCGACCAATCAGAGCAATAGGTATAGTTGTAAACGATAAACGAATGAGAAGACAAGTCAAAATAAACCCTAAAAAACTGTCCTTGACTGGTATAGCGAATGTTATTCTTTCGACACTCTTCTCTTGATTTGAATTCAAAAGGAACTCCTCCCGTCGATACTGGATAGGTTTGATGCTTGCGTTTGTATTCTTCTAATTCAGCAATCAATTCCTCGGCTGCATGGTAACGCCATTCTGCTCGAATATCTAATGCCTTTTCATCGCCCACCAAGTAGGTCGTCCAAGATACGGCGGGTAGTCCTATCATTAGGAGCGCAAGTTGTAATGCCGTGACTAGATGTTTATTGGGTGCTAGTAAGTACCAAATGGGTACGATTAATAACAGAAGGATTCCCAGAGGAACGGTAAAAAAGGATGCAATTCCGCATAATACTAAAATGGGAACAAGCTCAGGGCTAATAATAACCAATACACAGAATGCCACACAGATACCTGCCCAGATTAAGATTTTTTTTCCAAACTGTTTGGTAAATACGTGCTTTACGAATGTCTTCACTGTTACATTTTGTTTTACTTCATCCATTCGGCAATCCAAATCCCGAAATACGTTCCGATGGCATTTCCTAGCACGCCAATGAGTACCGCAGGGAGCTGTAAATCGGGGCGATGAAGGCTTTTGGCCAAGGCTAACGCCGAACTTGCGCCCCCGATATTGGCCTGAGAAGCAATGCCTAACATGTCCCAATCTTGTTTTAACAACGCACCTATGCCAAAAACAATACTTGCGTGAATCACCACCAAAACGGTAATAATGCCCAACAAAGTAAACGCCAATTTTCCGTCTTTTACCAGCGCAGGAATGTCGCAATAAGCGCCAATGACCGCCAAAAACAAATAGACACACAACAGCCCCAACATCCGCGAGCCTGCCAACTGATGAATGGCGGGAATTTGGGCCAAACCTAACGCTAAGGTCGTTTGAATCAACACCACGGGGATAGAAGGAATCCACTGGGCGATTTGCTGGGACAGGTAAATGCTCAGAACCCCTAACCCGACCAACAACGCCACGTCTTTGGGGCCTACAGTTTCGTTTTCACTCAATTCTTCTTCCAATTCCACTAACGAGACCGCTTCTTGGCGCTTTTGACGAGGGTACAAACGATTCAAAAATTGGGGGATGGCCAGTGTTCCTACCATCCAAATAGCCGTAATGATATTATCAGCCGCCGTAGTTGCTGCGTATAATGTTCCTGCTTTGGAAACTCCATAATGCAGCGCAACGGCGTTGAAATTGACACTTCCCCCGATGTAAGTCCCCGTAAACATGCCCGCAATGGCATAATGAAGCTCGCCCAAGGAGCGGGGAGCATCAAAAAGTTGTAGGCTTACAATAACTCCCAAAATTGTCCCAATTGACCCCAATAAAAACAACGAAAGCATGACCCCTCCCGCTTTTCGGAGGCTGCGCAAGTTGGCTTTGAGCATCAAAAAGAAAATAGAGAGGGGCGCTAGGTACGAAAAAATACCATCATAAACGGGCACTTCCTCACTCGACGATGGAATCAGGCCCAGATTGGCGGTGATGGCCGTGGTGATAATCACCAGCAAAGCCGCTCCCATTGAGCGCAGATAAGGGAATTTAGTCAGCCATTCGGCCAGTACCACATTGGCACAGAGCATCGTCAAGATGTAGAGAGAATTCATTACGAGTTAAAGGGTTTGCTTTCAAATTTTCCGTTTTCAACAGCTTTTTTTCCGCTTCATTCACCTTCGTAGGTGACATTCGTCATGGATACTTTTGCTTTGTTCCGTGATTTTTACCAAATGTAATCACTACACCTCAGATACTGAAACTTAGAGCCGTATGAAAAAGCTCATTCTTGCCTTTATTGCGTTGTTGTTAGGGTCTCCTCATGTCTTCGGCCAAACGGTTATTTCAACGGTCAATGAAGCCCTTGAGTTGGCAAAAAAACAAAACGCCGACCTCCAGATTTCCCAACAAAATGCCCGCATCCAGTCGTGGAATGTCACCGCTGCCCAAAGTACGCGCATTCCGCAACTTAAATTCACAACGGCCTTGGATTACAATTTTGTGCTGCCCACGCAGCTAATTCCTGCGCAGTTTTTTGGAGGAAAAGAGGGAGAGTACCGCGGCGTACAATTTGGGGTGCCGTTCAACCTTACCGCTGGGCTCGAAGCCAGCGCTCCGCTTTGGAATGCAGGATTAAAACAAGATGTTCAGCTTGCCCAACAAAATCAAAAACTAACTGATTTACAAACGCTTGTCCTCGCCGACGACCTCAGCACACAAGTCGCTCGTTTGTACTTTGCTACGGTGTTTACCCAACAGTATCTCGCCCTCCTCCAACGGAACTTAGCCAATGCCGACAGCATTGTGGCGATTGCGCGAGAACGCAAAGACAAAGGACTCATCGACCAGCTCGAATACAATCGCAGCCGAGCCACCCGCCTCAGCGTGGAAGATGTGTTGAAGCAAAATGAATTGGCCTACGCCAAAAATCTCAACCAACTGCGGTTGCTGCTCCATACCCAAGATCTAACGCTGGCTCCGTATGTTGTTCCTGCTTCGTTAGCGACAGTCAAAGAAAGCGTAGGAGAAAGTCACCCCAAATTGCAGCTTCGTGCCCAGCAACTGGTGGTAGCCCAAGCGCAACTCAAAAAAGAAAAATTACTCCGCTTGCCCACCTTGTCGGCCTTTGCTCGCTACCAAGAGCAAGCGCAACGTTCTACGTTCAACTTTCTGAATTTCAACGAAAAATGGTACGGTATCGGCGTCACGGGGCTCCGCTTTGAAGTGCCCATCTACACGGCTCGCCTCCGAGAAAGCGCCATCGGACGCGCGCAGGTGAATGCAGACATCGCCCAGCTTCAGCTTGACAACGAAAAACGAAAGTTTCAGACCGAAACCGAGGAACTTTTACTCAACTACCGTCAAGCAGTTAGTTCACTGAAAACCAACGAAGAAGCGTATCAATTGAGCCAAGAGAATTTGCAATTGGTGCTTATCAAATACCGAGGCGGAATTTTGAGCTACGACCAGTACCTCAACGTATTTAACGAAGCCTTAAACGCCCAAAACAAGTACTTGCGCACGTTGGCCGATGTGATGATTAACGGAAAATTACTAGAGTTGAGAAACTAACTATTGCCCCATTAACACCGAATTTACCATGAAACGCTATATCCTTTCTTCGGTCGCTTTGAGCCTTTTGCTGTTTATCGCGGCCTGTTCTTCCAAATCCGAAACCACCTCTCCCGTCTATAAAGACCTCACCGAAGCCGTGTATGCCTCGGGCAACGTTTTTCCCAAAAATGAATACAAGGTTGTGGCCAATGCCGACGGCTACCTCCAACAACAACTGGTCACGGAAGGCGATGTGGTAAAAGGCGGCCAACTGTTGTTTTCGCTGGAAAGCCTGTCGCAAGACGCCCGCGCCGAAGCCGCTGCTAATATTTACCGCCAATCTGAAGCCAATTTTTCGGACAGCTCGCCCGTGTTGGCTGAGTTGGAAGTTGCCCTTCGCAATGCCCGTACCAAACTGGAAAACGACTCGGTCAATTATTTTCGGTTCAAAGCCCTCTATGACCAAAACGCCACGGCCAAAGTCGAAGTAGAACGGGCAGAATTGGCCTATCGCACGTCCAAAAACGACGTAGCGGCCCGCCAAAAAACGTGGCAGCGTACCAAAAATCAATTGTACGTTGACCTCCAAAACTCCCGCTCCAATTTTCGGGTCAACGCCCGCGAAGGCGACAACTACCGCATCAAGAGCATCGAAGCGGCTCGGGTGTATGAAGTGTATAAAAAAGTGGGAGAACTGGTGCGCCGAGGAGAAGCCGTAGCTTTGTTGGGAAACCCGCAAGACGTTTATCTTCAATTGGCGGTGGACGAAACCGATTTTTCAAAACTCCGCATTGGACAGGCCATTGTGGTAAAAATGGATGCCTACGGCGACAAAGTGTTCAAAGCTCAAATCACGAAAATTTACCCCAAACTTAACAAGGTGGACCAATCGTTTCGGGTCGATGCCGATTTTATTGGCGAAGTTCCGCAAGCCTACTATGGCCTAACGGTCGAAGCCAACATTGTCATTTCGCACAATCCGAAAGCCCTGACGATTCCCAAAGCTTATTTAGTGGGCCAAGACAGCGTGTGGGTACGTGCCGACAAAGACAAGCAAAAAATCAAAATCACCAAAGGTGCCGAGAATTTTGAACTCGTAGAAGTTAAAAATGGCCTAACCGTCCAAAGCGTTCTCCTAAAACCATGAACCTCAAACTCTCTTTCCAAATAGCCAAAACCCACCTTTTGGCAAAAAAACGCCAAACCCTCGTGGCCATGCTCGGCGTGACGTTTGGGATTGCGATGTTTATCGTCATGATTAGTTTCATGCAGGGCGTCAACCAGTTTTTGGAAGATTCGGCGCTTGACGCCAGCCCGCACGTTCGGATTTACAACGAAGTCAACACCCAACGACCCAGCATTTTAGACCAAAATCGCACCTCCGACAGCAGCGTCAATGTCGTTTATCACCAAAAACCCAAGCAGCAACTTCCCCGCATCAAAAATGGCCTACAAATGGTGCGACTCATCGAAAAAATGAAAGGCGTTCTAGGCGTCTCGCCCGAGGTAAGCTCACAAGCTTTTTTCAACAACGGCCCCATTCAGATTTCAGGAAGTATGGCAGGAATCGATTATCCGCGCGAAAACCGCCTGTACAACCTAGATAGCCGCATCAAATCGGGGAGTTTTCAAGCGCTGTTGACCAATCCCAAGGGCATTGTCGTAGGTGCCAATTTAGCCAAAAAACTCAACGTCAACGTCGGCGACAAGGTCAGCGTTACGACACCAACGGGCGGCAACCTTACCCTTCGGGTAGTGGGGATTTTTGGGTTCGGGATTGGCACAATTGACAACATCCGCTGCTACACCAGCATCAGTACCGTGCAGGAGATTTTGGGAAAAGATGCCAGCTACATCACCGACATTCACATCAAAATGACCGACCCACTTTTAGCCCTTGATTTTGCCCAAACCCTCCAAAAACAGTTTGACATCCACACCGAAGACTGGGGCACGGCCAACCAAGCGATTTTGGCGGGAAAGAAGATTCGGAACGTAATGACCTTTGTGATTTCGATGACCTTACTCGTAGTGGCAGGGTTTGGAATTTATAACATCATGAACATGAACGTTATCAACAAACTTAAAGACATTGCGATTCTGAAAGCCACAGGATTTGGAAGCAAAGACGTCGTCGCCGTGTTTTTGCTCCAAGCCATTATCATCGGAATTTTAGGTGGCGTCTTAGGGCTACTCATTGGTTTTGGTATCAGTTATGCCCTGTCGATTACCCCTTTCGAGACGGGCGACATGATTAGCCTTAAAACCTTTCCCGTCCTTTTTGAGGCCCAGTATTACCTCATGGGGCTGGCGTTTGGCGTCATTACCACCATTTTAGCAGGTTATTTTCCTTCGCGTAAAGCCGCCAAAATCGACCCCGTGGCGATATTGCGAGGCTAAAAAGTTCTTCAACCCCTACCACTATGAACGTCCTCAGTGCATCCCATATCAACAAATACTTCTTTGAGCCTGAAAAATTTCAGGTGTTGCAAGACGTGAATTTTGAGGTAAAAAAAGGCGAATTTTTATCCATTATCGGCAAGTCAGGTTGTGGTAAGTCCACCCTTTTGTACATCCTTTCGACCATGGACACTGACTACGAAGGATTGCTCGAAGTAAACGGCCAACGCCTTACGGGATTACCCCAAGACACGCTGGCCGCTTTTCGCAACGAACATTTGGGCTTTGTTTTTCAATTTCACTTTTTGCTACCCGAGTTTACGGTTTTGCAAAACGTGATGCTTCCCGCGTTGAAGTTGGGAAAATATTCCAACAAAGAGATTGAAGAAAGGGCTTACGAAAAACTACGCCTTGTCAACATGACCGAACACGCCCGCAAACAGTCTTCCAAACTTTCGGGAGGGCAGCAGCAACGGGTGGCTATTGCGCGGGCGCTCATCAATGACCCTGCCATCATCATGGGCGACGAACCGACTGGCAACCTCGACAAAGCCAATTCGGGGCTGGTTTTTGACATTTTTCGCCAAATTTCTCACGAAAACGGACAAACCATCATTACCGTCACCCACGACCCTGACTTTGCCAACGGCAGTGACCGCATCATCGAAATGTCGGACGGGCGCATCGTTCGCCATTAATGCGTCAGTAAGTGAATTACGTCTTGGTGTTGGGGAAAAAGCGCCAACAATTGCGCCCGTTCGCCCAACTCAAAATCAGCAAAGTCAAAACCAGGCGCTACTGTGCAACCTACTAGCGAATACGCACTTTCGGCCTTGGGTTTGGAGCCAAACCACGTTCCTGCAGGTACTACCGCCTGAAACACCTCGCCTGCGTCGGGGTTATTGCCTAATTGAATGATTTCCAAGCGTCCGTCGGGATAAATGACGTACACATCCAGCGGGCCTCCTGCGTAAAAATGCCACATTTCGTCGGCCTGAATGCGGTGTAATGTCGAAAAATGATGGTTTTCGAGCAAAAAATAAATGCCTGTACTGAAACTTCGCTCACCCCCAAAACGGGCAGGCAACGCGCTTTGCGGAATCACTTCCGCTGAACGGTACGTTTCAGCAAAAAATCCGCCTTCAGGATGCGACAACATGTTGTATTTTTCAACCCAATAATTCGCTGGTTTCATTGATGTAGGTTTGTATTAGAAAAATTGGCATAAAACTACCAAATTCGCGCTATACTTTTGGCGGTTTGCCTTTTCTCTACAAAGGATTCGCCTCTCCGAGGCTATTTTTTTAATGCGTCTAACTTGGGGGAAATGGGAGGTAAAAAGTTTAATTTACACCTAAGAAAAATAATGAACAGCGACCTTCTACAGCAATTATTCGGAGACGCGCCATTGCCTCGGCAAGAAATGGAGGCGATTGTGGCTTTATTGGACATTCAAACCTTTCCCAAAGGCACGCACATTTTGCGGGAAGGTGAAATTTCTTCCAAGTGCTTTTTCATCCTCAAGGGATGTGTCAGGCAGTATTTGCTCGACGATGACATTGAAAAAACGACGTCCTTTTACACAGAAAATCAAGCGGTTGTCTCGTTTGACAGTTACCTTCAGCAAAAACCATCGAGGCATTATTTTATGTGCGTTGAAGACGTGACTGCGATTGTGGGGAATCCAAGCGAGGAAAAGGAAATGTACCAAAAATTCCCAAAGCTAGAATCGCTCACCCGAATGATGGTGGAGCAAGGTTTTGGTAAAACCCAAGAAGACTTTGCGACGTTTATTACCTCTTCGCCCGAAGAACGGTACCTCAACTTGCAAACCAATCGGCCCGACTTACTCCAGCGCGTTCCTCAGCATCAAATTGCGAGTTATTTGGGTATCACCCCCGAATCGTTGAGTAGGATTAGGCGGCGGCTGGCGAAGAAGTAGCAGGAGAGCCTAAAAGGAAGTTATGACAACGTCAATAAAATCATGAAAAACCAACTGGTTGAGTATTTTTCCAAGATTTCGCCTCTTTCGCCCGAAGAAGCCGCGGCCATTGCGGACAGCGCAATCATCAAAACGTTTGAAAAAGGGACGTTTTTGCTCCAAGAAGGGCAAATGGCTACTTCTACTTTTTTTGTATTTCAAGGACTTGTACGCCAATATAGCCTCGTGGACGGCGAAGAAAAAACGACCGCTTTTTTCACAGAAGGCCAATGGATTATTTCACTCAGTAGTTTTAACACGCCCAAACCTTTCCCTCATTATTGGGTATGCGACGAAACTTGTGTCTTGCTCATTGGCAACGATGCAGCCGCGCAATCGTTGTTTAAATTGTACCCTCGTCTTGAATTTATTGCGCGAAAAATTGTCGAAAATACCTTCGCCGAATTTCAAGCGACCGTCACTACCTACCTTACCGATACCCCCGAACAACGCTACCTGCGCCTGCTCGAAACACGGCCTAGCCTTATCCAGCGCATTCCGCAATACCAGCTTGCCAGTTACATCGGCGTCAAGCCTGAGTCGTTGAGCAGAATTAGGCGGCGATTGGCGAAGAAACCCTAAGCGTTTTGAGCCATTGCAGGGCATAGACAAAAACAAAAATCGTGGTCGAAATCTCAATCACCGCAAAAAAGAGGTAATAAATCGTAGGCGTTCCCATAAATAGTGTCGCCACCATGACAAGGGTTTTTACCAACGACGCGCTGATGTTTGCCCAAGCATTAGCTTTGTCGGGTAAGATTTTTGACAAGAGAATCATCGAAATCGGAATTTCCATCAAAATACCCGCATACAACAAAAACTCCCTAGAAATGGCCATCCCTTCGACCTGCCCCGTCAAGTACTGCTTCAAAAGCGAGGCGTCCATGAGGCCAATGAGGTCACAGTAGAGGTAATTGATGGTAACAAATACCCAAATCGTTGATAATACGTCTTTCTTGTTCATTTTCTTGTTCGTTTTTTCAACCACAAAGGTCGAAGCTACCAACAAGAAAATGATTGACTTGGGTTAAGAACGTAATGCGACTACTATTTCCCGTAGCCGTTGACCAATGCTTCAAGCTGAGCTAGTAGTTTGAGCGTACGTGGCCCAGGTTTGCCGTCGCCCACTATCTGACGCCCAATTTGTACCACAGGCATGACCCATTTGGTCGTACTCGTCGTGAAGGCTTCGTCGGCCTCTTCCAATTCTGACACCAACATCGGGCGAATCTCTACCTTAAACTCTTTTTCAGCAAGCTCCAGTACCACCTTGCGCGTGATGCCGTGCAGGATATTTTTATCGGCCGTCACCAACGTATCTCCTTTGAAAATAAAGAAGTTACTGCGCGTCAACTCACTTACTTCGCCGTCTTTGTAGTAAAGCAAATCCGCCGCTCCTTGTGACTTCATCTCAGCCGCCAAGCGAATCATGTGCAGGTAATTGGTGCTTTTAAGCTCGGGCAAATCACGCACAAACTCAAAGGGAAGTACCTTGATGCCCCGCACACGGCCTTCGGGGTTGTCTTTGGGTAAATTTTCGGCAATAATCAACCAGTTAGGCTCGACAACACTCACGCTATCAGGCGAATACCCGCCCGTTAGCACAAAACGAAACGCAACGTCGGGTTGTCCCGATAAGCGATGGAGTTCTGTCAAAATTTCAGCCGTTTGGGCTTGGGTCAATGGTACGCGCAAGTGCAATACCTCAGCCGAGCGGACAAAACGCGCCCAGTATCCGTCCCACTGAAAAGGAACGCCGTTGTAGGTACGGAAATAATCAAAAAGGCCGTAGCCGCGCAACAGTCCCAAATCGTTGATGTTGACAGAAGCCTGCTCGACAGGCATGATAGCGCCGTTGAAGTAACAATGCATGGTTTTGAGAGGATAAGATGAGGATTCACAAAGATAGGAATTTGGCTTTAACCTTAATTAACATTCTTTCAACGGCCTTTAACCTACTTCCTCCGCCCACTGCCCTAGTTTTGTCCCATCAAAATCTTTACAGCCATGATTTTTTTCAATTATCATTCACCCAACAGCTATTTTTTATAATCCGTGCTGAGAGTTGCTCACAACCTGGGTACCGACTAGCGTACTCGGGTTGTGAGCAACCCTCGACACTTGAGCAGCTATTTTATATGAAAAACTATGTACATGCTTTAGTACTTGTCCTGATTTCAAGTGCTGCTTTTGCCCAAAAAATCAGTATCAAAGGCGCCCTGCGCGACTCAGCCAACCGACCATTGGACGGTGCCACCGTGATGCTCCTCGACGGAAAAGACACGTCGTTGGTTTCTTTTGCTCGCTCTCAAAGTACGGGAGCATTCGAGTTTAAAAACCTGACCAATGAAGCCTATTTTCTCAAAATAACGTACGTTGGCTTACAGCCCGTTCAGCAAAACATTGCCCCCCAAAAAAGCGAAGTCATTGACCTTGGTTTTATTAAAATGTTACCCATTCCCAAAGACCTCAACGAGGTGGTTGTCAAGGGAGAACGTGACCCCGTCAAAATCAAGCAAGATACGATTGAATACAATGCGGGGTCGTTTAAAGTACAACCCAACGCCGTTGTGGAAGATTTGCTCAAACGCCTCCCAGGCGTGGAAGTGGACCGCGACGGAACGGTAAAAGCCCAAGGACAGCAAGTACGCCGCGTGATGGTGGATGGCAAAGAGTTTTTTGGACGCGACCCCAAAATGGCAACCAAAAACCTCCCCGCCGACGCGGTGGATAAGGTGCAGGTATTTGACCGTAAGTCGGACCAATCGCAGTTTACGGGCATCGACGACGGCCAACGCGAAAAAACCATTAACCTGACGCTCAAAGAAGAGAAGAAAAAAGGAATGTTTGGGATGGCTACGGCGGGTTTAGGCCCCGACAGCCGCTATTCGGTGAAGGCCAACCTCAACCGATTTAGTAAAAAACGTCAATTCTCATTTTTGGGAATGGCCAACAACATCAATCAGCAAGGTTTTTCCATCGACGACTACATGAATTTTACGGGGGCCGCCCAAAGAATGATGGCTGGTGGCGGAATACGCCTACAATTTAACTCCGACGATGACGCCATCATTCCCCTCAATTTTAACGGTCGTAACAACGGCTTTGTCAAATCGGGTGGGATAGGGGTTAATTACAACGACCAACTCAGCAAAAAAACGGAACTCCAAAGCAGTTATTTTTACAACCAACTCGACCAACTCATTGACAGAGAGACCAATCGAGAGTCATTTCTTCCCACGGGTAGTTTTGTATCAAAACAAAATACCGCCCAAACTACGACCAACAACACCCACCGCGCTAGTTGGACGATAGACCATAAAATTGACTCACTTAACTCCCTCAAATGGACAAATAACGCCAACTACGCCCAAAACAGTGCCAACACGGGTAGCAGCGCCAGCACGACCAACGCCAATGGAGCATTAGAAAACGAGGGGACGCGCCAGTCTTTTTCCAAAGGAAACACCTTTCGTTTGAACTCAGAGTTGTTGTGGCGTCATAAGTTTGCCAAAAAAGGACGTACACTTTCCACCAACTTCACCCTCGGGATAGAGCAAAGCGACCGAAACGGCAACCTGCAAGCCGTCAATTCGTTCTATGCGCCGTCGGGAGCGAAAAACCGCGTGGATACCCTGCGCCAAACCAATACCCAAACCAACGACCGCCAAAGCTATGGCCTTACGGCGTCTTACACGGAGCCCTTGGGAAAACGTCGCTTTTTGGAACTAAATTATGCCCTCAATTTGACCCAAAACGACGTCAATCGCCAAGTTTTTGACGTCAATGGCGACGGCCGCTCGCCTCGTTTCAATGCGTTGTTGAGCAATCAATTCCGTAATGATTTTATCTATCAACGAGGTGGTTTTAACCTGCGTTTCAACGGCAAAAAATACAACTTTTCGACGGGGTTAAGCGTGCAGCAATCGACCTTAGACGGGGAATTGATTTTACAAAATACCCAAATCAAACGCTCGTTTACGAACCTTTTGCCAAACCTCCGTTACCAATATAATTTCTCAACTAGCCGTAACCTCAGCCTTACCTACGATGCCGACGTACGTGAACCGAGTATTCAGCAACTTTCACCGATTGTTGACAACAGCGACCCGCTCAACATTGTCTTGGGCAATCCCAACTTACGTCCCGAATACAATCATCGAATGAACCTCAACTTTTTCAATTTCAACCAGTTGAACTTTAGCAACTTCTTTGCGTTTGCCAATTTCACCTACACCGCCAACCGCATTACCAACGCCCAGCAAATTGACGCAAACTTGGTGCGAACCTACCGCCCCGTCAACGTCAAAGATGACTATACCTTCAACGCCAACTTATCAAAAGGCTTCCGCATTAAGGCGCTCAACACGCGGGTGAATTTTAGTAGCAATTTGCTCCTCAATCGTGGCATCACTCCCGTCAACGATGTCGATAATCGCACGCGCCGCCTCGAAAGCCGCAACACCCTCCGTTTGGACTACCGCTTTAAAGAGTTTTTTGACATTTCGAGCAGCGGAAGTGTCACGTACAATCAAACGGCCTATTCGCTCAACAGTGCGTTAAATCAATCGTTTGTCAACCAGCGCTACGACGTAGAGGGGAACTTTAAACTCACCAAGTCGCTCAACCTAAGCTCATCGCTCGACTACAGCATTTACAACTTTGCGGGTTCGTCGTTCAACCAAAAAGTACCCATTTGGAACGCTTCTATCTCGCAGTTTTTCTTGAAAAACAAACGGGGAGAACTCAAATTCTCAGTCGTAGATATGCTCAATCGCAACGTGAGCATCAACCGAATGGCGCAAGCGAACTTCGTTCAAGACGAGCGTATTCGTTCGCTCGGGCGCTACTACTTGCTCAGTTTCACCTACAGCCTCAAAAACCTGCTAGGCGGCGCGCCTTCGGGTGGCATTCGCGTGATTCAACGAGGATAGAGGGAGTGTCGAATGTTGAGTGCAGAGTGTCGAATTTCCGTGCTGAGGGATGCTCACATCCCGAGTTTTCTAAGCGTCGTATCCGTGCTGAGGGATGCTCACATCCCGAATTCGATATTAAAACTTGAATTTCAAACCAATAATTAACATTAAACCCAATGAAAAAACAACTCTTAGTATTTCTTTTGGCGGTGAGTCCTTTGGTGACCGTCGTGGCCCAGCAAAACGAAGGAATGGTGTCTTACGACCAAAAAATCAACATGCACAAACGCCTCCAAGACGAGTCGATGAAAGCCATGATTCCTGAGTTTCGTACCAACAAAATGCAGCTTAGTTTTAAAGGCAGCGAATCGCTCTACAAAGCTGCCGAACAACCAGCCAATGAAGAGTCGGAAAGTACCGATGGTAACGGCGCGACTGTTCGGATGGTGGTTCGGGTTCCTCAAAATGAGACCTATCGCAATTATGATTTGCAAAAAAACATCGAAATTCGTGAATTAGCAGGACAAAAGTTTTTGGTAGAAGATACCCTCAAACGAATGCCGTGGAAATTGACAGGCGAAACCAAGAAAATTCAGAACTACGACTGCATGAAAGCCACGATGGTGAACAAAGTCAACAATCAACCGATTGTGGCGTGGTTTACGGAAGCGATACCCGTTCCAAGCGGCCCCGCTGGTTTTGGTGGACTTCCTGGCTTAATTTTGGAAGTCGATGTCAACGACGGTGACATGGTCTATCTAACCACCAAAATTGATTTCAAAAGCCTCACGGGCAACGATTTGAAAGCACCATCGGGAGGCAAGAAAATCACCAATGCCGAGTTTACTAAGAAGCGCGACGAGTACATGAAAGAAATGGGCGCTTCGGGAGGAGGTTTTCGGATTATTCGGAATTAAAAATTCCCAACCCGATAAAAGGGGAGAAAAATGAGCAAAAAAACGCAAAATACGTTATCGTCGGGGGCATATGCTACCCGTACAGGAGGGCTGCTTATGGTCGCTAGTATGCTATTACTAGCGGCCTTTCTGGTATTTTGGCTGCGTAAAGAATACCAAGAACAAAAAAGTATCCTACAAAAAGAAACCGATATTCTCTTCCGAACCACCATTCAAACGATGGAAGATTCGGTCATTCAGCGTAAAATTTCTGCGCCCATTGACTCTATCAAAACCCTAACTCCAAAAACCACTTTCAAAAAAAAGGCTACTCCCAAGGCAATCATAAGATACTCGCCTACACTAGAAGACATTACATCGCCGATTCTTCCTGCTTATACTATCATTAAATCTAACAAAGCGCCTAAAGATACGAACGCTTCTGCTTACCGTTACACCTCCCACTTTAACGCTCCTCAACTAAAAGACAGCAGTATTTTTACAAAAGATAAGTTCCACGAAGTGTTGATGAATACCAAACCGAAGGACATACGTGCCATTCGAGTTAATCAGGTTGGAAATATTACGATTACGACCATGACTATTCAAGATACTTCTGCGGCAGGGAAGTCGGATATTATGTTTGTGCGTTCTTTGCCCAAAACAGATACCCTACAAGATATGGTGGGAAAAGTTGCGAGGGCGTTTATTCGGCTCAATGTTCCCAAAGATAGTATTCGTCAGCCATCTGATTTTAAACAAATCGGTAATATCAAAATCTCCATTCGTAAAACAGACACTGAAAGCAAGGAGCAAGAGCTGGGGCTCTCTACGGTAAAAAGTACCGCTACCTCAGAAAAGCAGTTCGTCATTCGCCTCGACGACGATTCTCTCCAACTCAAAGACATCAAGAAAGTCTATGGCCGTCAAATTCGGCAAGCGCGCCTTCCTTTGCCGTTTAAGGTCATTCGTAAAAAAACAACCGATACCACCACCACGTCCGACTCGCTGGCCTCCCTCGCTACGTCGGCCGTAAAAACAGCCCTGCCGATGGGAAGCACCTATCGCGCCGTTTTTGCTGATTATCAGGGATATTTGTTAAAAAAAATCATCCCACAAAGTCTATTTTCGTTCCTTCTGTTGGCCATCACGGGCTTGGCTTTTGGAGCTATTTACCGAAACTTACAGCAGCAACGCCGATTGACCGAGCTGAAAAATGATTTTATCAGCAACATGACCCACGAGCTGAAAACGCCCATTGCCACGGTGAGTGTCGCCATCGAAGCATTGCAAAATTTTGGAGCCGCTCAAAACCCAAAACTGACCCAAGAATACCTCGAAATTTCTAAAAATGAGCTTAGTCGGTTGACGCTTTTGGTGGATAAAGTACTAAAAATGGCCACCTTTGAGCAACAAGGTTTGCAGCTAAACCAAGAGGAATTGGATACCGCACAACTGGTCGAGCAAGTGCTGCAATCCATGAAGATTCAATTTGAGAAGTTTCGGGCCAACGTGCAGTTTACGACCCAAGGCAGCGATTTTTTACTTACAGCCGACCGCGTTCATTTGACCAACGTTATTTACAATTTGTTAGACAACGCCCTGAAATACAGCGAAAGTACGCCCGAGATTGCCTTGAAATTATCCGAAACACCGACCCAGCTTACCCTCACCGTCCGCGATCAGGGCATTGGCATTCCTACCGAATACCAAACGCGCGTTTTCGATAAATTTTTCCGCGTACCCACGGGCGACACCCACAACGTCAAAGGCTACGGCTTGGGACTCAACTACGTCGCTTCGGTGGTACAGCAGCATCAGGGAACGATTTCCGTGGAAAGCGAAGCGGGAAAAGGCAGTACATTTACCATTACAATACCCAAAGCGTAAACCATGTCAACCAAAATTCTCTACGTCGAAGACGAACCATTTTTAGGAAAAATTGTCAAAGAAAGCCTCGAAAGTCGCGGGTTTGAGGTCTGTATGGTTGCCGATGGAAGAGAGGTTATTGCCCAATTTAAGTCCTTTCAGCCCGTCGTTTGTGTGCTTGACATCATGCTTCCGTATCGCGACGGATACGCATTGGCCCAAGACATCCGACAGTTACAACCCGACATGCCCATCATTTTTTTGACGGCCAAAACCCAAACTGAAGACGTTTTGAAGGGCTTTCAAGTAGGCGGCAATGATTTTATCCGAAAACCCTTTAGCATGGAAGAACTCATTGTTCGGATTCAGAATTTGTTGCACCTTACCCAACAAAAAACCGCGACAACCGCCGCCATTTCCCCCAACCAAGCCATCGCGCTCGGTCAGTACCAATTTTTACCTCACCGCTACGAACTTCATCAAGCAGGAAACGTTCGGAAGCTCTCCCACCGCGAAACCGAGCTGCTTTCTATTTTGACCGAAAATCTTAACTTCACCGTACAGCGTCGCGATATTCTTTTGCGCGTTTGGGGCGACGATTCCTTCTTTAATTCGCGCAACCTCGACGTCTATATCACCCGCCTCCGTGACTACTTCCGCGACGACGCCACCCTCGAAATCATTACCCTCAAAGGAGTTGGTTATCTTTTCAAAGCTTAACCACACGATTTGTCAACAAATTATTACCATCCTTCAATGCCTTCGTAGTTTTTTATTCTTTTTTTCTTTAGTATTGTTGGAGGAGAAACTGCTTTTTTGGAAGTAGCAAACTCGCCACAATTGTTAGTGAAACTCTAAATACTCTTTTTCAAAAAACCTGTTTTTGGGTTATTTCAAGCCATTACACCCAAAAATCAGGGTATTTGTAGGACAATAGTTAGACGCGCTGAGGCAGGTCTATTTCTGCCAAATAGTGTTTAATTTTCGTAAAGCTACTTAGGAGATTCATTTTTTGGTGGAAGGCTAAATATCCATTATTATTGCAAAACACTATCTTGAAATAGTTCATTTTTTACTTTGAATTGTACATTAACCCGTACTTAACCGTGGAAAAAAAACCAAAAAAAAACCTCCTTTTTGAAGTCGCTTGGGAAGTTTGCAACCAAGTGGGAGGGATTTATACAGTGATTAGAAGCAAGGTCCCTGCCATGGTTGACCAATGGGGCGACGAATATGTGTGCCTTGGCCCTTATTTTCCCCAGCGCGCACTCACCGAATACGAACCCATCACTTCGGACGACGGCTCGGGCCTTTACCAAGTTGTTCAAAAAATGCGCGAAGAAGGCTTGGCGGTAGAGTATGGATATTGGCTCATTACGGGCAAACCTCGTGTGGTTTTGTTTGATATTCGTAGCATGATGCCGCGCTTAGATGCCATTAAATACGGCTTGTGGGAGCGCCATCAAATCTCGACGGTCAATGTTGAAGACCTCGTCAACCAAACCCTTTGCTTTGGCGAAATGGTGCGGAAGTTCTTAACGTACTACGCCCAAGATTACGCTCGAAAATTTGATATTACCGCCCACTTCCACGAGTGGATGGCGAGCTCGGGCTTGCCTGATTTGCGCCGCGACGACGTGCGGGTCGCGACGGTGTTTACTACCCACGCCACCATGCTAGGGCGTTATATCGCTTCCAATGAGCGTGATTTTTACCACAAACTTCCTTATTTCGACTGGAAACACGAAGCTCGGCATTACGGTATTGAAGCGCAAGCGACGGTTGAGCGATTGGCGTACTTGAATGCCCACGTCAGCACGACGGTCAGCGACGTAACAGCCCGTGAGTGCGAGGTATTTCTGGGAAAAACGCCTGACCTTGTTCTCCCCAATGGCCTTAATATTCAGCGATTTGCGGCTGTCCACGAGTTCCAAAACCTTCACATGAAATACAAGGAGAATATCCACGATTTCGTGATGGGGCATTTCTTCCAAAGCTATTCCTTCAATCTTGATAAAACGCTCTACTTCTTCACGTCGGGGCGGTATGAGTTTGTCAACAAAGGCTACGACATTACCCTTGAAGCCCTAGCGCGCCTCAACTGGAAAATGGTACAAGCCAAAATGGACATGACGGTGGTGATGTTTATCGTAACCAAACAGCCATATCATTCTATTAATCCTGATGTACTCCAATCACGAGCCGTTCTAGGGGAAATTCAGGATACGTGTAGCGCCATCGAAAAACAATTAGGCGAGAAATTGTACATGGCTTCGGCCGCATCGAGCGACCACAATTTGCCTGATTTAAACCAGTTTGTGGACGAATACTGGCGCTTGCGTTTGCGTCGTACAATTCAGACGTGGAAAACAAAACGCCTTCCGCCGTACGTGACGCACGACTTAAAAACGCCCGATTCTATCACCGAATTCTGCGAGCGTTCGGGACTTAAAAACCACGAGCAAGACCGCGTGAAGATTGTCTATCACCCCGACTTTATTGCATCTACCAATCCTCTCTTTGGGTTAGATTATGGGCAGTTTGTGCGTGGATGTCACTTAGGTATTTTCCCAAGTTACTACGAACCGTGGGGCTATACGCCGCTTGAGTGCGTAGTGCGCGGGATTCCGACCGTAACGAGCGATTTGTCTGGTTTTGGGGACTTTATCATGCAAATCATGCGCGATTTTGAAAACCGTGGTATTTATGTCATCAACCGCAATACACAGGATTTTGACCAAGCCGCAGATCAGCTCGCCAACATTTTGTTCAAATTTGTGAAAATGAACCTCCGCGAACGTATTCAACAGCGGAATAAAGTGGAAAACATTGCCGAAGTATTCGATTGGAACAACCTCCGTTCGTACTACGACACCGCCCACGATTTGGCCGCCAAAAGAGCGCACAAAACAAGAGTTAGCTAGAGCACAGTTAATTGTTAACTGTTATTTGTTAACCGTGACCACCACGACCTGGGCACTTAAAAGCAACAGCGGCGAAGGAAGTCCTTCGCCGCTGTTGTTATTAGATAATTCGTCATTCCCTAATTCGTCATTCGTAATTTTTCATCACAGCCTCACCACTTCTCCTACGCCTGCTAATTGAATAAACCCCTGATTTTCGGGCTTTTTCTGTAATTCTTGCAATGCCCGATAAGGATCACCCAGTGGTTCATCCGATAAATCAAACGTTCCGTAGTGCATCGGAATAAAGCGTTTTGCATTGAGTTCATGGGCTGACTTGACGGCATCTTTCGGCCCCATGTGGCTGGCTGACATAAACCATTCGGGTTTGTACGCACCTACGCCCAGCAACGCCACGTCCACGCCGCCCAATAGTTGACCTAACTCCTGGTAATGCGCCCCGTAGCCCGAATCTGACCCAAAATACACACTTTTTCCATTGGCCCGAATCAAGTATGAACCCCACAGGTTTTTATTGGTGTCGTTGAGATAGCGCCGCCCCCAGTGACGAGCAGGCAAATAAATAACTTCAATTTTTGTGGTATCGGTTTGGTACGCCTGAAACCAACCCGCCGACTGAATTTTTGTACTTTTTACCCAATCTCCAAAGACCGTTTCTACCCCCAAACCCGTCAAATAAACCGCATTGGGGTTTTGAGGAGCCAGCGCTTTTAGGCTTTGTTCGTCGCAGTGGTCGCGGTGGTCGTGCGAGACGATGATGTAATCCAAATTTTTGAGGTCTGAAATAGTTACGGGAAGTTCACTAAAACGTTTCATCAAAAACGAAGGACTATCGAGCACGGGGTCGGTCAAAAAAGTGACCCCGTTGAGTCGGATAAAAAACGTCGCGTGCCCTAGCCATACCACACAATCTTCGTTTGAGTGTAGAAAGTCCGAATTTTTGGTAACGTTCAGGCGAAATGTCTCGGTTTTCTTTTCTTGCTTTTGTGGGTTTGTTTCCGTTTGCCAACGCCACAATTCGCCAAAAGCGGGTAGAGGCGTAACGGGATCATTCAAAAAGCGCCCTTGCGGATTGACAGGGTTCCCTTTCCAATCAGCTCGAATGGTTTTCAAGTTTGGATTTGAACGAAAGCCTTCGACCTTCCAGTCAAATTTTTCGTACATAAAAAAATAAAATACGCTCCCCAAGGAAGCTACAACCACCAAGGTAACTAGCATTTTTTTTGACCGAAGAAAAGGTATCAAAGCACAAAGAATTAGTAGTATCAAAAACACCCTTGATAAGTTCATAGTTCGCCAAGGTTATAAAACTCTTTGCATTACCTTTTTGCACCAAACCCTTTTCTCTCTCATGGCACAAACTATACCTAACCGCATTTCTTCTGTTGACGCGTACCGTGGCTTTGTGATGTTTCTGATGATGGCCGAAGTCCTCGAATTTGGCCACATTTCCAAAGCCCTTCCCGAAAGCTCCTTTTGGGCTTTTTTAGCCTTTAACCAAGACCACGTTGAGTGGGTAGGCTGTTCGTTGCACGACCTAATCCAGCCCTCGTTTTCATTTTTGGTGGGCGTGGCGTTGCCCTACTCCGTCGCAAGTCGGGTGGCCAAAGGGCAAGTCTTCCGCGATATGTTTGGCCATACGCTTCAGCGGTCGCTTATTCTCATTTTCTTAGGTGTGTTTTTGCGCTCCATGCACCGCGAGCAAACCAACTTTACCTTTGAAGATACCCTTTCTCAAATCGGGATGGGTTACCCATTTTTGTTTTGGTTTGGCTTCAAGTCGGTTCGTACCCAGCTGACTGCATTGGCTACTATTTTAGTAGGCTATTGGCTCTTTTTTTTCCTGTATCCGTTACCCGATGCTAATTTTGACTACGCCGCCGTGGGTGTTACTCCTGACTGGGAACACAATTTGAAAGGATTGGCGGCTCATTGGAACAAAAATACCAATGCTGCATGGGCATTTGACCAATGGTTTATGAACCTTTTCCCGCGTGAAAAACCCTTTATTCGTAACGGTGGAGGGTATTCTACGCTAAGTTTTATCCCCACCCTCGGTACGATGACGCTAGGGCTCTTGGCAGGACAATGGCTCAAAGACGATACCGCCCCTAAAGAAAAAGCCCTAAAATTTGTGGCCATGGGCGTCAGTTTACTAATCATTGCTTTAACTTTCAACTGGTTAGGCATTTGCCCCAATGTAAAACGCATCTGGACACCCACCTGGGTACTGTTCAGTGGTGGCTGGTGCTTTATTTTATTGGCCGCTTTCTTTTGGCTGGTCGATATTCAGGGGTATCGAAAGGCTTTCTTTTGGTTGATTGTGATTGGTATGAACTCCATTGCGGCCTACGTAATCTCCCACACCATCGTAGAGTTTATTCATCACTCTATTCAAATTCATATCTCAAAAACCTACGACCAAGCCTTTGGAACGACCTACGAATCACTTGTACGTGGCGGGCTTATTCTTTTTGTAGAGTGGTCAATTTTGTACTGGATGTATAAAAATCGGATTTTTGTAAGAATTTAATCAGATTTTCACGCCCATTTTTGGACTATTCAAATAGAGCACCTACTTTTGTCATGCCGTTCCGAAAGGGCGGCATTTAATTTATGCAAAAAAGTCTATATAGATTATATACCATATCTGTAATTAGGATTATTGTTTTTATAATCCTTCAAGCTGTGGTTTATAAAACGATAGCACAACAAAAAGAAGTAACTCGTCAAACTTTGTACTGGACGCGCTACTATAATCAGTTGAATTTTCATCCAAGATGGACTTGGCACAACGAAATCGACAATCGTCGGTTTTTACAGGCCAACACCCAACATCACTTGATTATACACAGTCATCTTCATTATAAAGTTTTACCTAACGTTGACATTGCAGCGGGTTTTACGTATTCGCGGCAAAGTCCCCAAAGTCCTGACGCAACAGTGCATTTGGTTGTCCCTGAGCTTCGGCCTTTTCAGGAAATAAACCTAACAATGCCCTTTGGAAAACGGCTGGTATTGGCCCAGCGACTAAGAGTTGACGAGCGGTTTATTCATAGAAATAACGGAAAGCAATTGTTAGAAGGCTACGATTTCAATTTTAGGATACGACTACGGGCGCAAGCCATTGTGTTATTGTCGAAGCAAAGTACCGAGCATACTACCTATCTTAAAATAGCCAACGAATTGATGGTCAATGCAGGAAAGAACATTACCCTCAACCCATTTGACCAAAACCGAATTTACCTCGGACTTGAACAAAACCTTGGAAAAAAGCTAGCCATCGAACTAGGCTATTTACACTGGTACCAGCAGCGCAGTAGTGGGTATCAGTTCTTTGATCGAAATATTACAAGACTTACGATATACCACCGAATTAACATAAAATCCTAATGAACCCAGCCACAAAAACGGCCCCTATTTCAGCCAAAAAGCCCCAATTCGACACCGAAAAGTGGATGTGGATTGGAATTCCTGTGACCTTGCTGACCCTCACCTTTGGGTATCTTCTCATCAAACACGGGTCTGACTTTTCCATCGAGAATTTTAAGGAGGGATTTAATTCTGACTTTGCTTTTTTTCTTCTCGTAGGGATTTTCGCCCAGCTCGTAGATGGAGCACTAGGCATGGGTTACGGCGCGAGCGCTACTTCCTTCTTGCTTACTTTGGGCGTACCTCCTGCCGTGAGCAGTACCAGTGTTCACTTATCAGAAATGTTTACCACGGGTGCGTCAGCCATTTCACATTTTAAGTTTAAAAACATCAATAAAAAGCTCTTTCGTACGCTTTTGATTCCTGGCGTAATCGGCTCAATAACAGGTGCTTATTTATTATCAGACGTCATCGACGGAAACGTCATTAAGCCGTATATCTCCGCCTACATGGTCGTGCTTGGCTGTATCATCGTCAGCAAAGGGTTGAAAAAAACCACCGTTAAAAAACCAACCAAGCGTTTGGGAGTATTGGCACTTTTTGGTGGATTTATGGACGCCGTTGGCGGCGGCGGGTGGGGGCCTATCGTTACCTCTACACTTATCGGTCGCGGACGTGACCCTCGCTACACCATTGGCTCGGTCAATGCGGCCGAATTTGCGGTTGCCTTCGCAAGTGGCATTACTTTCTTGCTCTTCGAAGGAATCAACAGCTGGCAAGTGGTGTTAGGTTTAGTGTTAGGAGGGGTTTTAGCTGCGCCTTTTGGGGCCTATTTGGTCAACAAAGTCAATCGTAAACCGTTGATGGTCATCGTAGGTTGTTTGGTCATTTTCTTGGGCTTGCGCGTAGTTTTAAAAGCTATATTGTAGTATAATGTGTAATTTTGCGACCTAATTTTAAAGAAAATCATGAAACGTCAGACGAAAGCGATTCGTACGCAAACGAAAAAAACGCAGTACCGCGAACATTCAACGCCCCTTTTTCTTACCTCAAGTTTCTCATTTGAGTCGGCAGAGCAAGGCAAGGCATTGTTTGACGAAACAGAAGAAGGCAATATTTACAGCCGCTTCTCTAATCCTAGCGTTCAAGAATTTGTGGACAAAGTGTGTATGCTCGAAGGAGCGGAAGACGGCCTTGCCACTGCTACGGGTATGGCAGCCGTTTTTGCGAGTATGGCGGGTATCCTAAAGTCTGGCGATCATATTATTGCCTGTCGCGCCTTGTTTGGGTCAGCGCACCAAATTATTACCCAAATTTTTGCCAAATGGGGCATTACCTATACCTATTTGGACGCCGATGCTACCGAAGAACAGTGGGAAGCCGCCGTACAGCCAAACAGCCGCATGGTTTACCTAGAAACCCCTTCCAACCCTGGGTTGGAATTGGTGGATTTAGCAATGATTGGCCGTTTGTGCAAAAAACACAAGTTGATATTCAACGTTGACAACTGTTTTGCGACTCCTATCATCCAAACACCGATTGATTTTGGTGCCGATTTAGTGGTTCACTCTGCTACCAAATTCATGGACGGACAAGGTCGTGTATTGGGCGGGGTAGTGGTTGGTAAAGCCGAATACATCGCTCCTATTCGTTTCTTCTGCCGCCACACGGGGCCGTCGATGTCGCCGTTTAATGCGTGGACATTGAGCAAAAGCCTCGAAACGTTGGAATTGCGTATGGAAAAACACAGCCAAAACGCATTGCAATTGGCCCAGGCACTAGAAGCATTACCAGAAGTAAAAAAGGTCAACTATCCGTTTTTGCCAAGTCATGCCCAATATGAGCTTGCCAAAGCGCAAATGAACGCAGGCGGCGCCATTGTAACGATAGAACTGGAAGGTGGTTTTGAACGAGTAAGCGCCTTTATGAAAGCACTCCAAATTCCGACCTTGTCGTCAAACTTAGGAGACACCCGTACCATCATTACCAATCCATTTACGACCACTCACTCTAAATTGAAACCCGACGAAAAAGCAGCCTTGGGAATTACGGAAGGGTTGATTCGTATTTCTGTGGGGTTGGAGTCGATAGAAGATTTAATTGAAGACTTTTCACAAGCAGCAGTAGTAAGTGCAGAAGTACTGGCTGAAAAAATATAGTTATTACCATGACACCCACCGAAACACATAGTACCGAATCGTTGCTATACCAAATTGAAGGCAAAACGGAAGTCGAAGCTCTTCGCCTTTTGTCGGAGCTTTTTCCTGGACAAGTGGCGTTTTCAAGTAGCTTGGGCTACGAAGACCAAGTCATCACCGACATGATTTTGGCCAACGGCATCGACATTCGCATTTTTACCCTTGATACGGGGCGGATGTTTCCAGAAAGCTACACGACCCTGCAAAAAACCAATAATCGCTACGACACCAAACTAGAGGTATTTTTTCCTCAGAGCGCAGGTGTTGAGAAATTACTCACTGAAAAAGGGCCACTTAGCTTCTACGAATCCGTCGAAAACCGCAAAGAGTGTTGTTTTATTCGTAAAGTTGAACCCCTCAACCGTGCCCTCAAAGGCGTAAAAGTGTGGGTAACGGGTATCCGTGCCGAGCAGTCAAACAACCGCACAGGAATGCAAGCCATCGAGTGGGATGGAGGGCATGAGTTATTCAAATACAACCCTTTGCTTGCTTGGAGTTTTGACGAAGTAAAACAATACGTAAAAGCCCACAATGTCCCCTATAACCCGCTGCACGACAAAGGGTTTGTGAGCATTGGCTGTGCTCCTTGTACCCGTGCTATTCTCGAAGGAGAAGACTTCCGTGCTGGCCGTTGGTGGTGGGAAGACGAAAGTAAAAAAGAGTGTGGGTTGCACGCCAGATAACCAAACGCTCTTCGATTTAAACGTAAATTATCCAATTCAGACACGATACATCATGTCAAATATTCAAAGTTTATCCTCCGAAGCCCAACGTCAGGATTACCTCGACCAACTCGAATCGGAAGCCATCTACATCATGCGCGAAGTAGCGGGTCAATTTGAGCGTCCAGCATTGTTGTTTTCGGGCGGTAAAGATTCTATTACACTGGTACGCCTTGCCCAAAAGGCATTTGCACCAGGCAAAATTCCTTTCCCATTGGTTCATATCGATACAGGCCACAACTTCCCCGAAGCAACTCAATACCGCGATTGGATGGCCAATGAAGTGGGAGCGAAGTTGATTGTGCGCCAAGTAGAAGATACCATCAAAGCCAAAGGCTTAAAAGAACCAACGGGTAAAAACGCCAGCCGCAACTGGCTTCAAACCTTTACGTTGCTCGATACCATCGAAGAATTTGAATTCGACGCTTGTATCGGTGGTGCTCGCCGCGACGAAGAAAAAGCCCGCGCCAAAGAGCGCATTTTCTCCTTCCGCGATGAGTTTGGTCAGTGGGATCCTAAACGCCAACGTCCTGAACTTTGGAATTTGTTCAACGGAAAAATTAGCAAAGGCGAAAACGTACGTTGTTTCCCTATCTCTAACTGGACCGAATTGGACGTGTGGGCGTACATTGAGCGCGAAAAAATTCCGCTACCAAGCATCTATTTCTCGCACCAACGCGAAATGATTTTGCGCGACGGAAACTTGCTCGCCAACGCCGATTTTATCTACAAAGACGATTCCGACGTGATTGTTACCAAAACCGTCCGTTTCCGTACCGTAGGTGACATGACTTGTACGGCTGCCGTTGAATCAGAAGCCAGTACCATTGAACAAGTAGTGGCCGAAATCAAGGCGACGCGCATCAGCGAACGCGGCGAAACGCGTATCGATGACCAGCAAACCGAAGCGGCCATGGAAGACCGCAAAAAGGGAGGATATTTTTAGAATGTCGAATTTTTGAGTGTAGAATGACGAATGAACGAAACTATTCGACACTGTGCACTCTGAACTCGACACTTTATGCTCGACATTAAAAATTTGAACTAATGGACATTCTAAGATTTATAACCGCAGGTAGTGTTGATGACGGGAAAAGTACCCTCATCGGACGCTTGCTTTACGATACAAAAAGTATTTTGGCTGACCAACTGGAAGCCGTCGAAAAAGCCAGCAAAACACGCGGAGATGGCGAAATCGACCTTGCGCTGTTGACCGACGGATTGCGCTCAGAACGCGAGCAAGGCATTACCATCGACGTGGCCTACAAGTACTTCCAAACGCCTAACCGTAAGTTTATCAGCATTGATGCCCCAGGGCATATTCAGTACACGCGCAACATGGTGACGGGTGCTTCCAATGCCGACTTGGCCATTATTTTGATTGATGCCCGCCAAGGAGTCGTTGAACAAACGCGCCGCCACTCGCTGATTGCTTCGATGTTGGGTATTCCGCACATCGTGGTGGCCGTCAATAAAATGGACTTGGTGGGGTATTCGGAAGATACGTTCTTGCAAATTGCGCAAGAATACCAAAAACTCGCCGACAAATTGGCCATCAAAGACCTCAAAATCATCCCTGTAAGTGCCTTGGCAGGGGATAACATTGTGGATAAGTCGGAGGCCATGCCTTGGTACACGGGCGAAACCATGCTTCATTTCTTGGAAAATGTAGATGTGCAGCACGACTTGAACCTCAACGACGCTCGTTTCTCGGTACAATACGTGATTCGCCCTCAAACCGAGGAACTACACGATTACCGTGGCTATGCAGGACGTGTACAGAGTGGCGTATTTCGCAAAGGCGATACCATTACCGTTTTCCCGTCTGAACAAACGTCGAAAATCGCTAAAATTGAAGTATATGGTCAAGAAGTAGAGGAAGTTTCGGCGCCTCAATCAGCGACAATATTACTCGAAACCGACGTTGACATTAGCCGCGGAGACTTAATCAGTGGCACAGGTAACTCCCCCGTCCTTAGTCAAGACGTAGAAGCAACGATTTGTTGGATGGACGACCGCAAAGAGCTAAAAGTTGGCAACAAATACACCCTTCAACACGGTACGACTCGGGTTCGTTGTTCGGTCAAAGGCATCGAATACCGCGTGGATATTAGCAATTACGACCAATTGGAAGACATCGAAAGCCTCAAACTCAACGATGTCGCTAAGATTGTTCTCCGCACAGCCAAGCCTATCGCTTACGACGCCTATCAAACCAACCGCGCCAACGGTGCGGCCATTTTGATTGACGAAACCTCTAACGTAACCGTAGGGGCTTGCATGGTAGAAGCGTAAGAAGTTCTATTTTATACAAAGCCATTCTTTCCACTACGGAGAGAATGGCTTTTTCATTTTTACGGCTATTTTCTGAGACGAATGGGTTTGGTACCCACCGTTTTTTTAAACTCACGCCACCGTCGCCGAGAAACCGTCAAAGTGATACTCTCAAAAAACGTTACTTCTCGTTCTCCTTGCTCGAATTGCAAGCTACTGACGGCATTTTTGTGAATAGCGTATTTGCGGCTGATGCGTATAAACATCCCTTCGGGTAGGCGCTCCATTAAGAAACCAATGCTTTTAGAAAGCAACACAGCAGGCCGATTTCGGTAATAGACAAAGGTATAATTGCCTTCACCCTCAAAGTACAGGATGTCTTCCAGCAACAATTGGGTGCGGTCGGTGAGTGGAAAAAGAGACATGGTTTAATATATTTTATAGCCCCTAAATTGAGTATCTCCGCCCGTACCGTTTACGTACAAAAGGATTGGCGTGTTACTTTCGTTGCTTTGTACAATGCTAAAAACTATTCTATCCCCTTGACTCAACTTTACCGACTCTACAAAATTCTGATGTGCCACAGCCAATCCCAGTCCGTTGATTTTGTAATCAAAGTGCATTTGACGAATGAGTGTCCCGTTTTGATAGAGAGCAAAACGGAGTCTCCCTTGTTCGATGGCTGGGTTGTTTCCCACTCGACCTAATGACAGTTTGCATTCAAAACGATACAGTCCCGAGGACGGTATGGTTATTTCGCCCGCCAAAGGATTCAACATAGACCCGTCGTCCCAGTTTTCGGTAAAACCTGAAAGTACGTTTTCTGTATTATGAGCAAGGGTAATCGACGACGCATAGGTAGCTTCAAAGCCCACTTGAGGGTTTTGAACAACATCAACCCACATCGGCGAGGTATTTCCTAACGTCATCAACACTTGGCCTACCGCTCCCGACGACCCCGACACCACCAACGGCCCCGTGAGGCGAAGTCCCGAACCTGCATTGAGCCTGCTACTCATCGTAATGTCGCCAGTACTGCCGCTGATAAGCATCCGCGAAAGGGTATTGGTGCGAAATTCCAAGTCGGAGGTAGTATTAGACGTCCCTATGGTAAGCGTGGTCGGGGTGGTTTGTACGTACCCTTTCAAAAGGCCATTGTTGTAATAGGCCGCAAAAGGATTAGAAGCCCCGTCAATGCGCATAGCTTCGCCCGATTTGTTGATGTGCAGCGGAATGGCGGGGTTGGTACTTGGGCCAATTCCGATAGAATTTGGCAAAGTGGTTACTTGTCCAACGGCCGAAGTAAGTGCCACGCACCAACCCCAGAAAGCGAGCGTAAAAATGGAAGAATAGTTTTTCATGTGAGTGGTGGATTATTTACCCGTTTTAGTAGTGGCATCGGCAGTAGCCAAGTTTTCAACAAGCGCTTCTAAGCGGCTGAGGCGGCTTTTGAGTATTTCGTTTTCTTTGGCCAATTGCTGTATCGCGCTGATTCCCAGCATCGAGAGGGCTTCGTAGTCCACCGTGCGAAAATCGGACACCTCACGGCCATAGATAAATACAATCGTGGATGGTACCGAACCCCCAATTCTAAATCCTGTTTCGTTGGTTTCCAGTACTTCCGTTATTTCTTCGCGGTTATCCACCATCAACTTTACCCGCTCGCCTGCTTTGAGCGTGTGACCCGCAAGTTTCACAAAACCATTTTCCAACGGTGCTGCTTGATAAATATCAGGAATAAACGAAGTTTGACGACGTACCGCCTGCGGATATACTTCCTCTACTTGCTGCGCAATCACTTTTTTAAACGCACGGTCGCCCCATACGTAGCGGTCTTTCATGCGATAATTCGTGATGCGCAACCGACGCAAGGTCGCTAAATCTTGGGCATTGTCTGAGGTACCTTCTACTTCTTTGATGCGGGCATCCGACAGCACCACATTTTGGGCTGAACCAATGTAGGTTGCCGAAAAAATCCCCTGAGCGGCATAAATAGAAAGCTCTGCCGTCGAGGTAGGAAAGTTGGAGGGCGTAGCAATGGTAGGATACAACACCGTAACACGACCCGTAGTGACATTTTTATACGTATTGACGTGTAAAGTAGCCAACGTATTGGTAGCAGCCCCAAAATCTCCCAATCCCATGCTGTTGTCATTTCTGACAACCAAAATTGTTTTTCTTTGATTAATCATGCCATTACCCAACATCAATAAGCCATTGGGGTCGTCAACGTTAAGCAATCCCATAGCGGTGGAAAAGTCACCACTGGCTATAGTGCTCCCCCCCATAGTCGTTGAATAGTTTCCATTGGCTCTTGTAGTCGTTCCCATAGCTGTTGAAACGCCTCCACTGGCTCTTGTATCTACTCCCATAGCCGTTGAATAAACTCCACTGGCAGTAGTATTGAGTCCCATGGACACTGAATAGTTTCCGCTGGCAGTTGTGCCATACCCCATAGCGATAGAATGACTACCTATGTTATCAGCATCCCATTCTGTTCCAGCTACTGTACCTACCCGAAAAGCCGACCGTGAAGGTATCCACATCAGGCGTGTTCCTGCCCCACTTACGGGAGTAGTAGCAGGATTTGATGTGGTGGTTACTGCTGTCGGATTTGCTGACCAAAACCCACCCGAGTTGGTATTTCTTATTTCATTGCCTGCCGCGCCCGATTGCTCCCAGAAGTTGGTGTTGGCGGCTGTTTTGGGGAGTTCTGTCCAAGTGTTATTGCTTCGCAGCCAATAACTTTGGGTGTTGGTGTCAAAAACCAACATTCCGTTGGTGGCCGATAACACAGTGCGTTGGGCGGTGGTCATCTGTGGCAAAATCACCCCTGGGCGGAGTTCGGTACTTTGGGCGTAGGCCAACCCGTTACTTACCACAATAACCCATGCCATCACAAGAAGTGTAAACGATGTTTTCATAAAGGGAGAAATAAAAGCCGTTTTGTTTTTCCAAAAAGACAGAAAAACAAAACTCATTTCAACCCCTAGTTCACCACTGACGTAGTTACGACCATAACTCGCAGCTTTGGGTTTGTAACTCCCAGCTTACGCTTTAATCAAAAAAGGGAATACGTAAGGTTACGCGCGTACCCGTTGAAGGCGCAACGTCTTCTATTGTTAGGTCGATGTTCCAATGGTAGATTTCGCGCAACAATCGCAAACGGTTTTCAACCAACGAGAGACCCATTGAACGGTGCTTGACCGATGCCAAACGAAGTTTTGCGGCTTTGTCTCGGCCAATGCCGTTGTCTTCGATGACTATTGCGATGCCATCTTCTAAACTACTGACTTTCACCCAAACACAGCCCTCTCGTTCCAGCCGCTTAAAACCGTGTTTGATGGCATTTTCTACAAAAGGTTGTAACAAAAAGGCAGGTACTTGAACAGCGTCGAGGTCGATGGCGTCGTCGATTTGTAGGTCGATTTGAAAAGGCTGACTAAAACGACGTTGCTCCAACAACAAGTATTGTCGAATGATTTCCAATTCTTGTCCCAATGGCAAAAACTGTTCACGGCTTTTGTCCAAAATCTCGCGCATCAACACCGAAAAATCGGTAAGGTAAGCAGCGGCTTCCTGCGTTTTATTTTTAATGATGTAACTTTTGATGGAATTGAGGCTATTGAACAAAAAATGCGGGTTGATTTGCGTGCGCAACGTCGTCAGTTCCGAGAGGGCATAATTTTGCAGCAACCGATTTCGTTCGCGCTGAACTTGCACCATTTTTTCCCCCGTTGCCAACGAGAAAAACAAAATATCAATCAGTACGCCGTAATTGAAATAGACGTTGGGGTAGTGCGTGAGCAGCATCGAACTCATGGGCGCCCATCCCAACGCGACCGATGCAAAGCCAATGGTGGTTCCGATCACCATGACCAACGCCCCCAACTTGATGAACCAAGACACGCGCTCTTTGGTGGCCCAAAGCAACACCAGGCTCGTCACATTAAGGACAGGTAATACAAATTGGCACAATTGATGAAAATTGGTCTCAAGGTCGAGGCGGCGATACACCACCGTAAGCACTAGCTCAATCGCCAGCAGACCTCCTACTACGTAAAACAAACGTTCAAAATAGCGCTTGGTCCAACTCGACGGCCAGTTTTTCATCCCCAAAATTTCAAACAAAAAGAAGGTGTGTGTAAACAGCGTCAGCAGGATGTAGAAGTTTTGTTGCAACGTAAAACGCAGAAAAGGTACATAGCTGATATAGTCCACCACGTACGACGAATAAGAAGCGCCGTAGGCCGCAAATCCCCACATCGACATGAGGTAAAAGGAGTAAAGCAGCAAGTACCTTTGGCGATTTAAAACCCATTGAAACAGGAAAAAAACGGTTAAAAACGCCAAAACTGCCATCAATTCGTGGTTGACTGCCATCGGAAAATAGTCATCATACAGGCCCTTGACGCGTTCTTTGGCCTCGGCGTCGTAGCTGTACAAAAACGGCCTTATCTCGAACGGCTTTCCCGTCAGAGCACGAATTTTGGCGTATAGATAGCGCGACTGATAAGGAGCAAAATAAAGGGGAAAATACCGATGGTCGTATCGGTACAATCGCTCTGAGGGGAGTAAGCGCTGAGAGGTATATAGTTGATAGAGGGTTTGTGCAGTTGGACTGCGTTCGTAGAGCGTTGTTTCGTAAAAATTGCCCAACGTCAAAAGCAGCTCTTGCGACACCGACGTTGCATTTTGGAGGGTCAACCGTACCCAATAATTGTAATGGACTTCTTTCTGCAACAGCCGAGGAATCGTTGTGGTTTTCAGCGGGGTAAACTTCCCTTTAGTCATGGCCTGTTCGTCGGCGACCTCCCCCGTTGAATCAATCCAAACCCAAACGGCCGAAGTAAGGTCCAACGGCAACGCAAGCGAGGAATCAAGGCGCACAGGGCTTTGCCCCGCTGCGTACAACGGTAGCCCAAAGGCCCAAACGGCCATCCACCAATTTCGCCAATGCCCCATAGGTTACAAACTGTAGGCCACGAAGTTTTAGAATAATGCAGTAAAATCCTACCAAAAACTACAATTGTTCACGAGCGGTCGGTTAGAAATCACCCCGAATGAGCGTCAACAACTTAGCTTTGTTGGCGCGCGACACCGACAGTGCCTTTCCGTTGGTCATGGTCACAACCCCACCGTCGCCTTTTTGGTATTTTTTGATGTAGTCGATGTTAATAATGTACGAATGGTGAATACGGGCGAATTTTCGAAGGGGTAACATTCGCTCAAAATCCTTCAAATTTCGAGAAACCAACACCGCATCTCCCGTTTTGAGCACAACGTTGGTATAACTTCCATCGGCCTCCAACAAAACCACATCGCCCGTTTTGAGGATTTCGTAGCCTTCTTGAGTCGGAATTGCCATCGAGGTCGAGTCTTGCTGCATCAGGGTTAAATTACCCAAAAGTGCCTGAATATTAACATAATCGACTTTTTGATTCTCTTTTTTCTTTGTCAACAACCGCTCCACCGCCCGAGTTAGTTTTTCGGGAGCCACGGGTTTTACCAAATAATCGAGGGCATAAAAATCAAAGGCCGCCAGGGCAAACTCTTCGTAAGCCGTCACAAACACAATCTCAAAATCGACCGATGGAAGCGCCTCCAGAAAGTCGAAACCACTCATTTCGGGCATCGAAATATCCAAAAACACTACATCTACGGAATGTTCTTTCAAAAACCCGATGGCGTCCGCAGGGTTTTCAAACATACCTACTACCGAAACCTCAGGACAATAGTGCTGTAAGTCATATACCAACACATCAGTGCTGTTTTGTTCATCGTCTATGAGTAGGGCAGTGAGCATACCAAGAGTTACAGTAGATTTGCAAAAATAAAGTTTTCACCAAGTACAGCTATACATTGGGCGTGCTATTTCTTGTATCTTTTTCTTTCACAGGTGGGTACGGGAATGTTGTAAACCCAAACCTTATCAATTTTGTACCAAACCTATTACTTATGAAACCTTCCATCATTTGCTCGCTTGCCGCTTCTACGCTCCTTGCGGCTTGTTTTTCGATAACTGCATCGGCCCAACGAAACGTAACCAACGCCAACGACTCCAACACGCCTTTGCATTTGCTCCAACCCGACTACCCTGTTCCTTATGGAATTTCAAAAGCCAACGACATCAAGGGAACGTTAGACCGCATTCATGGATATTTGAATACCGTCACCCCTACTGCATTTGTCAACTCCAAAACGGGCGAAACCGTCAGTGATTTGTCAAAAATTGATGAAAATACCGCCCTCCAAAAAGGAGATTTTCGTTTGGTCAGCTACGAGTGGGGGGTCACTTACGGTGCCATGCTTTTGGCTAGCCAAATCACGAGTGATGGCCGCTATAAAGAGTACGTGGACAAACGCTTGGAGTTTATCGCTAATGCCGCGCCCTATTTTAAAAAAACCACTGAAGAACATGCAGATTGGGGTACAAAAGGGCCGTTGCGCGGTTTATTAACCCCACATGCCCTCGACGATTGCGGCGCCATGTGTGCGGCCATGATTAAAGCCACGCGCGGAGGAAATACGTCGAAGCTACGTCCACTTATCGACAATCACATCAATTATATTTTAACCAAAGAACACCGCCTCAGCGACGGCACGCTCGCTCGGAATCGCCCTCAACCCAACACCCTTTGGCTCGACGATTTGTTTATGGGAGTTCCTGCCTTGGCTCAAATGGGAAAACTCACGGGCGATAAAAAATACTACGACGAAGCCGCCAAGCAGATTTTGCAGTTTGCGAAACGGATGTTCAACAAAGAAAAAGGCGTGTATATGCACGGTTGGGTCGAAGGCATGACCGAGCATCCACAATTCCACTGGGCCCGTGCCAACGGCTGGGGGCTGCTGACCAAAGTAGAAGTGCTCGACGTTCTTCCTGAAAACCATCCTGCTCGCTCAGAAATCATCGCTTTGTTAAAAGCGCACGTCAAAGGCTTGGCATCGTACCAATCAGGTTCTGGGTTTTGGCATCAATTGCTCGACCGTGAAGATTCTTACTTAGAAACTTCAGCGACCGCTATTTACACATATGCCATCGCGCACGCCATCAACAAAGGCTGGATTGACGGCCTTGCGTATGCTCCCATGGCCTTACTAGGCTGGAACGCTGTTGCGACCAAAGTCAACGAAAAGGGTCAAGTAGAAGGTACGTGTGTAGGAACGGGCATGGGCTTTGACCCCGCATTTTATTACCACCGCCCCATCAGTCCATTTGCGGCACATGGCTATGGCCCCGTGATTTTGGCTGGAGCAGAGGTTATCAATCTACTGAAAAACAAACAGTTTGAGATTAACGACAGCTCAGTACAGTTGTTACAGAAGAAGTAATAGTCTTTCCCCAATACAATGAAAATCAAACCATTAACGTGAAATATATAACTATCATTTGCTGTAGTTTGTGGGTAACAACCGCTATTTTTGCCCAAAAATTACCCAAAAAGAAAGACGTCTTAAAGGCCATGACCTCGGCCAATGCGTATTTTATGAACAAATGGTCGGATGTGGGAAAACCTATTGTGGGAAAAGACCGCACACGCCCCAGTAATATCTGGACCCGTGGCGTTTACTACGAAGGACTAATGGCGCTTTACCAAATTGACCCTCAAAAACAGTACCTCGACTATGCTATTTCGTGGGGAGAAGCCCATAAATGGGGACTTCGCAATGGCATTACCACCCGCAACGGCGATGACCAGTGCTGCGGACAAACCTACATTGACCTCTACCTCATGGATAAAAAAGAGGAACGTATCCGCGACATCAAAGCTTGCATGGACAACCTAGTCAACAGCGAAAAGAAAGATGACTGGTCGTGGGTGGATGCCCTGCAAATGGCGATGCCCGTTTTTGCCAAGTTGGGGGTAATTTATGACGACAATCGCTACTACGAAAAAATGTACGACATGTATTTGTTCACCAAAAACCAGCACGGCGATAAAGGGCTTTACAATCCTGCCGAAGGGCTTTGGTGGCGCGATAAGGACTTTGACCCACCGTACAAAACCCCCGCAGGTAAAAACTGCTATTGGTCGCGCGGGAATGGCTGGGTAGTAGCAGCTTTGGTACGGGTACTCGACATTATGCCCAAAAACGCCCCTCACCGCGAAGAATACCAAAAAACGTACCTCGAAATGATGAAAGCCCTGCCTGCCCTCCAGCGCCCCGATGGCTACTGGAACGTAAGCCTAACCGACGAAACGGATTTTGGAGGAAAAGAACTTACTGGTACGGCGCTTTTTGTGTATGGAATGGCGTGGGGAATGCGTAATGGTCTTTTGGATAAGAAAATATACCAGCCCATCGTTGCCAAGGCCATGAATGCCATGCTGAAAGAATGTGTACACCCCAACGGCTTTTTAGGCTGGGTGCAAGGCACGGGAAAAGAGCCCAAAGATGGCCAACCCCTCAGCTACGACAAACAACCCGACTATGAAGACTTTGGCCTCGGCTGCTTTCTCTTGGCAGGCACCGAAGTTGTGAAATTATAATACCTACCTTCCGCTTAAAACCGTTTTCCCAATTGCTGATTCTCGTCAGGAATTGGGATTTTTTATGCCTTATTTCTTCTAAAATAACGCCTTTACCCTCAATACATTAGGCCAAGTTATTGATAAAATCTATACATATATAGAAAATATCAATTTGATACGTATATACATTTGGCGGAGTTTTGCGCTGAGATTAAAATTATACTTTTCAAGTACAAAAGCTTTTAATTTCAAAAATTAAGAACAATAAATTGTACTATAACAATTTTTAATTTTAAAATACCTTACGACTATGTCCAGCAAAATGTTAGGTTTGGGAGCACAATTCCCTTCGTTCAAAAAAACATCTGTCGTGTCTTTAGAAAAAGGCAACGAGTTTTATGACATCACTTCAGAAGACCACAAAAACGCGGATAAATGGATGGTGATGTTCTGGTGGCCAAAAGATTTTACGTTTGTTTGCCCTACCGAAATCGCCGCTTTCAACCAACGCGTAGAAGACTTCGCTGACCGTGACACAATCCTTATCGGTGCTTCTACTGACTCTGAGTTTGTTCACTTGGCATGGCGCAAAAATCACGAAGATTTGACAGGACTTAAATTCCCCATGTTGGCCGATACGTCGAAATCATTGGCGGAAGAGCTTGGAATTTTGGAAGCCAACGAGAAAGTAGCTTACCGTGTTACGTACATCGTTGACCCACAAGGAATTGTTCGCTGGGTATGTGCAAACGACTTGTCGGTAGGACGTAATGTGGACGAGGTTTTGCGCGTGTTGGATGCCCTCCAAACCGACGAGCTTTGCCCATGCAACTGGAAACAAGGCGAGGCTACCCTTACTGCTTAATGATTGGTAAAACCTATCTCTACGATGTTTGGAACAATTAGTGAAACTAAAAAAAGCTTGCTGGCAGAGGTAAACCTACCAGCCGAGTACGATAGTATTTTTCTCGACCGCCTAAACGATGCCGACCATCGTTACATCAAAGACCTGAAAATCAACGTCGCCAATGCGCTTAAAGCACCATCTTTGGGCGAAAAAGACGCGGTTTTGTTGGCTTTAGGTGTGGCTATCAACGAAAAAGCCACCGACTTGATTAACGCCCTTGAGGCGCTTGCACAACAGCGCGGTGCCACCGAAAAAGAGCTTAACGAAGTAGCAGCCTGCGTATCGTTGATGAATGCCAACAACGTGTTTTATCGTTTCCGTCATTTCATGAACAAGGAAAGCTATAACAACATGCAAGCAGGTATTCGGATGTCAATCATGATGAATCCTGTGTTGGGAAAAGAGTTTTTTGAACTACTGAGCCTCGTCATTTCGGCCGTCAATGGCTGTGAAATGTGCGTTACCTCGCACGAAACCTCTGTGAAAGCTCACGGAGCATCTGAGCAGCGCATTTTCGATGCTGTACGTCTTGCAGCTATTTTCAAAAGCTTTATAACATTATTGTAGCGCTGCCATCAACCAGCTAAAAACCAACTACTTCATCAACAGACGTTGTTTTGGGTACGCTACCATTGGAGATAAAAAAACAGCCCGTAAAATTTTACGGGCTGTTTAAAAACCATCTGTTCCTCTCAGTAAAAATTCTTATTCTCTCCTCAGGCGGGTTGTGAGCAACCCTCTCCACGTTACAAAGATCCTCTCCGAATCATGTAAAATGGGTTCTTTACTTTTATTCGTTGTTTGTTCAACAAAAGCGAAGCCGCCGTACGTCCCATGGTCTCAAAATCGGTACTAACGACTGTGATTCCTAGCAATTCCTTGAGTGTTGTTTCATTAAACGAAATCAAGCCAATTTCTTTGCCGAGCGTATATCCTGCCTGTTTTACTTTTTTGGCCAATTCCGCCAAGTCGTTTTCTTCTACGACAATGTAGGCCGTTTTTGTCTCCAGTATTTCGTCGTTAATGGAGTCCTTTATTTCAAACTTTTTATGGTAATTGATGCAGAAATTTCGCACGCCTTGCACAATTTCTACGGGATAATTTCCATCCGACGGAAAAACCAGGGCTATTTTTGAGTATTTCAAAAGTAAATCATTGGCACTTTCCAATGCTTCAAAAATATCTTTATCAAAACGCTGATAAATGCTCAATGGGTTAGACGTCAGTTCAGGAATGTCACGGTCTAACAACACCAACTCATTCTTTGGAATGCTTTTCAACGTATCCAGATAATCGGCTTTATCGAGGTCTTGGGTAAAATGCGGCATGACCACGTAATAGTTGTAAGCCCCCAGATTTTGCTCGATAATTTCTTGAAAACGACTTGCACTGTAATGGTGTACCTGCAAATCCACAATCGCAGTATCGCCAAGTGCTTTTAAGAACGAGTAATAGATTATCTTTTTGTAAGAACTTAATTTATTGAAAATCAACAATATTTTAATCTTCTTGTCACTATCCGACTGCACATAATACCCTTTCCCTTGTACCGATACAATGTGCCCTTTCGCCCGCAGCTCGCGGTACGCTTTTTCTACCGTGTCGCGAGCCAGCAAATACTCAATGCTCAGTTCGCTAATCGAAGGAAGCTGATCTCCTTTTTTCAAAACTCCTCTTTCAATATCCCGCATTACCGATTGAACAATTTGCTTGTACTTCGGCACTTTATCAAAGGGATTAATTGAAATTAGAGCACTGTTCATCTTATTTCCTATTTACAATTGTCTTTTTTTGAGAAATACCAACAGACGTATTTTTTGGGTAGTTGACTTGGTAATTGAAATGTAGGAAGTTATTATTAAATTTTTGACTGCTTTTTACGTATTTTTTTATGCAATCGTTATCGGGAACGTTACCAAAATAGTAGGTTTTGAAGAAATAGTTGTAATTTTAACTATCAAGCAGCTACCAAACACTTGTTTGTAGTGCAGGAGTAATGGTCAAAAAAAATTGTACTTTATACATATATCTTCAACAAATACGGCTTTCGCAACGCTTTTTTCTGAACCAAACCAGCTGCTGAGGCGTTTTGGCTTTACATCAGAATAAAGATAGTTTTGTATTCTAAATCCATCTGTTTGTGAATTATTTTTCGTCGTTTACGCTCGTAGCGTTCATTGGTCTATTATTTGTTGGTTGCAATATGGAAAGGCGTGTCAATGGCTCCAAAGAAGCCGTTGAGAAGGTAAAAAGTATGCAAATCAAACGCGTTACGACCCAACAAGTCGTGACTATTGTGGATGACTGGGGCCAGAGAATTGTAAAACAAGCACAAGCAAACCTCGAAAACGCCCTAGCGAAGTCGCCTTCAGATGCTGCGGCTTTTTGCCAATTGCAAAAGTTGCCACAAATAGATTCGTTGGAAAAGTTATATACCGCAGAAATCAACCTCTTAGGCACAAAGGACCTCAAAAACCCCGCATTGTCGGCCAAAGAGCAAGAAATCCTCGATGCTTACGTATATAATGCCGAAAATAAACTCTCTCAAATCCCTAATATCCAAAAATTAGGCGACTCTGCACTGGTGTATAATGCACCCGTTTCGCTGCAAAGTAGCATTTGTCACAAATGTTTTGGGGAAGATGCCACACATTTGGCGGTCTGGCGCGTAAAGTTTAAACGAAGCGAAGTCATACGAAAAGTAAATGCCAAGTCGTTGCAAAAAATCAAGTAAAACTAACCGTTATCTATAACGTACTTTATGAAAAGTGTAATCAGTGCTCTTTTAGTACTCTTGACCCTCACCACCTTTGGGCAAGTGCAAAATCACGCAAAATGGAATGTCGATTCCCCCAAAAAAGAGGTGAAAGTAGGAGACATTGTCGAGATTAAGTTCATTGCGGCTATCGACCCCACTTGGCATTTGTACTCGACCGAATTTGAGGTAAAAGATGGCCCCAATCCAACCGAGTTTAAATTCAAGCCCAACGATACGTATCAATTGGTGGGTAAAATCAAGCCCGTTGGATTTCACAACTTTTACGAAGAGGTTTGGGGAGGAAATACGAGCGTGGCAGAAGGCACAGGTTCTTTTGTACAAAAAGTAAAGATTCTCAAGGCCAACCCGCAAATCGAAGTAGCAGTTGATTATCAAACTTGCCAAAACGATGGGCTCTGCACCATGGGAAGTGCTGATTTTAAAATTACCGATATTAAAGTAGCGGCCGACGCAGCTGCAACGATTCAGCCTACGGCGGGCCAGCCAATAGAGCAAGTTACAGCAACCCCAACCAAAGACAGCAATACTGTTGCCGCAACACCAACTACCGCTGCTGAAGCAACGTCGGAGGCGGTTGCTGAATCTTCAGAAACCATCACTACCCCAGAGCCCGCCGAAGAAGAGTCGTTGTGGAGCTTCTTATTGGCTTGTTTCTTAGGCGGTTTGGCGTCTATTTTTATGCCGTGTATTTATCCAATCATGCCCATGACGGTGAGTTATTTTACCAAACAAGAGCACGGCACTAGCAAGGCTTTGTTGTATGGCCTTTCCATCGTTTCTATTTTTACCTTACTGGGTTTCTTAGTATCACGCATTGGAGGAGCACAAGCTGCCAACTTTATCAGTACCCACTGGGCACCCAACGCCATTTTCTTTGTGGTATTTATCTTATTTGGGTTGTCGTTTTTGGGGTTGTTCGAAATCGTTTTGCCAAGTTCATTTGTGAATAATGTCGATAAACAAGCCGATAAAGGCGGCCTTATCGGAATTTTCTTCATGGCCCTTACGCTTGTGGTGGTTTCATTTTCGTGTACGGCACCCATTGCAGGTTCGCTCCTTATTTTGGCCTCCAAAGGCAACGAAGTGATGCGTCCCGTGCTTGGGATGATTGCTTTCTCAATGCCTTTCGCCGTGGTGTTTACGGGCTTAGCTATGTTCCCGAAATTCTTGAAAAGCCTTCCTAAATCAGGTGGATGGCTCAACGAATTTAAGGTTGTGTTTGGCCTGTTGGAGTTTGCATTAGCACTCAAGTTTTTGAGCAACATAGACTTAGCTTACCGCTGGAATGTGCTTGACCGCGAAATTTTCCTCGCGATTTGGATTGTGCTATTTACCATCATTGGTTTTTATGTACTTGGCAAACTTCGCATGGACAAAGACTCTCCCGTGAAAGGAGTAACGATTCCGCGCTTGCTGATTTCATCTTCGACTTTCGCTTTTGTGGTTTATATGCTTCCAGGGATGTTTGGAGCGCCTCTTCGGGCATTGTCGGGCTGGTTGCCTCCAGAGCAAACCCAAGACTTTTTCTTGACCAACGCCGTTGGTGGAACAGGTACGGGAAGTACGGCCAAACTCGATCGCAGCAAACCTCACTTGCCACATGGCCTTGAAGGCTTTTTTGATTACGAACAAGCCTTAGCCCAAGCCAAAGCCGCAGGCAAACCGGTATTTGTTGATTTTACAGGTTTCAACTGCGCCAACTGCCGCAAAATGGAAGCCAACGTTTGGCCACAACCCGAAGTGCTAGATCGCCTCAAGAAAGAGTTTGTGATTGCTTCGCTTTACGTGGATGACAAAACCGAACTTCCTAAGGAACAACAGTTTGTATCAACTTACGATAAGCGCGAAAAAACAACCATCGGCGACAAGAACGCAGATTTGCAAATCACGAAGTTTAACAACAACGCTCAGCCTTTTTACTGCGTCATTAGTCCCGACGGTGAGCTACTCACCAAGCCCATTGGCTACGCAAGCACCGAAGAATTTGTGCAATTTCTCGATTCTGGACTTTCGAAGTTTAAGCGTTAAATAATCTAAAAACCGCTCGTTGATTACGAGCGGTTTTATTATTTTAGTAGCTTTGTGTAAAACATAAAAACCCCACTTGCCAAATAGTGGTCAGCATGGTTTAGTAAATAGAATCAAAGATTTAGACAACTGCAAGCGCCATGGAAATCAAAATCAATATTCCTAAAGGAAGCAGTTTAGAAGAAACTGTACGAAAAATGATGAGTGATAAAAACGAAATTCATCAAGAATTGAGTAAAGGCAACACATCTATCATTAACAAAAAGGGTCGCAAAATTGTTAGAATTTAGTTTCAAAGAACTGCCTGTTGACGCAAGAGTCTCTTCGACGATTTTATATTTTTTATCCAATTTCTTCGAAAATCATCAAAATGTGCTGATTTATGTTTGCGAGAGTATCGATAAAAAACAGTTTGCACGAAAAAGAGTCTTTGATAAATGGTTTATAAAATTCCGTACTACTGACCTCGAAAAGTACGATTTTTCGTTTTCATTAGACGATGTTGTTATTTTAGGCGCTGTTCTAATCCATAGAAATAACACCGAACGGGAGAACCTCTTAAATGCTTTCTTAGAAAGCTATCAAATGTACTCTGATTATAAATCATGAAACTATTAGATCGCTATATTCTTAAAAACTTTCTGATTACTTACGTTTTTACGGTGCTCATCACGTTGCTTATTATCTGCGTGATTGACTTCACTGAAAAAATCGACAACTTCCGTAAGTTCAACCCACCCGCGAGCGAGATTCTGTTTGACTATTACGCCAACCTGATTCCCTATTATGCCAACTACCTCAGTCCGTTGTTGGTATTTATTGCCACCGTTTTTTTTACTGCTAGAATGGCGGCTCGCACCGAAATCATTGCCATTTTTAGTAGTGGCGTGAGTTTTCTTCGGATGTTGGTTCCTTATTTTATTGGTTCGGCGATGTTGGCTTTGTTTACGTTTTACATGGTAGGGTGGGTGATTCCGCGGGCAAATAAAATCCGCTTAGGTTTTGAATACAAATACATTGAAGACCAATATTATTTCAATCAGCGCAACTTCCACATTAAAGTAGCTCCTAAACTGTATGCTTACCTTGAGAGTTACAACAACGCTTCGCTAACGGGGTATAAGTTTACGTTAGAACACATCGAAGGCAATCAACTGAAAGAAAAACTTACTTCTGACCGCATCGTTTGGGAGCCTAAAAAGAAAAAATGGACGGTTTACGACTATCGAATTCGGAAAATCGACGGCCTGACCGAAACCATTACCAAAGGGGTACAAATTGACACCACGCTCAACCTCAGCCCCAAAGACTTTGAAAATGATAAAAATCGCTTCGAGGAACTAACGCTGACCCAACTCAACGACTATATTGACCTTCTCCGACTACGCGGAGCCGACGGGGTCGAAACCTATTTGCTCGAAAAATACACCCGCTTTACGCACCCGTTTGCTTTCATCATACTGACCATCATTGGCGTCGTCGTATCAGCCCGAAAAAGCCGCCGTGGTTCAGGCTTGCAAATTGCGTTTGGGTTTATATTGGCCTTTGTCTATCTGTTGTTTTTTATGTTGGCCAAAGGAATTGCCGAATCGGGCACAATTCCTGCTATCGTGGCGGTATGGCTGCCTAATATCATTTTTGCAGCGATTGGTTTTGTGTTGTACAAGACATTACCGAGGTAAAAAATATTTTCATACTTTTGGTCAGTAAACTGCTCAAGTCATGCGAATCATTATTCGACTTAACTCAATCAACAAACCCCAATGAATAAGTTTTTTGTCCTGCTGTTGTGCTGCCTACTCGGCGCACTTTCACCGCTTATCGCACAACCCCCCGCCGCAAATTACCACGCCAATTCTCGTTTTGAACAAATGGGAACTGCCCTGCCAACCCCAAACACCTACCGCACCGCATCGGGAGCGCCAGGAAAGGAATATTGGCAAAACCGCGTTGATTATGACATCAAAGCCGAAATCGATGATGAAAAACAACGTCTTACGGGCTCAGAAGTAGTAACGTATTTCAACAACTCACCCGATGAGCTACGCTATTTGTGGATTCAGCTTGACCAGAATCTTTTTGCCAAAAACTCCATGGCCAATCAGACGCGGACGAGTTCTATCAACGAAAAGGGAATGCCTGCTACGTCCATGACTCGTTCGATGATTGACAAGGATTACGGTCATAAAATTACGGCCGTAAAAGACCCTAAGACGGGCCAAGCCCTCCGTTATCGCATCAACGAAACCATGATGCGTATCGACCTTAACGCTCCTATTCGCTCAGGACAATCAATCAGTTTTCAAATTGACTGGAACTTCAACATCACCGATTTCCGCTTTGCCCAAGGTGCTCGCGGTGGCGCTGAGTTTTTTGCCAAAGATGGCAACTTCATTTACGAAATCGCTCAGTGGTTCCCGCGTGCTTGCGTCTATGACGACGTAAACGGCTGGCAAAACAAGCAGTTTTTGGGTCAAGGCGAGTTTACCTTGCCATTCGGAAATTACAAAGTAGCGATTACTGTCCCTAATGACCACATCGTAGGTGCGAGTGGTGAGCTTCAAAACGCTTCACAAATTCTTTCATCGGAGCAATTGAAGCGCTTAGAAAAAGCGCGCGCCACGTTCGATAAGCCTGTTTTGGTTGTCAGCCAAGACGAAGCGACTAAAAACGAAGCCAACAAACCCAATGGTAAAAAGACTTGGGTATTCAAAGCTGACAATGTCCGTGACTTTGCTTTTGCAAGTAGCCGTAAGTTTATCTGGGATGCCATGAACGTAGAACTCAACGGCAAAAAAGTACTTGCCATGTCGTTTTATCCCAAAGAAGCCAATCCGCTTTGGGGACAATATTCAACCATGTTGGTGGCGCACACAGTAAAAACCTACTCAAAATTCACGTTCGACTATCCATATCCAGTTGCGCAGTCGGTACACGGCCCCGTGGGAGGAATGGAATACCCGATGATTTCATTCAACGGAGCCCGCCCCGATGCTGACGGAACGTATTCAGAAGGTATCAAAAACTTTTTGATTCAGGTAGTTATCCACGAAGTAGGGCACAATTGGTTCCCTATGATTGTGAACTCTGACGAGCGCCAATGGTCGTGGATGGACGAAGGCTTAAACTCGTTTATGGAGTATCTGACGACCAAAGAATGGGATCGCAACCTTGGTGGCGACGTAGCTGAACCTCAAAATATCACCGAATACATGCGTACCGAGCAAAGCAAGCAGGTACCTATCATGTCGAGCTCAGACAACATCATGGGCTTTGGCCCAAATGCCTACACCAAACCTGCGACGGGCTTAAACATTTTGCGCGAAACCGTCATGGGACGCGAATTGTTTGATTATGCCTTCAAAGAATACGCCAACCGTTGGAAGTTTAAGCACCCAACTCCTGCCGATTTCTTCCGTACGATGGAAGATGCGTCAGGCGTGGATTTGGATTGGTTCTGGAAAGGCTGGTTCTATGGTACCGAACCCGTTGACCAAGATTTGGTGGAAGTAGAATGGTTTGCCTTAGACACACAAAACCCTGAAATCACGAAGGCAGAACAGCGAGCAACCGCCAACAGTAAACGCGAAACCGTTGCTCGTCAGCGCGATAAAGATTTTATCAAAGAATCGGTGGTAGAGAAAAATCCTGATATGAAGGATTTCTACAATTCGTACGACCCGTACGCAGTGACGGAAGCCGACAAGAAAAAATACGAAACCTACTTGGCAAGCTTAACACCAGACGAGCGCAAATTGGTAGAGTCAGGGATGAATTTCTATACGTTGAAAGTGAAGAACAAAGGTGGTTTGCCAATGCCTGTGATTGTGAAGATGCAATTTGAAGATGGTACGGATTCGGTAGCACGCTTCCCAGCGGAAATCTGGCGTTTGAACGACCAACAAGTATCGAAAGTTATTACCACGAAAAAGAAAGTGGTACAATGGACATTAGACCCATTCCGTGAGATTGCCGACATCGACGAAGAGAGCAACAGCTTCCCACGTCAGCCGACGCAACCAACGCGTTTCCAACTATTCAAAGGGGGTGGTTTCCAACGTGGAGGCTCTAACCCAATGCGTGAAGCTCAGCAAGCTCAACCGCCGAAGGCAGGTCAGCAGGGTGGCGCTAAAAACGAGTAATTTTTTACCCATCAATCATACATAAACGAATGTCACAAAGAGTAAACCTCTCCACTGGAGCCCCTTGGGAAGCTATTATTGGCTATTCCCGCGCAGTACGTATCGGCAACATTATTGAAGTCACGGGTACAGTTGCTGCCGACGAAAATGGCCCCGTAGCCGTCGGAGACGCCTATGGCCAAACCAAATTTATCATTGAAAAAATCGAGAAAGTGCTCGTTCAAGCAGGAGCTTCACTCAAAGATGTCGTAAGAACGCGTCTTTTTGTGACGGACATTGCGCAATGGGAAACGTACGGAAGGGCACACGGAGAGTTTTTTGGAGAGATTCGTCCTTGTACGACAATGGTTGAAATCAGCAAACTCATTGCTCCCGAATACCTTATTGAAATCGAAGTAACGGCTATTTTACAAGAAGCCTAAGGGTCAACCTCCCGAAAGTTTTGAACCTCCCGAAAGTTCAAAACTTTCGGGAGGTTTTTTTTACTAGATATATTGATTTCCAAGCGCTTTGGCATCGGCTACAAAATCCCGCACGCGCTGTTCTTCGTCGATTTTACAAATCATAAGTACCCCGTCGTTTTCTGCGACAATGTACCCTTCTAATCCCTGCACCACCACTAGCTTATCTTTCGGCGTTTTAATGATGCAATTTTTAGTATCGTAAAGCATCAGTTTACCGTCTGCCGCGTTTCGTTCTTCATCTTTGGTCGAAATATCGTACATCGACTTCCAAGTTCCCAAATCGGACCAGCCCAAATCGCTCAAAACAACAAATACATTTTCTGCTTTTTCCATGATACCAAAGTCAATGGAAATATTTTTGCAAAGCATGTACGCTTTTTCAATAAACCCTTTTTCAGCGTCGGTATAATAATCGCTTTTCCCTTCGGCAAACACCTCCGCTACCTCAGGCAAGTGCGCTTCAAATGCCTTGATAATCGAACGCACACCCCAAATAAAAATCCCTGCATTCCAGACAAAATCACCACTTTCCAAAAACTTAACGGCGATTTCTAGTTGCGGTTTTTCGGTAAATGTCTTCACTTTTTTCACCAACCCCTCCGAAGGCAAATACTGAATGTAGCCATAGCCTGTGTCGGGGCGCGTAGGTTGAATACCCAGCGTAATCAGTACCTCACTTTGGGATGCCACGTCGAGGGCCAATCTGACTTTTTCTTTGAATACTTCTTCTTTCAGGATAATGTGATCAGCAGGAGCGACAACCACCGTTGCTTGCGGGTCTTTGGCCGCGATTTTGTAACACGCATACGCAATGCACGGCGCGGTGTTGCGGCGGTTGGGTTCAAGCAGGATTTGGTCATCACTCAAAAACGGCAACTGTGTTTTGACCAATTGATAATATTCAGTACTCGTAACGATGTAGATATTTTCATCGGGACAAACGCCCTCAAAGCGGCTTGCTGTTTGCTGAAGTAATGTTTTTCCCGTTCCTAGTACATCATGAAACTGTTTTGGGTTGTTGTTGCGGCTAAAAGGCCAGAAACGTGTTCCGACACCTCCTGCCATGATGATGACGTATGTATGTTGATTCATTAATCTAAAGTCAAAATAAGATGAATAGGTGTAATTGAAGTCGTTAGCGCGTTACTTCCCCGCATTCTTCCAATAATTTTCTATACGCAAAGCTACGTTTTCTCGGATGCTCTGCCAAAAAAGATTCATATCGGCGCTGTGCCAAACCTTGGTGCGTAACAAAAACCGCCCCTTGACGTAAGGCTTATGTATCCACAAAAGCCCTTGGTGGACTTGGGCATCGGCCAGCTGAGGCAGGAATGTAAACCGTAACCCAACGCCTCCTTTATTTAGACTTTTAGGGGCATATGTTTCGTCTAGTCGCCAAGTAAGAGGGTTGGTACAAACAGCCGTCGAAAAATGGTACGTTTGGTATTTTTCGGGGAAATAGTCGCGTAAATACGTATGCCAAGACGCAAAACCACCTACTTCTTCGGCAGAGCGCGCAGGTTTAATAAATTCAAACTCGTTGGGCTGCGCAGGTGGCCCTGCAATGTCACCTACGAGATACGCAAAAACGAGCTTTTGTTGGAGTGGTTTTCCGTCAAAAAACTCTTTGAGCAGGCGTTTTGCGTGTAACGTGCCTTGGCTGTGCGAAGCAATGACAATAGGGCGTCCATCTTGGTATTGTGCCAAATAATATTCAAACGCTTTTTTGACATCCGCGTAGGCCAAATCAAGTGCTTGCTGTCTATCTTCTTGGTTTGGGGTAACAAAAGAGTAATAATGCGCTTGCCGATAACGCGGCGCATAGACCCGACACGAACCATTAAAAACCGAAGCTTGGTTCAGGATTGTGGACTCATCCACCTTCTTATTCAGGGCCGCATCGTTGATATCCGCATTCCATTCAAAAGCTCCCTCTGCAGGTTTTTGAGTATAAATAGTGGGGTGAATAAAGAAGACATCCGCTTTGGCCTCAGCTTGTCCGTCTGCTAATCCTTGCGATTTTAGTGGCAAATTGTCGGCGGCATCTTTTTGGGTAGGCAGTGCTGCCCAGCTCGTTGTAAGCGAATAATCTGGCGCTTTAGGAGCCGTTCCAACACTGTACGAATTTCGCAAAATAACCTGTGCTTCTACGGCGGGATTTATACCAATTATTCCCGCAATTGTCCAAAATAAGCGTTTTTTCAAAAAGTCCATTTTGTATTTTTCAAATAATTATGCGTGCATAATAGTTTTATAATATGAATATACATGGTATAAATTGTAAATTATCTTTAAAAGAGCGAATATTACGCAGTAAAATTATCACAAGAGCAATCTAAAACCAATTAAAAACCTATGAGTAAATCACTACGTAATGCCGTGTTTTATTTAACGGCATGGTTAGTCAGTGCAGGTACGTTGCTGGCACAAACCAAATTATCGGGAAATATCACCGATGCAAATACGCGTGAAGGCTTAGTGGGAGTAAGTATTCAGGTAAAAGGAAAAGTAATTGGTACCATCACCGACTCCAAAGGCAATTTTTCTCTTACAACAAGCACTCCTACACCTTTTGCTTTGGTCGTGTCCTCAGTAGGATACGAAAGCCAAGAAATAGAAGTTACTGGCAACCGCTCCGACATCAAAGTTTCGCTCAAAGAGCAAGTAATGCTAGGCCAAGAAGTGGTGGTATCGGCATCGCGGGTGGAAGAAAGCGTAATGCAGTCTCCTGTGACAGTTGAAAAAATGGACATTCGGGGCATTCGAGATAATGCTTCGCCGTCATTTTATGATGGGTTAGCCACCATGAAAGGCGTTGACATGGCGACGCAAAGTTTGCTCTTTAAATCTATTAACATGCGTGGATTTGGTTCTACAGGAAACCCACGTACAGTTCAGATGATTGACGGGATGGATAACTCTGCACCTGGTCTTAACTTCCCAATCGACAACATCGTGGGGATGCCAGAGCTTGATGTAGAAAGCGTAGAAATACTTCCAGGAGCAGCTTCGGCACTTTACGGCCCTAACGCTCTCAATGGTTTAATTTTGATGAATAGCAAAAGCCCGTTTTTGTACCAAGGTTTGAGCGCAGCCGTAAAAACAGGAGTAATGTCGGCAAGCAATCGTACACAAGCGTCTTCTCCGTTTGGTGACGTTTCTATCCGTTATGCCAAAGCATTCAATAACAAAGTAGCTTTTAAGGTCAACCTTAGCTACATCCAAGCCAAAGACTGGCAATCAACCAACTACGACAATTTAAACCTAGGAGGGAATGCTGACCCACTCAGAGGTGCTGGTACAAAAACAGACTACGACGGAACCAACACCTACGGCGACGAAGTGCAAGCCAACATGCAAACCGTTGCCAACTCGCTTATTGCCGCCAAATTGTTACCTTCTACCGCGTTAGCGTTAATTCCCAATGCGAACGTGAGTCGTACGGGTCTTTTGGAAAATACCCTGGTAGATAACAACGTAAAAAGCTTCAAGTTTAATGGTGCACTTCACTACCGTATCTCTGAAAAAGTAGAAGCAGTTGGTCAAGTAAATTATGGTTTTGGAACGACGCTTTACACAGGGACTGGGAAATACTCGCTTCGTAATTTTAACTTGACGCAAGCTAAACTAGAGCTCCGTGGGGACAATTTTACCTTGAAAGGCTACACTACGCAAGAGCGTTCTGGAGATTCTTACACAGCTGGTTTGGCTGCGGTAGCTATGCTTAACGGAGTAAAACCTCATGCCAACTGGTTTGGTGAATACGTAGGCGCCTTTGCTACGGCACGTGGTGCTGGGATGGCCGAAGAACAAGCTCACATTTTGGCACGCCAAACGGCCGATAAAGGATTACCTGCCGCTGGAACTGCTGAATACAATACGCTTTTGGACAAATACAGAAATATGTCAATCGTTCAAGGTGGGGGAGGTTTCTTGGAAAAAACCAATATGTATCACCTTGAAGGCGTTTACAATTTCAAAAATCAACTCAAATTTATTGATTTGTTAGTAGGGGCCAACTACCGCATGTATCAACTCCGCTCTCAAGGAACACTTTTCGCTGACCTTAAAGATGGCCGTGATGGAACCATCCCTATCAACGAATATGGTGCTTTTGTACAAGCTGGTAAAAAACTTTTTGGTGACCACCTCAAGTTAAGTGCCTCGCTTCGTTACGATAAAAACCAAAACTTTGAAGGCCAGTTCTCGCCTCGCTTGTCGGCCGTAACAACTTTTGGGGATCAAAACATTCGCCTTTCTTACCAAACAGGTTTCCGTATTCCAACTACTCAAAACCAGTACATCGACCTACAAACACCTGGAGGAACCCTCATCGGAGGCTTGCCAGAGTTTGACAAACGCTATAACCTAAGTTCTGGTGTACTTCGCGAAACGCTGGTTGATTTCTCAATAAACCCAACCAAATACGTTACCCAAGCCATTATTGACCAAGCCAAAGCCTATGCTACCGCAGCGGTTACAGCTCAACTTGCCGCGATTCAAGCGGGTGTGACGACTGTTGTTCAAGCTCAAGTGACAGCGGCTGTTCAGGCTCAAGTGACAGCAGCTGTTCAAGCTGGCCAGATTCCCGCAGCTAATGCAGCAGCAGCAGTTCAGGCAGGGGTAGCTGCTCAAATGGCTACTGATGCAATTAAACAAACAATTGCAACCAACGTCCAAAACGAGGTAGTAAAACAAGTAACTGCCGTAACTACGCAAGTAGCTCCTGCTTTTGCTCTAGCAACTTTACCTAAATATCAAGCAAAGGCGCTTCGTCCAGAGCGTGTAAAATCGTTTGAAATTGGTTACAAGGGTCTCATTAATAAAAAATTGATGGTAGATGCTTCGTATTATTATAGCGTTTACCAAAACTTTATTGGGGGAGTAACAGTCGTAGTACCAACTGCGGCGGCGGCTCCTGGCTTACCAATTGCCTCGGGGCTAGCTAGTGGCAGCACCCGTGCAGGTTTCTCTCGCCCAGCCAACAGCGACAAAGACATCGTTGTAACTGGCTTTTCGATCGCACTTAACTACTCGCTTTCAAAAGGCTATTTTATGGGAGGAAACTTTGCCAATAACGTGTTGAAAGACTTTACTGCCACTCCTGAGCTTCCTTACTCTGGATTCAATACGCCTCAAAACCGCTTTAACGTCAATTTCGGCAAGCGTGCGGGTAGTGGTGAGAAATTTGGATTTAACATTGCCCTCAAGCATCAACAAGGATTCGTCTGGCAATCAAGCTTTGTCGTTCCTACAACCACAGGAGTACCTTTGTTCTCTAATACGGACGTTCCTTCTTTTACTAACTTAGATGCTCAAGTAAGCTACAAACTAGCTAGCTTCAAATCTCTTTTGAAAGTGGGTGGTACCAACATCGGTGGGAAGCCATACATCCAAGCCTATGGTAGCCCTTCTATCGGCTCGATGTACTACGTTTCATTGACTTTCGACGAGCTACTTAACAAGTAATATTCTCTCTAACAAACAAAAGCGGCTTCGGGGTAACTCGAAGCCGCTTTTGTTTGTTACCAATAACTTTCTATTTCCCAGTCAGTTTATTCACCAGCCAGCCCGTCATCCGTTCGTTTTGTTCGGGGTAGGTCCAGTGTCCTGTTTCAAGGGCTAAAAACAACTCTTTGGAAGCCGAAATAACGTTGTAGGACGCGTACATCGACGTTGGCGGGCAGGTTTCGTCGTTGAATCCCCACGAGTAATACCCTGGCACTTTGACTCTCCGCGCAAAATTTACGACGTCATAGTAACCAATCGTCGCGATTTTGTCGGGTTTATTACCAAACGCAATCGTGTTTTTATCAAAATAATGCGGCCACCCTCCCGCACGTCCTTTCAAGTATCCCGTCACATCTGACAACGCTGGATAAAACGCCCCTAACCACTTGACACGGTTATCTAACCCCGCCGTTACAATCGACAACGCCCCGCCTTGGCTTCCACCCGTCACAGCCAAATTTGAACCGTCGTATTGGGGTAAGCTCGTCAAGAAATCATTGGCACGCACGCAGCCTAAATAGACCCGCTTGTAATAAAAACGGTCGCGGTCGTCCATGTTATACGCCCAGTAACCATTAAAAGCCCCAGCCCCTAAATCGGTATAAACTGAAGGCTCCATCGTCACTGGAATGCCGTGAATACCTATTTGTAACGTAATGATTCCTTTTTCGGCATTGGCAATATCTCCGCCGTACGGGCGCACACCCGCACCTGGCACGTGAAGCAAGGCGGGATATTTTCCTTCTTTTTTGGGAACGCACAAAATCCCATAAAGGCGCGCACCCATTCGGAAGTTTTGAATATTTACGTGATACACATTTACTTTTTCCGTGCAGCGTTCGGGCAAAAGCGTCATTTTTGCATCCAAAGGAATTTTGGCCAAATCTGCTTTTGCGTTAGTCCAAAATGTATCAAAATCCGAGGGATTATCTACCGTCGGCTGAATACTCAGTGGGTCAAAGCCCGCCGTTGCCAGCCCTTTGTATTCTTTCCCTTCTATTTCCGCAAATGCGATACAGCGCAGAAAACCAGCCATTTTCATCGTACCAGCCTCTACCGTCAGCGAGCCTGTTGGGAGTGACAGGGTTTCTTTTTTTGTCGGCTCCATTTTTTCGGGGCCAACTTCGTAGCGAATACGGGCATTTTTTACCAAATTTCCATTTTGGAGGACAGAAATAGTAAACTTCACGTTTTCACCCGTTTTGTACGTCCAGTCGAAGTGATCGGGAGCCACCACCACTTTATAAAATCGTTCGGCGGGTTGGCCTAACGCCACCCAGCTCATCAGAAGGTAAAAGGATACAAAAATGGTCTTTTTCATGCGGAAAAAACTAAGTTTACAAATAAATTGAGATATAAAAAGAACGTTTTTATAAAAGAAAATCTACCTCTTTTTCTATGCACATTTCTGTATAAACCCGCTCTTAAAACATTCATCTGTAATAAATAAATGAACTAGCCGATCCTTCCTCTAAGAAGACTTTAACCATCAAATAGCCATGAAACGTTGGAGCTTATTTGTTGTCCTTGCTACAGTTGCTCAATTCCATTTATTTGCACAAATACACTTTCAAACCGACCGCCAAGCTTATGCAAAAGGAGATACTATATGGTATGCAGCTCAACTTCCAAAACACTTACCTGATAGCCTATCAACCCTGATTGTTGAATTAGTAAATTCAGACCAGAGAATTGTAACTACTCAAAAACGTCCAATTTACTATGGTCAAACTCACGGAGCTATTTACCTCTCTGATACACTTTTACGTGGGCCTTATCGAATACAATCCTATACTTGGGAAGGCGAATGCAATTCCACTCTGGTTTGGATTACCCAAAGAGGCGTTTCAATGACTCTCGCCCCCCCTTTAGACAGTACGCTAGAAGTTTCTTTTTACCCAGAAGGAGGGAGTTTAGTGGAAGGACTCCCCTCGAAAATAGCTCTAAAAGTACAGTCGTTAGATGGCTATGGGATAAAATCTACGGTACAAGTCATCGACAATCATAACAACGTTATTACTCAAACCAAAACAAATGAAATGGGCCTTGGAGAGTTTATTTTAAGCCCTCAACCTACTATTAATTATAGAGCACTCATTAACTGGAAAGACTTCTTGAACCAGAGTTTTCCTCTACCTAGTTCTCAAACAGAGGGCATTGTATTGACGATTGATGGACAATCCAATCCTAGTTTTTTCAAAATTAGAGTTTTCAACCGCTTACCTCCCTCCAATAGAACTTTTAAGCTTGAAGGATTTAGTGGTGATTCTCTTCATTTCTCAATGATTGATAGTACATCAAAAAATGTCGTAATAACCCAAATACCAAAAAATCTATTTCCTGAAGGTGTGGTGCGATTCGTCGTTTTTAGCAATCAAAACCAACTCCTCGCTGAACGCTGGGTTTTCGGAAGTTATTCTCCCACTGGTCTTACAGTTTTACAGGATAAAAGCAACTACTTGGCAGGAGAAGAGATAGTTCTAAACATCGCATTAAACGATACCACAGGAAAAAAATTACAAGGATGGGGTAGTGTGTCAGTACTTGATAGTGCCCAGCAAGCCTACTTTTCTTCTTCCACTCCAGCATCGTTACCTAGTGATACTTGGTTTATTACTCACCCTCGTTATACCTCTCCCAATCCAGTCATAGGCAACGGGCTTTGGGTGACGGCTCAAGTACTTAATGAGAAGGGAAAACCTGTGCCTTTTGCGAATTTGCTATTCCTCGAACCTTCAACAAAGCAAACTTACAGTGTAATTGCTGATAGTATAGGATATTTTAAAATTGAAGGAATGACCCACGAGAAAGACACACTCCATTGGGTAATTCAGCAAATTTCCAGTAAAGACCGACCAAAGAAAACCGCTATTAGAGTTATCCCTCCATTAAAACCCTTTTTTGATGCTCCATTTCCAGCTCTTATGCGTAGCAACAACACTGTTTACTCTGGAGATACTACGCTACAATTTCAAGATGGTATCACTCTGGCAAGTGTAAAGGTGAAAGCCAAAAGGAACATTGAACGTGAGTATTATTTGGCTGACCAAACCTGGGAAATTGACGATAAATTTCTCGCACAAACCAATCTTACATCAGGCTTACAATTACTCAGTTATCTTACCCGAACTGACACTCGTTTTACCCGTACAAGAGTACCCCGAAATAGAGGATTTACTTCTGTACAAGCGGCACCACTTTCGTCTGACATTGGTGGTGGTTCCTTACGAAATATAGTAGTCGTCATCGATGGTCACATATTTCCTGATATTGCAGATCGTTTAATGTCTCTTTCTGTTTATAACATTCAGCGGGTTGAGGTTGTAAGGTCATTTACTAAACCTATTACGGTTTACAATGGACGCCCTCCCGTACCTGGGCGAGACTTTGTTTTAGCGATTACCACCCGTATGGGGCCTTATGGAAACAAACAATTCAATTATTATCAAACGGTTTCAACAATTTCAGTTGTAGGCTATACTCCTAGTCCGTTATCTCAAATGTCTTCCAAAATCGCAGGTTTTGCCCCTACCATTTATTGGAACCCTAGCATTTTATTTCCAAGCACCATTCGTTTTGCAACGAAGCTCACCCCTACAAAATACCATGTCTTGCTTCGGGGTGTTACGGAATATAATCAGTATTTTGAACGCATACTTTGTATCAAAACAAAATGATTACGTGTATTTAGGTATCTTTTAACCTCTTTTTCTATGCACATTTTGTACTTTTGTTCCCTACAAGACCTAATCTAGCGTTTCTCTTGACCTCTGACCCACTCAAAGTCGTCGTTTTACCCGATGCTGGCCCTGAAAACCCCTTTCAGTACGAGCTAGTTCGTTATTTTCGAGAAGAAGGGTTTGACGTGGTTATTGGAGGAAAATATACTATTGGAAGTACACTAAGGGCTATTTTCGCGCATCGACCCCCAGTAATTTACTACGATTGGGTACATAGTTTTATTCTTGGTAAATCTCGCTTGTGGACGTACTTCAAATCGTCCGTTTTTGTCGCCGAAATTTTGGCCGCACGCTACCTATTCAACGTTCGTTTTGTACATACACTGCACAACCTACAAAACCACGCTGGGCTGTGGCTTCGTTGGGAACGCCGTATTTATGGGTTCTTTCTCAGGAAATGCCACCAAATCAGGGTTTATTCGGAAGAAACTCGCCAAGCTGCCATGGAGCGTTTTTCGCTCCAACCCGAACGCGTAAAGGTAATTCAGGATTTGCCGTATCATTTTTATTATCCCAATACCCTTTCTAAAAACGAATGTCGAAAACGTCTGAATCTTAACGACGACGATTTTGTATATTTGTTTTTTGGCGAAATCAAACCTTACAAAGGTGTTAGCAACTTAATCGACGCTTTTTCTGAAATTGCTCGCCCCAACGACCGTTTGTTGATTGCGGGCAAAAGTTACGACGCCACTTTTTTTGAACCTATTGAGAAGGCCGCCCAAGCCAACTCCTCCATACATCTCCACCACCGTTTCATTCAAGACGACGAAGTCCAAGTATTTTTCAACGCCGCCGACGTGGTTGTGTTACCCTTTATTCGCATCGACCATTCTGGCTCGATCGACTTGGCACTCTCGTTTCGTAAACCCATCGTTACGCTAAAAACCGACGCTACCGCGCGGATGTTGGCGCACCAATCCACACTTCTGTTTGAAACATCCTCCCAACTCCCCCATTGTTTGCAAATCGCCCGCGAGTTACCCCTCCAAGCGATTGGCGACCAAAACTTTGCCATTGCTGATTCAACCAATTACCGCGACCTGACCTTACTTGTTACCCTATGAAAGAAAAATTAAAAACCCTGCTTCGGCAAAACCTCATTTATCAGCTCAATCAGCTACGATTGCAGTGGCGGAGTATTCCCTATCGGCTTGGGGATGAGGTGGAATGCCCTATTTGTCAGAGCCATTATCGGGCTTTTATGCCTTTTCGGTATCGGACAAATGCCTATTGCCCCAATTGTAAGTCGCTTGAGCGGCATCGTTACATTTTTTTAGCCCTCCGCGATCGTCTTGGTTTTTTCTCAGCTCCCCGAAAAAAAGTGCTGCATTTTGCACCAGACATCTGCCTGATTCCCAGCATCAAAGCATCTCCGTACATCGACTACGTCACGGCTGACTACATGACGTCTTTTACGAGTAGTATTACCGTAAAGCCCGACCATGTAATGTCGATTGATGACATTAAATTTGACAATGATACGTTCAACGTAGTAATTGCGATTGGAATTTTAGTAATGGTCCCCGACGACACCAAAGCCATGCGCGAAGTACTGCGCGTACTTAAACCCGATGGATACGCCGTTTTTCATGACCCCATCAACAAGGATTTTCCTACCTCGTTTTCGGATGCTCGATTGACCAAAGAAGAAAAACAAAAGCTGTATCACGGCCACGACCAACGGTGGTATTACGGCGCTGATTATGCCGACCGCTTGCGCGCCCAAGGGTTTAGTGTGGAGGACGATACTTTTATCCAAACCATTGATTACAAACGCTATGGCATTTCGCCCACAGAACGGGTATATATAGCTCGAAAAACCGCATGAAGATTGTATTTTGTACCAATGCTTTTGAAAATGTAACGAACGGGCCCGTCCGATTTGCGAATAGTATTCTCGAAATCAACGAGCGTTTTCCTGAACATGAGCTACGGATTTTGACCGAAGATGTATCTGACGAGCGGCTGGCGTCGCTTCGTTATGTTCACAAAGTTCCCGTCCGAATTCCGCGTTTGTTAAAGCCGCTTGGGCAAATTTTACGATGGTTTATCTATTATCGCCACGTCAAAGCGTTGGAGAAGTCATTTGATTTTGACGTGTTGGTTTATATCAATTCCTTCAATGGAACTTGGGCGAGCTTGGTTTCTGACAAACCCACCGTGGGTATGATCAACGACGAAAAAAACATGCTCGCCCACTGGGGGAATTTTGCATGGAAATCGCTGTGGTTCAAACGGTTTATGTTTCAGCAATTTGAGCGTTTATCGGCCAAAAAACATAAACTCGTCATTGCCAACTCGGAGTTTTTACAAGAACGTATCCGCCAAACGTACCAATTGCCCACGCCGAAAGTAACGAAGCTCTATAAAACCATTCCGCTCGATGGCATTGAGTTCAATCCCCAACGCACTTTTGGGAGTACCATCAAAGTACTGTTCGTGAAAGCCGATTACTTGGTAGGACAATTGCCTTTGGTGGCGGCGGCACTCAAAAAGCTCCCACAGTATTCTTTTTTGTTGACCGTTATTGGCCCTGAACCTTGGTTTGCCAGCCACGTCCGTTCGTTTTTTGAGACTATTTCCAACGTCCAACTCGACTATCAAGGCCCACAGCCTCAGGCGCGCGTCTATGAAGCCCTGCGTAGCCACGATATTTTTTGCGTGCCGTCCTACACCGAAGCATTTGGCGTTGCCAACATCGAAGCTCTTGCCCACGGAATTTCGGTCGTAAGTTCGCGCGTTGGAGGCATTCCTGAGGTAGTTGACAACGGCAATAACGGTTGGCTAATCGAATCGGGCAATGTAGAAAGTTTGACAACCGCCTTGGTTGAATGTATTGAAAACCCACAATTGCGGCTAAAAAAAGCCGAAAACGGGCGAAAATTCATCCAAAAGTTTTCCAAAGACGAAATGTTACGCAACTTTGTGCAAATGCTTGAGTCGGTAGTCAACGCACACTGATTGACGCCGAACGATAAACTATGCAATGGCGAAGGATTTTTCGAAACAGGGCGCTCTTGGATTGGCACTTGGTGATGTATTTTCTCAATACCTTCTTGGTCATTTACGGGTATGGATTGAGGGGAGGAGCATTTCAAGCGGCCAAATTGATTCGTACGGGTTTAGTAATCGTTTCTTTGCTTGGTATTTTGTTTGCCCAAGGCCAGATAAAATACATCTTTAATCAGCAAAAAAACTGGGCACTTTATGGTTTTATTGGTCTCAATGTAATCGTTCTGCCCTTCAGTGTCGATGTCTTTTGGAGTTTTCAGCGGCTGTCTGCTTGGATTCCATTCTTGATTTATACCAATTTCTTCGTCGTCTATCTTTTCAAACATTATTCCAAAGACGAGGCCAAAATCAAGCTGTTACAAGTTTTTAGTTTAGCGTATTTTTATCCCGTCGCAATGATGCTCGTCACTGGTGTCGCTTTCCAAGCTACCAATGTCTATGGCCAATACGTCGGGGTGTATAAAGCCAACGTAATCGGTTGGGCTTGCACCCTTTTTATTGTGTCGAGTTTTGATCTTTACGCCAACAGCCCCATGAAAAAATGGATGCAATACCTCTTTTTTTTCATCGCCTTTCTGACACTTTGGGGAATTGTACTAACGGGGTCACGAAGCAGTTACGCGGGTTTGGCGTTGTCTTCAGCGGTGCTGATAGCTCGTAACCGAAAAATCTCCATTTATCTCAAAGCGGCCGCTCTGACTTGTATATTAGCCTTTGCATACTACATTGTGATGAGCCCCGACTCGGTCGTCAACTTGCGTTCAAAATACGCAGGAATACGCCGCCAACGCGGAGAAATTCGTTTTCAGTTGGCCCAAAAAGCTTTTGAAGTATTTACCAATGACCCGGGCGTTTTATTGACAGGTTTTGGATTTGATAATTTCAAAGCAGGACTGGAAGTATATGCCGACGTCCACACGGATCTAGCATCGCACAATTCGTACCTCGAAATCTTATTTTCAGGCGGACTCCTTTCCTTTCTTTTTTTCTTGATTTTTTACGCCATCAACGCCTTTTGGGTCTATGTACGCTACGATAGTCCGTACTTTGTTTTTCTGCCATCGTTGATGATTATCCCTTACTTTGAGTCCAATCTAAACGCAGGACAGTTTTTGTTTTTTCCGTGGATGACCGTCTTATTTTATTACATTCACGTTCGTTCATTGCAGATTCCCGTGCACGAGATGAGCCTCCATAACACACAGAAAAGGGAAGCCTAGGCTTCCCTTTTCTGTATTTCTGCAAAGCAGTTGACTATTTTTTCTCTTCTTCGCTTCCGCCAAAAAGTCCTTTGATAAACCCTGTTGCTTTGTCGAGTGCTTCACCCGCTTCTTCTTTGAGGTCTTCAAATTTTTCTTGGGCTTCGGCAGCCAACTCTTCCGCTTTGGCTTTGGCTTCGGCGAGTGCTTCTTCGGCTTCAGCTTTCATTTCTTCCGCTTTTGCTGTCGCTTGCGCTTTCAAGGCTTCTACATCAACGCTTTGTATTTTCTCCGTGATTTCTTCTTTCAATTCTTGAAATGTTTCTTGTGCCTCAGAAGCTAATTCTTGCGCTTTGGCTTTGGCTTGTTCGGCTGCATTTTTCAATTGATCTTCCATGATTACTCGTATTATGTGGTTTAAAATAAGTGATTGTAAGTTGCTACAAATTTAAGAGAAACCAAGCGGGTTGGTTCGCCGCTCATCACATTAATTTTCAGCGAAACACCGTTCACAAATTGGATTTTTGCGAGTTGGTTTCTTCATTCAGACGCAGTCACTTGGCATCAGTAACACCCCTAACTCTTTGAAATTGAGTTAGGAATTTTTATTTTTGTACAAAATTTATTTAAAAGCTGTATTTAACTCTAAAAATAGCATAATTAAGTGGATATTTTCGAGAAACTACGTAGTAACTGGGGACCTATCGGGGCGGCCGCAAAAGCCCTTAATAGCCACCACTATTTTTCATTTCCAAAGCTAGAAGGGGAAATCGGTCCACATATGAAATTTCGTGGAATGGACGTCCTCAACTGGAGTTTGAATAACTACCTCGGTTTGGCCAACCATCCAGAAGTTCGTAAGGCCGATGCCGAAGGCGCAGAAAAATGGGGATTGGCATATCCAATGGGCGCCCGTATGATGTCGGGCAACTCTGATTTACACGAGATTTTCGAAAAAGAATTGGCGGAGTTTGTTGGCAAAAAAGAAGCTTTCTTGCTCAACTACGGCTACCAAGGAGTGATGTCGGTCATTGAGTGTGTTTGCGACCACCGCGACGTTATCGTCTATGATGCCGAAGCGCACGCTTGCTTGATTGACGGTATCCGTTTGCACAAAGCCAAAATGGGGCAGTACTACAAGTTTAACCACAACGACATGGCAAGCTTGGAGAAAAACCTCATTCGCGCCACCAAATTGGCCGAAGAAAAAGGCGGTGGCGTTCTTGTCATTACCGAAGGCGTTTTCGGAATGTCAGGAAAAGTAGGTAGCCTCGACAAAGTCGTTGAATTGAAGAAAAAATATAATTTCCGTCTTTTGGTGGACGACGCGCACGGTTTTGGAACCATGGGTGCCAACGGAGGCGGAGTAGCCGAGCTTTTTGGCGTAGCCAAAGAAGTTGATTTGTACTTCTCGACTTTTGCCAAATCAATGGCGGCCATCGGTGGCTTCATCGCGGCTGATGATCCAGACATCATCATGTACCTCAAATACAACATGCGCTCACAAACTTACGCCAAAGCCCTGCCAATGCCTTACGTGGAAGCAGGTCGTAAGCGTTTGGAGCTTATCAAAGCGCATCCCGAACTTCGCGAAAAACTCTGGACGATTGTCAATGCCCTTCAAAATGGTCTCCGCGACCTTGGGTTTAACATTGGCGAAACAACCTCTCCTGTGACGCCCGTGTTTATGCAGGGTCTTCAAGGCGGTCTTCCCGAAGTGACCAACATGGTGCGTGATTTGCGCGAAAATATGGGTATTTTCTGCTCTATCGTCGTTTATCCTGTGATTCCAAAAGGACAAATCATCTTGCGTTTGATTCCAACGGCGGCACACACGCTTGAAGACGTAGATCGTACCTTAAAAGCTTTTGACAACATGCGCTCCAAACTCGACGCAGGCGTCTATCGCGCTGGCCTCGAAGTGGTTGCCTAAATAATTTTGGTTTTGTATTCCAAAGCGAGTGCCTTTTAGGAGGTTACTCGCTTTTTTTATGGCAACAATGGGGAGTTTTGACATCAACCTTCTTTTACTACAAACACCCTTCTCCTATGAAATCACTCTCCGTTTTTGTCTTGTTGCTCATTGGTAGCTTATTGGTAGAAGCCAAACCGCTTCGGCTAGGCATCGCTGGTTTTACCCACGACCACGTCCATCAGATTCTGAGTCGCCCCGACAAAGGCGATGTTGAAATCGTGGGAGTAGCCGAGCCTAATCGCGATTTGGCCATGCGTTATTTGAAACGTTATAAATTGTCAGAAAAACTGTGGTATCCATCGCTCGAAGCCATGATTGCCGCCACGCAACCCGAAGCTGTTTGTGCTTTTAATAGCATTTATGAACACAAACAAGTGGTCGAAATCTGCGCGCCCAAAGGCATTCATGTGATGGTTGAAAAACCGTTGGCCGTGAATCGTGAACACGCTGAAGCCATGGTTAAGCTGGCCCAAAAACATAAAATTCAGCTATTGACCAACTTTGAAACAACTTGGTACGCCAGCCACCAAGAAGCCTATCGGATGATTAAAGAACAAAATGCGTTGGGCGAAATTCGGAAGGTAGTAGTTCACGACGGGCACAAAGGGCCCCGAGAAATTGGTTGTTCCGAAGACTTTTTATCGTGGCTCACCGACCCCGTGATGAATGGGGGAGGAGCCATCATTGATTTTGGGTGCTACGGTGCCAACCTAATGACGTGGCTCATGCAAGGCGAACGCCCGCTGTCGGTCACGGCCATTACCCAACAAATCAAACCTGCTGTTTACCCAAAAGTCGATGACGAGGCCACCATTATTCTTACCTATCCGCACGCTCAAGCCGTCATTCAGGCTTCGTGGAACTGGCCTTTTGACCGCAAAGACATCGAAATTTATGGACAAAAAGGGTACGTCATCTGTGACAAAACCCTCCAAATGCGCGTTCGGCAAGGAGATGGCGCGCAACGCGACGCCCCCGAAAAATTGCAAACACTTACCCCACTTTCGGCACCTTACAACGACCCGTTTTCTTACTTTGGGGCCGTCATCAAAGGCGAAATCACTCCCAAGAAAGATTTATCTTCGCTCGAAATCAACCAAGTGGTAGTTGAGATTTTGGATGCTGCGGTACAATCTGCTAAGACAGGAAAGAGTATTATTTTGAAATAACACAGGGGTTGTGAGCAACCCCTACACACTACGGCACAACGACTAATTTGCCCATCGCTCGGCGTTCGAGCATGTCGTACAACGCTTGCGGGGCTTCTTCGAGCGAGTATGTTTTCTGAATATGGGGTTTGAGTTCGCCCGTTTGGTACCATTGAAACAACTCCGTAATGTTCTGAAAATTGGCTTTAGGCTCTCGTTCGGCAAAAGCTCCCCAAAACACGCCAACAATAGCGCAACCTTTCAGCAGTGCCAGATTGAGCGGAATCGACGGTATTTGTCCTGCGGCAAAACCTACCACCAAATACCGTCCTTTCCAGTTCATCGCGCGCAGTGCAGGTTCGGCATATTTATCCCCTACAGGGTCGTAAATCACGTCCACACCACCGCCCGTTATTTCTTTTAGGCGTTCGCGCAGGTCTTCTTTTGAGTAATTAATCAGGGCATCAGCACCGTACGATTTGCACAGTTCCAACTTTTCATCGCTCGACGCCGCTGCAATTACCTTTGCCCCCATGATTTTACCCAAATTGACCGCTGCCAACCCCACACCACCAGCCGCACCAAGTACGAGCAGCGTTTCACCTGCTTTCAGTTCCGCACGGTTTTTTAGGGCATGATACGACGTTCCGTACGTGTACATCAGCGAAGAAGCCACTTTATAATCCATTTTAGGCGGCATCCGAAACACTCGGTTGGCTTTAACGGCCAGTTCCTCCGCAAATCCGCCCCAGCCTGGCATGGCAAATACATCATCGCCCGCTTTGAGGTGCGTTACACCTTCGCCTACTTCTTTAACCACTCCTGCCACCTCGCCCCCAGGCGAAAAAGGAAACGCTGGTTTGAACTGGTATTTTCCTTGAATAATAAGCGTATCGGGAAAATTAACCCCGCAGGCTTTGACCGTAATAATCACCTCATCTGCCTTGGGAGTCAGTGGAGCTATGTCTTCAACGAGGAGGCTATCGGGGGTTCCGTACTGTTTGCAGAGAAGGGCTTTCATAAGGAAAGAAGGTTTGTTTTCCCCTAAAAGCAAAAAAAATTACTGCCTTACTTTTTTGACGGTTATCGGAACGCACATCGTCCTTTGAATGTCCAAACGCGCAGGTGTTCGCCCTAGGCTTTTACATCCAGAATCAAGGCGGCGGGTTTCGGCATAATACATACCAGAGTTAGTCGGAATATACTGTAATATTCCTTTTGCCAACAATGTCCCACCCGTTGGTTTATCATACCAATCGACGGTTTCATTGTCCTTTGGGAATGCAATTAGGGGAGGAATAGGCTGCCCTTCGCAGGTACTTTGACTAACTGCCAAGGGAGCGTCGGGTAAAATGGGGTCGCAAATGGGGAGCGGAATTACTTCTTGGCGGGCGAGCTCGGTGGTGTCGTTTGGCCGAATTGTCACCACTACTTTATAGTCAAAACTTGGGTCAATGTCCACGATGGTATCATTTTGAATACGGCCTTTGTTCGAATTGATTTCAGCGTCTATCAAGCTGAAAACAATTCGATAACGGCTTTCTCCCTCGCACACTTTAGGGCATATTATTTCAGTTACTTTGAAACTAACTTTGCCTTGAGAAAAGGTGTGAGTGACGGATACAATCATCAAAAGGAAGCCCAGCAAAGGGCTTCTTCGACATAATAAATTCACTTATGAGTAGGGTATAATAGAATACAAATTTAATGGCTTCTATTATACCCTCCAAAAAAATAAAATTAAAATTAACTGATTAACAGCGAATTACAAATTTGGTTTGTTTTTATATCCCAATAGAAATATACCAATTCTAACGCAAAATTTGCACTTCAACCGCACTTGAAGCGCCTTTTTGGTGATAAACGGTGTGCGTTGCTTTGATAAAATCTGAGTCGTTTGCAACGTAAATATTAGGCACAAATTTTTGAGGATTTCGGTCAAAAAGTGGAAAAGCGGTACTCTGAATTTGAATCTGAATACGGTGTCCTTTCTTAAAAGTATGCAGTACATCCTGCAAACGGAAGTTCACGTCGGTCACTTTATTGGGTACCAAAGCTTCGGGTTTTTCAAACGAATTTCGGAAGCGCGCACGCATGATTTCGCTACGTACCATCTGGTGATAATTGCTTAAAATGACGTTCTTATTAGGCATAAAAGCATGATTAGGTTCGTCGCCAGGATAGACATCAATGAGCTTTACAAAAAAGTCGGCATCCGAGCCTGTTGTGCTAATCTTGAGTTTGGCCATTATTTCCCCTCCCAGGGTTACATCTTCGGTAAGTGGCTCGGTCTGAAACGTCAGCACATCCGTACGACGCGCCGCAAAACGCTGGTCTTCCGACATGTAATTAAACGGCGTGAAGCCCATGGTTTCGGTATTGTCTTCGATGTACGGCACTGGCTTGAGCGGGTCGCTGACGTAGGCTGTCTTTGATGCGGCTTGGGAAGGCGCATCAAACGACAATTTACCATTGGCGTGGAAATACAAGGTTTTCTTTTCGGCAGCGGCGGCAGGCCAACGTTCAAATTTCTCCCATTGTTTCTTGCCAGTATTAAACAAGTACGCATCGGGCAAACCCGTTTTTCCGTCGCCCGCGCCTTTCAAGAAGTGCTTAAAAAACGTACTCTCAATTTCTCGTTGATAAAACGTAGCAACACTATCTCCAAAATACACATTGCTGTGCAGCGTATGGCCCGTTTCGGCCGACCAACGACCGTGGCCAAAAGGCCCCATCACCAGCGTGTTGTAGGTCGAGGGGTTGTTTTTTTCTAGGGTTTTATACACCGTCAGTGGCCCATACAAATCTTCGGCATCAAACCAGCCACCCACCGTCATTACGGCGTGTTTCACATTTTTTAAATGCGGAATAATGCTGCGTTTCTGCCAAAACTCGTCGTAGTTGGGGTGGTCTTTGTGTTCTTGCCAAAAGAAGTTGTCTTTGTAATACGTGTCAAAATGTTTGAGGGAACCCAAATCAAGGTTAAACTGATAGCCGTCTTTGGTTTTTTCCTGAATCATCTGTGGCATCCACCAATGGGAGGTAGTTGGTTTTTCGTGCTGAATCCCAAACACAGGAAACGTCAAGAAATAGCCTTGCGTAAAAGCACCATTGTGGTGAAAATCATCAAAATAAAAGTCTGAAACGGGCGCTTGGGGTGACGAAGCCTTGAGGGCTGGGTGTTGGCTCAACGCGCCCGCTACCGTATAAAACCCTGGATAACTGATTCCCCATTGACCAACGCGACCGTTGTTGTTGGCAACGTTTTTCACCAACCATTCTATCGTATCGTACGTATCCGACGATTCGTCCACCTGCGTGGGCTGGGTTTTATTAGGAATTTGCGGCGTCATGTTTGTCCACTTTCCTTCGCTCATATAGCGTCCGCGAACGTCTTGATAAACAAAGATGTACTTGTCTTTCATCAAGAATTTATTGGGGCCTAGCTGGCCAGGGAATTTGCCTTCGCCGTACGGTGCTACGCTGTAACACGTCCGTTGCATCAAAAACGGGTAGGTATTGGAAGCAGACGCGTCTTTGGGCGCATAAACGATGGTGTGCAGTTTCACCCCATCACGCACAGGAATGTCGTATTCGGTTTTGGTGTAATTTTCTTTCACCCAATCAACTTGGGCATAAACGGTGTGCTGCAAGGCCACAACGCACAAAAGAATCCACTTTTTCATGGTTTGAGAGTTTGTTTGATGAGTAAATAATCTCCTATTGAATTGGTTAAACGTTTTTCAAAACCTAACGAAGCATGACTTTGCAAAAACGCCTGAAAACCCGCATCTTTTGCAAAATACGCTTGCATGTCTTGGGTCATCAAAATGAAATTGATGTTTTTAGCTTTTACAAAGTCCGTAAAATTACCCGAAGTGTATTCTTCCACGTGAATCCAATCAGATTCCTCTTTAAGGAAAACCCGATACCAATCGCGTTCAAGAACGCGTAAGCGCGCTGTAGGCTGAATGGCTTTGATAAAACGAACGTTGTCAGCAATGGGAGTGGGGAGAGGTTGAGAATACGAGAAATACCGAATTCCCACAAATACAAGCAAGACGCCCAAAGCCACCGTTCCTTGTAAAGATTGGTTAAACATTGAAAAATTGCGCAACGAAATCGGTTTTACTACTTGGGCTAACAACCAGAAAATGAGAATCAAATGAAATACCAAGTAATGCGTACGCGGGTAAATCAGCACGGTAGCAATGAGCGATGGCAACAACAACACCAGCACGGCCACAAACCCCCAAAAATCGACTGAGGTTTTCTGAAAGTTTTGAAAAGTGCGACGATAATCCACACAACCCGCAAATATCAAGACAATCAGACCTACGAAAGCCGTTCGCCAGCGCGAATACCACCCCCGAAAAAGGGTTTGGTAAAACGTATCCACCGCATTTTTTACGTTGGCCGTTAGGCTGTGTGTGATATTCGTAAAAACGTGTTTAAATGCCCACTTAGGCTGTTTTTTGACCGCATCGGCAAAGGTTTGTACATCATCTCCCAATACTTTATGAAATAGCTTTAGTTGCGATTCAATTGTACTCGGCTCAGGCTGATGATTCCATGCACTGTAATTTACCACAAAATGCTGCTGAAACGCTACTGTGCTACGGCTGTCGTCTGCTCCAAACAAGGGATTACCAAAAAGCAAGTGTAACACCAAAGTAGCTACCACAAAACTTCCCAAAGGCACCCATCGAATTGTATCTTTGGGCTCTTCTTTCCACAACCAGCCCAACGCAATGACCGTCGCACAAAGAAACGACACGTAAAATTCGGGGCGAATGTAGGAGCAAACCAAACCTGTGAATGCCACCACCAAAAAGCGCACGTACTGAGGCCATGCGTTGAAATGAACCAGCGCAAGTGCGCCCAAAATGAGGCAAAAGGGAGCGATAGAAATTTTAGGATTAAGCGGAAGGTTTTGGTTGGAAAATAAGAACAGCACCGCCAACCATGCGCTCATTGCCACGGATACCTTCAGAGAGCGAAACCACAAAAAGACGACAAAACCCGCCAAAACGCTCAAAATAGCCCAATTGGCGTAGTACAAATCGAGACTATCGGGAATGAACAAATGCCAGAAAGCATACCAAGCAGCATACAACGGGCCCCATTGGACTCCTCCAATAAATGGCACCGAAAATGTCAGACCTGAGCCCAAATAGGTCGTTTCATCACCAAATTCAACATCCTTCCAGGCGGTTATGTCATGAACCAGTACCCACCCTGCAAGCAACACAATAAATACTCCAAGCCAATGTAAACGCATATAGAAAAAAATTGTCGAAGCGCTGCTGCCTCGACAATGTATTTTTTTTAGTCAATAAATTAAATCGCTTTGGTCGTGTCCGCGGGAGCCGCTTGTAGTTCAGGCTGCGGTGCGGGTAGTACCTGTCGAGGAACGTTTGGGGCAGGAATTAACTCCACCGAAATGACAAAATACTCCGTATCTCCATTCCAAGGAAGCTTAAAAAACTTCTCTTCGTAATGAAGCGATACCCGCTGCCCTGTCCGTTGTGACTCGTTTAGGGCGTTTACCACCGCTTCGTTGTCTCCATCGACTGAAAAATCCCAAGTGGTAGAATTAAATGTCCCCGTTCCATCCGACATTCCTCCTACCATCAACTGACCTTCGTAAGTTTTAAAAACGTATCCTTTGCGGCTCAACTTCACCAATGAGCCTACGCGCGTACCGTCGCTGTAATAACCAAATGTAACATAATAGAAAATTCCTCCTAAAATCAGGAAGAAAATCACAAGAAAGAGCCACTTACGCATAATCTTGTAAAAATTAGAGTGTTAAACAGATTAAAGGGCGAACTTCGTAAAAGTCGTTGGATTTTGCAAGAAGCACCTGTTTATGACCAAAAATTACTACTTTTGACCCCATCATACGACAGTAAAAAAATAAAATAAAGTGGCTCTAATAAAATCAATCTCGGGTATTCGTGGTACGATTGGAGGTAAGACGGGAGATTCGCTTACGCCTATTGATGTTGTAAAGTTTTCAGCAGCTTTTGGAACTTGGCTCAAACGCTCTCAGCCCAACAACTTACGCATTGTGATTGGTCGCGATGCACGCCTTTCGGGCGAAATGGTTTCTAAGCTTGTAGCCTCTACCCTTCAAGGCATTGGGTTTGAAGTAATCGACTTAGGGCTTTCAACCACCCCCACGGTAGAAATTGCCGTACCGCTCGAAAATGCCGCAGGAGGTATCATCCTTACGGCAAGCCACAATCCGATTCAATGGAATGCCCTCAAACTCCTCAACAGTGTAGGTGAATTTATTTCGGGGCAAGACGGGGCCGATGTACTCGCTTTGGCCGAAAGTGAAGATTTTGATTTTGCCGAAGTCCGTAAATTAGGAAGCTACCGAACAGACAACACTTATTTTCAGAAACACATTGAGTTGATTCTTGACCTGCCATTGGTCGATAAAGAGGCCATTGCCGCGCAAGATTTCAAAATCGCGGTCGATGCCGTAAACTCAACGGGCGGAATTGCCGTGCCGATGTTGTTGGAAGCTTTGGGCGTAAAAAAGGAAAACATCAAACTCATCAACTGTGAGCCTACGGGAAATTTTGCCCACAATCCTGAGCCTCTTCCCGAAAATTTAATCGAAATCAGCAGCGAACTCAAACGCGGCCACTATGACCTTGGTATCGTTGTGGACCCCGACGTAGATCGTTTGGCTTTGATTTGCGAAGATGGTTCTCCTTTTGGCGAAGAATATACCCTCGTAGCTGTGGCCGATTATGTGTTGAAACATACCCTCGGAAATACGGTTTCTAACTTATCATCTACGGGCGCACTCCGCGACATTACCCTCAAAGCAGGAGCGCAGTATTTTGCCGCGGCGGTAGGGGAAGTAAATGTGGTAGAAATGATGAAAGCGCAAAATGCCGTCATCGGTGGCGAAGGCAACGGAGGTATTATTTATCCTGCCTTACACAGCGGCCGCGATGCCCTTGTTGGGATTGCGTTGTTCCTAACCCACTTGGCTAACTTCGGAAAATCCATTTCTATTCTTAGAAGTACCTACCCCAATTATTTTATTTCTAAAAATAAAATCGAGCTTACACCTGACATCAACGTGGACAAGGTGCTTGAAAAAATTAGTCAGAAATACGCCAAAAACCCCGTTAATACCATCGATGGTGTAAAGATTGAATTTGACAAAGAGTGGGTTCACTTGCGTAAATCTAACACCGAGCCCATCATTCGGATTTATTCTGAATCAGAAACGGAATCTACGGCCAACCATCTTGCCAAAAAAATCATCAATGACATTAAGGAAGTCATTTCCAATCATTTATAAATCGACAATGTTATGAGTCGCGTTGCGTTCATTGCTCCTACTGCCTGTGTGATGGGCCAAGTAACCCTCGGCGAAGAGGTATCGGTTTGGTACGGCGCGGTGATTCGTGCCGATGTGGAAAAAATCAGCATCGGCGCCCGTAGCAACATCCAAGACACGGCCGTTCTTCACGCTGATTTTGGGACTCCAACCATCATTGGTGAAGATGTCACGGTGGGGCATGGCGCAATTGTACACGGCGCAATTGTTGGCGATGGCTCGTTGATTGGAATGCGCGCAACGATTCTGAACAACGCCAAAATTGGAAAATTTTGCATCATCGGAGCCCATGCCCTTGTGACGGAGGGCATGGAAATCCCTGATTTTTCGATGGTTGTAGGTACGCCAGGGAAAATTATCAAGCAACTTCCCGAAACCTATGCCAAAAAACTTCTTGAAAGTGCCGCTCACTACGTCGAAATGGCATATAAACACGCAGAAGGCGCATTTCCACTAGTACAATAAACACTTACATTGTATTTAATCCCCTCTTTGCCAAACGTTTATTCCGTTTGGCATTGTTTTTGATATACACTTCTTCGTTATACGCCTTACCTATTAAAGACGAATAAGTATGAAAAACAGTCTATTTTTTAGGTCGCTCAGAAGAAAATTACCGACAGCGGTTGCCGCGTTGGTTGCTCTGACGATATATAGTTGTCGCGACGCTTCTCAAGAACCCGTCGAACCTACTGCAAATTCAAAAGGAACCGAAACCTACAGTGCTGACGTAGCCACCAAATGGGCCGAAATGGACCTAGTTCTTACGCAAAACAGCACTGGATTTACGCCACCTGTGGCCGCTCGCGCCTTGGGGTATGCAGGAGTAGCCATGTACGAAGCCGTTGTGCCTGGTATCAAAGATAATCGTTCATTGGTCAAGCAATTAAATGGTTTAACAGACTTACCCGTCCCCGAAGCTAACCAAGAATACAACTGGGCAGCCAGCGCCAATGCAGCTCAAATTTATATGGCCAAAAACCTTTGGCCTACTGCCAACGACGCCACCAAAAAGAAAATTGATTCGCTCGGCACAGTCATTCGTAATGAGCTTATTGCAGGTAGCAGTCAAGCCATTGTAGAGCGTTCGGAGTCGTTTGGATACGCCATCGGAAAGGCCATTTTTGACTGGTCAAAAAGCGACGGTGGACACGAAGGGTTTACCCGTAATTTCCCCGCTACCTACAAAGTTCCTGTTTTTCCAGGGTCGTGGCAGCCAACCGAAAACGGACGCACCATCCCGATGCTACCGTATTGGGGTCAAAACCGTACATTCATCGCAGCCAATGGGCTCTTAACGCCTCCTGCACCTTTGACGATTTCGACGCAGGTAAATTCGCCTTATTTCCAGCAATACTACGACGTTTACAAGAAAAACATCAGCCTCACCCAAACCGAAAAGGAAATCTCAATATGGTGGGCTGATGACCCAAGCGAGACCTTTACGCCTCCTGGTCACTCATATAACATCGCGAAAATTGCCATCAAAACCAGCAATGTAAAACTAGACAAAGCCGCGGAAGCATTGGCCCGCACGGGTATTGCAGTAGCCGACGCTTTTATCATTTGCTGGAAATGTAAGTACATGTTCAACAACGAACGCCCTTATACTTTTGTGCGCCGTGCTATCGATCCTAGTTGGGTGCCGTTCTGGCCCGCCCCACCGTTTCCTGGCTATGCCTCAGGCCACGCCACACAGTCATCGGCTTCGGCAGTAGCGCTTGAAGGCGTTTTTGGAACGTCGTTTGCCTTTGTGGATGACTCCCACGTAAAACGGGTAAAAGACACCAAAAGAAACGTTGATTTCAAAGCCCGTAGCTTTAAATCGCTCCAAGAAGCCGCTTCTGAATCCGCCTATTCGCGCTTTCTCGGCGGTATTCATACCTTCCAAGACAACGACACTGGCCTGAAAGAAGGCAAGAAAGTAGGGCAACATATCAATGCCCTGGCTTGGAAGAAATAACAACCAGATACTAAGCAGTCTCTTCGCTCACCACAAAGGCAAATGTCCTTTTGGTGAGCGAAAGTTTTTTTAAGGGAATGGTTTTTTCTATTTTTGTCACCATTGGAACTATCTGCTTTCATTTTAAAGTAAATTTTTGGAAATCAACTCTTTACAAATTTAACTATGAAAGAGACTTGTTTACGATTAACTTTTAAAAACTTTAAAACAATTTTACAGTGAAAAACGGACTACTTATTTGGAATGCAGTTTTGACTTTGGCCGTCGTTTTTTTGGGATACCAACACTTCCAACATCACTCTTCGGGGGGAGATAGCAGCAGCACTCCTGATGCCGCAAAAGGCAAAAAAATCGTTTATGTGCAAGCTGATTCGCTTCTCAAAAACTATGATTATTACAAGGACTTTCAAAAAGAGTTTGAAAGTAAAGGCTTTCAGTTGGAAAACGACTTAGCTAACAAAGGACGCACGTTCCAAAATAAAGTGGCTTTCTTCCAACAACGTGCCCAACAAGGTGCTCTTTCGCAAGACCAAGCACAAGCAGCGCAAGCGCAGTTAGGCAAAGAAGAGCAAGACATTACGAAATACCGCGATGAGCAACTTCGTAAGTTGGAAGAAGAACGTTTGAAGAAAACAGAAGAGTTTTATACCAACATCTTCGATTATATCAAAAAATACAACAAGGAAAGTGGCTACGAGTTTGTATTGGGCTACAGCAAAGGTGGCGGTATTTTGTTTGCCGATGCCAGCCTTGACGTAACCAAGAAAATCGTAGAAGGACTTAACAAAGAATACAAAGAAAAAGACGCAGCTAAAGCTAAAAAATAAGCACGTCTTAGGCGTTAAAAGCGGCAGCATTTCTCCATCGAAGTGCTGCCGCTTTTTGTTTATACAACAATTTTTGAGGGACAACCGCGTTACTTTCCAAACAACTTACCAATCTTCGTTCACCCCTTCGTAGCGCTTCTTTATGACCTATCACGTTTACTTTTTTCTTAACCAACCCGTCTTAACACAGAATGAAAAAAGTAATCGTACTCCTGACTTTGGTAGGGCTTGCAAGCTGTCAGCGTGAAATTACATCAACGACCCCTGCGGCTGATTGTTTAGTGACTGCTTCCGCCACCAGCGGCGACATTATTGAGGGTGAATACATTATTACGCTCAAAGAGGTTTCCAGCACATCCAGCACTACTGCCCGAATAGCCGTCGTTTCTGACCAACTGCGGCAGAAATACAACCTTTCCTCAAAAGCGATTCGTACTACCTTCAAAGGACACCGCGAAGGCTTTTTTGCCAGCCTCACCCCAACAGAACTTCATTCTCTCCAAACTGACCCTAGCATAGAGCTCATTGAGCCCGACCGAAAAATCGGCTTATGTTCGTGTTTAGAAGTAGTAAGTTCAACCTCTGTTACTTGGAACGTTAGAAAAACAGGGTATGGCAACGGAGAAAACTTCCAAGACAAAACCGTCTGGGTCATTGATACGGGGGTTGACCTCGACCATCCTGACCTCAACATCGACACCCAACGCAGTCAATCGTTCATCAGTGGCATCACTACTGCCGAAGACAACAACGGGCACGGCACCCACGTAGCGGGTATCATTGGGGCAAAAAACAACACTTTGGGGGTAATGGGCGTTGCGTCAGGCGCCAAAATAGTGGCACTCAAAGTACTAGATCAGTTGGGCGAAGGGCGACTGTCGAGCGTGATTTCGGCGCTTTCTTACATCCGCCAAAATGGCAAAGCGGGCGATGTCGTCAATATGAGTTTGGGATTAGAAGGTATTTCAACTACCCTCGACCGCGAGGTGCAGACTGCCGCAGATTTGGGAATTTTGTTTTCCATTGCCGCAGGAAACGACGCCAAGCTTGCCAGTGGTTTCTCACCCGCGAGACTTAATCACAGCAATATTTTCACGGTGTCAGCGGTAGATAGTACTGGACGTTTTGCGAGCTTTTCCAATTATGGCAACGACGCCGTGGATGTCGCCGCTTACGGAGTTCGTATCCTTTCCACCTATTCCAATGGACGCTATGCCATTCTCTCGGGCACATCCATGGCGGCACCACACGTGGCAGGTTTACTTTTAATTAAAGGAGTAGCTATTCCAACCTCAGGAACCGCTTCCAATGACCCCGACGGAGTACCTGACCCCATTGCCAGGGCAAGCAAAACTCAGGTAGCGACCGCAGTGGTGAACAATTAATCTTCCAAGACATTGGCGACGAAAGTGGCCTTGAGCAGCAGTAGGCATAAAAAGAAGGTAATCGCCCAGTTGAGGTAAATTCGGTAATAATCTTTGACTTCTTGGTAACGTCGATTTTTGACATTAACCCGTTCCAATCGGTCAATTTGGCGAAACACTTGTGCAAGCGTGGTATTGTCGGTAGCTCGATAGAAATGGCCATTGGTGGTGGAAGAAATGGTTTTGAGCATGGCCTCGTCGGCTACCGAATGCACCAGCTTTGTTCCTACAGAATCGCGTACTGCCCTGCTAATAAATGGTTTACCAACGGCAATGGTATAAACCCGTATGCCAAAGGCTTTGGCAAGTTGCGCGGCGGTGGTTGGGTCGAGATTCCCTGCGGTATTTTCGCCATCACTCAATAAAATAACCACTTTTGACTTCGCCAGGCTTTCCCGCAATCGGTTGATACAAACCGCCAAAGCACTCCCCACGGCCGTTCCAGCCACCGTAATCATGCGGTGATCTACTTCCTCCAAAAACCCATAAATCAGTTCGTAATCATTGGTAAGGGGACAAAGCGTAAAGGCTTCGCCCGCAAACACCACCAACCCCACTCGGTCTTGTAAACGACCGCCAATAAACGATTTGGCAACGCTTTTGGCCGATGCCAAGCGGTTGGGGGGCAAGTCTTTTTCTAACATCGAATCCGAAATATCCAAAGCCAACATGATGTCTATCACTTCGGCATCTCGTTCGGTCAAGGTGTTGATGAGTTGTGGGCGCGCAAGTGCTATCAGCAAACAACTTAGGGCAAGAAAACCCGTCAAAGGAAATAAATACCGCAGCGCCACCGACCAGCTTCTAGGTGCATCTTTATCGACAAATGTGATTCCTAGCCGCTGAACCGCCCCTGCATGAAACACATTTCGGAGCCAAAATGCCACGGGAATGGCCAAAATACCGTACAAATAGTACGGATGTGTCCACGAAAATGCGCGTAGTTTTGCCAACGTAAACCACTCCAAAGAAAGCCAGTCCCACATAATACATCCAAAGGGTTAGTCTTTCACTTCCTCGTAATCCACGTATTCTCCACCTTCAAAACGCGACGTTCCTGAATTGGAAGGTTTTTTCTCTACCCTAATCTCCCCCTCGCGGCGTTGTTGGGCCGCTGGGGTATTTTTACGTTGTTCTTTGACCAACTGACGCCCCACCAACAGCCAAAACAAAAAGCGGCGGAACGCAGGGACAAAAGCCACCAACATAATGAAGATGAGTATGATATTAAAAAGTATTTTCATTGTTCTAGTTTTTTATTTATCCACAACAAAAACGCAGGAAGAAGGATTAAATTGGACAACATTCCCATTAACAAGGTAATAGAAACCAAAATTCCCAGCGCCACTGTGCCTTTAAACGTCGAAGCTGTAAAAATAGCAAATCCTACGAAGAGTATAATAGCCGTGTAAAACATACTGATTCCCGTAAACTGAATTGTTTGAGAAACGGCCTCGGCAACGGTTCGGCCTTTGTTACGAAATTCGTCTTTGTATTTGGTCAAAAAGTAAATCGTTCCATCGGACGAAAGCCCAAAAGCAATGCTAAAAATAAGCGTTGTTGAGGGTTTAAGGTGAATTCCTGCAAAACCCATAATGCCCGCCGTAATCACCAACGGAACCAAGCTAGGAATGATGGCAATCAAAATCATTCGCCAATTTCCAAACAAAACCACCATCAGTACCGAAATCAACCCAATGGCCAATAGCGTACTTTCGATGAGGTTTTGGAGCAAATAATCATTGCCTTTGGTAAACACGACACTGTTGCCCGTAATTTTTGCTTCGTATCGGTCTTCTTTGTCAACCCACGTCCCTGTCTCGGGGTTGATGTTAAAAATGCTGTCAATGCTGGGTTGAAGCAGGTCGTACAAGGCATCAATGCGTTTGGTGCCAATATCGGCCACCTGAAAACTCACCCGCGTATAACGGCGCGTCGTATCAATAAAACTTCCAAAATTAGCTTCCGTCCCTTTGGTTGCCCCCGTATATTCGGCCAACTTGTTCAACTCCAACGCCCCTGGAAGCACAAAATACTTGGGGTCTCCGCCACGATAGGCTTGATAAATAAACTTGATGGCTTCGACCAACGACAGCGGCTTGGTAAACTCAGGATGCGTCGCAAATTCTTTTTGCATCTGCCGTATTTTGGTCAACGTCTGCGGCGCAAATACCCTCCCAGGCCGCCCCGTGTCAATGCTTACTTCAAAAGGCATGACTCCGTGAAAATGGCGTTCAAAAAATTGTAAATCAGTCAAAATAGGGTCATTCTTGGGTAAGTCATCCACAATGAAGCCGATGGCGGTGATTCGACTTAGCCCATACGCCGATACTAACACCAAAACCCCCACTGTCAAGTAAATGAACCGACGGCGGTGTTTTACCAAATCATTGACTTGTTGAAGAAAACGGCTGATAAATTTTCCTTCCAAACGCGCAAGGTGCTTGGCGTTGGGAGCGGGAAGATAGCTGTACAAAATGGTAATTAACACCAAACAAATTACGTACATTGTCATCACACTCAGAGACGCTATCAATCCAAACTCTACCAGCAACTTACTGCCCGTCAAATAGAAAACCCCAAACCCAATGGAGGTAGTCATGTTGGCCCAAAAGGTGGTTTCTCCAATTTTCTCCGCCGCCGTTGCCAAAGCTTGCGACTTGTCTTTGGTTTTGCCAAACTCTTCGTGGTATTTGTTGGTCAAAAAAATGGAATTAGGCACCCCAATCACCACCATGAGCGAGGGAATCAGCCCTGTCAACAGCGAAATTTCGTACCCAAACAACACCATGTAGCCTACGCTACACACAACCCCCATCAGCACCACTCCCAAAGAAATCAGCATCACCCACCACGACCGAAAGAAAAACATCAAAATCAAGCCCGTTACCAGCACAGCTAAAATGGTAAACATGACAACTTCACGGCTTACTTTGGCCGAAAATTCGGTACGGATGTAAGGCAACCCCGACAAATGCACTTTTAAGGAATGCTTTTGCTCAAAGGCAGCCGTTGCTTTTAAAATCGCCTCCAACAATTCTCCTCGACTTTCATCATTGAGTTTGTGCTGGTCGAGGGTTACGGCCATCAAATGCGCCTTGCCGTCTTCGCTGACAATAAAGCCTTGGTAAAAAGGCAGTCGGTTGATTTTGAGCCGTATCGAGTCAACTTCCGACTGTAAACGGGGTTTTTGAACGACAATAGGGACAAAATCAAAGCGTTTCAGGCTATCGTTGCGCACAATTTCCCTCAAACTGGCGTTAGAAACTACCTCCTTCACCCCTTCAATTTTTTTGATTGTTTGATTGAGTTCGTACCAATCGCTAAATACTTCCCGCTGAAACATTTGGTCGGTTGCTACGCCCATCACAAGCACATTTCCATCTTCACCGTACCTTGCTTTGAATGCCTCGTAAAGCTGAAAATTTGGATCTGAGGCAGGTAAAATTTTGGCCAATTCGTAAGAAAGTCGAACTTTGGAGGCTTGAAACCCCATAAAACCTGTCAGCAGCACCACCAAACCCAGTAGTACCGTACGATTCTTTAGAATAAATTGGGAGGTGGCTTGCCAAAACACGTCAATAGGGGGTTAAAGTAAACGTCGAACAACCACAAATGTAAAGAATATCAACGGATGGCCGAAACACTTCATCTTCCGCAAACAACCGACCGCGCTCTTATTTATGAGCACCTTTATCCACAAATCGAAGCTCTTGTGGAAGGAGAAACTGACCTCATTGCCAACCTTGCCAATATTACGGCAGCACTCAAAGAAGCATTTCAATTTTTTTGGGTAGGTTTTTATCTCTCTAAAAACGGGCAACTGGTACTTGGGCCTTTCCAAGGCCCCATTGCTTGCACCCGCATCCAGTATCATCGGGGCGTGTGTGGTGCTTGTTATACCCGCCGCGAAACCATCATTGTACCCAACGTAGAAGAGTTTCCTGGGCACATTGCGTGCAGTTCGGCCTCAAAATCTGAAATTGTTCTACCCGTTTTTGATGCCAACAGCGAAGTAGCAATGGTGCTTGATGTTGACAGCGACCAGCTCAATGATTTTTCAGAAGTGGACGCCGAAGGCTTGGAGAAAATCACCGCGCTGATTGGCCGCCTTATGGCCGCTGCTGTGGTTTAAGCTCTTTGATTTCAAACTGAAGCGAAAGCTCGTTCATGCACTTAAAATGTCCTTTGGGGCAACGTTTATTGCCAATTTTAGAACACGGACGACAATCTAGTTGGCGGTTTTCCAGAATGACAAAGTTGGTTTGGTAAGGATACATCCCAAACTCGGGTACGGTATTTCCCCAAATCGAATACACTTTTTTCTTGAAAGCCGCCGCCACGTGCATCAGGCCCGTATCGTGACTAAAAACCAATTTCGATTGCTGCACCAGCGACGCCGACTGGTTGAAATTGCATTTGCCGCACGCATTATACACCCGTTCTTTTCCCAAGGCCCGCTCAATCGCTTCTCCATTTTCGGCATCTTCTTTTCCCCCCAATAACACAATCGGATAATTAATTTTTTGACAAAGCTCAATCATCCGTTCCAACGGTAGTTTTTTGGTTTCGTGTTGCCCGCCGATGGCATAGGCGACGTAGCCATGTTGGTGCGTGAGGGGCAGCCAATCGGGTTCAATGATGTCTTTGTAAGGAATAAAATAATCGAGCCCTCGGTCATCGTTGACGACCCCCAACTTTCGGACGGCATCAAGGTACCGATCGACGATGTGGACATTGGGCATGGCCTTCACCTTGAGGTTGACAAACAGCCATTTTTCCCAGTTTAACTTATTAAAACTATACGATTCGACTCCCAACGCCGTTTTTAATTGGAGGGTACGGAGGTTATTGTGCAAGTCGATGACCACATCAAACTTCTCTTGCCGTAGCTTCCCGATAAGCCCCCAAAGGCTTTCTTCTAACACGTGAATTTTGTCAATGTAGGGATTGTCGGCAATCAAAAACCGATATGAAGCCTTGGTCACGTAATGGAGTTCAATATCAGGACGTTGCGTTTTGAGGCATCGTACCACGGGCGTCGTCAGCACAATGTCACCAATGGAAGAAAACCGAATCACCAAGACTTTTAATGGCATGAACGTATAGGGTTCGTAGAAACTTGACTTTTACTACAAAACTAACTAATTTTACTAAAAAACAGCCTTCCGAATTATGTTAGATAAACTTTTTGACATCAAAAACGACCGCCGTTTGAGCGTCTATTTGTACCGTACAGGCTTTGGTTTGTGGCTTCTTTACATATTGTTGGGAGCAAGTTTTCTCCACGAATTTGTGGCGTACCGCATCCACTGCGCCGTTATGTGTGGGTTTTTCATGATTTTTGGCCTCTCCGCGTCCATGTATTACGACTACTACCACCACCACGAGGAATTTGAACAAAAGAAGAAGTGGCTCATTATCAGCTACCTCATCTTGTTTGGGTTGCTTTATTTCTTTGTTTTCAAAGACAAGGCTTTTTCGCTAAATCTGTTTTAAACATTATTTCATCACGTTGGTGATTTCATTGAGTTTTTCGAGCTTATCCTGAAAATCTCCTTTGAGTTTGTTTCTAATTTGTTGCAAGTTATCCAACGTTGCTTGCAGCGAATCGGGCAAAATCTCTTCTAACACCTCTCGAAAACGCTTGGCGAAGGTCGGCGATTTCCCATTAGTCGAAATCGCAATCTTTAAATCCCCTTTTTTCACGACCGAACTCAAGTAAAAATCACACAACTCGGGCGTATCGGCTACGTTGACCAAAATTTTACGGGCTTTGCAGTCTTGTTGTACTTGGTGATTGACCGCTTTGTCGTTGGTACCAACAATTACAATATCGCGACCTTCCAAAAAATGTGGTTCGTAACGGTCATAAATCAATTCAACGCTAGGGTGCGAAGCCGCCAATTCGTTAATTTCTTCGCGGATTTCGGGCGCAATGAGCGTTACTTGCGTTTGGGGAGAATTGGCCAACACGGCCGTTAGTTTTTCCAACCCCACGTACCCACCACCTACGATGAGTACGTGAAGTTGTTCAAGTTTCAAGAAAACAGGAAAAAGCGTATTCACGAGTTTGTTGTTTTAGGTTGCTCTTTTGCAACAACCTTTCCCTTTGATATTGTTCATTCGTTATTTAACTCTTGTCCAATTATCGGTACGTCCGATGAGCGACACGCCAATAAACCCTCTTACGTCGAGCTGATTAGCGCTCACCAATTTCATTTTACAACTGTACTCTTTTCCGTTTTCAGGGTCGTAGATTTTACCACCTTCCCACACGTTGTTGCCATCATAAGCAAAGTTGTTCAAATTAACCATGCCCAAGATAGGGCGCGATTTTTTTTGTGCGTCTGGGTTATTTTTATCCAACTTGGGTTTGCCTGTAGCTTCATCGTTGGGTTCTTTGAGCCAAATAATTTTACCAAAATACTTGTCACCTTGTTTATAGATTTGGACGTGTCCTTTTTTAGATCCCGTCAACCACGTTCCTAAACAAGCATCTGGATTTCCTTGCGCGAAGAGTTGAAGCGACAAAAATGTCATGAAAAGCACTACTTTTACTTGTTTCATTTCGAGTTTGGATTTTAGTTTGAATAACGAACGCAAGTTCTTCGGTTTTTATTACAGATACAACCACCGACTCAAAATATTGTTATACAAAGTTTTTGTAGTATTTTTTTATTTATGACTTCTGACATAAGCGCTATTTTTACCCAACTTGGGGGAGAATTTATTACGCCAGTTTCTGAATTGGCCGAAAAACTATCGTCGGTCAAAGCTTTTATTTTTGACTGGGACGGCGTCTTTAACGACGGCACCAAAAACGAACAAGGCAGCAGCAATTTCAGCGAAGTTGACTCCATGGGAACCAACCTCTTGCGTTTTGGCTGGTGGCTTTCGCAAGCGTCTATGCCTTACACGGCGGTCATTTCGGGGGAGCGAAATTTGTTGTCGTTTCAGCTTGTGCAGCGAGAACATTACCATGCCTGTTATTTTCGGATAAAACATAAAATCGAAGCACTCGAACATTTTATGAGCAGCCGAGGTCTGAAAGCCAGCGAAGTAGCTTTCTTTTTTGACGACGCCCTCGACTTGTCCATCGCCGAGCAGTGTGGCGTGCGAATTTTGATACGCCACAAAGGCAACCCACTTTTTCAGCAGTACGTCATCAAAAACAAGCTTGTTGATTACATCACAGCCCAAGACGGCGGAAACTTTGCCGTGCGCGAAGGTTGTGAGTTGCTGCTTGGCTTGCAGGGAGTCCACGACCAAACCATCGATGAGCGGTTGCGGTTTTATCCTCATTACAACAATTACCTCACCGAGCGACAAGCCATTCAAAGTCAGTTTTTCACCCTTGTCAACGGCCAATTTGAACCACAGTCCGTCTAACTTTCACAACGTTTTACCTAACTTTGTCAAAGTTTAGCACTCCGATAACGCGTAGCATGGATTTACAAAACAATAGACTCAAAACAGGAGATGGCGGGGTGATTGTCACCAGCGTCGAAGACTTGCTCAATTGGTCGCGGCTTTCGTCGCTTTGGCCGATGGGATTTGGATTGGCCTGTTGCGCCATCGAAATGATGGCCTCGTACGCGTCCAACTACGACTTGGAACGTTTCGGAATTTTTCCGCGGCCTTCGCCTCGCCAGTCGGACGTGATGATTGTGGCAGGCACCGTAACGTTCAAAATGGCCGACCGCATCCGACGCCTTTACGAGCAAATGCCTGAGCCTCGCTACGTGATTTCGATGGGAAGCTGCTCCAACTGTGGCGGACCTTATTGGGAGCATGGCTACCACGTCGTGAAAGGCGTAGATAGAATCATCCCCGTGGATGTGTATGTACCTGGCTGCCCACCACGCCCCGAGGCATTGATTGGTGGTTTTTTGAAACTACAGGAAAAAATTAGCAACGAACACCCGCTTGCACCTACGCTTTTGCTCGAAATAGAAAAAGAAAACGTGTAGCCTAATTGAGCCTTACCCTCATGACATTTTCAGAAATAACGCAGGTACTGACCGAACAGTTTGGGATAGATTCGTTTTCTGTCGTCAACCAAAAAGCCAACCAACCCATTGTGCAAATTCAGGCAAACCAGTTGTTCGAACTGTGTCAGTTTTTGGCCAACGACGAACGCCTGTTTTTTGATTATTTGGCTTGTGTTACGGGCATCGACAATGGCCCAGCCGCCAACACGATGGAAGTGATTTATCATTTGACGTCGATTCCGTATGAGCATAATTTAGCCATCAAAGTCACCGTTGAGCGCCCTGCTGATGGCACACCGCCCAAGGTACCTTCGGTCTCCTCCATTTGGCGAACGGCCGATTGGCACGAGCGGGAAACGTACGATTTGGTAGGAATTTTCTTTGAGAACCACCCCGACTTGCGGCGCATCTTACTTCCCAACGATTGGCATGGACACCCGCTTCGGAAGGACTACCAAGCGCAAGAATTCTATCATGGCATAAAAGTAATTTATTGATTATCAGGGCTTAAAAAAAACTTCTTGACATATTCAAAAAAAATACTATCCTTCGCAACATTTTCCAGCCCAAAAACGTTGGATTTTCACAATTCGACTGGATAATTAACCTATTTTAGAACCAATAAAAGGAAGAGAGTATGTATTGGACATTGGAACTAGCCTCCTATTTAGAAGACGCGCCTTGGCCCGCTACAAAAGATGAATTAATTGACTTTGCTATTCGCACAGGAGCACCGTTAGAAGTAGTCGAAAACCTTCAAGAACTTGAAGACGATGGCCAACCCTACGAAAGTATCGAGGAGATTTGGCCAGATTACCCTACCAAAGACGACTTCTTCTTCAACGAAGACGAATACTGATCGATTTCTCTGTAGTCTTCAGTTAAAGAGCGACTTTGCTGACCCTCTCTTTTGCCTTGTTTTAATAAGGCCGAAGAGAGGGTTTCCCTTTTTTCTATACCATTTATCAAAAAACTATGAAACAATCAATCAATCCTCGTTTTACGACCCTACTGTGCTTCATTCTTGTCCTTGCGTTGATTCGCATTATCAACGTAGCACAGCCCTCCGCCGTCGCCAACTTCACGCCCATTGGGGCCATGGGGCTATTTGCAGGTGCTTATTTTTCGCAGCGCGGAAAAGCCTTCTTTTTCCCTCTTCTGACCCTTTTTATTAGCGATATGGTCATCAATAACGTGATTTATGGCGGCCAATATGGTTTTATTTACGACGGCTGGTACTGGGTATATGGCATTTTCGCGTTGGTTGTCCTCCTTGGCAACGTACTTTTAAAAAAGGTAAGCCTCAAAAACATTGTCGTAGCCAGCATTGCAGCAGCCGTCACTCATTGGGTTTTATCTGATTTTACGGTCTGGTTAAGCGGCGGAACTGACATTCGCACACAGCTTCCCCTCAGTCGCGACTGGGCAGGGCTACAACAAGCATTGGCACAAGGTTTTCCTTTCATGCGCAATTTCCTAGCAGGTACGCTTGCCTACGGTGCGATTTTCTTTGGTGGCTTTGAATTACTCAAAGTTCGTTTTCCACAGTTATCGGTGGTTAAATGAAACACAAAACCCTCATAAACTGGTCGGGAGGCAAAGATTCTGCTTTGTCTCTTTATCACGTTTTGCAACACCCCACCATGGACGTAACGCAGCTACTGACGACCGTCAATGAGGCGTATGGGCGGGTGTCGATGCACGGTGTGCGCGAAGAACTTCTTGACCAACAAGCACAAGCCCTAGGGCTACCGCTCGTCAAGCTTCGACTGCCCGAAACCGTTTCGATGGAAGAATACCACCACCGCATGGCTGAGACATTAACGCCTTTGGTAGCATCGGGCATAACGCATTCGGTCTTTGGTGATATTTTTTTAGAAGACCTTCGGCAACACCGCGAAGAGCGACTGCGGCCCCTGGGACTGACGGGCGTTTTTCCCTTGTGGAAACGGGCTTCTCTCGAATTATTAAACGAATTTTGGGCAAACGGTTTTCAAACTATCGTCGTGAGTGTCAATGGCGATGTGCTCGACAAATCGTTTTGCGGACGGGTATTGGATGCCGATTTTGTCAAAGATTTACCTTCACACATCGACCCTTGCGGCGAAAATGGGGAGTTTCACACCTTTGTTTTTGACGCTCCCTATTTTTCAGAACCAATCCGTTTTCAAATCGGAGAAACGGTCGAAAAAACGTACCATTATACCACCGCCGAAGGCACCACCATCACGACTACTTATTTTTTTACCGACTTAGTTCCTCCAATGCCTATTCAGTAGCCAAGAAAAAACCTTATTTTTGTCTTCTGAAAGGTCTAATTTCACAAACAGACGAAGATTGTGCCAATAAAAAAGCCCACTACAGGAAAACTTTTGATTGCAGAACCCTTCTTAGGCGACTCCAATTTTGAGCGAAGTGTTGTGTTTATGTGCGAGCACAACGAGCAAGGTACGTTTGGGCTAGTCCTTAATCAAACCACCAATTTGAGTTTAAACGACGTTTTGCGCGAGCCCGTTGTCAACAACCTTCCGTTGTACTTAGGTGGGCCTGTCGAGCAAAACACCTTGCATTTTTTACACCAACTCCCGTTTATTGAAGACGCCATTCCAGTAGGCGAGAACTGTTTCTGGAGTGGTGATTTTGAACAAATTGTAAGCCTTCTCAACGTTGGCAAAATAACCGAGCAAGATATACGTTTTTTCATTGGGTATTCAGGCTGGTCGGGAGGGCAACTGGAGGAAGAAATCAACCAAAATGCGTGGATTGTGGCCGATGCCGATCCATCATTTTTATTTACCACTCCTTCCGAACAGCTGTGGAGAGCAGTTTTGAGACGAATGGGAGGCGAGTATAGGGTCAAATCACATTTTCCAACCGACCCTAGCTTGAATTAGATGACTATTTAATTAACTATCACAATGAATTTGAGACACAAATTATTACTTTTTTTCGCGTTTTTAACCTTCGGTGCTTCCGCCCAAACGCTCTATCTTAAACCACATTTTGGGGTAAAGGCAGGCTTGAACATTGCGCGAAGTACCTATTCTCCAAACTTTATTTACAGCCTCAAACGCCAATCACACCCTAATTTGGGCGTGTTTTTTCGTTATCGTACGCCCGATAGAAAATGGGTGTTCCAGCCCGAAGTACAGCTTTCTGTACGCGGAGGAACGTTCAAAGGTGAGTTTCAGGTAGTTCGGAATAACTTCAACTACGGAAGTTTTGTGCCAACGGTAGGCTATACCATCACCGAAGGTCTTACGTTGGAAGTAGCTCCCGAAATCAGCTACTTGCTTCACAACCCAAACACGATTGTTCCCCTTCGTAAAAATGAGTTTAGCTTAGGCTCTGGACTTCGCTTTGATTTTATGGACATGGCCGAAGACTTTAGCCTCAACCTTCGCTACGTACACGGTTTTACCAATATTTCGAGCACTTCTACCGAGTCGCTCTACAACCGCACGTTGCAAGTATCGGTCATCTATAACTTCTACAAGAAAAAGTAAGGGTTCTCAACACCTCTCAAAATAAAAATTTGGTTTTTTAAAACACGATTGTACTTTTGTGACATGAATCCAAACGTAAAAAATACAAGCTGGTGGTGGCGTTCTTCTTTTCCGAGATGAACAGATAGCACTATGCTCACTTTTTTACCCAAAAAAGCCCGCTGTTCATCAAACAGCGGGCTTTTTATTTTTATGCACCTCAATCTCAAATGATACATGACAACCACCGACACTACCTTCAAAATCAGTACCCAAAGCAGAAAATTGCTAGGTGACATGCTTACGCCCGTGGGCGTTTATCTCAAACTTCGCGATAAGTTTCCTTATACCGTAATGCTCGAAAGTGCCGAGTACCACGGCATGGAACACGGCTTTAGCGTCATCGCTTGCGACCCCGTTGCTTCTTTTGTTATCGACGAAGACGTTGTCACTCAAACCTTTCCTGATGGCAGTGAAGAAACGTTCCGCTTGCCTTATCGCAAACAGGCCATGCAGACGTTGCATGATTTTATTCACCGCTTCGACGCCCCTAAAAACGAGCACCCTTTCATCAACGGAGGCTTGTTTGGGCATATTACGTACGATTCGGTTGAGTATTTTGAAGACATTGAGATTCAAGAAAAAACCCCTGACAATGCCATTCCGCAGATGGTGTATCGGGTGTACCGGTTTGTGATTGCCTTCAACCACTTCAAAGACGAAGTATATCTTTTTGAACACGATTATGGCGTAACGCGCGACGACGCGAATCATAGCAAGTCGATGGGTATGGACTTAGACTCGCTCGAAATGATTGTAAAAGCGCCTAAAATGGCTACTTTCCGCTTTAAAGCCCAAGAAAGTGAGCAGAGCAACGTAACCGACCCCGAAATGGAGGGTATCATCCAACAATGCATCAACCACTGCTTGCGCGGCGACGTTTTTCAGATTGTTCCGTCGAGAAGATTCAGCAAAAAATTTGAAGGTGACGAGTTCAACGTTTACCGTGCTTTGCGTTCGGTTAACCCTTCACCCTACTTGTTTTTCTTCGACTTTGGCGGCTACAAAGTATTTGGTTCGTCGCCCGAGAAACAAATTTTTATCAAAAACGGCCACGCCGAAATCCACCCCATCGCAGGTACTTTCCGCCGCACAGGCGACGACGAAAAAGACGCCGAACTAGCCCGCCAACTCGCCGCTGACCCCAAAGAAACGGCCGAACACGTGATGCTCGTTGACCTTGCCCGTAATGATTTGAGCCGTAGCTGCGACGTAGTAAAAGTAGAAACCTACAAAGAAGCTCAGTTTTTCTCGCACGTTATCCACCTTGTTTCAAAAGTAACGGGCAAGATGAGTGAAGGGGTAAATCCGCTTCAACTTGTGGCTGATACATTCCCCGCAGGAACGCTTTCGGGAGCACCCAAACACAACGCCATGACCATCATCAATCGCCTCGAACGTACCAATCGTAGCATTTATGGCGGTGCACTTGGGCATATTAGTTTCAACGGAGACTTCAACCACTGCATTACGATTCGTACATTTTTGAGTAAAAACAATACGTTGTTTTACCAAGCTGGCATGGGAGTTGTAGCCAAGTCAAATATTGCCTCTGAAATGCAAGAAGTGAACAACAAGCTAGCCGCCTTGAGAAAGGCAATTGAGTTTGCTAATGAATTGTAAGAAAGCTTAATGTAACTTTTTTACAAAGTTTAACTATCTTTGTTTCATTTCTTACGTATATATTTTGTAGAATCAAAATAACAACGAGAATGTGTAACTGTTTACGATTTATGAGGGGTTTATTGGTTTTGTTGGCGGTACTTTGCACTCAACTTTCGTTTGGGCAGGGCTTTGTTGACCTAACGTCGGAATCAGAAACCACCAAATGGCTTCCCGACGGGTCGTTGTCACATACTTTTACGAACTTAGGTACACCTGCCGTAACCGTAACAGCCAACATTCAAGGGTCAACCAACCGTTTTAACAATAACACCCCACGCACTGACTCGCGGGGACTGTGGTTGAGTATGAACCTCGGAAGCCGTACGCAGGTCGTTACGATTTCGTTCACTTTTAGCGACCCTGTCACAAATTTATCGTTTGCTTTATTGGGAATTGACCGCGAGTTGAGCTTTAGTAATTACCAAGATCGCGTGGCAATTGAAGCGTACGATGACAAAAATGCGGGCATTTTACCCACGATTACTTATAACCCCAATACTGCCTTTTTGTCTAACGGGACAGCCCCACACATTAAAGTATTATCTGGTTTCAATACCGACCCCTTAGATACGACCCGCGCAACGGTCAATTTTCGTAATAGCGGCGTAAAACGCTTTACGCTCACTTACGGCAGTGGAAGTGACGCAAGAAATGGTTCGCTTAGTACCCAAAGTATTTTCTTGTCAAGTCTATCGTGGTCAAATATTGTCCCTGTTCAATTGATGTATTTTCGGGGAAAAGCAGAAGCTGAACGGGTACGACTTTCGTGGGCAACGGCGCTTGAAATCAACAGTAGCCATTTTAACGTGGAGCGAAGTACCGATTTAAAAGAATTTGCTACGATTGGGAAACTTACCTCCGCAGGCGACTCTCGTCAAGTTATAAATTACAGCTTTTTGGATGAAGCTCCGCTCCCTGGCGTCAATTATTACCGACTCAAACAGGTGGACAAAGACGGCACGTCGGATTATTCAAAAATTATAGCTGTTAGCCCTCAAACCGAGGCAACGCAGTTTGTCATTTATCCAAACCCATCGGACGGGAGCAGTGTCCGCCTACAGTTTGATAATCTTGAGCTTGACCGTTTGCGACTGATAACGATGTTGGGACAAGAAATTCCGTTTGAAATTCAGGCAACTTCTAACAATAGCCTTACGATTCGCCCCCATAAAATTCTGGAGAATGGGCTTTATTTTATGACGTACCAAACGCCTGACCGAGGCCGCGTTTCTCAAAAACTATGGGTTACTCGCTAGCTAACCTCTCGAAAGTTTTAAACTTTCGAGAGGTTTTTGTTTTGAACTTTCGAGAGGTTGTGTTCCTTTTACATAAACTCCCGCTGAATTTCATCCTTGACAAACTTGAGCGCCAATGCCGTTGGGTTTCGGTTTTCTTGAACGATTTTTTCAAAAATCTTTTTCGATAAATCAATCGGCGCGGCGTCTGGTTTTACTTCTGCGGCGGCTTGGTTAATGAGCGTGATTACTTCTTGTTGCGCCGAACGCACGTGCTCCCACGCATCATTACTCATATAAACCTGTTGCGATAGGTTATGGTTAAATTCTTCCCGAACTTCGTGCAAAAGAATTTGTTGAAATTCAATGGCTTGCGTAGCTACTCCGTTGGTGCGAATGAGTAGGTTATTGGGCGTAATTCGCTCCAAAAACAAACACATTCGTTCGTATGCTTGCAAACGAATCGGCAACGCAATTTCTACGTTTTTACGCTGTAACTCTACTTCTTTTTCGGTCAATTGCTTTTTCAAAAATGCCGTTACAGTTAGGTACATGGCATACAGTACCAATGCCGATGGAAGAATAATTTTCAATAAGTCGGTGACGATTTCCATTGATTTGTTGTTTGATTACCTACACAAGGTTTATTCCCGCAAAGAACGCAAAGTATCATCAAAATAGTGCGTCGGGTAGCGACAAACGTACAAAACAACATGGCAAACGCTCAACCTATTCGGATTTCAGAGACAGCAAAACGCGAAATTATTGACACCCTTACGGCCAATAAAATACCTGACAGCTACGGTCTGCGCGTTGGAATGAAAGGTGGCGGGTGCGTTGGGCAGTTTTTATTAGGATTTGATACGCCTACCGAACACGACCAAGTGTATGACATTGACGCCATCAAAGTAATCATCGACAAACGCCACTTAATGTATGTCATAGGCACGGAAGTCGATTTTGAAGAAACTGACAATGGGGCAGGCTTTACGGTCGTAAAATAATTAGCTGACAGCGAGATAGTTATTAATACTTCTTGATAAAAGTAACTTTTGGCACGATTTTAGGGAGGGTTGTGGATAAACTCAAACCCTATCTTTAACGTTCGTGCAGCAAGTTAAACGACATATTTTTGCTTTTCTGGCCTTTGCTTCTTTTCTGTTGGCATTGCTATCGTTTTTTGTCTTTGAAAGAGGCGCATTAGGAGCATCAGAGGAAAAATATTTTTCGGCTGTCAAAGAACGCGTAAAACAAGAACTGGATCTCTCCCACAAAGAACTAGGAGAAATCATGACGATTGCCTCCCAAAACAGTTCTCGTCAATTCTCCGCCTTTCGTCGTCCAACCAAATACCCCTATTACATCTTCCAAAATGGGCAACTGGTTTTTTGGTCCGACTATCGTTTTATTCCCGAATACGAATCAATTCGTAAAATTGCCCAAACCCAGCTAGTTACCTTTGAACAAGGGAAGTTTCTGGTAAGTCGGCGGCAGCTAGTTCAGAATGACACCCGCCTTGATGTCGTTTCGGTGATTAATTTATACAGCCACTATAAAAACAAAAACAACTACTTTCAGTCGGGCTACAACACCGAGCTATTTTCGATTGACCCTCAGCAGATTTCGACGCGCTTGGGGCCTATTTACAGCAACGTCCTCGACAACAACACCCATTTCCTGTTTTCAATTACTCCCCCCAAATTTGAGACCTACAACCAAACGACTCCTGTCAACAGCATTATTTGGGGTGCATTGTGTATTTTCTTTTTGGGGATTTACGTCATCCGTTGGATACTCCGATGGAGCCGCGAGCGTCATTATGAGCGCGCTTTTGTTTTGCTCGCCCTGTATTTGATGCTTTTACGGCTTGGAATGCTGTATTTTGGGGTTCCGTTTGTGTTTTACGAGAACGATATTTTTAACCCTAAATTTTACGCTTCATCGCCCATTGCTCCATCTTTGGGCGACTTGCTACTCAACTCCATCGTTGTTTTTGTCTTGGTGTTGTATTTGGCAGATTTTTATTTTCGTTCCAAAATTTACTCAAGTTTACTTCGTGTTTCGGGCGTTCCCAAAGTATTGTTGTCTGGGCTATTTGTCATTCTTAGCTTTGGGGTCTTTTACGGATGTTTTTCTGAACTACAGAACATCTACGAAAAATCGCAGTTTACCCTCGACATCACCTTGAGCATTTCATTCTCGGTTCTCAAGATTGTCTGCATTATTATATTTATCTGTATTTCAAGTATTTACTTCCTTGGAACACATTTATTTGTCAGTTTGTTTATTCGCTTCAACCCCAAAAATCGCGTTCAAGGAACGCTCATTTTTTTGCTGAGTTGTGGCGTATTTGTACTGCTTTTATGGCTTTTTGGCGGCCAGCTTACTTGGGTTTTGTGGATTCACGCCATTTATTTTATTGTACTTTATTTCTCACGGTTTCCTCGTATTCTCTATTCGTTTCGGTATCGAACCACCATTTATTATTTCACGGGAGCATTCTTTTGGGCATTGGTAACGACCTACGTTGTTTATACCGAAGAAGACCGCAAAGACATCACGAACAAGAAGGAATTTGGCCAAAAAATCATCGCTGAAAACGACCCTTTTGGCGAGTTTTTGCTCGACCGCGCCAAAGATGCCATCAGTAAAGATGTTGATATTCAGGAAACATTTATCAGTGATACCATTCTCTCCCGCGAGCGGATTCAGCAAAAAGTAAAAAGTATTCACTTAGATAAATATTTCGACAAATACGACATTGAGGTGCTTTCGTTCAAAGCCGATGGTCAGCCGCTTGATAATACGTTTGATGCCCTCAACTTCGATGATTACACACACCCGTATCGGCAAGTGAAGTACCAGACCAATTATCCTTCCTTGTTTTTTATTAATGACCTTGTCAATAACTTCAAAAAACAATACCTCAGCCTGATTGACATTCGGCAAGATTCGCTCTTGCTAGGGTGGGTCGTGCTCAATCTAAACCCCCGCGAAGACCAACCCAAGAATGTGTATCCAGAGTTGTTGATGGACAAAAAGTTTGTCCCAACTCCCGAAACACGGCAATATAGTTACGCTATTTATGACGCCCAAAAGGAGCTTATGTACAGCTCGGGCAGCTACAATTACGACCGTAAAATGCCCCTTACGGTGTTAGATGATTCCACACTTTTTGATACGGGACTCCTTTTGTACGATTACAAACACGTAGGAAGCCGAGACAAAAACAAACGCTATGTGGTGGTATCGTCAAAGTCGTATCCATTCAAAAGCCTGACTTCCAACTTTTCGTTTTTGTACTTGGTTTTGGTGCTGTACGTCATCTGTATTATTGCCGTTTATGCGCTCAAATATGGATTCCGACGGCTGAAAATCAGTTATACGACCAAAATCCAAATCTTACTAAATGTAGCCTTTTTCTTGCCGCTTATTTTGATTGTTTTGATTACGTTGAGTGTCATTAGTACCAATTATTTCAACAACCAAGAAAGCTCGTACCTTTCCAGCACCAAAAACATTGCTACCAACTTTGTCCCTTACCTTGAGGAACAGCTAGATGGCATTCGCAGCAAGGACTCGATGGAAGAAGAGCTGGGAAAAATTGCCCGCGATGCCAACGTTGACATCAATTTTTTCTCGAACGACGGTACGTTGTACATGACCACCAAACCGCTCATTTACGAAAGTAAGCTGCTCTCTAAGTGGATTAACCCTGACGCCTATATTCACCTGATACAAGACCGCGAAAATGAGGTTTTGCTGGACGAATCGTTGGGAAAAAAACAATACCGTACCGCTTACGTAACCCTACGAGCAAGTAGCAATAGTAAACCTCTTGGGGTACTTAGTATTCCGCATTTTGATTCAAAACCCGAGTTAGACCGCCAAATTATTGAGGTTATCTCGACGATTTTGAGCGTTTTCGCCATTATGTTTTTGGTGTTTTTGGTGCTGTCCTACTGGGCATCTAACCTTTTGACAATACCGCTCCGAATCATGACGCAGAAGTTTCGTCGCATCAATTTACACCAGCTCAATGAGCCCGTAGATTGGAAATCAGACGACGAAATCGGGACGTTGGTGAAGTCGTACAACGATATGCTCAAAAAACTCAGCGAAAGCAAAGAAGAGTTGGCCAAAAACGAAAAACAATCGGCTTGGCGGGAAATGGCCAAGCAAGTAGCGCACGAAATCAAGAACCCACTGACGCCGATGAAGTTGACGATTCAGCAACTTCAGCGAACGATGCTACGTGATTTGCCGCCAAATATGCCCCAAAGCGAGCGGATTCGGCGGACGTTTGAATCGCTCATCGACCAAATCGACAACATCAGTGACATTGCGACGTCGTTCTCGGATTTTGCTAAAATGCCGTTGCCCAAGAACGAGCTGTTTGAAATTTCTTCGGTTCTCAACAAAGCCGCTGATTTGTATTCTGACGACCCAAAAATCACCCTGCAACGAGATATTCGGGTACAGCGGGTCAATGTCATGGGCGACCGACAGCTCATTGGGCGTATCATCACCAACCTCATCATCAACGGTATTCAGTCCGTGCCTGAAGGCCGCCGTCCTGAGATTTCGCTACGACTCCGTACCGACGAAGGCAACGTTTATATTGAAGTGCAGGACAACGGGAACGGGATTCCTGAACCCATTCGTCCGAAGGTATTTTTACCCAACTTTAGCACCAAACAAGGCGGCTCTGGCCTCGGTTTGGCCATTGCCAAACGAGGCGTAGAACACGCTGGAGGGACTATTTGGTTTGAAACGGAAGACGGAGTCGGCACCTCCTTTTTCTTATCGCTTCCGCTTACCCACAGCCCGCTGCTGTCAGAAGTAAAATAATGAGTTATTTTTTTCGGGTATCAAGGCCATAGCCTTTCAAAATACCTCTTGCCAAGGCGGTTTTGTGTACTTCGTCGGCTCCGTCGTAGATACGTGCCGCTCGCTCGTGGGCGTACCAGTACGATAACAGTACGTCGCTGGTCATGCCTAGCCCGCCGTGAGTCTGAATGGCGCGGTCAATTACCCGAAGCATCATGTTGGCCGTAAAGAACTTAATCATCGAAATTTCGTCCCGCACGGCCGCTGCTCCGCGCTCGTCAATGTGCTTGGCCGTACGCAATACTAGCAAACGTGCAGCGTCGATTTCGGCCCTGCTTTCGGCAATAAACCCCTGGATAAACTGCTTTTCTCCCAAAAAAACGCCCTCTTCCATTTCCCGACTAGCGGCATAGCGGCACATCAAATCAAAACTTCGCTCGGCAATCCCGATAAAACGCATACAGTGGTGAATCCGACCAGGGCCGAGGCGCTCTTGCGCCAATAAAAACCCTGCCCCTTCGGCACCAATTAGGTTTGACTGAGGCACTCGAACATTTTCGTAGAGCATCTCGGCGTGGCTCGCCCAGCTATCGCCCGCATGGCCCATGATGGGGATATTGCGTACCAGTTTTACCCCAGGGGTATCCATCGGAACGATGATTTGGCTGGCCCGTTTGTGCGGAGCAGCATCGGGATTGGTTACGGCCATCACCACGGCAAAAGCCGCGCCGTCGGCACTGCTGGTAAACCATTTGTGGCCATTAATCACGTAATCATCCCCGTCTTTGACCGCCGTCGTACCCATGCGCGTAGGATTTGACCCTGCAAATTCGGGCTCCGTCATACTAAAACAACTACGGATATCGCCGTCCATCAATGGCTTTAAGTACTGCTCTTTCAAATGCGTGGGGGCGTATTTGTGCATTAGTTCGGTATTCCCAATGTCGGGAGCTTGAGTATTGAACACAAAATGCCCAAAAGGCGAACTGGCCAGCACTTCGCTGATTTGACCAAATTCACAGAGCGTGAGGTTTAGCCCGCCGTCTTCTTCGGGCAAGTGCAATCCCCACAAACCTGCTTTTTTGACCAACTGCCGTTTTTTCTGAAGAATCGGCTCAACGTGCGAAAAGTCATGGGCAAGGTATTCGGGGGTTTCGAGTGGGTATAACTCACTCTCAATGAAGGCTTTGATTTTCGGAAGGAGCTCTTTAATGCGCTCAGTAACAAAAAGTGATTCCATAAAGTATAGATTTAAGCAAATATAAAGTATTTAGACTACTAACTTTGTCAAAGTCCCAAACTTTGACAAAGTTCATGATTACACTCCAAAACGCTTTTGTTCGTCGCTACGACACCGTTGTTTTATCCGACCTTTCGCTCACCATTCAAACGGGTGAACAGTGGGCCATCATTGGAGAAAATGGAAGTGGAAAATCCACATTATTAGAGGTTTTGGCGGGAAAATGGCCCATTTGGCGCGGAAAATTGACCCACGATTACGGCGATGTGTTACTCTCAAAAGTGGCCGAACTGGTTCCGTCTGATTACTCTTTCAATCGCATCATCAGATCCGCTGCGCAGTATTACCAGCAGCGTTTTCATAGCCACGAAGCGGAAGTGGCACCCACCGTTCGTGAAGTGCTGACCAATCAACTCAAGCCCGTAGGAACCGTTGACAACCATTCGGTGGTGCTTCCGCCTAACACCATTAGCGAAGCCGATTTACTGGCCACTTGCCAGTTGCTTTCCATCGACCACCTGCTCGACCGTCACTTTGTGACCTTGTCCAACGGCGAAACTCGGCGGATGCTTTTGGCGCGGTCGCTGCTCAAAAAACCGCAATTATTGCTTTTAGATAACCCCTTTTCGGGCTTGGACGTCCACTCGCGCGAAGTACTCAGAAACGCCCTTGCGCACCTCAAAGAAGCAGGCGTTACCATTGTGTTGGTTACCTCCTCCGTCGAAATTCCCCAAAGCGTCACCCACGTGGTTCGATTGAAAGAAGGGAGAATTATTTCGGAAGAAGAATCACTTTCAGAAACCGACAAAGCTACGTTTCAGCCCCGCGAAGTAGTCCCGATTTCTCCAACGTATAATTTTTCGTTGGCGGTCAACTTGCGCAACATCACCATTACTTACAGTGGTAAAAAAGTGCTCGATAACGTCAATTGGCAAATCAAAAAAGGGGAGAAGTGGGCGCTTGTTGGCCCTAATGGGTCGGGGAAATCGACGTTGTTGAGTATTTTAACCGCCGACAATCCTCAACGTTTTGCTAATGATTATGATTTGTTTGACCTCAAACGAGGTGGGCCGTCGATGTGGGACGTCAAAAACAAAATTGGGCACGTTTCTCCCGAACTTCATTTGTATTTCCCCCAAGAAACCACCGTTTTTAAAACCATTGCTTCAGGCTTTTTTGACGCTACGGGGGTGTATTTCCGAAAACTAACGGAAGACCAACTACAACAAACCCACGCCGTTGCCGAATGGCTCAACGTGGGTTCGTTACTTGATAAATTATTTAAAAACCTTTCCAAAGGCCAGCAACGCCTCGTTTTATTGGCCAGAGCGCTGGTGAAACATCCACCGCTGCTGATTTTAGACGAACCCTGCCAAGGGCTAGATTTTGCAGCCGTAGAGCATTTTAAGGAGGTTGTAAACGCCGTCTGTGATTCGCAAGAGCAAACGCTCATTTACGTTTCTCATTATCCTTACGAAATCCCGAGCTGCGTTACCCAAACCCTCCGCCTCTCCGAAGGCGTTGTCTGTTAAGGCCTAATTGCCGTCTTTGGGTCTTGCTTTTTTGGCATCAATCACTTCGGTAAACGTACTAACCGCCGCCGCGCCAAAGAAGCCCAACGCTTTGCGTCCCGTTGGATTGGTATTTTGTATGTTGCTGTAAATATTGGACGGAGCCGTTGCAAACAGTCCTTGGTTGTTCGACTCAGCCCTTACTTGGTTTAAGAAATAGTACCCTTCCAACGGAATGCTGTACAGCTCTACTTTGACGGTGTCTTTTTCTTTGTAAAACTCAGGCGAAATAGCCCGACGAATGGGCAAAATAAAGCGCAAACCATCGCTGTTGGCGCCTGGGCTAAACGCGGCATCGTACGCGATGGTGATTTCGGTCGTTTTGTTGAAATACTTGCCGTTTTTGTAGCTCTTTATCCAGTAGCAGTCTCCCGCTCCCGCTGGATCACGGGCAAAAAACTCCGCCGTATAGCCTTCTTGAGGTGCATCATCCGCGGGAGCAATCGGTAATTTGTCAAAGAAATAGGTCACTGAGTCAATTTTAGGAACCCGATTGAGCTTGCTCACGGCGGTATATTCTTCGGTTCCCATTTTGATGCGCAACGTGTAAGTTCGTCCTACCCGCCCGATGGTATCGCTGGCAGCCACTGGCTTCCAAACGTAGTTTCCATCTTTTTTAAGGTCAACAAAAGAGAATACCCCGCCTTTATCGTCGGTAACGGTCACGGTCGCGTTGAGGACTGGTTTTGCGGGGCTGTTATCAAAATACCCCGCCGATTCGGTCAGGCGAATGGTTTGGCTGGTTTGTTGGTTCGTTACCCAACCATCGACTACTAGCTGTGGGGCACCTGATTTTACGTCCAAATCCACCACATCTTCGCAGCTCGTGAGGGTTGCTACGGTCAAAAATGCAAGGCTGGTATAGGTCAAAAAAGTATGAAGCGTATTCTTTTTCATGGCGATTAAAATTTAAAGTTGTACGTAATGGCAGGAACCACCGAGCCAATCACCGCGTAGCGAACGGCTTCGGTTTTGAGGTTATTATCCTCATTTTGACGCACATACATTGAGAAAGGATTACGACGATTATAGACGTTATAAACACTGAGTACCCACTCGCCTTGGCCTTTGCCAAAGAGTTTTTTCTTCGATTTAAGCGTCGCACCTAAATCGAGACGATGGTAAGCGGGGATGCGGGCAGCGTTGCGGCTGTTGTCCACATTTTGCGGCAACGTCCAGCCTCCCCATTCAAAGCGGTTGGTAGGGAAAGTCGCAGGAGTCCCCGTATTGAAGGCAAAATTGGCCGAGAAGCTCAAACGGTCGTTGAGTTGATACAATACCACCGTCGAAAGGTTATGGGTTTTGTCAAAACGCGCAGGAAACCAATTGTCATTGTTAATGCCTTCTATTTTACGTTCCGTACGCGCAAGGGTATAACTCACCCAGCCCGTCAGCTTGCCACGATTTTTTTTCACATACACCTCGGCTCCGTACGCCCGACCGTTACCAAAAAGCAGGTCACCTTCGAGGTACGTATTGAGCAACAAATCGGAGTTGGCTACGTAGTCAATTTGGTTTTGAAGCTTCTTGTAATAGACCTCCAACGAAGCCTCGTACATGTTTTCTTGAAAGTTTTGAAACCAACCCAATGCCACTTGGTCGGCTAGTTGTGGCTTAATAATTTTTGAACTCAACGTCCACACATCCAACGGCGAACTTGCTGCCGTGTTTGACAATAGGTGCAAATACTGAGCTGTTCGGTTATAGCTCGCCTTGATGGAAGTAGAAGGACTTACCTCTATTTTGGTCGAAAAACGTGGCTCCCAATTGCCATACGTATTTATCACGCCCGATTCGTATTTTTTCTCCGAAACGGGGAGTTTTCGGTCGCCTTTCACCACTTCCAAAAACTCGTAGGCCGTCCCTGGCCCTAAATTTCGGAAATACGAATACCGAATTCCGTACTGAAACGACAACCATTCGTTGAGTTTTTGGTCATTTCCGATGTACAAAGACGACTCGTCAGCATAACGTGGGTCTAAGCTAATGTTTCGTTCTTCACCACTCGAAATCGCCGTCGCTGTGCCTGGTTTGGTGCTGTAATTGATGTACTGTCCACCAAAAGTAACGGTGTTGTTAGGCGTAAGATAGTACGTAAAATCGGGCTTCATACTCCACGTCTTAATGCTCGAATTCCACTTAAATTTATCCCCGCTTTTGTTCTTATTGTTACGATCCGATTCTAAACCATAGTCATAATTTGAGTAGAATGCGGTGGCATTCATAAACAATTTGTTGTTAAAAACGTGGTTCCAGCGAACCGTTGCCGTTTGGTTTCCCCACTCAAAACCAAAGTCCGCCCCAAAGACATCGCGCCCGAAGTAGCCCGAAGCAAAGACCGTATTTTTGTCATCAATGCGGTAATTGGCTTTGGCCGTAAGGTCATAGAAATAAAAGCGTGAGTTTTTTAAATCTCCGTTCAAAAACGGCTTCGCCAGCACGTCGATGTACGAACGACGCCCCGCCACAATGAACGACCCTTTGCTTTTAGCAAACGGCTGTTCGTAGCTCAAACGGGAGAAAATCGTCCCAATTCCGCCGTTGATTTCGCGTTTTTTGGCATTTCCTTCTTTCAAACGCACGTCTAAAATCGACGAAATACGGCCGCCATACTGCGCAGGAATCCCACCTTTAACGAGTTTTACGTCTTTGACCGCATCGGGGTTAAACACCGAGAAAAACCCAAACAAGTGCGAGGCGTTGAAGACAGGTGCTTCGTCGAGCAGGACTAAGTTTTGGTCAATATTTCCACCCCTGACGTTGAACCCGCTGGCTCCTTCGCCCACGCTCGTCACTCCAGGGAGCAATTGAATACTTCGCACCAAATCCACTTCCCCGAGCAAGGCTGGCATTTGGCGAATGGTCTTCATCTCCACCTTATTGACCGACATCTCAATGTTCTTGACATTCTCGTCTTCTTTCGTGGTTTTGACAATGACTTCTTGCAGCTTCACACTTTCGTCCTTGAGTTCGATACTGAGCTTTAAATCGTCAGTAAGCGTCACTTTTTTCTCTACTTTTTCGTAGCCAATGTAATTGAAAACCAGCGTGTAAGAGACGCCTGTTGGCAGGTTTAAGGCATAATAGCCGTAGTCGTTGGTCACGGTTCCGTTCCCTATTTCTCGAACATAGACCGATACCCCAATCAGACTTTCACCATTGGAGGCATCTTTGATGTACCCGCTAATCGTTCGTTTTTCTTGGCTGTACGCCCACGTGGCCATCCCAAGCCACAGCAAAATACTAAAGATATGTTTCATAGCTGACAATAAGTGGCAAGCCACCGTTACTTGTTAATGGATAAAAGAAGAAGTTTACATTTGTACTTTTTCGTTATAAAAACGAGGCAAACCTACGTTTTTGTTTAAAAAAATAAGACTAAATTGGGACAAAGTGCCAAAAAAGTGGCGTGAACGGGAAGAATACTCCCACCAACAAGAAAGGCGCTGTGGGTACAGCGCCTTTCTTGTTGAGTATGTCTATTTATTTAATTTTTTAATCTACCACCACTTCGTCCATCGCTATGGTCGTGGGGCGACCTGCTTCTGGATGGCCTGCGGGGGCATTTCCTGCATTTTTAGCCCGTACTCGAATGTAACGCGCCCGAGCCGTTTTGAAATCGGCAACCACGGGTAAAATTTGCCATCCGCCTTCTAATTGGTACGTCACAGGTTGCGCCAAGGCTTCTTTGAAACTTTCGCCGTCGCGCGAGAGACCAATTTCCACCGAAGTAGGAGGGAAGATGTTGTACAAAATCAGTTTCAAGAAATTGGCCGACACTTTGGTCACGGGTTTTACCTCGCCCAAATCAATCGTAATTTCCAAATCTTTACCCGACATCTGCACCCATTCCGCGCTGTTTTGAGGGCTTTGAGCCACCTGCCCGTCGGTCAATTTCTTTTTATCAGGGTCGGCCCAGTCGGCAGGAGCAGCAGCGTATTTGTAAGGTTTTCCTTTGGCGCGGTGCACAAAGAACTTTTCCTCAAAAGTAGCGCCAGCGGTCGTAATGGCCTTGATGGTCGTGATTTTGTCCAACGTAATCGGCATGGTGTATTCCGTCGAGCTGGTCGTAGGCTGCTTGCCGTCGGTAGTGTAGTAGGTTTTACTGTCCGAGTCTAATTTATCCAAACGCACCTGCAACTGCCCTTGGTTGTTGAACTGCGTCACCGCCCGAACGTCTAAAATACGTTTTGAATAATTGACTTTGATGTAATCCAATCGCTTTAAATGTTCTTTCAAACGCATCGCAAAATCCTCAAAATTTTTGACGCCCGAAGGCATCCAAGCCGATTCCGCAATGGCCGTAGCCCGAGGAAACGTCATGTATTCTACTTGTTCGGGTGTTGGCACATATTCCGTCCATAAGTTTCCTTGTACCCCCAAAATGTATTTTTTAGACGCCTCATCAAAACCGTCGGCGGGGTCGTAGCCATATACTTTTTCGATGGGCAAATACCCACCAATCGCCAACGGTTCTTTGGCAGGATTACCTTGGTAATAATCGAGGTAATAGTAGGTCGTCGGCGTCATGATGACATTGTGCTTTTGCTTGGCCGCTTCGATGCCTCCTGACGTGCCTCTCCAGCTCATAACAGTCGCGTTGGGCGCGACGCCACCTTCCAAAATCTCATCCCAACCAATAATGCTTTTTCCTTTGGAGTTGACAAACTTCTCAATGCGCTTTATGAAGTAACTTTGCAGCTCGTGTTCGTCTTTCAAGCCTTGTTTTTTAATCAATTCTTGGCAAAACGTACTCTTCTTCCACGCGTCTTTCGGGCATTCGTCACCGCCAATGTGTACGTATTTACTGGGGAAAAGCGCCATTACTTCCGTCAACACATCCTGCAAAAAGGTAAAGGTTTTTTCTGTGGGGCAAAATACGTCGTACATCACGCCCCATTTGGTGCCCACTTGGTAGTTTTTTGAAGGCTCACATCCTAACTCTGGATAAGCCGCCAACGCCGCCGTTGCGTGCCCTGGCAGTTCGATTTCGGGGATAATCGTGACGTATTTCGACTGAGCGTACTTCACGATGTCTTTGATTTCGGCTTGGGTATAAAACCCACCGTATTCTTTTCCGTCGTATTTCTGAGGGTAATTTTCTGAGTAGTGCCCCACAAGCGTTTCCTTGCGTTTTGAGCCCACTTGTGTGAGTTTGGGGTACTTCTTTATCTCAATGCGCCAGCCTTGGTCATCGGTCAAATGCCAGTGCAATACGTTCATTTTGTGCAGGGCTAGTAGGTCGATGTATTTTTTGACAAACGAAGCAGGCATAAAATGACGCGCTACGTCGAGCATCAATCCTCGGTGGACAAAGCGGGGTTTGTCTTGAATTTGGCAAACAGGCATTGCCCACGCGACGTTTTCGACGGGCGTAGGGCTAAAAACCGCCGTGGGTAACAGTTGAAGGATGGTTTGTAAACCGTAAAAAGCCCCTTGTGGCGTCGCCGATTCCAGAATCACGCGCTCTTTTCCTACCACCAATTTGTACCCTTCGTTTCCTAAGCCCAAGGCTTTGTTCAAACGAATAAAAATGGTGTTGGTCGCCGTCGGGGGAGCGGCGGGCGCAACCACCAAATTCAATTTAGAGGCTGTTTTAAGGGCACTGGCCAACGATTGCGCAATGGGTTTCAGTAAGGCATCTTTGGCAGTGACAATGATTTTGGTCTGCCCATTGATCACAAACTGCCCGTCGCCGCCGTTGAACTGCGCAGGAAAAGGCACCAAGTTGTAGCTATTGTCTTGGGCATAAAGTGAGGTACAATAAATGAAAGCGAGAGAGAAAACAAAAAGTAATTTCTTCATACGTAAATAATCGTCGTTTGGGGAACAAAGGAACTAAAAAACGGCAGCAATCGAAAAATTAGTGTGTAAGCGGCCCAAAACAAAAACGCCCTGACCTACCTATCCAAAGTGCTCTGACACCCTATGCGAATTTGACCAACAAACGCGTAGATACTAGAAGGCTGTATTTTCACTACCTACCAACGCGATAGAGCGGTTAAGGCTATTCTTGAGTTTTTGAACTATGGGCTGCTTTTGCCTCGCTTTGAGGCACTTTTCAGGCACTCACCGTGTCACAGACACTCTGTTTATTTTTAGTACGTAGTCTTGAAGGCGACGCACAACGATTCTGGTTTTTATTTTTCAGAACTCTAAGATGAATTAGCGAGATATAATTAGTAGCCTTCTATATAAAGATTGTCTCTATTTGTCTGAAGCTCATAAAAAGTATCAGTCTTTACTCGTTTTTGAAATATTCTTGCATTATTATTTGTTTCCTTGTAATACCCTGATATATAATTAATAGTTATTTGATTATTAGTACAGGTTGCTACAACCTGATAGTTAGAGTCCAAACCACCTAAAAAACTATCTATTAAACTTTCTTTTTGCGGAATAGATTTTTCTTCTATTTTCCCATAAGCAAATATGACCCCTCTTTCACCTATCTTATTATATTCAATTCGGGTCAAAGTCGTATTAGGACAATTCTTAAATCCATAATGTGTTATACTATACTGTGGCCTGAGAAGTACGTATATAACGTTAATTCCAATTAGGCATAACAAGGTTACTATCACTTTTGATTTCAACTTATTTTCTTGGTTTATAGGATAACCAATTAGATGTACGACTCCAACGATTAGCATTCCCAAATACTTACTCATTTGATTTCACTCCTACAATTATCGTATTATAGTTCAGTAGAGCTTTTCGATATGAGCTATGTTCATTTACTAATCCCAACGAAACATAAAGGTCTCTACTAAGAATTAGGGACTTATTAAAAACCTTTACCTCGATTTGAGGCAGTTATGGCCAATCTTTAAGACTCAGATATGGGTTAGGAGAGTATTAGTCACCTATCTCTTTCTAACAAGAAAAACTCTTTAAACTTGATGCAAGTTATTTTCCTAATACTATCTTTATCAATTACTCTTGTACCTGTAATGATAAAACTTGGTATCATACTTGAATTTTCTTTTTCTTCTTTTTTAATACGTTTAATGTCCCAATTCTCTATCAATTTACACATAATTTTAGTAAATATTTTTTCATCAGTAAAAACAAATTTCCCTAATTCATATTTATAGTTGACTTCATTTTTACTATTCCATATTTTTCCATAGAAAATACTACTTTCATAGTCGTACGTTTCAAGGATGAAAAGAGTATCACTATTGCTAAAATTATTTAGTTTACCTATTCCAATTAATTTTACACGTATTGCATGGTAATAGTCTTTGCCGCCTTTTCGTATTTTATCCTTGAGTTGGGTTTTGGATATAGCGAAAGAAAGTTCCTTCAGATTATGTTTATTATAGCTTTGACTCAACGAAATTGAAAATATAATACTGAGCACCAACGTTTTCATTTTTGACACTGTTTAAGGCATATAAATTTGATTTAAACAATTCTAATCACTTAAATGTCAGAACATACACCTCCAAGCAAGATTAAGGCTTATACCCATGCTTTTTGCCTCGCGAGGGCTTAATAAATGTTGATTGCTTTGTAATGAAGTGACTTAAAGTTAACAATCCAACTAAAAAACGGCAGCAATCGAAAAATTAGTGTGTAAGCGACCCAAAACAAAAACGCCCCAACCGAAGTCGGGGCGTTTTCTTTTATAAACTCACGGGGAAACCTGTTAGTTTGCTAATTCACGTTTGCTACGACGCGAGCTGCTACGCTCACGTGATTCGGTCACGGTTTCGAGTTCTTCTTTCGAACCAATGATGTTTTTCTGGTAGCGACGTACACCCGTTCCTGCTGGAATAAGGTGACCTACAATTACGTTTTCTTTCAAGCCATCGAGGGTATCGCGTTTTCCACGTACCGCCGCTTCGCTCAACACTTTGGTCGTCTCTTGGAAAGACGCGGCTGAGATAAAGCTTTCGGTACCCAACGACGCCTGCGTAATACCCATCAAGGTTGGTTGTGCAACGGCTGCTTTGGCATCGCGTGCCACTACCAAACGCTGATCACGACGCTTGAGGGTAGAGTTTTCGTCACGCAAACGGCGCGCCGAAATCAACATCCCTGGCTTCACGTTTTCAGAATCACCCGAATCCTCTACCACTTTCATGTCAAGAACACGGTCGTTTTCTTCGCGGAACGTCCACTTATCTACAGGTTGCATTTCCAAGAAGTTGGTATCTCCAGCTTCCATGATTTCAACTTTCTGCATCATTTGGCGTACAATACACTCAATGTGCTTATCGTTGATTTTCACCCCTTGGAGACGGTAAACTTCCTGAATTTCGTTTACCAAGTATTCTTGTACCGCCGTTGGCCCTTTGATCGACAAGATGTCGCTTGGCGTAATGGCACCATCAGAAAGTGGTTCACCCGCTTTCACGTAGTCACCATCTTGCACCAAGATGTGTTTCGACAAAGGCACAAGGTATTTCTTACGCGTACCGTCTTTCGACTCGATATTGATTTCGCGGTTACCGCGTTTTACAATTCCGTAGATAACCACCCCGTCGATTTCAGAAACTACCGCTGGGTTGGATGGGTTACGTGCTTCAAACAATTCCGTTACCCGTGGCAAACCACCCGTAATGTCACGCGTTTTACCGAGTGTACGTGGCAATTTCGCCAAAGGCTGACCTGCTTTTACATTTGAACCATCTTTGATTACCAAACGCGCACCTACAGGCAAGTTGTAAATCTTCTCATCGGCGTCGGTCAAGAGCGGGCTCTTACCTTTTACCAAGATACCTGGGTTTTTGGTACGGTCACGTGTTTCGATGATTACCATTTCCTGGAAGCCCGATTGTTCGTCGATTTCTTCGCGGAAAGTGATACCTTCTTCGATTGATTCGTATTGAGCAGAACCGTTAAATTCTGACAAGATTACGGCGTTGTAAGGATCCCAGTTACAAAGTTCGTGGCCTTTGGTAACGCGCTCACCTTCTTTCACAAGCAATGTAGCTCCGTAAGGAACGTTATTACCAATCAATACCTGTCCGTTTGACTCACTGACGATGCGAATTTCGCCCGAACGACCCATTACAATCGTTACTGGATTTCCTTCAGCATCCGTTGACTCTACGGTACGCATATCTTCAAACTCAATCTTACCTTCAAATTTCGCTCTGATGTTGGCTTCTACGGCGATGTTTTGCGCAGTACCCCCAACGTGGAACGTACGAAGTGTCAGCTGCGTACCTGGCTCACCGATTGACTGTGAGGCAATAACCCCCACCGACTCACCGATTTCGGCCATGCGCCCCGACGCCAAGTTACGTCCGTAGCATTTTGAACAAACCCCACTGCGGGTTTCGCAAGTCAATACTGAGCGAATTTCTACGGTTTCGATGCTCGTTTCGTCGATACGAGCCGCGATTTCTTCGGTGATTTCTTGGCCTGATGACAAAATTAACTCACCCGAAAGTGGGTCAAGTACATCGTGTACAGAAACCCGTCCCAAGATACGCTCAGACAATGGCTCAACGATGTCCTCATTGTCTTTCAATGCCGAAATCTCGATACCGCGCAATGTTCCACAGTCAACCTCGTTCACAACCACGTCCTGAGCTACATCGTGCAAACGACGTGTCAAGTAACCCGCATCGGCTGTTTTCAAGGCCGTATCGGCCAAACCTTTACGCGCACCGTGGGTAGAGATAAAGTACTCAAGTACGTCGAGACCTTCCTTAAAGTTTGAAAGGATTGGGTTTTCGATGATTTCTCCAACGCCCCCAGCAAGGTTTTTCTGAGGTTTCGCCATCAAACCACGCATACCTCCCAACTGACGTACCTGCTCGCGAGAACCACGGGCTCCCGAGTGCATCATCATATAAACGGAGTTAAAGCCTTGTTGGTCGTTCTCCAATTGGGTCAAAAGCGTATTGGCCAATTTCGTGTTGGTACGTGTCCAAACGTCAATGATTTGGTTATAACGCTCGTTTTCGGTGATAAGACCCATCATGAAGTTGTCCATCACACCTTGAACTTCTTCTTTTGCACCTTCAATGAGCTGCCATTTCACATCTGGGATTTTAATATCTCCCAAACCGATTGACAAACCACCTTTGAAGGCTGTTTGGAAACCAAGTTGCTTGATGTCGTCCAAGAATTGCGCACAACGTGCATTACCCGCAATCTTGAAGACGTGTCCAATGATTTGTTGAAGTTTCTTTTTCGTCAACAATTCATTGATATATCCTACGGATTCAGGAACGCACTGGTTGAACAATAGACGTCCTGCAACCGTTTCAATCAATCTTTTCTCAAGCGAACCATCCTCGTTACGAACTGTCACACGGCACTTGATGTGCGCATGTTTAGACACTTTTCCTTCGTTGAGGGCGATGATTACTTCTTCAGCACCGTAGAATGTCATTCCTTCTCCAGCGATAGGCACTTCTGGGGTCGATTTACGTCCTTTTGTTACGTAATAAAGACCCAATACCATGTCTTGTGAAGGTACGGTAATTGGCGCTCCGTTGGCAGGGTTCAAGATGTTGTGCGACGACAACATCAACAACGATGCTTCCAAAATAGCCTCTTGACCTAGTGGTACGTGTACCGCCATCTGGTCACCGTCAAAGTCGGCGTTGAAGGCCGTACATACCAATGGGTGCAACTGAATCGCTTTTCCTTCAATCAACTTAGGTTGGAAGGCTTGGATACCCAAACGGTGAAGGGTAGGAGCACGGTTAAGCAATACAGGGTGGCCTTTCAATACGTTTTCCAAGATGTCCCAAACAACGGGGTCTTTGCGGTCAACGATTTTCTTTGCCGATTTTACTGTCTTAACAATACCACGCTCAATCAGCTTGCGAATAATAAACGGCTTAAACAACTCTGCCGCCATGTCTTTGGGAAGACCACACTCGTGAAGTTTGAGTTCTGGACCTACCACAATTACCGAACGACCTGAGTAGTCAACCCGCTTACCAAGCAAGTTCTGACGGAAACGACCTTGCTTTCCTTTCAACATATCTGAAAGTGATTTCAAGGCACGGTTACCTTCCGAACGTACCGCGTTTACTTTACGGCTGTTGTCGAATAGCGAGTCAACCGCTTCTTGCAACATCCGTTTTTCGTTACGCAAGATTACTTCTGGCGCTTTGATTTCAATCAGACGCTTCAAACGATTGTTACGAATGATTACACGACGGTAGAGGTCGTTAAGGTCAGACGTAGCAAAACGTCCACCATCCAAAGGTACAAGCGGACGAAGTTCTGGTGGAATCACTGGCACCATCCGAATCACCATCCATTCGGGACGGTTTTCGATGCGGGTGTTTGCGTCGCGAAGTGCTTCCACGACTTTCAAACGCTTCAACGCTTCTGCTTTACGCTGTTGCGAAGTATCATTTGCGGCATTGTGGCGCAATTCGTACGAAAGTTCGTCTAATTGCGTACGTGACAACAACAACTCTAGTCCTTCAGCCCCCATCTTAGCGATGAATTTGTTCGGGTCTGTATCTGGAAGAAGTTGATTCTCACGTGGAAGACGATCCATAATATCCAAGTATTCATCTTCAGTCAAGAAGTCCATTTTGTTGACTCCATCTTCTGCTTTCACACCTGGTTGAACTACTACGTAACGTTCGTAGTAGATGATTTGGTCCAATTTCTTGGTTGACAAGCCTAACAAATAACCAATTTTGTTAGGTAAGCTACGGAAGTACCAAATGTGAGCAACAGGCACCACCAATTCGATGTGTCCCATACGTTCACGACGTACTTTTTTCTCCGTTACTTCCACCCCACAACGGTCACAGATAATGCCCTTATAACGAATACGCTTATATTTACCACAGTGGCATTCCCAGTCTTTTACGGGTCCGAAGATACGCTCGCAGAAAAGTCCACCCATCTCAGGCTTATAGGTCCGATAGTTGATGGTTTCGGGTTGCGTTACTTCACCGTATGAGCTTTCCAGAATAGACTCTGGCGAAGCCAAACTGATGGTAATCCGCGAAAAGTCACTATTGATTTTCTTGTTTTTCTTGAATGACATTTTCGATATGATTTGTGTGAAATTTTTGTTTAGGGTTTAGAGTTTACTATCTCAAGTTTAGCGTTGTATTACCAACCATAAATCCAAAACAGTAAACCCCAAACATTGATTAGTCCATCGTAATTTCGAGGGCAAGACCGCGTAATTCGTGAATCAATACGTTGAATGATTCTGGAATATTTGGCTTCGGAAGGTTTTCACCTTTTACGATTGCCTCGTACGCTTTTGCCCGTCCAATTACGTCATCGGACTTCACTGTCAAAATCTCTTGAAGGATGTGAGAAGCTCCAAACGCCTCAAGCGCCCAAACCTCCATCTCTCCGAAACGCTGTCCACCAAACTGTGCCTTACCACCCAATGGTTGCTGCGTAATAAGTGAGTATGGTCCAATCGAACGAGCGTGCATTTTGTCATCCACCAAGTGACCCAGTTTAAGCATGTACATGATACCTACTGTAACTGCTTGGTCAAATTTATCACCCGATTGCCCGTCATAAAGTGGTGTACGTCCAAATTCAGGAATTCCTGCTTCATTCAATTCAGAAACTACTTGATCTTCGGTAGCACCATCAAAGATTGGCGTTGCGTATTTGCGGCCTAATTTACGACCTGCCCATGCCAAGATGGTTTCGTAAATCTGACCGATGTTCATACGCGAAGGTACCCCTAGAGGGTTCAATACGATGTCCATTGGTGTTCCGTCGGCCAAGAAAGGCATGTCTTCATCGCGAACGATTTTAGCCACAACCCCTTTGTTACCGTGGCGACCCGCCATTTTATCACCCACTTTGAGTTTACGTTTCTTAGCGATATATACTTTCGCCAATTTCACGATACCCGCAGGTAATTCGTCTCCAACTTCCAACGTAAAGCGGTCACGTTTGAAACGTCCCGAAATCTCGTTGCGGCGTTTTTGATAGTTTTTCACCATCTCAAACAACAGCTTGTTGGTCGTTGGGTCGTCCGTCCAGCCTTCGATGATTAGGTCACCCAAAAGGTTTACTTCTTCTGGAACAACGTAGCCACCTTCGTCACGGTACGGGTTTTTATCTGGGAAGATATTGTTGATGATGTTTACGCGGCTAAATTTCACGCCTTTACTCATGATTTCTTCGCCAAACTTGTGCTTCACTCCAGCACCCGTTTTACCATCAAGCAATTCTGCCATTTTGTCGATAAGAACTTCACGGAGTTTGCTCAAGTCGCGTCCGTAGCTCTTCATCAACACTTTCAACTCATCTTTTTGTTTTACGCGCTCATCGCGGCCTGGACGAGAGAAAAGTTTGGTATCTACGACTACCCCTTTCATCGACGGAGGTGCTTTGCGTGAAGCATCCTTCACATCGCCTGCTTTATCTCCAAAGATGGCACGGAGGAGTTTTTCTTCTGGTGTTGGATCAGATTCTCCTTTTGGCGTAATCTTTCCAATCAAAATATCTCCTTCTTTTACTTCCGTTCCTACGCGAACGATACCGTTTTCGTCGAGGTTTTTAACAGCTTCCTCACTTACGTTCGGAATTTCCGCTGTCAATTCTTCCTCACCGCGTTTTGTATCACGTACTTCAAGGTCGTACTCTTCGATGTGAATCGAAGTAAAAATATCTTCGCGTACTACCCGCTCAGAAATCACAATCGCATCCTCAAAGTTATACCCTTGCCAAGGCATGAAGGCCACGAGGAGGTTACGTCCAAGTGCCAATTCACCCCCTTCAGTCGCGTATCCTTCGCTCAAGATTTGACCTTTCTCTACCGGTTGGCCTTTCAAAACCATCGGTTTAAGGTTGATACAAGTATCTTGGTTAGTACGACGGAACTTAATCAAATCATACGTTACGATGTCGCTATCGAAGCTTACCAAACGCTGCTCGTACGAACGTTCGTAACGAATAACAATTTTGGTTGCATCCACAAACTCAACTACCCCGTTGCCTTCGGCTACCACCAAAGCACGTGAGTCGCGAGCTACGCGGCCTTCCAAACCTGTCCCTACGATTGGCGCCTGTGGGCGTAGCAATGGCACCGCCTGACGTTGCATGTTTGAACCCATCAAGGCACGGTTGGCGTCATCGTGCTCCAAGAATGGAATCATGGAAGCCGCTACCGATACAATCTGGTTTGCTGCAATATCCATCAAAGACACCTGCGCAGGCTCTACCATTGGGAAGTCACCTTCAAAACGTGTCTTGATTTTATCAACCAAGAAGGTTCCGTTATCATCCACCGACGCATTGGCTTGGGCGATGTATTTAGAATCTTCTTCTTCTGCGGTCAAATACACAAGTTCATTCGACAACTTACCATCATTAATGACGCGGTAAGGTGTTTCGATGAAGCCCATGCTGTTGGTTTTTGCATAAACGCAAAGCGAAGAAATCAAACCGATGTTTGGTCCTTCAGGAGTTTCAATCGTACAAAGACGTCCGTAGTGCGTATAGTGAACGTCACGAACCTCGAAACCTGCACGCTCGCGGCTCAAACCACCTGGCCCTAGTGCTGACATACGACGCTTGTGCGTGATTTCAGCCAGTGGGTTTGTTTGGTCCATGAACTGCGAAAGCTGGTTGGTTCCAAAGAACGAGTTGATGACCGACGACAACGTACGTGCATTAATCAAGTCGATTGGTTTGAAGTCTTCGTTATCGCGAACGTTCATACGTTCTTTGATGGTACGAGACATACGTGCCAAACCAACACCAAATTGTGCCCATAATTGCTCACCTACCGTACGAACACGGCGGTTTGACAAGTGGTCGATATCATCGACTACGGCTTTGGCATTGATAAGACCGATTAGGTATTTTACAATGGAAACGATGTCTTGCGTCGTCAATACTTTCGTTGACATCGCAATATCCAATTGCAATTTTTTATTGACACGGTAGCGACCTACATCCCCCAAGTCATAACGCTTATCTGAGAAGAACAAGCTCTGAATTACTTCACGAGCGGTTTGTTCGTCAGGCGCTTCGGCGTTACGCAATTGGCGATAGATTTGCTCAACAGCCTCTTTTTCTGAGTTAGAGCTGTCTTTTTGCAACGTGTTATAAATGATATTATAATCGGCCATGTTCATGTCCTCACGGTGCATAATAATTGATTTCTGCCCCGAATCAAGGATCACGTCTAAGTCACCGGCCGTGATAAGAGAGTCACGCTCAAGCAACACTTCGTTACGGCTGATTGATACTACTTCACCAGTATCTTCATCCACGAAGTCTTCTGTCCATGTACGTAGTACCCGCGCAGCTAGGCGGCGGCCTACGGCTTTTTTCAAGCTGGCAGAAGTAGCAGGGATTTCTTCTGAAAGTTCAAACAAATCAAGGATTTCTTTGTCAGAACCGAAGCCAATCGCCCGTAGGAGGGTAGTAACTGGAAACTTTTTCTTACGGTCGATGTACGCATACATCACGTTATTAACGTCCGTAGAAAATTCAATCCAAGACCCTTTAAAAGGAATAATCCGTGCCGAGTACAATTTAGTACCGTTGGTGTGCTTGCTCATTGAGAAAAACACCCCTGGCGAACGGTGTAGCTGAGAAACGATAACGCGTTCAGCTCCATTAATTACAAAAGAGCCTTTTTCAGTCATGTACGGGATAGCTCCCAAGAACACTTCTTGCTCAATTGTTTCAAAATCTTCGTTATCGGCGTCATTACATTTTAGGCGTAGTTTTGCCTTCAATGGCACCGAATACGTAAGTCCACGTGAAATACACTCATTTACAGAGTATTTAGGTGGATCTAGTGCATAATCAACGAATTCAAGGACAAAGTTTTCACGTGAATCAGAGATTGGGAAGTTCTCTTGGAATACTTTGTACAACCCTTCTTTGTGACGTTCTTCGGCGGCGGTATCTAAATTAACGAATTCGCGATACGAGCGAAGCTGTACGTCGAGGAAGTCCGGATAATCAATAACGGGTTTAATCCGGGCAAAACTTCTACGTGGAGTTTGTTTGGTTACCAAGGCTTTACAAGTTTTTGGTGGATAAGAACCAGGCGACGTTCTAAGGATACTGAACGCGAGGACTCAAATAGTTAGTTTGCAAAAAACTTAGCTTGCCTCGTAGATTTTAGAATTTCGCCCCTGTGCATCGCCCCTACGAGTAGCGAAGTGTTTCAGGCAGAAACTCATTAAAGAAGAAACGCTATTGTAGTTAGATGTCAGATTAACTGCATTATTTCTGATTTTCGACTAACTGTTGCTGTTTTCAATAGCTAAAACAGCGGTACTTACTTAAACAGGAAAAGACCTGACACAAGGTCAGGCCTATTTCCGTTTATTTTGGGAGCGCTAAGCGCAGAAATTACTTGATTTCTACTTCAGCACCAGCTTCTTCCAATTGCTTTTTCAAAGCTTCTGCTTCGTCTTTAGCAATACCTTCTTTCAATGGTTTTGGAGCGCCGTCAACCAATTCTTTAGCTTCTTTCAAGCCAAGACCTGTCAAGTCTTTTACAAGTTTAACAACTTGCAATTTAGCAGCACCGCCTGATTTCAAGATTACATCAAAAGCTGTTTTTTCTTCTACAACTGGAGCTGCATCACCACCGCCATTTGCTGCTACCATTACTGGAGCTGCTGCTGCTGGTTCGATACCGTACTCATCTTTCAAGATTGCAGCAAGTTCATTTACTTCCTTTACTGTAAGATTAACAAGCTGTTCTGCGAATGCTTTCAAATCTGCCATTTTATTGTAATGTTAAAATTTGTTACGAGTTTTTTTGAATTTGAAAATTTAGTAATTTGAAGATTTGAAAAGGTCCATTGACTACTTCTCAAATGTTCAAATGTAGTACTTGAATTACCCTTCGCGTTCTGAAAGGGTTTTGAGGATACCAGCCAATTTGCCGCCTCCGCTTTGCAATGCCGATACGACATTTTTCGCAGGAGATTGCAACAAGCCAACGATTTCCCCGATTAATTCTTGTCTTGATTTCAGGGTCAAGAGCGTGTCTAATTGATTTTCGCCGATGAAAAGGCTGTACTCAACCGAAGCACCTTTAAGCTTCAATTTGTCGTTGCCTGACTCTTTACGAAATTCTTTAATCAATTTAGCTGCTACTTTGCCTGACTCTTGGTGAAACATGATGCCAGAGAAACCAGTCAAAACGCTTTCGTTAAATGACGTGTAATCTGTATCTAGTGTTTCAAGTGCCTTTGCAATCAGCGTGTTTTTAACAACACGATACTCTACTCCTTGGTTAAAACACTTACGGCGTAAGTTATTTGTTTCTCCAACTGTCATGCCTGCGGCATCAACAATATAGAAGTAAGGAATCGCCTTGAACTTGTCGCTGAGTTCCTCTATGATAACGGCTTTTTCTTCGCGTGTCATAATTATATTCCTGCAATCGTGCTTTTATCGATGATGACACCTGGACTCATTGTGCTTGAGAGGTGTACGCTTTTTACGTAAGTACCTTTAGCCGAAGAAGGTTTAAGCCTCATTAAAGTCGCAATCAACTCTTGAGCATTTTGGGCAATTTTATCAGGACCAAAAGATACGCGGCCGATACTAGCATGGATAATACCAAACTTGTCAACCTTGAAATCAATTTTACCTGCCTTTACCTCTTTTACTGCTTTACCAACTTCCAACGTTACCGTACCTGACTTAGGGTTAGGCATCAAGCCACGAGGACCTAAGATTTTACCCAAACGACCAATTTTGGCCATTACAGTTGGCATTGTAATGATTACGTCCACATCAGTCCATCCTTTTTCGATTTTCTGAATAAACTCATCCAACCCAACGAAGTCAGCACCAGCTTCTTTTGCTTCGGCTTCTTTATCAGGCGAACAAAGTACCAATACACGTACTTCACGACCTGTACCGTGTGGTAAAGCCACCACGCCACGAACCATTTGGTCTGCTTTGCGGGGGTCAACACCCAAACGCACATCAATATCTACCGAAGCATCAAACTTCGTGTAGGTGATGTCTTTCAGAATTTCTGCAGCTTTCTCGAACGAATACTCGATTTTAGCATCGTATTTCGCTAAAGCTTCTTTTCTTTTTTTAGTCAACTTTGCCATTGTTCAAAATGTCTTTACGTCCGCTTCGTGATTAGTTATCCCAAGGGGCTTTACCTGATACTGTAATCCCCATACTACGTGCTGTACCTGCAATCATTTTCATTGCGGATTCGATCGTAAAGCAATTCAAATCTGGCATCTTTGTTTCAGCAATCGTTTTTACTTGATCCCAGCTAACTGAACCCACTTTCTTACGGTTAGGTTGAGCTGAACCAAGTTTAATTTTTGCAGCCTCCAAAAGCAAAATAGGTGCTGGTGGAGTTTTGATAACAAATTCAAATGATTTGTCTTTGTAGTACGTAATTACAACGGGTAAGATGACACCCATTTTGTCCTGCGTACGACCGTTAAATTGCTTGCAGAACTCCATGATGTTCAAACCCTTAGAACCAAGTGCTGGTCCAATTGGGGGGGAAGGATTGGCTTGGCCACCTTTCACTTGCAGTTTGACGTAACCTGCTACTTCTTTCGCCATCGTTTTAAAACGTTTAAATTGGCGTTACCGGTTCGGACGTACGGCTGATAGACAACATGGAAGCTTTTTGTCTCGTACTCCCGGCAACATTCTGAAAAATCAGCTTTCTTTTTCGACTTGTGCGTAACCCAACTCCACGGGCGTACTACGCCCGAATATTTTCACAACGACATTGAGCTTCTTCTTGTCGTCAAAAATTTCTTCTACTGTTCCAATAAAGCCACTGAAAGGCCCATCGGTAATTTTAACACTCTCGCCTTTTAAGAAACTTACTTTTGGCGCTTCAACTTCTTCTACCGCATCTTCGACCTTACCTAAAATCCGATTGATTTCCGACTGACGCAACGGCACTGGTATTTTTGAGTTACCACTGGTGTTTCCCAAAAAGCCCAATACACCTGGCATTGTCGTAATAAGGTGATGTGTTTCTCCTTTTGCTAAATCGGCCGAAATGATGATATACCCAGGAAAAAAGTTCTTCTCGCGGATGCGTTTCTTACCGTTACGCATTTCGACAATTTTTTCCGTCGGAATTAAAATTTCGGGAATAGCTTCTTGAAGGCCCTGTCTGACGATTTCATTTTCAAGATAAGATTTAATCTTCTTTTCTTGACCAGACACAGCCCGGATAACGTACCAATTCAGATTACTCATACCTGCTCAACGTTTGGATAACCGGGGCAAAGCCCTAGAATGACTGATAAATGAAATTGAGAGCGTTCTCAAATAGGAAGTCCATGAGACCTACCACTGCCGCAAAAATAAGCGAGCCGAGGAGTACAAGTGTTGTACTAGATTGAAGGTCATTAAGCTTGGGCCAAGTGACATTGTGCCGAACCTCGTCCCATGAGGCTTTTACAAATTCTACAATTGAGTTCATTTTGCGCAAAAGTTGCACGGGCACCAGGACTCGAACCCAGACCGAAGGTTTTGGAGACCTTAGTTCTACCTTTAAACTATGCCCGTGTATATAATACTTCTTGAAATCGGACTGCAAAAGTATGAAACAAATTTTTCAATTGCAACCTTTTACAAAAAAAATCATTTACGTGATAAAATTTGTTTCACTAAAACCAAACTTAGAAGCGTCAAAACACCACCCATTGCAAACGGTGCGCCTGGAAAAATAATAGGGGCAGCCGAAGTAGTAAAGTACGCAAACAAACTCGTCATCATAACTGGGCCTACAACGGCCGTTAAGCTCATCAAACTCGTAAGCGCTCCCCTGAGCTCTCCTTGCTCATTGGCAGGCACCTCATTTGACATAATGGCTTGAAGCGCAGGTGTTGCAATTCCTCCTAAGGCAGCTAAAATAGTAATGGCAAACAGCATCCAACCTTGGTTGGCAAAGGCGTACATAAAAAAGCTGATACCATAGGCGCTTAACCCCCAATAAATGGATTTTGTATTGCCCAAACGAGGGATAATCGTGCGGGTTAATCCACCTTGTACAAGGGCAGCCATTACTCCTACAAATGCCAGTGAATACCCCACCCATTTTTCATCCCAGCCAAATCTTTCCATGGTAAAGTAAGTCCAGGTACTCTGCGTGGCATAGCCTGCGATATATATCAACACCAGTGGAATAACCAAACCAAAAATAATGGGGTACTTTTTTAAATGACGCAATGAACCCACGGGATTGGCTCGCTTCCAATCAAAAGGACGGCGGTTTTCGGGAAGCAGTGACTCTGGTAATACAAAATACCCGTATAGCCAGTTTAAAAGTGCCAAGCCTGCCGATACAAAAAAGGGAACGCGGGCGCCATACTGGCCAAGAAGCCCTCCAAGCATGGGGCCAATGATAAACCCTAAGCCGAAAGCTGCACCAATCAATCCAAAATTTTGAGCTCTTTTTTCAGGTGGGCTTACATCCGCAATGTACGCGCCTGCTGTGGTAAAACTTGCCCCCAAAACGCCAGCAATGAGGCGTCCTACAAACAACCATCCTATACTCGGGGCAAAACCTAAGAAGATATAATCTATTCCAAATCCGAAAAGAGAGGCCAATAACACAGGCCGACGCCCGTATTGATCGCTTAGACCGCCCAAAATTGGGGAAAATATAAACTGCATCACCGAATACGCAAACGTGAGCCACCCCCCGTATAAAGAGGCTTGGGATAAATCACCATGAATGAGCTCGGTAATCAATTTAGGAAATACAGGAATAATTATCCCAATACCTGTTACATCAATCAGTAACGTTATAAAGATAAATAAAAGGGCAGAGTTGCGTTTTTCAGCCATATAAAGGGGACAACAAAGGTACAAAAGTAGCAAAAAATCAGGAGATTGGCACTTGCGCCGACGCATGAGTTCCTTTTCCGTTGGATTCAATCTGCCACGTGCCTCTGAGCGACGAAATTCTTTCTTGAATATTTCCTAAGCCTTTTCCTTGGTGATTATAATCTTGCATTCCTACGCCATCGTCCTCAATGTCAAGGTGTAAGTGATTGTCTTGTTCATAAAGACGCACCACCGCTTCTTTCGCTCTTGAATGCTTGATAATGTTATTAATCAACTCCAGTGAAATGCTGTATAACTCAAATTCAACTTGTTTATCGTATTTTTTATCGAGGTTTATCTCGGTTTTAAATCGCGTTCTATTGTTTCGGTTAAGCTTTTCTGTCAGTTTCTCCACGCTTATTGCTAACCCATCTGCTTCTAAATTTTCGGGCACGAGGTTATGACTCAAAAACCGCACCCGCTGCTGTGCTTCATTGGTCATTTCGACCAACGACTCATACACCTGTTTTTCCTGCTCCGTCAAACTCTCTGAGTTAATCGACGACAGTGTCCAACGAATTGCCGAGAGCGTGCCCCCTAGCGAATCATGTAAATCAGCCGCAACCCGTTTTCGTTCGAGCGTTTGTCCTTTAATTTGAGCTTTCGAAATTTCTTCGTTTTGAGTTCGTAGTGTATGAATTAGCTCTTTTTGCGATTGTTCTCGCTCTTCGCGCGTTCGGCGATAATCATCCGCCAATGCCCACATAAAAAACACCATTTCAAACATACTTCCAATGTGCATGGCGTTGATAACAAACAGATTGGGCGTCAAGTAAGCCAAAGTCCACATCAAGACAACTATTACCCCAATAAAATAAGAAAGCGTCCCGAAAAGGTAATAAATCGCCGAGGGATTGCCTCGCCGATAACTCACAATGCAGGAAATAGAAACCAAGCAGAAAAAAACAATGATGATAGCGCAGGAATAAACGTTGGGGCTAATAAGTCCTTCAAAAAAGAAAATCCAAACGCTTAGCACCACCGATGCAATCGCATCTATTCGCATCAGCTTGTAGAGGGTAGGGGCTAATACGCGCAAATGAAGCGCATGAGCATAAAACAACACCCCTAAAAAATTGCTAATAACGACCGCAATCACAATACTATAGCCTTTCATCCAAACATGGTTTGGCCACAATAGCTGGTCGATGATACCGTATCCTCCTACAATGGCCACCAATAAGTATCCCATTAAAAAGAGGAGATAAAGCAAGAAATTTCGCTCCTTGGTTACCAGTAGAAATACCAATTGCACAACAATCATGCAAATTACAAACCCTAAATGCCCGCTCCAAAACCAGAGTTCATCAAGGTAGGTTTCGTAAAAATAATATGTTTCGGCAACTCTGAACTGGATTTTTTTTGCGTCCCCTGTACGTAACTTAATATAGACAGAATACAACACATGGGGTACAAGCTCTAATGGAATGGCACACTGATGCACATTGATATTTCGCTGATATCCCGGGATAGCTTCTTTTAAAGTCTGGTGATTAACTTCTCCCGTCTGCTCATTAAAAACAAACACATCAAGCTCTTCCACCATAGGATAATCATTTGAAATTACCCAATGAATCTGTCTATCTGTTTGTTTTTTTACCTTAAAGCGTAGCCAAACATCTTGATCGTTAAAACCTAAATCAGCAGAAATGCCAAGGGGTTGCTTGAAGAAAATAGAGGTGTCTTTTCGTAGCTGTTGAACTGTCAGTTTTTGAGAAGTATCGGCAAAATACTCAAGCGCAGGATGTTTCCATAGCTCTGTATCTACCATTTTATCAGTAAGATATAATACAGGAACTTGTGCACGAACGGTAATCGTACACATCCACCCCAATAGTATCCCAACAACAACTAGCCTTAATGGTATCATTTGACCCGAGAAAACGAACGCCAATGTACTCAGTTAATCACAAAATAAAAAGGGAAGCCCTTGCGAGCTTCCCTTTTTTATAGTTGGTGTATCCCTTTTGGATTAAAGGATTTCAGTTACCTGACCAGCACCTACCGTACGTCCACCTTCACGAATCGCGAAACGAAGACCTTTTTCCATTGCAATTGAGTTGATAAGCTCAACAGTGATTGTCAAGTTATCACCAGGCATAACCATCTCAACGCCAGCTGGCAAAGTGATGATACCTGTTACGTCAGTTGTACGGAAATAGAACTGCGGACGGTAGTTGTTAAAGAATGGTGTGTGACGACCACCTTCTTCTTTTGACAAGATATAAACCTCAGCTTTGAATTTGTCGTGAGGCTTAACCGAACCTGGCTTACAGATAACCATACCACGACGGATATCTGATTTTTCAATACCACGGAGGAGCAAACCTACGTTGTCACCAGCTTCACCACGATCAAGGATTTTACGGAACATTTCAACCCCAGTCACAGTTGACTTAAGGTTTTCAGCTCCCATACCCAAGATTTCTACAGGCTCACCAGAGTTGATGATACCACGCTCGATACGGCCTGTTGCTACAGTACCACGACCAGTGATCGTGAACACGTCTTCAACTGGCATCAAGAATGGCTTATCTGTATCACGAGCAGGAGTTGGGATAAAGCTATCCACAGCTTCCATCAATGCGTCGATAGTAGCAACCCATTTCGCATCACCGTTCAAACCACCAAGAGCTGAACCTTGAATAACTGGAATGTTATCGCCGTCGAATTCATAGAATGACAACAATTCACGGATTTCCATTTCAACAAGTTCCAACAACTCTGGATCGTCAACCATGTCAACTTTGTTCATGAAAACGACCAACTGAGGTACACCTACCTGACGAGCAAGAAGGATGTGCTCACGAGTTTGTGGCATTGGACCGTCAGTAGCAGCTACTACAAGGATGGCACCGTCCATTTGGGCAGCACCAGTTACCATGTTTTTCACGTAGTCAGCGTGACCTGGGCAGTCAACGTGAGCATAGTGACGGTTTACTGTTTGATATTCTACGTGCGCAGTGTTGATAGTGATACCGCGCTCTTTTTCTTCTGGAGCGGAGTCAATCGACGAGAAATCTTTCTTTTCTGCCAAACCTTTTTCTGAAAGAACTTTGGTGATAGCAGCAGTCAAAGTAGTTTTACCGTGGTCAACGTGACCGATTGTACCTACGTTTACGTGAGGTTTACTCCGGTCGAATTGTTCTTTTGCCATTGTTTTATTAACTAAAATTTGGTTTTGTATTAATTATGGATTTACAGAGAAAACTTGAGTGTCCAGAGTTTTACGGTAAATGACGACCATAGCTATCACTACTACCGCGAAAAGAACTCCTAATTGTTAACTATTTTTTCTGCCAGAGCCGTTACGGGGATTTGAACCCCGGGCCTCTTCCTTACCAAGGAAGTGCTCTACCCCTGAGCTATAACGGCTTTTCAACAAAAAAGTTAATCGCTATTCGTTAACAGTTATTTGTAGTTAAAACTTCCAATTAACAATTAACAAGTAACAATTAACTTGCTATGGAGCGACAAAATCCTATGAGGTAAATGTTTGCAACTTTTCAAGTTACGACTCCATTTTGAGCGGGAGACGGGGCTCGAACCCGCCACCTGAAGCTTGGAAGGCTACCGCTCTACCAAATGAGCTACTCCCGCTGATATTCTTATGTAAAAAGGTGGGGGCGGATGGATTCGAACCACCGAAGACGTACGTCAGCAGATTTACAGTCTGCCCCATTTGGCCACTCTGGTACACCCCCTTCTTATTTTCAAAAAACTTCCAAAAGACTTTGTTGTCGTTTTTGGAGTCGCAAATGTATGCTGTTTTTAATTCAGTTCAAACTTTTAGGCAAAAAAAAACAAACTTTTTTTCAAGAAAAATAATTACGGTGCTTCTAAATTGTCTTCAAAAGCACCGTAATTGCCTAATTGCTAGCACTATAAACGAACACCAAAACTAATCATTCGTACGGCAGGTCCTTTGCTAGTTTGAAACAGTTCACCTAAGTCATACTGCATAAAAAGGTCAGGAAAATGGCGAATGCCTAACTCAGCGCCGAAACCATATCGAAAGTTATTAAGGTAGTAGTTGGAGTGAATTCGCTCCGAGCGTCCTTTTCTAGTCTCTTGGGTTTTGGTGTAGCTGTCGAGCCGATACCCCGCATACATTCCAACGCTCAAATAAGAAATAGGGCCTCGGTGAATCGCCAGCGTTGGCATCAAAGATAGGTTGACGTAAGCCGCCGTGAGTTTGGACTTATGCAGGTCTTTTGAGACCGTAGGAAAGCTAATGGAATTGGCATCTTTACGGACGGTATTGTTTCCGTCAAACATCAGATTGTACCACGCCACATCTACCCCCAAATCAAGCCCCAATGAGGCATCTTTTCCTCGGCTGATGGCCGCACCTCTTACCCAACTCAAGCTTACAAATCGCGAACCCCAAGGTAATAAGTCATAATCTTCCTTATTGTAAGCAAGCGGCGTATTTTGAGCGTAGGTGTTCAGTCCGACGAGTACATCAAAACCATTTCGAGGGCTTTTGTAACGCCGAGTAACGCTTCTCGTGATTTTACCATCATCGTGGCTAGACGACGGCTCATTGTCTTTTTCGTACTTTTCTTCCTTCTTTTCTGTCGAAGAACTAGAAGATGAGTCATTGATGGAAATTTTAATCTCACCATCCTTACGACTCACCACTAATACCGTATCTTTTAGATACTTACGGCCGTTTTGTTCATTGATATAAATGTACGTCTCCTTACCACTAGAATCCAGCGTAGCTCCCAAATCGCGAATGATTTTATTGAGGTCGTACTGTTTTAGGTTACGAATCTCCGACTTGTCTTTGGCTTGAACAATGAGTCGGGTATTGTTCCCAAACTGAACAATGAGCGTATCTCCCTGAACGGTGTACTTTTCGGCGTAGGCAGCAATGCTAGTCACTACGGTTAAAACGATGGCTGTTATTACATTTTTCATGGCTATATTAATTGTTGAAGTTGTCATTACGGTCTGATATTGTTACTGGGTTATTTACCTATTGCTTTGGCAACGAGCTTGTTTGGATGAAAACCGACCTCATCCCAATCGACTTTTTCTCCGTTTTTGGCGTTTTTAAGCTGTTGCCATACTTTCGCCATTCTTGTCGATTTACGAGGTTTGTCTAATACATCATTATCATTTATTAAAGAATTCGTTGCTGCAACGTTGGTTTGTGGGTCATTGGCGGCAACGAGTGTTTTTTCCAATTCAGGAAGTTGAAGAACGACCGTTTTTTCGGTTGGCTTAGCCGTTATGGCGCTTGCCAATGCTACAGTTTTGGTAGGTTCTTCTAACTTCATTTGTTTTACAGGCTCACTAGCAGGCGTTGTTTCTACCACTTGCGCTACTTGTGTTTCTTGCACCAACGGCTCCACTACTTCTTTTGTCTTGATAGCACGCTTGGGCGTGGTGGGTGCCGTTGCCGACGAAAAAGTAGGAACTTGGCTTTCTGAACGACTTCCCGCTTTGGCCTTTTTGTCGAGACTGGCCAATTCATTGGTGGACGGTGCAATAACCGCTTTTTGCTCACCATTTTGAGGAGGATTAGGAGCAACTATTTTGGGGGAAGGTGTCTTTGACAATGCCACCGTATCTGACTCACTCGGTTGCTGGCTCATCAGCCACCAGCCGCCGCCTGCCATAAGCAATAAGCTCACGCCAGCCGCTGCCAGCCAAGGGCCTTGCTGCCACCAGCCTATTCGGCGCTCTTTGGTTTGTAACCTTTGTTGAAACTTTTGAAAAGCTTCATCGCGAGGGGTTATTTCAGCGTCGCGAAGTTTGCGCGAGAACAACTCATCAACTGGATGCTTTTTCATATTTTTAGTGTTTTAAGCTTTCCATTTTAAACCTTCTACTTCAGAAACCATTTGTTGCAACAAAGCCCTTGCACGGTGCAATTGGGACTTTGAGGTACTTTCATTTATCCCTAACTGTTCGGCAATCTCGGCGTGAGAATACCCTTCGATGGCATACAAGTTGAAAACCGTCCGATAACCCGTAGGCAACTTTGCCAAGATCGCCATCAAGTCTTCCACTTCTAGGTTGTTTTCAATCCCTTCAAAGTGAACCTGTTGGTGTACTTCGGGGGCATCAATGTCGATTTCAATGTGGCGCCGCGTTCTCAAACGCATCAGGGCTTCGTTGGTAATAAGGCGACGCATCCACCCCTCAAAACTCCCTTCTCCTTTGTATTGGTCAATTCGTTCAAAAACCTTCATAAATCCCTCTATCATTACATCCTCAGCTTCCATCTGATCGGTCAGGTAACGTACACAAACTGCCAACATTCGAGCGGAGTACTTCTCGTAGAAATACCGCTGCGCCTTGGGATCGCCTTTTTGTAAGGCTTTGACCAATTGGCCCTCGTTTGTGAATAGTTGTAATATTTTCACCATGTTTAGGCTGTTTCAATGGGTAGATGCAAAAAACAAATAGAAAGGTTGCATGGGGTTTGAAAATTTTTTTTGGGTTACAACCGTTATTACCTCAACAGCGTCATAGTCCTAGTTTTTACCAAAAAAATCTACTGCTATGACAAGAGCCTTAAGCCCTGAAACAAACATGAAATCGTCTTCATTTTTCCAAAGTGTCATGGTCATTGCGGCCACGCTTTTTTTACTTTGGGCAGCCTTAGGTTGCACCTCTTCGAGCAATTCTGACGAAGTGACTCCCATCGGTATTCCATCGAAGTTTTCTAACCAAACCAACGAATTTGCTTTTGAGTTTTTCAAAACATTAAACAATGAAGCCGCTCAAAAAAGCAAAAACGTTTTTGTGTCTCCCTTGAGCTTGCACACAGCCCTTGGGATGCTCCTCAACGGCGCCAACGGGAAAACGGCCGACGAAATCCAGCAAACGCTTAAACTCAGCGGAATATCAACGACTGAGGCCAACCAAATTTACCAAAAACTGATGGAAGCATTGCCACAGGCCGACTCCAAAGTGACGCTCGGCTTGGCCAATTCGGTGTGGTATCGAAATACTTTTCAGCCCGAAACGGATTTCCTAACTACCATGAAATCGTGGTTCAAGGCCGACGTCACTTCTTACACGGGGAGTGATGCTTCTCCGCTCAACCAATGGGCCAGCGACAAGACGAACGGAAAGATAAAAAAAGTACTGGACAACATCGACCCACAAATGGTGATGTTTTTGATGAATGCCCTCTATTTTAAGGGTGATTGGAAAACCAGTTTCTCCGAAAAACTAACATCGGATTATCCGTTCCAACTGACCGATACCCAAACCAAGAACGTGAAAATGATGTTTTTGGAAGACAATGTAAGGGTAGGTACTCGTGCTACTTACTTTGCGTATGAACTTCCTTACGGCAATGGCCAATATACCATGACGGTGATTGTTCCTAAAGATGGCAATCAAGTCGCTAATTTGATTGCCAATTTTTCGGCCAACGAGTGGTCACAGTTACAAGAATCAATGAAAGAGATTCCAAAAGCTAAAATTGGATTACCCAAGTTTACTTTAGAGTACGAAGTAAAGCTAAACAGTATTCTTCAAACCATGGGAATGCCTACGGCTTTTATCCCTGGTGTCGCTGATTTGACCAAAATTAGTTCTAAGGGTGGCTTAAACGTCGGATTTGTGAAACAAAACACTTTTGTAGCCGTCGATGAAAAAGGCACGGAAGCTGCCGCTGTCACGACCATTGGCATAGAACTGACCTCCGTAGGGCCTAATAATTACTACCACGCCGACCGTCCGTTTATGTTTGTCATCAGTGAAAAAACGTCTAATACCATTTTGTTTATGGGCAAAATGCTGGATCCGTCGTAGCCCTGGTCAGACGATAGTCAGACCAGCAATTGAAGTCGTTTCAGTCTGACTACCGTCTGACTGCTTTCACGATAGTCAGACCAGATACGCAGGAATCGCACAGTCTGACTATCGTCTGACTGTGTGCTTCGGAACAAACAATACCGCATCTGCGACAACGATACCATCCGCATTTTGGTTGGTTATTTCGACAAAGTTGCCGTTTCCTTTGACCAACGAAAAACTCCCTACTCGAATCCAGTCACTCACTTGTTCGCGGGTCGAAATGACCCGTTCTTGCTCTTGGTTTCCTGCTTTTACTTTTAGCGTTGTTTTACTTGCTTTGGACTGATTTTGGGCATCGCCTGGGTTGCCTCCGCCCCCCGTTGGATTGGGATTATAGAGGTAAAGTTCGTATTCTCCATTTTGGGGGATTTCGGGCGTAAATCGAACTGATTTTACTGTTTTCCCAAGGGAGTTGTCTGTCAACTGCGAAGCAGCGTACTTACTTCCCGTTTTCAGGGTTTGCCAATCACCAACAACTTGAATATTTTTAGGAGTAACGTCGTTGTCCAATAAAATTTCGGGCTGGCTACCATCCACGAGTGGATTGATTTTTAGCGTTCTTTGAAGTGTTTCAATGTCTATTTCTTGAACAGCTTTTTTACTGTTGATGGCCTGAACTGCCGCCACCGCCGCTGCTTGCCCAAGTGCCATAAATACAGGTTCCATCCGAATAGAGCCATAAGCAATGTGCGTCGCTGACAAGCATACGGGGACAAACAAATTTTGGCATTCCGATTTGCGAGGAATCAACGACCGATAGCTAATCGGGTAGGGGGGAAAACCGCCCACTTGCACATCTCCCTCGTTACGAACCTCCATTTTTCCCGTGGTAGGGTTTTTGAAAAGTATCCGCTGGCAGTTGTGCGAATCCATGGTGTAGGCCGCCATTCCGATACCATCTTTTACAATTTCTCGGCCTTCACAATTATGCTGCGTCATCACGTATTCTCCCACCATTCGGCGCGCTTCACGGACGTAGATTTGGTGCGAAAAGTGATTATTGTCAAGGTACTCATCTTTGGGGTATCCCCATTCGAGCATTTGTTGGCGCAAATGTTGGGGCATTCTAGGGTCGTGACCTACGAAATACAAAAAGCCCTTGGTATAGTCTTCGTGCTCTTTGATGATTTTTTTTCGGGTTTGGAAATCCGCTTCGGCAAACGAATGATTCATACCAATCATATCCGTTGAAAGACCTCCTTTGTTGTTAATATCCGTCTTTGAATTGGGCATATCGGCAATGTGCAATACCCCCCAGTTGATGTGCGCAGGTTTCTCGACGGCCACTTGACGCAACAACAATTCATACATCGTTGAATCATAGCGCGCTGGCTTGGTAATCGGAATTCGATTGGCAGGGTCTTTTGTCAAACACAACCGAAAATTATAGGCTTGCAATAGCTTATCACCCGAACCTGTTGGGGCTAGCGCTGCCGTGGAAATTCCCCAAAGCAATCCGCTTGAAGGATCACCAGGGGTTTTGTACGGGTCAATGCCTTCGGGGAATTGGTGTTTGTCGTGCATTTGAACGCCATTCCACGTTTCGTTGTATTGGCTATTGGCTTCACGTCCAACGATGTAACTAACTCCAGCTTGGGCCATCAAATCGCCTTCATAGGTACAGTCGATAAACATTTTAGCTTTTACGAGACGTACTTTTTCCCCTTTTGATTCGGAAGCAGTTACTTCAATGGCCTGAATTTTTTCTCCTTGTTTTTGAACTCTTACTAAACGATGTTCGAGCCAAACAGACACGTTAGCGCTTTTGATGTAGTCATTAAATAACTGCTCGGCCACGTGTGGCTCAAACGTCCATTGTTCAAACTTACCATAGTGCTGGCCTATTTTACGGTAAAAATCGCGGGCCACGCCCGTAATTGCGTACTTATTTCCGATATCGGTTTGACCCAGTCCACCCGAACTAAGGCCGCCTAAATGCCGACTAGGCTCAATTAAAAGGACTTTTTTTCCTGATTTAGCCGCAGTATAAGCGGCAATGACGCCCGCCGAAGTTCCGCCATATACACAGACATCTACTTCTTGCGCATGGCTTTGATACGCACACTGAATAAGAACGCTAAGTAAGACCAATAGGTGTTTTTTCATTCGTTTGTTGGATTTATGGGCAAAAGATAGTGAACTTTGAAACTAGAAAATTACTTATCTATTTTAAAACTATAAAAAGGAGTTTTATGAAACGATTACTTGCCGCTTTTTGTGTTTTGACGGCCTTGGGGGCAAACGCCCAACGAGCAGAGTGGGGATTAAAAGCGGGATTACAGATTTCGCAGCTCAGAGGAGATGATTTTCTTGGACGTCGAGCGACGTCAAGCTCGGCTACACCCGAAACCATAACCACCCAAGGAAGTAGCAAAGCAGGCTACGTAGTAGGTGCGTATGTACGTAGCACAGAGGATGTCTTTTTACAAGCAGAGGCTTTACTTTCTATTAAAGGAGGTGAAATAGAATCGACAGGAAGCACGAATAAAACTTCCATCCAATACGGACAGTTGGATATTCCGCTTTCGTTAGGCTACAAGCACAAACGTTTGGAATTTACGGGCGGGCCGCTCATTTCGTTGCAATTGTTTGACGACAGCAACCTCAAAAATTTCTTGTCGCAATATTCTTCAACCCCTCTTACCTTTTCACCCTATCGCAGCTATGCGTTTGGCTACCATGCAGGGGTTGCGCTCAATCTGAATAAACTTTCGATTGGCGTACGTTATTTGGCCAGCATTCAAGGCGTAAGCGATATGTACATTGCGTATGCTGTGCCTGGAGAAGCACAATTGCGAGATAGCCGTTTCCAACAGCGTTTTAGCGGCCTTCAACTCACGGCTTCTTACCGACTGACCAGATAAGACGGAAGTTCTTCTACTTTCAACCAGCGCCCCACTATTTTTTTGTCTCGGTCGAGCAGATAAATGGTGGGGTATTCTATGACCCCTAGTTTATGAAACTCAATCGAACGATTTGCATCTCTCACGTTGAGGAAGCTTTCCGTTTGAAATTCGTTAATAAAGGTTTTCCATTGCGCCTCGTTGGGGTCGAGCGTAATGGCTACTACATTCATTTTATTGGCGTATTGTTTGGCCATTGTCACCAACGCTGGCGTAGCCTCTCGGCAATGTGTGCACCCTGGGTCAAAAAAGAAAAGAAGGGTGTAATCGCTGTGGATATCTTCCCAATGAAACGCCTTTCCGTCCACCGTCGAGAGAGGTATTTTAGGAAATGTGTTTCCAATAGCAACGTTGGCCTTTATGGTTTTTAGTTCTTTTAATCGCTGCAAAGTACTCGCATCCCACAATTTTGTATCGTTTTCCACATAGTTATCCACAATTTGCTCAAAAAGCTGATCAAAATCTGGATTAGATGTTAATTCAACCCTTTGGGCAAGCCCTCCAATGATGTATTTGCGAAGTTCGGTCGTTCCTTTGGTTTTCTGAATAAGCCCCTCTACTAACTTGCGGCGGTGCTCTTTTTCAAATTGAGGCAGCGCTTTCAAAAAGCGTTCAAAGCGCGCGGGAACGGTGGAGGTATAAACCATTCGTTCATCGGAAAGAAAAGCGTTATCAAAGAAATGCTCCCACGCGTAGTTTCTCAAATACAGAGAATCTTTGGCCGATAATTTCTGAACGGGCAAAATGGGCAAGTTAGGTTCTTGGTAACTTTTCAAAAAACGCGTACTCAAGTAGGTAGGGTGTTTTTGATAAAGTGAGTCAACAAACTTCTTCACTTGTTGATTGAGTTCTTGAAAACGATTTTTCCAGCGCGGGTCTGAGTCCTCTTTTATCCCCATCCGCTGACGCTCTGCCAATGCCGCTTGGTAGCGCCGCCGTAGTTCTCGTTGGTAATCAAAAAACAGGGTATTTTCGGGGGAGTTTTTGAAACGAATACTAGCAATCAGGTCTTTGTAATCGGCTTCAAAGGAAAACTGTTGCGAGCCTGTCACAAAAATATCAAGCCCTTTTCCCAACCCAACAATCCGACAAACGCCTTCGGGAATGGCATCGGTCTGCCAAACTACACGGCCGTCGGCGCCCAAAATAGCGGTATCTACAGGCATTTGTTGTCCTGCAAAATACTGCGCTAAAATCAGCCGCATAGGTTTTATATTGGCAATTTTAGCTTCAATTCGTAGTTTTTTTTGAGCAAAAGAAGGTTTCCAACTTGCCAGAATGACAATACAAGCACAAAGAATCCAGCGTTTATTCGGCATATTTTTGAGTTTTGAAAAATAAACGCAAATGTTGTGCCACAAAAAAGCGGGGAACAACAGGTTATTGAAAACCCGCTATTCCCCGCTTGAGTTTGACTAGACTAGACTTTCCAAGTTTCAAAAACTTGGAAGGTCTAAGATCTGAAAAATATTAGTCGTTTTTAGCGCCGCCTTGCTGACCTGCTTTGGGTGGTTGCGCCTGCTGAGCTTCACGCATTGGGTTAGAACCACCACGTTGAAAACCTCCGCCTTTAAACATCTGGAAACGCGTTGGTTGTGCTGGCTGACGTGGGAAGCTGTTGCTCTCTTCGTCGATGTCGGCAATCTCACGGTAGGGATCTAATGTCCACTGAACCACTTTTTTCTTCGTCGTTACGACTTTAGATACTTGTTGGTCGTTCAAACGCCAGATTTCCGCTGGGAAGCGCGCTACCGAATCCGTACCATCTTCAAACTGCATCTTCACAATCACAGGCATTGGTAAACCACCTTTGTTCTTCACTTTCAACGTATAGAAGTTCATACCTGACTCGACCAATTTGCGCTCATCGGCCGTTAAGCTTGCCAAGTACGTTTCGTATTTCTTTTTATCAGCGTCCGTCACTTTGTATGGGTCGTACGAGTTGTAGAAATCCTTCATGTCAGGATTTTTCTCTACCACCGATTCTTTGATAAAATCTTTGTCACGCTGACGAGCCACGGTATTACGCTTGTCTTCCGCTTCTTTTTTGGCGCTTGCTTTGGTAATTTCAGGGTTTTGCGTGTCAAGCGCAAACCATTCAACTTCCACTAAATCTTGGTCAACAGGCTCAACGCCGTAGAACCAGCCTTTCCAAAACCAATCCAAATCCACACCTGAGGCATCTTCCATCGTACGGAAGAAATCGGCAGGAGTCGGGTTTTTAAACGCCCAACGACGCGCGTATTCTTTGAACGCATAATCAAATAGCTCACGACCCATGACGGTTTCACGCAAGATATTTAAGCCCGTCGCAGGTTTTGCGTAGGCATTAGGCCCGTATTGCATAATGTTGTCCGAGCTCGTCATGATTGGTACCAAGTTTTCGGTTCCTTGCTTCATGTAATCTGTAATGTACTGAGGCTCACCGCGACGCGTTGGATAGTCTTTGTCCCATTCTTTTTCAGTCAAATACTGCACGAATGTATTCAAACCTTCGTCCATCCATCCCCACTGACGCTCATCAGAGTTGACAATCATTGGGAAAAAGTTGTGGCCTACTTCGTGGATAATTACCCCAATCATCCCATACTTAACCCCTTCCGAATACGTACCATCGGGGTCTGGGCGGCCACCGTTGAACGAAATCATCGGATACTCCATTCCGCCGCCGCTCGCGTGGCACGAGTACGCTACTGGATAAGGGTAGTCAATTGTGTATTTTGAGTACGACTTAATCGTATGCGCTACCACCATCGTCGAGTATTTACCCCACAATGGGTTTCCTTCTTTTGAATAAAGCGACATACACATTACTTTCTTGCCCGCTTGGTCGATTTGCATCGCATCCCAAATGAATTTGCGGCTCGTAGAAAACGCAAAGTCACGGACGTTATCGGCCTTGAAAACCCACGTTTTCTTACCCGTTGGCTTGCCTTTTTCTGCTTTTTCAGCTTCTTCTTGGCTCACAATCAACACGGGGCGAGTAGCTGTTTTAGCTTGTTCCAAACGCTTTTGTTGCTCCGAAGTCAAGACCTGAGCCGCGTTTTGCAATTCTCCCGTAGCTCCTACGATATGGTCGTTAGGCACTGTCAAAGCCACTTTGTAATTACCAAATGTCAAGGTAAATTCTCCTTGGCCCAAAAACTGCTTGTGTTGCCAACCGTTTACGTCGTCATAGACGCACATACGTGGAAACCAGTGCGCGATGAAGTAGTTAGAGTTTCCATCTTTTGGAAAAAACTCGTAACCCGCACGGCCGTAGTATTCGTTGATAAAGTAATTCCAATCAACCGAAAACGCGTACGATTGCCCTGTTTTGATGCTCGCAGGCAACTCAACGCGCATCATGGTGTTGTTGATGGTATATGCCAACGGCTTACCCGTTTTTGCATCCTTCACGGCCGTGATTTTGAAATCATATTCTTTGTCACCAGTAATGCTCGTCCGTACTGAACTTGGCGCATTTAAACCACGCACAGCGTTTGACGACATTTGTGGCTGAATGCTATTGTGCTGCGAAAGGGCATTGATTGAGCCTTTGGCAAACAAATTTTGGTCAAGTTGCAACCACACAAATTTCAACTCATCGGGTGAGTAGTTGTGGTACGTAATGGTTTCAGTTCCCGTGATTTTGCGTTGTTCATCGTCCAATTCCGCTTTGATGTCGTAGTCGGCGCGTTGTTGCCAAAAATCTTTTCCAGGCGCTCCCGAAGCCGTACGAGTCGTATTTGGGGTAGGGAGTTGAGCGCCTAATTGCTCAAAACGCGAATTGGCATGGTAGTTGGCAGCAGGGGGCTGGGCAAATAGTAAGCCCGTACTGAGCATAAGCCAGTAAAAAATAAACTGTTTTCTCATTGGTACTTGGTTGTTAGTTGAATAGTAAAAATAAGGTAAATCAATCAAAATTAGGTCAAGGCATAGACGCGTACGGCCTTTTTTGCGACATTATTCCACTGGAAGCCCCATAAGCGTACGAAATAGCTCATTGTTAAGAATGAGCGACAAGGCCATTCCCGCCACAATCCCCGAAATCAGGTGGTTCCAAGTGAGGCGTTTTAACTTGATGATTTCGATAAACAAAGAGGCAATCCCCAATGCAATGGCCACAATGACCAATTGCCCCAACTCCAAGCCCAAATTGAACGAAAACAAGGGCATAATAATGCTTTCTTGCTCTCCCAATAAGCTTCGTAAATAGTTGGAAAATCCCATGCCGTGAATTAAGCCAAAACAAGCCGCGAAGATGTACCGCAATTTGGGGGATTTTGGTTCGCCCGTGCTGGTATCTGAAAAATTAGCAACGGCTGTGGCAAAAATTGTGATCGGAATCAGCAATTCAATGATGTCAGAACGGTACGTAATCAGCTTTAATGTTGCCAATGCCAACGTTACCGAGTGGCCTAGCGTAAATGCCGTAATAAGTACCAATACTTTTTTCCAATCGCGAAAAGCGTAAATAGCGCACAAAGCCACTACAAACAAAATGTGGTCATAACCGTTGGGGTCGGTGATGTGGTCAAACCCCAATCCAAGGTAAATTTGGAAATCAGACATGAAGAAAATGGTTGGTTAGGTGTTGATAAAGAAACTGAATGAAAGGCTAATCGGACTACGGCGCTAGTACATAAACTCCGTCCACATTTCGACCATACCCTTCATAATCAAGGCCATAGCCAAGCACAAAACGGTTTTCGATTTCAAAAGCGGCGTACTTGACGCTCAGCGGCGTTTTGAGGGCTTTGGGTTTAAAGAGCATGGTAGCTACCTGAATTGACTCGGGGCGCTGGGCCGAAAGCTGAAAAAGAAGCTTATTCATCGTAAGTCCCGTATCGACAATATCTTCGACGATAATCACGTGGCGGTCGCGAATGGGTTCTTTCAGTCCAAGAACCTCCGTTACTTCGCCCGTCGATTGCGTTTTGGAATAGGAAGAGACGCGCACAAAGGTTATTTCGCACGGAATCGTCACGCTTTTCATTAGCTCGGCCGCAAACATAAATGCTCCATTGAGAACGACCACAAAAAGAGGGTTCTTGTCTCGGTAATCTTCGTTAATTTCGCGCCCCAGTTCCGCAATTCGCTCTTCGAGTGGTTGTTTTTCGATAAATGGAACAAACTTTTTGTCTTTGACCGTCAGCATGATGAAAAAATATTAAAAAAAACTTAAAAAATGAAGCTACGAATAAACTGTAACGAGAAGTTGTACGTTAATATCCACAGCAAAGATAATAGACCATGGAAAAGAACATCTTAAAATATTGGATATTCAGCATCGTTGGCTGGGTACTTTTAGGTACGACTACCGCCAATGCCCAACTTTATGCCTCCTCCGACTTTGATGGCAAGTACGATATGTTGCTCTCCAATCCAGGCGTACAAATCGAAGCCACTGAGGCGATTAACAAACTTTATAACTTCAAATTTGCCGAAGCCGACGCCGAATTTCGTTGGCTGCGCTACCGCTATCCGTACCATCCCATGCCTTATTTTTTGATGGGGTTGGCCGAGTGGTGGAAAATTGTGCCTAATACCGAAGACACTCGCTACGATGACCGCTGTTTGGCGTTGATGGATACTTGCATTACGTTGGCAGAAAAACTGTACGATGCGCGCGAAAACAAAATCGAACCTTCGTTTTTCTTGGCCGCGGCCTATGCCTTCAAAGGACGGATTCACTCGGAACGGAAACACTGGTCACGGGCGACTTTCGCGGGGAAGAATGCCTTGAAATACATGGAAAAATGTGAAGGAAAAAGCGATCTAAGTCCAGAATTACTGTTTGGCGATGGGTTATTCAATTACTTTGCCCAGTGGATTCCAGACAACTATCCGTTGCTTAAACCTATCCTTTGGCTTTTCCCTAAAGGCAACAAACAGCTTGGTATTCAACAACTTGAAAAAGTAGGAAACAACGCTTTTTACACCCGAACCGAAGCACGGTATTTCTTACTGCAGATTTACAGCTACGAAAATCAGTACGCCAAAGCGTATGATTTAGCAAAGTACTCGTGGGAAACGTACCCTGACAACCCCTATTTTGAACGTTATTACCTCCGCTCGGCTTTTGTACGGGGAAATACAGCCGAAGCGGAAAAATCCGCCAACAGCATTTTGTCCAAAATCGACAAAGGAATGGCAGGCTACGAAGCTGTAAGCGGGCGAAATGCGGCTTACGTTTTGGCGTATTATTACAACAACTATCACCGCGATATTCCAAAAGCCAAGGAGTATTACTTGCAGGCTGTCAATTATTCAATTCAAGCCAAAGCGTTTACGTCGGGCTATTATTTGTCGTCGTTGATTGCCTTGGGAAAAATGTCGGAAACTGAAAAAGACTACGAAGCGGCAAGAGAGTATTACAAAACGGTGATTGACCGAGGGGAGAAAAAATCGAGCCAAGTCAAAGACGCCAAAGACGCCATTAGCCAACTCAACAAATCACGTCGGGAAGAACGAAGAAAGCGGAGGGATTAACCTCCGCTTTTTTTATTATTTCTACAATATCACCAGACCCTCACGGCGGTAGCCTAAAAACTGCGGTGCATCGGCAGGCAAATCAGTCACCAAATAATCAATGTCCGATAATTCACATACTTGAAGTTTTTGGGTACTGCCTAGTTTTTCACTAATGGTCACCACTGCGCTTCGTTTAGACGCTTTGATCATGGCTTTTTTCACCTGAACTGCCTCTAAATCTGTATCCGTAATACATTCGGTATCAATGGCATTGGTACCCATGATGCACAAGTCCGCCTTGATTTCATTGAGACGGCTAATGACTTCGCCTCCCACGCTAATCTGCGAATTTTTGACCAGCGTTCCCCCCAAAAATATCACGTCAATCGTCGGGTGGTCGCACAACTGAAGGGCGGTTGTCAGGCTTATGGTAAAAAAAGTAGCTTTTAAATCGACAGGCAATAACCTCGCCAACTCCCTAACGGTCGTTCCGCCACCTAGAATAACAAACATTCCGTCTTCGATGAGGGTGGCCGCTTTTTGCGCAATGACCGTTTTTTCCGATAAAGCATAAGTCGTACTCGGTGCATAATCGTAATGGTACGATTTTGATAAGGCTCCACCGTGAACCTTCACCAGTTCGCCCGCCTCCGCCAGTTCATTAAGGTCACGGCGGATGGTATCCTCCGAAACGTTCAACATCAATCCCAAATCGGCAGACAATATCCGATTGTGAAGATTGATTTGTTTCATAATGAATGCCTGTCGTTCTCGCTTTAGCATTTGGGTTTGAATTGGGTGCATAATGGTTCAAAAAAATATAAAATCAAATCCGCAAAAAGTTGCAATAAAATTAGAGACATTTTTTGATTCAGCTCAAATTTTCGCCAAAATCTTAATTTTTTTTCATTTTATTCTACTGATACAAATAATTTTCACCAAACAAATGACGGAGTTTGCTGTTTTTATTGTTTATTTATTGCGGTTTTATGCCGATTTTAAAAATAAACCTTTAATTAATAACTTATGCTTCACAACAATTACGGCCAAATTATTCAGAACCGTTTTCGTTCTGAACTCATGCGGACGATTGTGGCAATTTTAGCGATTTGTTTTTCGCTAAATGGCTGGGCCCAATCGTACGCCGTCAAAGGGAAAGTAACCGACAACAACGGTCAGCCAATCCCTGGCGCTACGGTACAAGTAGCAGGAACTTCGCTCGGAACGACTGCCAATGTAGAAGGAGATTTTTCGCTTAATCTAAGTGGTAATGTTAAAATTACGTTCAGCGCGGTAGGCTACAGCACAGTTACACGGGAGGTTTCTTCGAGTCAGTCGATTGTCAATGTTTCGCTTCGAGAAGACCAAATGAACCTCGACGAAGTCGTCGTGACGGGTTCTACCATTCGGGCCGAACGCCGACAACTTGGAAACGCAATTACGACGATTAAGGCGGATAACCTCGAAAAAACAGGTTCACCCAACCTCGTGAGCGCCTTGCAAGGAAAAATCCCAGGTGCTCAAATCACCCAAAACTCAGGTGACCCCGCAGGAGGAATTACGGTGCGTTTGCGCGGGGTGAAATCCATCCAAGGAAGCTCTGACCCGCTGTATGTCATTGACGGTGTAATCATTAACAACGAAACGTCACCTGCTTCTCAGTTGGCCCTTTCGCTTGGCAACCAAGCGCCAAGTACTGCGCTCGGAACCAACCGTTTGGCCGATATTAACCCCAGTGACATTGAGTCTTTAAACGTTATCAACGGTGCCGCTGCCGCCGCTCAATACGGTTCAAGGGCTGCCAACGGCGTGGTTATTATCACCACCAAACGTGGGAAATCAGGCGCGCCAAAAATCAACTTTACGACCAGTTTTTCTTCCAACGAACTTCGCAAAGGTGTTTTCATTTCTACCTTGGGGAAACAATTTGGGTTCAAAGACTTGCGTCTTCACACCATCGGGGTAATTAGTGCTGCTCAAAGTGCCGCCAACCCTACCATGACGACCACGGGCATCGTTCGCGACGGAGCCACTTCTTTGTTGGCCTCTAACCTGGTGGACGTAACTCGCTACAATTATTTTGACCAAATCTTCCGTGCAGGTTTTGGCAACGACAATACGCTTTCGATTTCGGGCGGAACTGACCGTACGCAGTATTTTGTGTCGGCTTCTTACATGAAAAATGAAGGGATTGTCAAGAATGTCGATTTTCGGCGGGCGAGTTTGCGGGCGCGCGTTGACCAACGTCTTAACAATTGGGCAAAACTATCGGCGGGCTTGAATTATTCAAATAGCTTTTCCAACGAAAAAGCCAACGGAAACGTGTTTTACAGCCCGATAAACTCGGTAACAATCACCAACAACATCTACGACATCACCCAGCGCGACGCCGCAGGTAACTTGTTGGCGGTTGAGCCTACCCGCGTCAATCCACTCACAACCGTGGAAACCATGAAGTTTACGCAAGCTGTAAGCCGCACCATCGCTGATGCGCAATTAAACCTTACGCCTATCAAAGGTCTTGGCATCGACTGGGTTGTTGGGGTGGATACGTACGGGCAATTGGGTAAAAACTACATTCCGCCGTACCCTTACCAAGCCGTGGCGGGGCTTCCTGCGGAGCGTTATCCCGATGGTTTTGCGGCCAACGCCAACAACAACGTCACGCAGTTTAACAGCGACATCAACGCTACCTACGAAACCGAACTTAGCAGTTCGCTCAAATTAAACGCCGCTGCTGGTTTCAACTACCAATTCTACCAGTCGGATTTTACCCGTGCCAGTGGTTTGAACACCGCACCTTTTATCGAAACCGTAAGCGGTACGGCAAGTACGACCGTTACGGCAGGTTATGGCCTCGACCGTTACAATTTGAGTGGTTTTTTTGTACAAGCGACCTTGGGTTACAAAAACCTAGCCTTCGTTACGGCTGCCGTTCGTCGCGACCGTTCATCGAAGTTTTCTCCGAGCGAAACCAACCAAACCTATCCTAAGTTGAGCGGTAGTTTTGTGGTTTCCGACCTTGATAGTTGGAAAAATAGCAGCTTGGCCAACATTTGGGACGGTTTTAAAGTACGTGCGTCGTACGGACAAGCAGGTAACTTGACGGGAATTGGAAGTTACAGCCGTTTCTGGCAGTTTAGCCCAGTACCTTTCCTTGGCAAAAACACCATCATTCCTGGCGCTACCTTGGCCAACCCTCGCGTACGTCCTGAACGCATGGACGAAATCGAAGTGGGTGCCGACCTTTCGTTCTTAAAAAGCCGACTCAATTTGGGAATTTCGGTCTATAACCAACAAATCAAAGACTTGGTTGTCAACCGCGAATTGGCCCCTTCAACGGGTGGAACGGGAATTGTGAACAACGTAGGAACGATGGAAAACAAAGGATTTGAAATCAGTCTCAACGCCTTAGCAGTGAAGAAAAAAGACTTCTCGGCTGATTTCACTGTTCTTTACAACCAAAACCGCAACAAAGTATTGGACATCGACCAAGGGAATCCGTTGATTTCAACGCTCACCATTGGCAACTCAGCGGGTGCTCCTGTTTTCTTGATTGAAGGCCAGCCTGCCAGCGTTTTTTATGGTTTTCCTTATGCTCGTAATACCGACGGAAGCTTGTTGTTAACCAAACAAAACCTTCCTCAACGCGAAATGGGTGCTCAAAACACGACAGACCCAACGCAATACACCGTTAGCCGTGCCGCTGATGGACAGCCTTCGGGGGCATTTGTTCGTACCGTGATTGGCAATCCTAATCCAAAATGGACAGGTTCGTTCAGTGGTAATTTGACGTACAAAAAACTTGGTTTACGTTTCTTGTTGGATGCCGTGCAAGGTTTCCAAGTGTTCAATGCTGACAAGCGTACCCGCAACAACGTAGGAATTGGCGACATCGCCGAAGCCGAAATGTTGGGTACATTACCGCGTGGCTATGTGTTCTCGTTGGTCAACATCGAAGAATACCGCGTCGATGAAGGCGGTTTTACCAAATTGCGCGAATTGGCCCTTACGTATCAGCTTCCTAAATTCAGGGGAATCAATAATTGGAGCGTTTCGCTCGTGGGTCGTAACTTGATTTCGTGGGATAAATACAACGGTTTTGACCCTGAAACAAACGCAGGTAACAACAGCGACATTTTGCGCGGGGTGGACTTCGGAAACGTCCCTATTCCACGCACGTACCAGCTCCAGTTGAATTTATCTTTCTAACGTGAAACCTGTAATGCAATGAAAAAGACGATCTTATATACACTTTTGGCGGGAACGATGCTGACGGCCACTTCCTGCGACCAAGAATACCTCAACCCAAGCGCCGCCAGCGAAACCCAAGTAACGACCGACATCAACGGGCTCATTACGCTCTGCAACGGTCTCCAATACCGCTACTCAAGCACCCGTGCGGGGGTTCTTTACACGGCCATTACGGCTAGTGGGCTTACAACCAAAGAACTTACGGTATTGAATGCGGGTAACGGCGACGAAGAACAACTTCGGATTGGCAGCGGCAGCATAACCCCTAACAACGGTATTTTGCGTAACCTTTGGGCACAAAACCAGTTGGTAAAAGCCAATGCTGACCTTATCTTAAAAAGCGTAGCTACGGTCGCTGGCGATGCAGGTACCAAAAGTGGCATTACGGCCTATGCTTCTATTTTTAGGGCCTTGGCATTAGGGACTATCGCTCAATTTTGGGAAAAACTCCCCGTTACCACAGGCGATAATGCCGTGTTTGTCACGCGGGATGAAGCGTTAAAAGAAGCCATTCGTACGCTCGAAACCGCCGCTACTACGCTTACTGCTACCCCCGTTTCTTCTACTTTCACTACGCGGATTGTAGCAGGGATTGATTTAGCCAATACCATTCAAGCGTTGATTGCACGTTATAGCCTTATGGTAGGCGACAATGCCAAAGCCTTGGCCGCAGCTAACAAAGTGGATTTGACCAAAAAATCATCGTTCAACTTTGACGATGCCACTCAGAACCCCTTATTCTTCAACACCTTCGGAAACCGTAACGTGACTGAGCCTGTCAACGCTACGCTTGGTTTACCCGAAGCACTTCGTCCCATTGCCGCCGACAAGCGCTTGGCGTTCTATTTGTCAAACCCTGCGGGCGTAGCAAGCGGAGGTATTAACTTAGGGCGTGCTAGTTTCTTTACCGCCAACAATGCCGCGATTCCTGTGTATTTACCTGGGGAAATTCAGTTGATTAGAGCGGAAGCAAGTGCCCGTACCAACGATTTGGTAGGTGCAACGACCGCTTTGAACGCCGTTTTAACCAAAACAACCGATGCGTGGGGCATAGGAGCGGGGCTTCCTGCTTACTCAGGTGCCAACACCGCCGATGCACTGCTGACCGAAATCTACCGTCAGCGTTGCATAGAGTTGTTTTTGTCAGGATTAAAATTGGAAGATAGCCGTCGTTTTAATCGTTTGGCTCCCGTTGCAGGCAATGCCGCTTCGCAAGTAGAGCGCACCCGCACATTTTATCCGTATCCGTTGATTGAGAAAGATAATAACCGCACCAACACGCCTGCCGACCCTGCTATTTAGTGGGAGAGTGGCCGGGTTGTGAGCAACCCTCTGCACAGAAAAGCCCTGATGATGAGTCAGGGCTTTTCTATGCTATTCCGAGTAACTACTCCATTACTGCAACATCAAATAGGCTTTGATAAACTCGTCCAAGTCGCCGTCCATTACTCCCTGAACGTCAGATGTTTCTACGCCTGTTCGGACGTCTTTCACCAATTTATAAGGGTGCATGACGTAGTTACGAATTTGAGAACCCCACTCAATTTTCTTTTTAGAAGCTTCCACTTCTGCGCGGGCTGCGTTTCGTTTTTCTACCTCAATTTGGTACAATTTCGATTTCAACAAACGCATGGCCAAATCGCGGTTGAGGTGCTGACTCCGTTCTTGTTGGCACTCAATCATCAAGCCCGAAGGTTTGTGGCGAAGCCGAACGGCCGTTTCCACTTTGTTGACGTTCTGTCCACCAGCTCCTCCCGAACGATACGTATCCCATTCAATATCGGCAGGATTTACCTCGATTTCGATGCTATCGTCAATCAACGGATACGCATACACCGAAGCAAACGAAGTATGGCGGCGGGCGTTGGAGTCAAACGGCGAAATACGTACCAAACGGTGTACGCCGTTTTCTGATTGCAAATAACCATAGGCTTGTGGCCCATCAATCTGAATGGACGCCGATTTAATCCCTGCTCCGTCTCCCTCTTGGTAGTCGATTTGGGTTACTTTGTAGCCGTGTTTTTCGGCCCAGCGCACGTACATCCGATACAGCATATCTGCCCAATCTTGGCTTTCGGTACCACCTGCACCTGAGTTAATTTCGAGGACGGCGTTGAGCTGATCTTCTTCGTTGGAGAGCATTTTTTTGAGCTCGACCTCTTCCAACACCTTCAATAAGGCTTGGTATTCGGCTTCAACTTCCGTTTCGGTGGCTTCGCCTAGTTCGAAAAACTCTTGAAGTGTTTCCAAATCGCCAAGGCGTTCTTCTACCGATTCGTATCCCTCGGTCCACCCTTTCAAACCCCGAACCTCCTTCATGGTTTGTTCGGCCTTGGTATTGTCGTTCCAAAATTCAGGTTGGTTCTGAATTTGTTGTAATTCGGTTAATCGTTCTTTCTTAGTATCGTAGTCAAAGATACCCCCTCAAAGCCGAAACGCGGGCTTTCAAGTCTTTCAACTGTTCTGTGGTCATCGAATTATTTATTTCAAAAGTTAAATGGATTGCAAAAGTACAAATAAAAAGCGGTCGGTTGGTGATTAACCAACTGACCGCTTTTAGGAATCTGGTTTATTATTTTTTCACGATGACCCCGTCCGCCACAAACGTCAATTCGCGCTTGGCTTCGGTGATTTTCGCGATTTCTTCCTTACTTTTTCCTGCATCTTCGGCATAGTGCTGCAATTCAGCCACCGAAGTAGTCTTCATTTTGGCTTCGCCGTCAATCACGACAGTTTTACCCGCAATGTCTTTAGGCACAAAAAAACCATAGTCTTTGAACGACACGCGCATGGTTTGTCCGTCGGCGGTTTTTACTTTCATCCAGCAGCCTTTTGCTTGGCACACCGATTCTACCGTACCAGTTACTTTGGCCGTCATTTTTTCTTTGCTTCCCATTTTTTTAGGAAGTTCAGTAGCCGCTACGGCTCCTTTATCGCTGATTTTTTCGCCAAAATAGCTATCACTTTGCGCAAACGCTCCCAAAGCAAATGCGGCAAACAAGGTTGTTAAGAGTACTTTTTTCATGGTAATTCTAGTCAATAAAATAATTGATGAAATGACAAATTTTCTTCAAAACTATACAATTTTTGGTGATGTTCGTTAAAACATCCCTTCAAAAAAGTCTATATCTTTCTCTGCCTTAGGAATTTTAAAGCTTTTCAAAAATTCTTTCAGAACCAACTGACTTCCAAACGCTTTTACGTCTTTTTTAATACTAGCAGCCTCACTTTTAAATTCTTTAATGTCCTGCTCAAGCGATAGGCGAAGTCGGTGGATATTGCTCACAATATAGTCAGGTTTACCGCTCATTTGAGCAACCTGCGAAACCATATTTTCTAGCTCATAACTCAATTCTTCTGCCTGCTCGCGCAAGAGTTTATTGTAATTTTTTAGGTGGCTTTCGGCCATATTTTCAATGTGGTTTTGGTCGATTCTGTCAAACTCCAACTGCAAACGCAACAACCCCAATAAATCATTTTTTTCGTAGGCTTCCGTCACGCGCTGCATGATTTGAGTTTTGCGTTCGCGTTCTTCTTCGTTAGGCTCACGGTCAGGATGAAAAGCTTTGACCAAATCCATGTAAATTGTCCGCACCGATTTGGTAATGTTGCGGGCTTCCAATTCTTTCTTTTCTTCTTTCTCTTGCTGCTTTTTACTCTTCGGGCGTTTGGCTTTTCGTTCTTCAGCTTGGCGCTGCTCTTGCTCAAACTCGTCTTGTCTTTCAGCGATTTTTTTGTTCATCAACTCCTGAAGCTTTTCAGGATTGGTTATATCAACGTCTTCATCGATTTCGATGCCAAACATTGAAAAAATCCCCTTTAGCTGTTCGGCTGCTAGTTCGTTGACTTGTTCGTTTTCTTCTTCGTACGATGTCTCGTTGTATTTATCGTAAATCGGAATCAACTCCTCCATGCCTCCGTATTCAATCACATCGTGCGCAAGTTCGCAAATGAGGTACGTGAGTTTTTTCTGTTCCCTTTTTTTGAAATAACCAGAGTCATGCGCGCGGTCAAAACACTTCACCAATTCAGCTTTCTGGACATAATATTCTTTCCGAACGGGGGTCAGTGCGCTATGAAGACGTTGATTGACTTCCTCCACACCAGCACGATACTCGGCAATCTCTTGTTCCAGCTTTTCTATCTTTTTGATGAGACGGTTAAACTCCTTCTGAACTTTTGATTGTTCGGCTTTCTCTTTGGTAATTTGGATAATCTTTGCCATCAGTCAAGGGAATAATGGGATAAATTTTTAACGACTCAAACTGTTGGGGTGTTGTTTACGAAGCACCAACGAAATCAATAAAATAGGCATCACGACGAGCATCAACGTAAACCGAAACTCATCAAAAATGAAACTTGAAGGCTCAAGTTTATCTATGTCGGCCAGTTTTTGCTGAAAACTTTCATTACCCCATACCTTTATCGCTTCCGCTTTGTTGACCAACAACGATTGGCGCAAAATACCTTGGTAGTGAGTCAATGCTTTGGGAGAAAAGTAAAAATACAAGCTCGATAAATAACCACACACCAACGCCCCCGTAATCCACACTACGTAACCAATCGAGATTCCTTCCCACATGTGTAGGTAGCCTTGCCCGACCTTCTTACGGTAATACCAAGTGGCCGCCGCAATGATAATGGCAAAAAAACCGACGTCGAGCGCTCGGCTTGTGCTTGAGAATTTTTCTAGGCTCTGCACGAGCAAAAAGAACAAAAAGCAAACCACACCAGCAATCACCCCGAAGAATAACGGGAGCTTGAGCAATGGCTTATTGAAGAAGTTAATCACACTTTGCATAGGTTATCCACAAAGTTATCCACATTTTTCCACCATTCCTTGGTTGATAACATAGACGGCTTTGCCTTTAAATTGAGTACCAAAAAACGGTGAATTCTTTGATTTAGAACGAGTTTCCTTAAAAATCCATTCCAAATCGGGGTTAAAAATGGTAAAATTGGCCACGTTGGCTTCCGAAATCGTTACTGAAGGCAAACGTAGAATAGCACGGGGCTGATGCGTGAGTTTTCCTACCAGTTGATCCAGCGGTAATTGGGTGTTATGAGTGTTGAGTACTGCAAAAGCCGTTTCTAACCCGATAATTCCAAATTCGGCCAAATCAAACTCCAAATTTTTAGACTCTTCGTCCTGAGGGTTATGATCCGACACCACGGCGTCGATGGTACCATCGGCCAATCCTTCCCAAATTGCTTCGATGTCAGATTGTGCTCTAAAAGGAGGGTTGACCTTATAATTCGTATCAAAATTCAGCAAGGCCGAATCGTCAAACGCAATTTGATGCGCTGCCACGTCGCAAGACACGGGATACCCCTTGGCTTTCGCCGCCCGAATCAGTTCCACCGTCGTTGCCGTCGAAATCGTCGAGAAGTGTAGGAGGGGAGTTTCACTTTTAATGCCCATGTATTCGAGCATTTTTAGGTCGCGCATCACCATAAGTTCTTCCGCAATGGTAGGAATCCCCCTCATTCCGAGCAACGTACTCACTTCGCCTTCGTTCATTTGCCCAAACACGGTCAAATCGTAATCTTCGGGGCGATTCATCAACACTCGGTCAACCTGCTGCAAATATTGTAACGATTTCAACAGAATGTGCGTGTTGTAAATGGGATGAGAACCATCCGAAAAAGCCACCGCCCCCGCCTGCGAAAGGTCAATCATTTCGGTGAAATCTTTGCCTTCACAACTTTTTGTAACCGCGCCAATCGGGTGTACATTCACCACTTGCCCCAAAGCCCTGTGTTTGACGTAAACGAGGGTATCTTTGGAGTCGAGGGCGGGTTTGGCGTTGGGTAACACGGCAATGTCAGTAAAGCCACCTAAAGCCGCCGCTGCACAAGCCGAGCGCAAGTCTTCTTTTTGCTCATACCCTGGGTCATACGCATGAACGCGCATATCCACCCAACCAGGTGAAATATGCCAATTTTCGCCTTCAAGTACTTGGGCATTAGCCGCCTCAATGTGGTCAGCAATCTGGGATATTTGGCCATTTTCTACCAAAATATCTTTTAGTTGCCCATTATAAGGCGAGTGAGTATCAGTAATTTTTACAGAACGAATCAGTAACATTTTTTTATCAACTTTCTTGGCTCCCCCTTGGGATTAGGGCTAAAAAAAAGCCCCTTTCGGAGCTTGTTCTTATTCGCCAATCAATTCTTTATAGGCTTCTACAGAGAGTAAGTCATCGGTTGAGCCAGTTATTTTAACACGAATCATCCAACCTTCACCGTAAGGATCAGAGTTGACCAAATCTGGATCAGCTTCCAAAGCTGCATTAAATTCAAGAATTTCTCCTGAAACGGGCAAATAAAGATCAGAAACGGTTTTTACGGCTTCTACTGTTCCAAATAATTCACCTTCGCTGATGGTTTCGCCGACGGTGTTAATGTCAACATAAACAATATCACCCAATTCTCTTTGGGCAAAATCAGTAATACCTACAACGGCAGTACCGTCGCTTTCAAGGCGAATCCACTCGTGGTCTTTGGTGTACTTAAGCTCTGCTGGAAATGTCATGGTTTGTTGAGGCTTTTCGTTTTGGCTGCAAGATAATACGAAAACCTAACTTTTGCGAAAGCCCCCCCTTACTTTACCAGTTTTTCTAACTCCGTCCAGCGAATGTTTTTTTTGTTCAGGTTGAACGCATTAAAAATAAAAAGTGACTATTTATTGCTCCAGAGGAGCTAAATCTTCGTAGAAAGAAATAATCAGCCACCCCGATAGGGCTGCTTTAGGGAGGGGTCTGTTTACTTTTTCTACAAAGGTTTTGCCTCTCCGAGGCTGTTTTTTTAATGCGTTTAATCTGATGCCATTTGTTTACTTTTTCTACAAAGGCTTTGCCTCTCCGAGGCTATTTTTTTAATGCGTTTAATCTGATGCCAGAAACTGATACAAGAGAATAGCCTACTCCTTGTCTTTGGTAGTATGGGTACTAAATTCCCTTTTCCATGAAACGGTTATACATCCTCCTATTCGGGCTGCTTTCCTGTACGGCCCTTGCCCAAACACCTTTGCGCCGCTCCGAAAGTTATTTCGGCTTGCATTTTGATTTTCATGCCACCTTGCAAGACACACTCATCGGTAAAACCCTCACCGATAAGATGATAGACTCCCTTTTAACAAAAGTAAAGCCCGATTTTATTCAAGTAGATTGCAAGGGGCACTCAGGGGTGACGAGCTACCCGACCAAGGTGGGAAACGCGCCCAAACGGGTCGAAAAAGACATCTTAAAACTCTTTCGAGAAGTTACCCTGCGCCGAGGCGTGGCGTTGTACGTTCATTACTCAGGTGTATGGGACGACGAAGCCGTCAAACACCATCCCAATTGGTCGCGGATTGATTCAGAAGGCAAACCAGACCGCCAAAAAGCCTCGCTCTGGAGCGCTTACGCCGATAGTTTGCTCATTCCACAGTTAAAAGAAATCAGCGATTATGGCGTCAACGGAGTATGGGTCGATGGCGACTGCTGGGCAACCAACCCCGATTATTGCCAAGCTGCTATCGACGAGTTTCGGTTTATCACAGGCATCCAAGACATTCCCCGCAAAAAAACCGACCCGCATTACGACAAGTGGCTGGAATTTCACCGCGATGCCTTCCGTCGGTACGTCCGCAAATACACCGATGCGCTCCACGCTTACAATCCTCGTTTTCAGGTAGCAAGCAATTGGTCTTTTTCGGCCATGATGCCCGAAAAAGTGGACATCAACGTCGATTTTTTGTCGGGCGATACCGAACCCCTCAACGGTGCCAACCAATCGGCTTTCCAAGCGCGTTGCCTAGCGCCTCAGGGCAAACCCTGGGACTTGATGTCGTGGAGTTTTGGGTACGGATGGGAAGACCAAGTAAAATCACCCAAAAACGCCATTCAACTTTCGCAAGAAGCCGCCCAAGTGATTTCGATGGGAGGCGGTTTTCAAGCCTATTGGACTCAAGAGCGAGACGGAAGTCTGCCTACTTTTTCGTACCAAACTATGAGCGATTTGGCAAAGTTTTGCCGCCAACGGCAGCCTTTTACCCAACAAAGCAAGCCCATCCCGCAAGTGGCCTTGCTTTACTCCAACGTGGGGTACAAAAGTCAGCTAACGACTGTTTATAACACTGGAGATGGCAAACAACAACCCATGATTGGCACCCTCAATGCACTACTATACAGCCAATTGCCCACCGAAATTTTACAAGAACATCACCTCCGTGGCCGTACGCAAGCCTATCCGCTTATCGTCATTCCTGAATGGAAAAAAATCGACGAAACCCTCAAAGAGGAGTTAATTGAGTACGTGCGCCAAGGTGGAAATTTGATCGTTATTGGCAGTGAAACCGTCAAATTATTTGAAGCCCCACTGGGCGTTCGTCTTGGAGCTTCCACCCAAACCATTTCTAATTGGGGATTTGGCCAACTTCTGACGGGCACCAAAGCTACGTTTCGACCTTTTGAGCCACTTTCAGGTACTCAGACGTTTGGACAGTGGTTTTCGGGAGGCGACCTCCGTTTTGGAGAAGGCCCTGTTGCATCCATTGCTTCATTTGGCAAGGGCAAAATCGCGGGCGTTTATTTTAATTTTGGAGAACAACATTTTAAGCGCGAAACCTACGTCGGAAGAGACTTTTTAGGTACATTGGCCAAACAATTGTTTCAACCCCAAGTGACCGTGAGTGGCTCAAAGTACGTAAACGTAGCCCTCAACCAAAAACAAGGAACCACTTACGTAAACCTCATCAATATGGCAGGCAACCACGCCAACAAAGCCATTCATGCTAGTGACGAAATTCCACCGTTATTGAACTTAAAAATAGCCGTAAAAGCACCCTTGCGCCCCAAACAAGTAACGCTTCAACCCGAAAATAAGCCGATTCCGTTTGCGTATAAAAACGGAGAAATTACCTTTACCATAAGCAAATTAGACATTCACTCCATCGTCGCCATCAAACCATGATTTTGTTACAAGCTTCTTCCGATTGGGCCGCTTTTATTGGACGTTTTCACCCTGTATTGGTACACTTACCCATTGGATTTTTACTCCTAGCGGGGCTGCTCGAACTGGCGCGCTTGACCAATAAGGTAGAAGTAAAAGACTCGACGATTTCATTTATTTTGTTTTGGTCAGCCATTGGAGCTACGGCATCGTGCATTGCGGGCTATTTGTTGTCGTTGGGCGGGGGCTATGAAATCGAACTGCTTGAAGAACACAAATGGCAAGGAATTTGGGTGGCTGTCGCTTCGTGGGTTGCGTGGGTTTCTAAGACCGATTTGTTGTTTCAAAACTTCAAATTTGGCGGTCTTTTGTACCTTCCTGTCTTGGCAATAGGTGGTCTTTTTACAATGGTCGCAGGGCATCATGGCGGTTCTCTGACGCACGGGGAAGGCTATCTCACCCAAGAAACGCCCGAACCTTTTCGGGCGTGGGCGGGCATGGAACCCAAAACTGAAAAAGGGGGCGATGAAATTAAGCCCATCGCCGACGTCAACAATGCCTTGGTTTATCAAGACATCGTCAACCCTATTCTAAAAGCAAGGTGTGTTCAGTGCCATAACGCAAAAAAATCCAAGGGCGATTTGCGAATGGATGAAATAGAATTATTGAAAAAAGGGGGAGAAAATGGCCCAGCTTTTATTGCAGGAAAATCCGACGAAAGTGAACTCATTAAGCGCTGTTTGCTCCCACCAGAAGACGAAAACCACATGCCCCCCAAAGGAAAAACCCAACTTTCGGAAGGGCAAGTGGCTATTTTATCTTGGTGGATTGACCAAGGTGCACCCGTTGACAAAAAAGTGGCAGAACTCAAAACAACCGACGCCGTTAAACCCGCGTTGGCAGCCCTCAGCAAACCGCAGTCTGCCGAAGGTAGTGCATCTTCTTCTAGCCAAAAAGATGAATTAGCGTCTCTTAACGTCTCCGCTCCCAATGCCAACGACATCGAAGCCCTCAAAAAAGTAGGCGTTTTGGTTACACCCATTGCCACAGGCAGCCATTTGTTAGACATCAACGCCGTCAACGCCAGCGGTCTAACAGATAGCCAACTTGCGCTTTTGGAACCTCTTAGCGAACAAATCGTTTGGTTAAAATTAAACAATACTCGCATCACCGACCAAGCCACAAGCACCCTCAGCCAACTCAAAAATTTGCAAAAATTACACCTTGAAAATACCGCTATTTCAGACGCTTTACTTCAAAAAATCAAAGACTTACCTCGTCTAACGTACCTCAATTTGGTCGGCACAAAAATCACCGACCAGGGACTTAAAGAACTCGCAGCTGCTAAAAAATTGACCAGCCTTCACCTTTGGAAAACCAACGTAACCGAAGCAGGTGTGAGCGCTTTGAAACAAGCCAATGCTGCGTTAGAAATCACCACAGGCATTACCGAGCAACAAATTGCTGAGTTTGTCAAAGTGGGTCAAAGCGCCCCCAAACCCGAGGAGGTCAAGAAAAAATAGTTATTCGTTTAAAATTGCCACAACACGCGCGGGGGCGGCCGATGCCCCCACAATTTTGAGCGGAAAAACGCATACTTTAAAGCCCGTTGGCGGCAATGCGCCCAAGTTGACCAACTGCTCAATGTGGCAATACTCCTTTTCACGTCCCACAAGGTGAGCTTGCCAAAACAAATCACGATTGCCCGATTCTTTGGCTTTCTGAATCATGTACCGCATGGGTAAATCCCAGCCCCATTGGTCAATACCCATTACTTTGATTCCTTGGTCAATAAGCCATTCGGTCGCCTCTTTGCTCATGCCCGTTCCTACATCCGCAAATTGCTTCGTTCCGTTGAATTTATCGCGCCCTGTTCGGATGAGTACAATCATTCCTGCTTGTAAGCGAACGCCCATTTTTTGCAAATTTTCTTGTATATCCTGTAATGTAATGACCTCAAAATCTGCTTTGTGAGTCATATCAATAACCACTCCGTCGCCGTAGCACCATTCCAATGGTATTTCATCAATGGTTTTGGCAGGCTGTCCCGCCACGGTTGGGTAATAATGCCAAGGCGCATCAAGATGCGTAGTCGCATGAACTCCCATATGTTTAATAGTGTCATCTGCCCAGCCTACAAAATCCTTGGGGAAGAGTCGGAAAGGCAAACCCAGAAAGCGAATGAGCCACCGAGCGGCTTTATGAGGTTTATGTTTAATTTTTACCCGCATAAACCAAGGGTCTTCGGCATTAAAGCGAATTGGTTTGGAAAGGTCTATAATTCGTGGCATATCAGTGAGAAACGTGTTTTTTTGGGGTTCGATATTAAGCATATTTAAGGTTTTTTTTAAAGATTAGTCGTTTTTATTTCTTTGCAATTTCCTATAAAAAAGCCTTAATTTGGGTTGAGTTTTCATTCTTTGCTTTACCTCTTACATTTTTATTGATGAACCCCCAAGATTCGTTCAGAATCGTCGTCTTAGGTGGCGGCGAAAGTGGCGTTGGCGCGGCCTTATTGGCTCAAGCCAAAGGTTTTGACGTATTTTTATCGGATAAGGGCTCCCTTACCGAGGAATATCGGGGTATTTTGGCTGCGAACAATATACCATTTGAAGAAGGTAAACATACCGAAACTATTATTCTTTCGGCAAAAGAAGTGATAAAAAGTCCAGGTATTCCTGACAAAGTGCCATTGATTAAAAAATTATATGAACAAGGCACACCCGTTATTTCTGAAATTGAGTTTGCATCACGTTATACAAAAGCGAAAAAAATTGCGATTACGGGCAGCAATGGTAAAACCACCACGACTTTATTGATTTATCACCTTCTTAAATCAGCAGGCATCAACGTTGGATTAGCAGGAAATATCGGTGAGAGTTTCGCCAAACAAGTCATCGACGATACCTTCGACTGGTTTGTGCTCGAACTTAGCAGTTTTCAGTTGGACAACATGTACGAGTTCAAAGCCGATGTCGCGGTTTTACTCAACATTACGCCCGATCACCTCGACCGCTACGAATATACTTTCCAAAAGTACGTCGATTCAAAATTTCGTTTGTTACAAAATCTCGAAGCAAGCGACGATTTCATTTATTTCATTGACAACGAACCTATTGCCCTCGAACTTGGCAAGAAATCATTCAATGTCAACCACTTACCTATTTCTTTCTTGAAAAAAGAAAAGAATGGCGGTTTTTTTCAAGAAGGAATTTTGCATCTCACTCGCAATACACGTACTTTTGATATAAACGCAAACGAGTTGCCCATCAAAGGACCTCACAATGCTATAAACGCGATGGCCGCAACCTTGGCGTCTATGGCGGTAGGATTGACCGATGAGCAAATCAAGAATGGATTGCTGACATTCCAAAATGCGGCCCACCGCTTGGAACCCGTAGCCGAAATCAACGGAATCAGTTTCGTTAATGATTCGAAGGCCACCAACGTCGATTCCGTTTTTTATGCGTTAAATAGCTTTGATACCCCTATAATTTGGATAGCTGGCGGACTTGACAAAGGCAACGATTATACCCAAATCGAACCTTTGGTACGCCAAAAAGTAAAAGCCCTTATCTGTCTGGGCAAAGATAACAGCAAACTTCTCTCGTTTTTCGCTTCTATCGTCCCCGTAGTCATTGAGACACAGGACGTTAAAGAAGCGGTGCAGTATGCCTTGTCGTTTGGTCAACCAAATGACGTCGCTCTTCTATCTCCAGCATGCGCTAGTTTTGATTTGTTCAACAACTACGAAGACCGTGGTGAACAGTTCAAAGCGACTGTACGAAGTTTTATTTCCTAACTCACATTTAGAAAGATGAACAAGAACGAGATGAACACGGGGACGATTCGCCCTTCTACATTAGAGCATTGGGACAATATCAAAAATTGGTTGAGTAGAAACCTCAAAGGCGACATCGTCATTTGGGTCATTGTCGCCATTTTGTCGCTTGTGAGCTTATTGATTGTTTACAGCGCTACGGGTACACTCGCTTACCAACGTGGGGGTGGGTATCCCGAAACATTTTTGTTTAAACACATTTTTTATACCAGCATGGGGTTGTTTGTGATGTGGTGGGTTCACCGCGTCAATTACACCTACTTTTCTCGCCTTTCGCGAGCGGCACTTCTCATTTCCATTCCTTTGTTGATTTTGGTAAAAGTAGCAGGGGTTACCATCAACGGCGCGACGCGTTGGTTGGCCATTCCTGGAACAGGTTTTACTGTCCAGCCAGCCGATTTTGCCCGTTTAGCCCTTATTGCGAACCTCGCTGCGATGCTCGCCAAACGCCAGCGCGTGGAATACAGTTGGCAAGTTTTTGGTAAAATGATTTTGTGGGTAGGGATTATTTGTTTTTTCATTGCCCTTACCAGTACCTCCACTGCCGTTTTGCTTGGGCTATCTTGTTTTTTAATGTTCTATATCGGACGAGTTCCTGGTAAATATCTGATGGCCATGATTGTTGCCATCGGCATCACTGGTGGACTCGGACTTGTTGCTGGTCAACGGCTTGAAACAGCGATTGGGCGTATTGAGCGTTTCCTCGACAATGACGAATACCAAGCAAAACAAGGGTTTATTGCCATCGCCAACGGGGGAACTTTTGGCCAAGGGCTTGGCAACAGTCACCAGCGCAATTACCTTACCCAAGCTTATTCTGACTTTATTTATGCCATTATCATCGAAGAATATGGGCTTGTCGGCGGGGTTTTTATCATGTTCCTCTACGCCATTTTACTCGTGAGGGGCGTCCAAAATATAGGAGGTACCAATCGAGCCTTCGGCGGGCTATTGTCTGCAGGGCTCACATTAAGTATTGGTTTACAAGCATTTACTAATATGGCTGTTGCTGTAGGGGCTTTCCCAGTCACTGGTCAACCACTACCTCTTCTCAGTATGGGAGGAACATCTGTATTCTTTACCTGTATCTCGGTCGGAATCATCCTCAGTGTAAGCAGAGGAGAAACAGACGAAAGTGCTATTTAAGAAAACCTATGAAGAAAGTAATCATAAGCGGAGGAGGTACTGGAGGGCATATTTACCCTGCCATCGCCATTGCCAATTCCCTAAAAGCCATTGATCCTACCATACAGATTTTATTTGTGGGAGCATTGGGAAAGATGGAAATGGAAAAAGTGCCCAAAGCTGGTTATGAAATCATTGGCCTGCCTATTTCGGGCATAAAGCGTGAGCTTTCGGCCGATAATCTTTCGTTTCCTTTCAAACTAACGCGTAGTTTGTTGAAAGCCAGAAGCATTATCAAAAGCTTTCAGCCCGACATTGCCATTGGCGTGGGAGGATTTGCCAGTGGGCCATTGTTAATGGTTGCTTCCTTGATGGGCATTCCGACGCTTATTCAGGAGCAGAATTCGTACGCAGGAATTACCAATAAACTCTTGGCAAAACGTGCCAAAGCCATTTGTGTAGCGTACCCCAACATGGAGGCTTTCTTTCCAAAAAATAAGCTCAAACTAACAGGCAATCCCGTTAGGAACGACATAGTGAATAGTACCAATAAACGCGAATTAGCCTATGAGCGTTTTGGGTTGCAACCTAACCACAAGACCTTACTCGTCATTGGTGGAAGTTTGGGAGCAAAAACCATCAATGAAAGCATCGAAGCTGGCTTGAAAATGATCATAGATTCGGGCTACCAAGTGCTTTGGCAAACAGGAAAGCCTTATGCAGAACGCGCAAAAGCGGCAGTAGAGGCCCTAAAAACGCCCTATGCTCAGGCTTTTGATTTTATCTATGAAATGGACTTGGCCTATGCCCTTGCCGACGTAGTGGTATCTAGGGCTGGGGCCTTGTCGGTATCAGAATTATGTTTGGTTGAGAAACCAGCTATTTTGGTTCCTTTCCCTTACGCATCCGAGGACCATCAAACCAAAAATGCGATGAGCTTGGTCGAACAAAACGCGGCACTTTTGGTGAAGGACAAAGACGCCAAAGACGAACTTGTTCAAACCACGTTGCGGTTGTTACAGGATGTCGATAAACAGCAAGAATTAAGCAAACATATCAAGAAACTAGCAAAACCTAACGCGGCAAAAGAAATTGCAGAAACCGTACTAAGTCTGATTTAAAATGAATATTCAACCTTTCAAATATATCTACTTTCTTGGCATCGGAGGCATTGGTATGAGTGCATTGGCGCGTTGGTTCAACATCAACGGCTTTGCAGTAGCTGGTTATGACCGCACTGCGACTGCCCTTACCAACACCTTGGAAGAAGAAGGAATTTCGGTTCATTTCGACGACGATATTGCGCGCATTCCTGCGGATTTTTTGAAGGACACCGCTCAAACATTGGTTGTATTTACCCCTGCTATACCAGCCGATCATTCGGAGTATAATTATCTTAAACAGCACGGGTTTATCCTTCAAAAGCGTTCTCAGGTTTTGGGTTTAATCGCGGGTGGAATGTTTACAATTGGGGTAGCAGGAACCCACGGTAAAACGACGACCTCTTCAATGACAGCACATATTTTGCGGCATTCGGGCATCAATTGTGCCGCTTTTTTGGGTGGAATCACGCAAAATTATGGTACCAATATGTTGCTAAATGAACCAACAGGTGAATTAAAAAACGTACCATGTGTTGTCGAAGCCGACGAATTTGACCGGTCGTTTTTGACCCTTTTTCCCGAAATTGCGATAGTTACTTCCACTGATGCCGACCATTTGGATATTTACGGCACTCACGACTCGGTACTCGCTTCTTTTTCGGCTTATGTAAGTCAGATAAAGCCCCAAGGGCGCTTGTTTATGCGCAAAGGGCTACAATTAGCCGAAAAGACCCAAGCCAAGGTTTTTGAGTATTCTATCGACGAAGGCGACTACCACGCCGAAAACGTGCGTATCGAAAATGCTTGTTTCCTCTTTGATGCTGTACATCCAAACGGAATCATCAAAGACCTAACGCTCAAAGTTCCTGGTTTTCACAATGTTGAAAATGCCATTGCTGCCATCGCCGTAGGTTTGGAAATAGGTCTTTCGGACGACCAAATTCGTGCAGCCATCGCATCGTTTGGAGGTGTAAAACGCCGTTTTGAATATTACCTCAAAACCGACACCAAAGTCTTAATTGATGATTATGCCCATCACCCAGCAGAGGTAAAAGCATTTTTATCATCAGCCAAGGCGCTTTACCCCGATCGGCACGTAACGGCTATTTTTCAACCGCATTTGTTCAGCCGTACGCGTGATTTTGCCGACGAGTTTGCCGAAAGTTTATCGTTGGCAGACCGTGTTATTTTATTGGATATTTATCCCGCTCGTGAGCTACCAATCGAAGGGGTAAGCTCCGATTTAATATTCCAAAAGATAACATGTGACAAAGTACAATGTTTGAAGTCGGAGTTAATAGATGTACTTAAACAACAAACATGTGATGTTGTAACAACCATTGGAGCAGGGGATATTGATCGGTACATTTTACCCATCAAAGACGTGTTGCAAACAACTTAACGACCATGAAACGCTGGATTTGGATCATTTTAGGGATATTGGTGGTTGGTGCAATGTTTTTTTACGTTGAGTATCAACAAAATAATAAACGATGCAAAAGCGTCGTGGTGAGGCTCGATAACAAAGCAGAGTATCCATTTTTTAGCGAACAAGACATCAAAGACCTACTCACTGTGAAAGGAGTTGATGTGGTTGAAGGGATGAATTTTTCGGATATTAACTTTAAAGGGCTCGAAAAAAGAGTCCTAAAAAACCGTTTGATAAAAAAATGTGACGTTTTTCGAGATTTATCAGGAAATTTGGTCGTAGCAATCGAACAGCAACGCCCCATCGGTCGAATAATGGGTAGCTTTAACGAAGCAACTCAACCGATTACAGCCGAATCTGGGGGGTACTTAACGGAATCTGGGGATATTATTCCTCTTTCTGGACGATTTGCCGCTCGTACGGTTATTCTTTCAGGAGATTTTTTTAAAAATACCAAAGCCATCAAATCTCCCAAAGGAGAACAGCTGATAGATTTTTTAAAACAGCTACAGCAAAATTCTTTTTGGAAGTCTCAAGTAACCGAAGTCATTGTGGCAGAAGACGGCGAACTAACATTGATCCCTCAAGTGGGCCAACACCAAATTGATTTTGGTTTTCCAGAGGACGCAGACGTCAAATTTGAGAAGTTAAAGGTCTTTTACAAGACCATCCTCCCCATCAGTGGTTGGGAAAAATACCATCGAGTAAGTGTCAAATTTAAAAATCAGATAGTGTGTGAATAACCCTTTTCTGTTCATCACTACCCTATCAATAGTACATATCTTAAGTTTTTATTAAAGCCTTAGCACATCATGTCAGAACACGAAATTTATTTAGGAATAGACATTGGTAGCACCAAAGTAGCTGCGGTTTTAGCAAAACCAAAAAAGCTAAGCAACCATACGATGCTTCAGGTGATAGGGATGGGGTCAGCCCGCAATGAAGGTGTTCACCGTGGGAACATCAATAACCCTATTAAAACCAAAGAAGCCATTCGTCAAGCGCTTGAAATGGCAGCAAAAAAAGCGGATCGCATTGATTTGTTATCTCATAACCTATTCGCATCTGTCAACGTAAGTGGGACACACTTAGCAACAACCTCGGAAACAGGCTCTGTGGCCTGCCATGCCGTTGGTGTGCAAGGAAGAGATGTAAAATCATTGTTTGAAACCATGCAGCAAACGTTTGATTCTGATACAAATCAAATCATTCACTTGCTCCCTCTCAAATTTTCGGTTGGAGAACAGCACGAAATTATTGACCCTGTTGGGCATACTGGGCTTAAATTAAGCGGTGATTTTAAAATCATTACCGCAAAAAAATCGGCGTTGCACCAAATCAAAGATTCGTTACAAAAAGCGAACCTTTCGGTCAATGAAGAAGATGGTTTTTCGGCTTCTCCACTGGCTTCTGGCTTGGCTATTCTTTCCGAAGACCACAAAAGCCTAGGGGTTGTACTTGTTGATATTGGCGGCGGAACCACCGACATCGCCATTTATCACGATGGGTTATTATGTCATACTGTAGTGCTACCTTTTGGGGGTAATCATATCACGAACGATATTCGTGAGGGTTGCCATCTTACCCACGAAAGCGCTGAAGAAGCCAAAATATTCCTGGGTGAAACCAACCCAAAAAATTGCTCGCTAAATACCTTGTTGGTGATTCCAACTGCCGAAGGCATTCCACCCATTGAAATTGTGGCGCGCAACGTCGTCTTGATTGCCCGGGCGCGATTGCGTGAAATCGCGGCTTTGGTACTGGCTGAAATCAAAAAAGCAGGATATGAGCACAAATTACGTGCTGGTATCATATTGACGGGTGGGACGTCAAAAATTAAGGGGATTGAGAGCATTTTTCGGGAAATCACAGGAATGTACGTTCAGATTGGCTCGCCAAAAAACCTCGAACGAAGCAATAGCGCACTCGATTCGCTTATCACTGATCCATCTTACACTACGGCCCTGGGCTTGGCCTGGTCTAGTGTAAAACCACTCGATAAACGAATCGAAAAAACAACGGTTACTCCTGAGCCAGAGCAAAAAAAACCAAGCAGCAGTTGGTCTATCCCTGGTTTTCGTAAAAGCACGTCTCAGGAATCAACCATCAAAGAAATAAGTACCTTTATTTGGAAAGGTCTTACCCAAGATGACATCAAAGGACACGACGATTATTAATAAAGGCCAAAATATCCCTACCTAGTTTGTTTATTTTTAAGAAAATATGGTTTTTGCACGAAAAAACGTTTTTGAGCACGACTACGAGTTTGTTATGGAAGAGTCAACCCACTTAGACGATGCCCCTATCATCAAAGTAATTGGTGTAGGGGGGGGAGGTAGCAATGCCGTCAACCACATGTATAAAAAAGGCATCAAAGATGTGGTGTTTGTGGTATGTAATACCGACAAGCAGGCGTTGATGCGTAGTCCTATCAATAACAAAATTCAATTAGGAGCCGATAGTCTCAAAGGCTTAGGAGCAGGAACTGATTCTGCTACTGGCCGCAGCGCTGCAGAAGAGAGTATTGAATATATTCGTCAATTGATGCAACCTCCTACCCAGATGGTTTTTATTACCGCTGGTATGGGGGGAGGAACAGGAACGGGTGCTGCTCCTGTCATTGCAAAGGTGGCCAAGGAAATGGGGATGCTAACCGTTGCGGTTGTGACAGCTCCCTATAGCCACGAAGGCCGTATTAAGAAAAATCAAGCCATTGATGGTATCAATGCTCTCAAAGAGCATTGCGACACTGTGCTGGTGATTCTTAACGACGAATTGGCCAAGCTATACGGAAAATTACCGATTCTCCGTGCATACGAGCACGCTGATAACGTTCTTTCAAACGCCGTAAAAAGTATCGCAGAAATTATCACCGTCCACGGAAGTGTCAACTCCGATTTTATGGACGTCAAAAAAGTACTTCAAGGTGCTGGTACATCTGTGATGAGTTCGGCGGTTTCATCGGGTGAGCATCGGGCTGAATTGGCGATTGAAGCGGCGCTTAACTCTCCGCTTCTCAACAACCGTGACATTCGTGGAGCCAAACGTATCCTTGTGACGCTTGCTTCAAGTACGCAAGAAGAACACATGGCTACCCTCGATGAGCAAATGATTATTACTGACTACATCGAAGGACTCATCGGAGACGAAGCAGATATGTGTAAAGTGGGTATTATTTTTGATGATGCCCTTGGTGATCAGTTGTTGGTGACAGTCATTGCGGCGGGTTTTGAAGACTCCCACTTGCCGTTTAATTATGACACCAGTGTAAAGCAGCGAAAAGAGCCTGTTCAACTACCATCGGTTTCGGACACCCTCCAAAGAAACAACACTTTACCACCTGCTCCAGAGCGGAAGACAGAGTATAATCCTAGACAATCGACGGCTACCACTAGCAATTCGCCCATCTCCGTTTCTCCGCAAAAACCAGAGGTAACTGAGGCAAAGATTGAGGTAACAAAGCCTGTACAAGAACCGCCAAAAGTAGAAGTGCCACAGCCTCCAAAACCTGTTTTTGAGGAGCCAGTGAAACCACCACAACCTCCAGTAGTTGAAAAAACACCCGAGGAGCCCCAAGAAGACCCCGAGATTTTACGCCGTCTTGTACACGATATTTCGTATGGAAAATATTCGGAGAAAGAACTCGACAAACCTGCTTTCTTGCGTCAAAACGTTGTTTTATTCCAGAAACCTAATTCACCTGACGAAGTGTTCATTCAGATTGTTTTAGACAAACACAAAAGATAAGATGACAGGAATTGATTCGATTCAAAAAGAGTTACACTCCCTAGGCAGCCCCGAAAAGGCTGCCTTTCTTTCGCGCTTTTTTAAAACAGGAAAAGGCCAATATGGAGAAGGAGATTTGTTTCTAGGCATTACCATGCCCGAAATACGGTCTGTAGTCGCCAAATATGCCTACCTATCTATTTTAGAATGGCAAGCGCTACTTAGTAGCCCTTACCATGAAATCAGAATGGCGTCTTTGATTGGATTAATGAAGCATTTTCAGAAATCAAAAAAGGATCCCGCTGCTCAGAAGCAAATTTTTGATTTTTACCTTTCGCACCTTGATTACATCAACAATTGGGATTTGGTAGATGTCACCTGCCGCGATATTGTTGGTGCTTATTTATTGAAACAAGACCGCAACATTCTCTATGACTTGGCGCAACGCCCTCATCTTTGGGCGCAACGCGTGGCAATGGTCTCCACTTGGTACTTTATCAAACACAATCAATTTAGTGACACCTTGCGTATCGCAGAACTTCTATTGACTCATTCTCACGACCTTATCCACAAAGCAATGGGCTGGATGTTGCGCGAGGTAGGAAAACGCGACGAACTTGTCTTGGAAGAGTTTTTAGACACCCATACCAAACAAATGCCTCGAACCGCATTACGGTACGCCATTGAACGTTTTCCTGAGTCAAAACGTAAGTATTATCTATCACTTTGACACATAGATTGATTTCTTACGTATCTTTGGCGCGGCCTTTAAAAGGCTCAAAACGCTATTGAGTTTGATTATCAGCGTCTTATCTAAACTCAAAGTACACAAATCAAAACTCGAATCTAACTCATGTCTTGGTTTACTAGAAAAGAAAGGGGCATTCAGACGCCCACCGAAATGAAACGCGAAGCTCCTGATGGGCTTTGGTATCAGTGCCCTAGCTGCAAGCATGTTATGCACACTCGCGAACATAAAGTCAATGCTTATACGTGCGTAAAATGTAATTATCACGAAAAAATTGGTTCGGAAGCCTATTTCTCTGTTCTTTTTGACAATGCAGAATACACCGAACTTGATGCTAATATGCTATCGGGAGATCCTCTCAATTTTGAAGATACAAAGAAGTATCCCGATCGTATCCGTGACACCGTAAAGAAAACAGGATTAAAAGATGCCGTCCGTACCGCTTATGGTAAAATGGATGAGCTCGACATTGTGGTAAGTTGCATGGATTTCAACTTTATTGGTGGTTCTATGGGGTCAGTAGTAGGGGAGAAGATAGCCAGAGGGATTGACCACGCATTGCAAAACAAAATGCCGTTTTTGATGATTTCTCGCTCTGGTGGCGCACGAATGATGGAAGCAGGCTATTCGTTAATGCAAATGGCTAAAACTTCGGCCAAGCTTGCGCTCTTGTCGGAGGCACAAATTCCGTATATATCTTTACTTACAGATCCCACCACTGGTGGTGTTACGGCGTCCTATGCCATGTTAGGTGATTTTAATATTGCCGAACCTGGCGCGCTTATTGGGTTTGCGGGGCCACGCGTTATTCGCGAAACCATTGGTAAGGACTTACCCAAAGGTTTTCAAAGTGCAGAATTTGTCTTAGAACACGGCTTCCTAGATTTTATCGTCGATCGCAAAGACTTAAAAGATAAGCTTGCGAGTTTACTACGAATGCTTCAATAAATTCCCACTTTCTGGAAAGCTTCATACTTTCCAGAAAGTTTTTTTATCCCCTATGCGTCTTGTATCCCACCCTGTCTTATGTAATTACTATGTGACGTATCGCTGTAACGCCGCTTGTAGTTTTTGTGACATTTGGGAACGCCCTTCGCCATACATAACCCTCGAAGAAGCCAAAGCCAATCTCGCTGCCCTAAAACAGTTAGGGGTAAAAGTCGTTGATTTCACAGGGGGAGAACCATTATTACATCGTCAGCTTGATGAACTGCTAAAGGAATGTAAACGGCTGGGTCTTTTGACTACCATTACGACCAACTGTTTGCTTTACCCTAAATATGCCAATCGCCTTCGGGGGTTGGTTGACATGCTTCATTTTTCCCTTGATTCTCCCGAACCAGAAGAGCATGATTTGTCCAGAGGGGTAAAATGTTTCGACAAAGTCATGGAGTCTATCCAAATAGCAAAGTCGTTGGGAGAGCGTCCAGACATACTTTTTACCGTTTTTGAGTCGAATATTCACCAGATAGAAAAGGTTTGGCAAGAAATATGCAAACCTCACGGCCTTGTACTTATCCTAAATCCCGTCTTTGAGTACAATAAAGTGGGCTCACAGCTCTCTCCAGCGGCATTACAGCAGCTTAGGCAGTGGGGAAAAAAAAGCAATGTCTATCTCAATGATGCCTTCATTCAGTTACGTCTTGATGGCGGAAACCACACAGATTCCCCCATTTGCCTTGCAGGTAGTACCACCATCGTCATTTCACCAGAAAACAAACTCGTGCTCCCCTGTTATCATTTAGGGCTGAAAGAATTTGCGATTGAGAATAATTTATATGAGCTATACCTCTCAGACGAAGTTCAAAAGCTAGTCGCACTAGAAGGCCGTCTTCCTGCTTGCGAGGGTTGTGCTATCAATTGTTACATGCAACCATCTTTTGCCGTGACCATCAATAAATATTGGTGGAAAGCTCTTCCGAGCACCCTCAAATACAACAGAATCAAAGGGACGTGGAAACAACTCTTTTGATACTTCCCTTATTCTTCCTTAATTTTGTCTTATATTATTAGAAGCTAACTCATTAATTTAGAGGAAGTAAGGTTACTTTTACTCTGCTTTTTTAGTGTTTTAGCATCCCGTTTTAGATACTCATTTTTGCCCAAATGTCTAGGAAAACCAGCCATTGTAGCAACAAAATACTCTGGTTTTCAGCAATTTACAGGCAAAATCTGGTTATTATCGAGCATATTATAGTAGAACTACGACCAATATTCAATCCTCCCAATGATTCAATTTTTCAACGAAGACGTGGATTTTAAAATTCCTAATCCGCGTAAAACAAAGACGTGGCTCAAAGACATCATTGAGTCCGAAGGGTTTGAACTGAACCAATTAAATTACATTTTTTGTTCTGACGAATACTTGCTCAGCGTAAATCAGCAATACCTTAATCATGATTTTTATACAGATATTATCACTTTTGATAATTCAGAAGAAATAGAAGGGATTGTCGAAGGCGATATTTTTATCAGCATCGACAGAGTAAAAGAGAATGCCGAAGAATTATCAAAAACTTTCAAAGAAGAATTGTTACGGGTACTTGCTCACGGTATTCTTCATTTAGTAGGGTATGACGACCACGAAGATGAAGACGAATTAGTAATGAGACAAAAGGAAGATGCCTACATTGCGACCTTCCCGAAGTCTTAAATCTGACTCTTTACAAAAATGTTTCATGTGAAACATTTTTAAATTTTCCACAAAACAGTACATTTTCACGACATTTGATTAATTAAACAAAAACTTTATGTTTCCAGAATACGACGTGATTGTAGTAGGAGCGGGGCACGCAGGTTGTGAGGCAGCGGCGGCGGCGGCAAACATGGGCTCCCACGTTTTACTCATCACAATGAATATGCACACGATTGCCCAGATGTCGTGCAACCCAGCAATGGGCGGCGTAGCGAAAGGGCAAATTGTACGAGAAATTGATGCACTTGGAGGACAGTCAGGAATAATTAGCGATAAAACAATGATTCAATTCCGAATGTTGAATCGCTCAAAAGGTCCCGCAATGTGGTCGCCTAGATGTCAAAGTGACCGTATGCGTTTTGCGGAAGAATGGCGAATGACATTGGAACAAACCCCAAACGTGGACATCTGGCAAGACACAGCGAAAGAAATTCTTGTAAAAGATAACAGAGCTGTTGGGGTAAAAACTTCGCTCGGTGTGAAAATTACCGCCAAGGCAGTGGTGCTAACCAACGGCACATTCTTAAACGGATTAATCCATATTGGCGAAAAACAATTTGGAGGAGGTAGGGTAGGGGAGAAGGCTGCCACTGGAATAACCGAACAACTTATCCAATTGGGATTCGAGTCAGGGCGAATGAAAACAGGTACGCCACCCCGCATAGACGGTCGTTCACTGGACTACACAAAGATGGAAGAACAGCCAGGTGATGAAATCCCAAGCAAGTTTTCATATACCGATACCCCACTACTTACCCATCAAAGGAGTTGCTGGATTACCTATACCAATGAAAAAGTGCATGGCGTTTTAAGAACGGGATTCGACAAATCACCCATGTTTACGGGACGGATTAAAGGTCTTGGACCACGTTACTGTCCATCAGTAGAAGATAAAATCAATCGTTTTGCAGACAAAGACAGCCACCAAATTTTTGTAGAACCCGAAGGCTGGTCAACCGTAGAAATGTATATCAACGGTTTTTCGACATCACTTCCTGAGGATATTCAATACAAAGCAATTCGACTTATACCAGGTTTTGAAAATGCAAAAATGTTCCGACCAGGGTACGCCATTGAGTATGATTATTTCCCCCCAACTCAACTAAAGCTCACCCTAGAAACTCATTTGATTGGTAATTTATTCTTTGCAGGTCAAATCAACGGAACGACAGGGTACGAAGAAGCAGCATGTCAAGGACTCATTGCTGGAATTAATGCGCACCAAAATGCGCACGAGTTAGATGCTTTTATTTTAAAAAGATCCGAAGCATACATTGGTGTATTGATTGATGACCTCGTCAACAAAGGGACGGAAGAACCTTACCGAATGTTTACCTCAAGAGCAGAGTACCGTACTTTACTCCGCCAAGACAATGCCGATATTCGACTCACGGCATTAGGGCATAAAATAGGGTTGGCCAGCGAAGCACGTTTAGTTCGTGTGCAAGAAAAAATTGCCAATACCGAGGTAATTTTAGAAGAGCTTCAAAAAGTAAAAGTAACGCCCAATGAAGTAAATCCGATTTTGGCAGAGATAGGTACGTCACCTATTCGAGAAAAACAGCCCCTGTATCAATTGCTAAAACGGCCTGATGTAGAAATCGAAGACATCAAAAAACTCAGTGAAAGCTTTGCCACATTTTTAAATGGCTTTAATGAAGAGTCGGCAGAACAGGCCATGATAAAAGTGAAATACGAAAGCTACATTGAAAAGGAAAGATTAATGGTCGAAAAAATGAACAAATTGGAAGACCTCGAAATCATCCCCAATTTCGATTATGACAAAGTCCCTGCACTTTCTTTTGAAGGCCGACAAAAGTTAAAAACCATTCGACCGCACACTTTGGGGCAAGCCTCCAGAATCAGCGGAGTTAGTCCTTCAGATGTTTCGGTTTTATTAATCCACATAGGACGCTAATTTTTTTATTGATTACCAAAAGAAAAGGGGAGCTTTGAAAGTTCCCTTTTCTTTTGGTAGAAAGTCATCAAACAATAAACTCATTTTAAAAGATGTTAATTTGCAAGGGCTAACAAAAGCCCTTTTTATTTTTGTTAAAAATTTCGCCCAACACATGAGTTCCTTCAACATAAAACAGTTAGTAATTACGCTTCGCATTTACAGTCTGCTGACGGCTGCTTTTTATTTCTTACTACTGGGTTGCTCCCAACCCATTTCTCCAACGGGAGGAAAACGAGATACCATTCCGCCAAAGTTGATAAAGAGTATTCCTGAAAATAAGCAAACCAACTACAAAGGGAAAACCATTGAACTTGAATTTGACGAGTACATTGTAGCCGAAAACCTACAGCAAAAATTGTTGGTTACACCCGACCCAGGCGAGTATGAATACAAAGCAAAACCAACGAGTGTTCGCCTTGTCTTTAAAAAATCACTGGATTCAGCCAAGACATATTCGTTTTCATTTGGGGACGCAATCAAAGATTTTAGCGAAAAAAATCCTGCCAAAAATTTACGACTCGTATTTAGCACAGGGATTGGAATCGACTCTGCCCTCGTAAGGGGAGAGGTGAAAGACATGCTTACCAACAAGCCCATGTTTGATGTCTTGGTTGGGCTGTACCCACATTCGGATACGCTCAATATCGAAAAAATGAAGCCCATGTATTTTACACGGTCGGATAGTTCGGGGAGGTTTAGTATCGAAAATATTCAGTCCAACCTCTATCGTCTTGTGGCTTTCGATGACAAAAACCGTTCATTTACCTACAATTTGAAGACAGAGAGAATCGCTTATTTAAGGGATAGCCTCGTCATTAAAGATTCTACGCAATTCTCAGGCGCTTCCCTCAAACTGTTTTTAGCCAATACTACCCCCGCAAAAGTGAAGGGAACCATCCCACGGACCTATTATTATTCTATCAATTACGACAAGGGTTTTGTGGATTATAAGGTCAAATTTGATAATCCAAATGACTCCATTCCCTACCTTCAGAACGGCCCAAACGAGTTAAAATTCTTCAATACCAAGAATAGGAAAGACACCTTAGTGGCAAAAATTATGATTCGGGACTCGGTAGGAATTATGTTTGAACACGTTCAAAAAATCAAATTTCGAGAAGCTCGCAATGCAGGGAAAAATAGTGATAGCAATAAAGAACCGTTTGATATGAAAGTCAGTCACCAAGACAATGACCCAATCGAACCTCGGTTATTTACTTTAAAGCTCACATTCAATAAACCCTTAGCAGAGGCTAGGTTGAACCAAATTCAGTTGGTGAGCGATAGTCTTAAAACCGAGCAACTACTGCCTGGTGATTATACATGGGAAAATAATAAAACCATCCTCACCCTTACCCACCAAATTTCAGCCCGTAAGTTGTTGAAAGTTGTCCTTCCCAAAAGCACTTTTTTTAGCGTAGAAAATGACACCATTCCAGAGCGGATATTTAAACTTCCCATCATGGAAGAAGAAGAGTATGGAATGTTAGAAGGAGAAATTAAGGGAGCTAAGCAACCTTTTATTGTAGAATTATTGGACGAGAAGTTCGAGGTAGTCAAAACATCCACAAAACCATCCTTTCAATTCAGTTACTTAAAACCAGCCCTCTATAATATTCGGGTCATTGTAGATGAAAACCAGAATGGGAAGTGGGATGCAGGCGATTTTAAAACCCGAAAATTGGCCGAACCCATTCTTTTTTATCCTGATGCCATCAAAGTCAAGAAAAATTTTGTCTTGAGTGGTATAGATATAGACTTATCCACAAAATAATTCACAATTCACATACGATGTGGAAAAGCTAATGCGCCTCTTGGCGCATTTTTTGTACGTACTCAAAATAAGCGTAGGTAGGTTTTACTCTGTGAAACGTCATTTTCACAAAAAAGAACATTTGGCGGAAAAAATGTTAACAACATTGTGGATAACTGTTTTCATTCACACAATTTAGTGGATAACCCGGGGATAAGGGTGTCGATAACCTTTTTGAATTGTGGAGAATTATTTGTCCACATCCACTGTGTGGGAATCTACACAGGTTTTGCACATCATTTCAAGGTGTTTTTCACACTGATTTTTGTGGACAAATAGTCATCCACATCGTTGATAAGACTATCCACAATCCACGCCAAAATGTGAACAATTGTTTATTTGCTTGAAAAACAGTAATTTCAGTTGTGGAAAAAAATAAAAACAAGTGGATAACCTTATATTTTATTCACAAAAGCGTTTTAGAATAAAGTGGAAAACTTGTGAATAGTTTTGTTTTCCACTTATCCCCGGCCTTAATTAACTTTAATAGTTTTAAAAATTAATATTTATTGTTTTTATAATGGGAAAAGAAAAAGTGTGTATAACCCCAAATCGGGTGTGGATACTACTCGTGGGGCTAGGCTTGTGGTTAATGACCAGTGTGGCTTATGCGCAAAGCGACGCTGACTTAGCGGATGCCTATTTTCAAAAAGGAGAGTGTGATAAAGTCGTTGCACTTTATCAAAAAATATTACGCAAAGACTTCAACAAGATTTATCTGAGAAGGTATGTGAGCTGTTCAATTAAATTGAAGGATTTTGAAGAAGCGGAAAAGTTTTTCAAACGTCAGCAAAAATCAGACGCTCGGTTTGGCTATTTATATACGCTCTATTGGGGACGCATGCTCGAACAAACGGGACAAATGCCCCAAGCAATGCAGAAATACGATGAAAGCCTAGCACAAGTGCCTTCTAAGGACATCAATGCGTATAAAGAACTCTCTGATGAGTTTCGGGAAATAGACAACACAGAAGCGGCGATAGGGGCCTTACTGAAAGGACGTGCTGCTGCGGGCAACGAATCTATTTTCAAAATGGAGCTGGCGTCATTGTATGCCCAAACGGGAAAGACCGAACAAATGATTGAAGAATTGCTGAGTCTTGGTTTGGCCATTCAAAACAAAGAAGTGATTCAAAACTATTTGCAAGATTTTCTCAAAGAAGAAAAAGACCAAGCGAAATTTGAGAAAGTATTGTATGAAAAAATTCAGCGGCACCCAAATGAAACTTTCTATGCTGAGATGCTGATTTGGTTTTTTACCCAGAAAAAACAATTCGGAAAAGCATTCATCCAGGAAAGAGCACTTGATAGAAGGCTCAAATACAACGGAACAAAAGTGTTTGACTTAGGAAACTTGGCGTTGCAAAACAAAGATTACAACGCGGCCATTCAATCATTCGATTATCTGATCAAAGAATATCCACAAGGGCAGTTGTATCCTTATGCACGCCGTATGGTAATTGTGGCCAGAGAAGAACAAGTGAAGAATACCTTTCCGATTGAAAAGCCAAGTGTGCGTAAACTGATTGATGATTATCGAAAATTATTATCAGAGTTGGGTCAAAACAACCGCACTTTAGAAGCAATGCGCAGTATGGCCAATTTGTACGCGTTTTACATGGATGACAAAGACTCGGCTATTGTGGTACTTCAAGACGCCGTTAAAATTGGACGTGCTGAAAGTGATTTTATCGACAAATGTAAATTAGACTTGGGAGATATTTATTTGTTGAAAAATGAACCTTGGGAATCCACATTGCTGTACTCCCAAGTGGAAAAGTCACAAAAAGAAACCCCACTAGGGTATGAGGCCAAACTTAGAAATGCACGACAATTCTATTATACGGGTGATTTTGAATTGTCGAAAGCCTTACTGGACATCCTGAAAATGGCCACATCGCGAGAGATTGCCAACGACGCAGGCTCGCTGAGTCTATTAATTCAAGATAATACGGGTTTAGATACCTCAGAAGACGCGATGAAGGAATATGCGTCGATTGACCTGCTTTTGTATCAGAATCAACCAGAGCTTGCGCTAGGGCGCTTAGACGAGATGTTGAAAAAATACAAAGACCATACACTAGCCGACGAAATCTTGTGGCTTAAAGCAAAAACCTACGCCAAAATGGGGGATAATGTAAAAGCCGTGGAAAACTTGCAGGTAATTGTGGATAAGTATGCAATGGACATTCTTGGCGATGATGCACTTTACATGATGGCTGATTTGTACCAAAATCGACTCAAAGACAAAGACAAATCAATGGAGTTGTATCAAAAATTGCTTGAAAAGTATCCAGCGAGTATTTACGCGGCTGATGCGCGAAAACGATTTAGACAACTGCGGGGAGACAACCTTTAATAATCAACAGTTATCCACAATAATGTGTACAAACGTGAATAAGTTAGGGAAAATAAATAGTTTGTTGATGGTGGGTGTATGGCTGAGTTTGTCGGCTTGTTATACCTCAAAAATATACGTAGTTCGACACGCCGAACGGCTTGACCAAAGTGCAGATACGCCGTTGTCAAGCGCGGGCTTACAACGGGCGCAAGCTTTGGCAGATAGCTTAAAAAACAAAAACATTGACCGAATCTTTGGAACAAAATACCAACGAAACCGACAGACAGCCCAAGTACTTTGTGATGTTACAGGAAAAGGATACGAGGTGTACGAACCCCATCCGACCGAAGTGATTGTAAAAACAGTGGAAAAAATAGGCAAGCAAAATGTAGTAATTGTGGGCCACAGCGACACGGTGTTAGAAATCGTCAAGGGATTTGGCGTAACACCAACAAAAGCTAAAATAGAATCGTCGGATTATGATAATTTGTTTGTGATTACGGTAAAAAAAGGAGTAGGAGGTAGCCGTAAAACATTGGAAGAAAAAACATACGGGGCACAAACGTTGCCATAACGTCCCCCAATCCGTCCACAGTAGAAAAACAAAAAAGTGCAACAGATTGATGACCAACTTGTTGCACTTTTACTTTGTAGCGGGAACAGGACTCGAACCTGTGACCTCCGGGTTATGAGCCCGACGAGCTACCAACTGCTCTATCCCGCGATATAATGGGACTGCAAAGGTAAGAGCTATTTTCAAAAAAACAACTATCTTTGCAAAAAAATATTTTTTTTATCGACACCTAGCCCCTCTACATGTGCCAGAGGGGCTAGGTGTATTAATACGAAAACAATGACAATTGAAGATAAAGAGGTGTATAACAATCCCAATCATCGGGCGGGGTTTATTAGTATTGTTGGAAAACCTAATGTAGGAAAATCGACGCTAATGAACGTTTTGGTCGGAGAAAAGCTTTCTATTATTACGTCAAAAGCGCAAACGACCCGCCACCGCATCATGGGGATTTTGAATGGAGTTCACGAAGAAACCGAATTTCAATTGGTTTATTCGGATACCCCAGGCATCATAAAACCCCAATACAAACTACACGAATCAATGATGGAGTTTGTAAAAGGCTCGTTGGAAGATGCTGACATCGTTTTGTTTGTCACTGATATTTTTGAAAAACACGACGAAAGTGAAGTACTAGAACAACTTTCAAGAACGGAAGGCGCCCTAATTTTAGTCATCAATAAGATTGACTTAGCCACCGAAGAGCAAGTTCAAGAAAAAATAGCCTATTGGAAAGAAAAGCTATTTACGGCGGCCATCGTGACGGTATCGGCTTTGCAGCAAGAGGGGATAGACAAGCTCTTCACGGCCATTATGGAGTATTTGCCGATACACCCACCGTATTTCCCAAAAGATGAGCTTACCGACAAGCCAGAGCGCTTTTTTGCCTCGGAAATCATTCGAGAAAAAGTTTTTTTGAACTACAAAAAAGAAGTTCCCTACAGTACGGAGGTATTGATTGAGGAGTTTAAGGAGAAAAAGGAAATCATCGTCATTCGGGCGGTAATTTTGGTGGAACGTGCTAGTCAAAAAGGAATTATCATCGGCGACAAAGGCGCGATGTTGAAAAAGATAGGAACCCAAGCGCGGGAAGATATGGAACAGTTTTTTGGTAAAAAGGTGTTCTTAGAACAATACGTAAAAGTAGAACCCGACTGGCGAAACAAAATTCAACGCTTGAAACAGTTTGGATACGATAACTAAGGGAAAAGGGCTGTAGGCACATCTCAAGCGAATGTGCGAAAGGGGGTATAGTTTGACCCGAGCCTTGATTACCAACATTTTACACTTTTTTCAATGTCAAATATAGTAGCAATAGTAGGACGCCCAAACGTGGGCAAATCAACGCTGTTTAACAGGTTGATTCAACAACGGCAAGCCATCATGGATGACCAAAGTGGGGTGACCCGCGACCGTCATTACGGCAATTCATTTTGGACAGAACAGTATTTTACAGTTATCGACACTGGCGGATACGTAGTAGGTTCGGAAGATGTCTTTGAAGGTGCCATTCGTGAACAAGTTGAAATCGCAATGGACGAAGCCGACGTGATTTTGTTTATGGTCGATAGCATGACAGGGCTTACCGACCTAGACAAAGAGTTTGCGAATGTAGTACGTAAGTCGAAAAAACCAGTGTATCTGGTTGTTAATAAGGCCGAAACCCGTGACCGTGAAATGGCCGCTGCCGAATTTTACGAACTGGGTCTTGGAGAGCCTTACGCTATTTCGTCGCAAACGGGTTTTGGAACGGGCGATTTGCTCGACCAAGTGGTAAAAAATTTCAAAAACGCAGGGATTGAGGATCCTGATGCAGGCATTCCTAAAATCTCAATCCTTGGTCGCCCCAATGTAGGAAAATCGTCGTTCTTAAACGTTTTAACGGGCAAGGAGCGAAGTATTGTGACCGACATTGCTGGAACCACCCGCGATGCCATCAACACGCGTTATAAAGCCTATGGTAAAGATTTTATCTTGATTGACACGGCAGGTATTCGTCGCAAATCACGGGTGAAAGAGGCCATTGAGTTTTATTCAACGCTGCGTTCGGTGAAAGCCATGGAGGATTCGGACGTTGTGCTTGTGATGTTAGATGCTTCGCGTGGTTTAGAAGCCCAAGATCTTCATATTATTGGAATGGCACACAAAGCCAAAAAAGGCATTGTGGTAATGGTCAATAAGTGGGATTTGGTTGAGAAAGACTCAAAAACAGTGGACAAACTCCGTAAAGAGATGATTGAACGATTGGCGCCTATGGACTATATGCCCATCATTTTTGCGTCAGTTCATGAAAAGCAGCGGATTTTCCAGGTGATGGAAAAGGTGATGGAGGTGTATGAAAACAAAACGAAGAAAATCACGACTTCTAAATTGAATGAAGTAATGCAAGCGGAGATTGAGCGTTATCCGCCACCAGCACACCGTGGTAAGCACATCAAAATCAAGTACATGATTCAATTGCCTACGCCGTCGCCAACCTTTGTTTTCTTCACAAACCACCCTAAATACATCAAAGAATCGTATATCCGATATTTGGAGAATAGAATGCGAGAAAACTTTGATTTTGAGGGAGTTCCGATTACAATATTCTTCCGCGATAAATAGGGTTTAGTCGATAGTCCATGGTCGATAGTCAACAGTTTGTAGGTATAAATGCAATACCATCGACTGTGGACTATCGACCGTTGACTATCAACCAGCCATTACTTTACAATTTTTAGCTCTTTTACCAAATCAGAACCGCCTAGTTTTTCGATGCACCAAAGCACGTAGCGGATGTCAACGTTGATACAACGTTTGAATTTTTGGTCGAAGACAATATCACCCGACATCGCTTCCCAGTTGCCGTCAAAAGCCAAACCAATCAATTCGCCTTTGGCATTGAGCACGGGGCTACCCGAGTTACCACCCGTAATGTCATTGTTAGTAATAAAACCGACACTGACTTCGCCGTCGCTATCCGTGTATTGACCAAAATCTTTGGCTTTGTACAGGTCAAGAAACTTCTGTGGTAAATCAAATTCGTCGTCTTTTGGTTTGTACTTTTCAATAACCCCCGAAATCGTCGTGCGGTATTTGTAGTGAACGCCGTCGCGTGGGTCATAGTCTTGCACATTTCCGTAGCTCACACGCAAGGTGCTATTGGCATCAGGGTATTGAACCAAAGCTGGATTCATTTCGCCAAGCCCTTTGATGTAGGTACGGGCCAATCGTTTGTCAACTTCTTGAAAATCAGTGCTGTACTTTGCGTATTTTGCAACGTAGTTTCTTTGAAAATCAGAAAAATACTTAAATGCCCAGTCGTTGGTCAATTTCTCATAATTAGGGTTTTCCAAGAACTGAGTAAATCGGCCTTTGTCAGTAAAAATGCTTGTAAGATAAAGGTCTTGGGCAAATTTTTTGAACGACTCCTCAGGAGTTCCTGCCGAAAATTTCGATAAAATCTCCCCAACGATGGCAGGATGTTGGTCTTTCGGAATATCGTTGTAGAAAGCAAGGAGTGTTTGGGCGACAATTTTCTGGTCAGAAGGTAAATTGAACGACTTGAAAAAAGTCTCCCCTGCCGTTTTTAAGCGCTCAGAAGCTGCTTTTGTGGTGGCAGCGTCTTTAAATCCATTGGCACTCATCACTGCTGGAAGGGCGATGTTGACCAAATGAGCCCCAAAAATTCCCTGAGAAAGATACACAGAGTGAGTCGAGTAAGGTTCGTAGGCTGCGTAGGCTTTTTGCCATTCTTCAAAAATGCTTTCGTACTCGGCTTTCCCTTTGGCCCATTCTTTAAATTGGTTTTCGAGGGCTACTTTTTGGTCATACACTTTGAGGTGAACGAGTTGTTCGGTTTGACCAATAAAGTATTTCCAATAGTTGGCAATGCTGGCATATTCAGACGCAAGAGCAAGTTTAACTGCCACGTCTTTATCCATTTCTTCTTTCCACGCTTCCAAACGTACCCCACGGTTTTTTACAATGCCTGGGTTTACTTTTTCAATCGCCAATTTGATTCCCATAGAAGTCTCGTAGCGGTTGGTACGTCCTGGAAACCCAAATACCATTGCGAAGTCCCCTGGTTTGATGCCTTTCAGGGAAATAGGTAAGAATTTTTTTGGACGGTACGGAACGTTGTCTTTGGAGTAATCGGCTCCTTTGTTGTCTTTGTTGGCATAAATACGAAATACCGAGAAATCGCCCGTGTGGCGAGGCCAAACCCAGTTATCGGTATCACCTCCGTATTTTCCGATGCTTTGCGGGGGAGTTCCTACCAAACGAATGTCGGAGAATTTTTCAAAAACAAACAAATAATAGGCGTTCCCTTTGGCAAATTCCCGCACGGAAGCGTTGTAATTGGTGCCTTCGGTGGCTTTTTGAGAAAGCTCATTGCCCAATTGGTTGACTTTGGCAGCGCGGGCTTTTTCGTTAAGACCTGCCAATTGAGGGAGAACTTTGTCTGTCACATCCTCCATTCGTACCAATATGTCGATGTAAAGGTCTTTGATGGGGCGTTCTTCGTTGGAAGATTTTGCCCAAAAACCGTTGTCGAGAATGTTGTCTTCTGGAGTGGAGTTTGTTGCGATGGCATCGTAGCCGCAGTGGTGGTTGGTAAACAAAAGACCTTGGTCGGAAACGATTTCGCCCGTGCAAAAACCGCCGCCCATGCGAACGATGGCGTCTTTTAAGCTGGCATTGTTGACGTTATAAATCTCTTTTGCGGAGAGTTTAAAGCCTTGTTTTTTCATTTGGGCTTCATTTTTTCCAATCAAAAGCGGAAGCCACATCCCTTCGTCGGAGGGATTCCCAGCCCATGCCAGCGAGCTTGCCAACAAGGCGCACAGGGTTGTTTTAAGTTTATTCATGGTTTGCTAAAAACAGAAATGTAATAAAAAGTAACTATTGGTTGAACGTAGATTTTTCTGATTTTGGAAAGGGGAATGCTACTTCTAAAGCAGAATTCCCAGCAAAATGCCACCAAAAACAATCATGTAAGGCGGCGTTTTGGTGAAGTAAAGTAAACAAATTGTGAGCAGAATACTAAAAATACCCGTAGAAGTGGTAGCAGTCGCCATAAACATCCGAATGACGGCCGCGATGGTTAGGCCAACACTGGCGGCATTGAGTCCTTCGAGCGAAGCTCTGACGCCTCGGTATTTTTTTAATTCGTTCCAAAAACGATACACAAAGAAAATTAAAAACGTACCTGGGAGAAAAATACCAAAACTTGCGGCCGTACTGCCAATGAGTTGCCCAAAAACCCCATCGTCACGCATGGAAAGCGCGCCAATGTAAGACGCTATCGAAAAAACAGGACCAGGGACAATCTGGGCCAAGGCCATACCTGTTAAAAACTCTTGCTCTGAGAGCCATTGTTTAAACTCCACAAACTCCGTGTAAAGCATGGGATTAAGTACTTGCCCGCCGCCAAATACCAAACTGCCATTTCGGTAAAAGTTTTCAAACAAGCGAATCGGGAGCCAGTTGGTAATTTTCCCAAGAAGGGCTGCTGCAATGAGTACGCCAAGCCAAAGAAAGAAGTTGGCCCACTCGATGCGAATAGGCGTTTTGTCCAATTTTTGGAGTCGTTGGTATTGAAAAGATGTAATGACACCACCTAAAATCACGACAATGGGTGTCATGTAGGGTGAGGGAAAAATGTACGATACGACCGCCGATATTCCTAAAATAATCCAATGTGACTGATTATGAATGACTTTGGAGCCAATCGAATAGCCGCCGTACGCTAGAAAACCAATGGCCATTGGCTCTACAAAACGCATGAACGACAATGAAATGTGGTGTTGCTGGAGGTAAGAAATCCCCAATGCTGCCAACGTCATGACAATTACGGCAGGCAACGACCAAATCAGTACGGTAAGATAGGCAAGGGTAGGACCTCCGATTTTAAAGCCCAAAGCCGTGATGGTTTGGGTAGAAGTAGGGCCAGGAAGTACTTGGCAAAGTGCCTGTAACTCAAGAAGTTCGGCTTCAGTAATGTAGCGTCTTTTTTGAACAAAACGTTCCAAAAACATCACCAAATGCACTTGTGGACCTCCAAAACACGTCAACGCAAGAACGAGAACATCTTTGAGAAAGATGAGGTAGCGAATTTGCCTAACGTGTGAGTGTAAAACTGATTCCGACAAGTGATTAAGTGGGCTTAGTCTCCTCACTACCTTCCGAAAAAGCAGTGAGGAGGCGGGTGATTAGGCTTTTTTCAATCCAAGCTCAATGAGGCGTTCGTTTAGGAATTCGCCTGCAGTCATGTCAACGTACAATTTGGGGTGTTCGGCCGTAACGCAACTGCTCAAACACGTCAAGTTCATTTCGGCCCGTGGGTGCATAAAAAACGGAATCGAGTACCGCGACGTATTCATCTTTTCACGTGGAGGATTGACTACGCGGTGAATCGTTGACTTGAGTTTGTGGTTGGTGAGGCGGTCGAGCATATCGCCTACGTTGATGATGATTTGGTCGGGAGAAGGGGTGGCGGCAATCCAAGCTCCGTCGCGACGGAGTACTTCTAATCCTTCGGCACTGGCACCCATCAACAACGTAATCAGGTTGATGTCGCCGTGGGCAGCCGCCCGAACGGCTCCTTCGGGTACGGTCTCGGGGTCGAGTGGGAAATAATGCAAGGCGCGCAGAATACTATCTCCGTTACGCACTTTGTCTTCAAAATAATCTTCGTCCAAATCGAGATACAGGGCAATGGCGCGAAGAAGGGTTTTACCCGTATTTTCAAATGTGTTGAAAACCAGTGTTGTGTATTCTTCAAAGTTAGGTACTTCTTCGGGGAAAACATTGGAAGGCATTTCACCTTCGGGAGTAGGCTGTCCTACGTGGTAAAACTCCTTTAAATCAGCTACTTTAAACCCTTTCGCTTTTTCACGCCCTTTACTGACGTAGCCACGCTGACCGTTGAGTTCAAGAAATTCGTATTTGTATTTGACTTCGTCTGGTTGTTTAAAAAAAGCCTGAACTGTTTCATAAAGCTTCACCCGAATGTCTTCCGTCAGGCCGTGGTTAGAAATGGCTACAAAGCCAATAGTATTAAAAGCAGAACCTAAATCTTGGACAAATTTGGCTTTGCGCTCAGGATTGCCCGATGTAAAATCGGATAAGTCTAAAGACGGGATTTCGTCTAAAAGAGCAATTTCTGACATGATAGTTGATGATTTGGAATAAAAGAAAATATCCGCTACTGGTCAAATAGCGGATATCCCAACAATTTGGGATTCATTTCTACAAAGTTTGAAAAAACAATCGGTTTATTCAAACATCAAATAAATTGTAACGGTATGAGAAGTCAGGCGACGAATACCATTGCTCGATGTATTGAGGTCGTTGCTACGGAATAAGTTAAGAATCCCGTGCGAAAATCGAATTTCGGGAGAAAATTTTGTGTAGGCCAAGAATTGCTCAAGCCCAAAACCGTAGTCCACGGTCAAATCCGAACCACGGGTGTTTAAAAAATCCGAACCTTGGCGAAGACGCTTCCGAACGTTGGTTTCAAAACCAAACGTCATACCCCCAAGCATGTACATGCGGGTGTTCATACGACGTTGGGATTTGTATTTGAATAAGACAGGAATTTCAATCCAAGTGGCTTCACGCAGCTCATTTCGCGTACTTCCTTTTGCATATTCGTATTGAACACGGCGGTCGTAGAGCGATACAGAGGGCGTCGTACGAATGTCCCAACTGTCATTGAGGTAGCCATTTACCACAAATCCCATGCGAAAACCTGCGGTAGCAGGTGCCGTAATGCGATTGAGGGTATCTTGGGTTAAAAACGTATTGCTATGCACGATTCCAAAACGGGTGACGGGCAGGGCAAACAAAAAGCCGTAATGTACGGGCTTATCGTCGTAGTGTTCTAAATGTTTACGGTAATAGCTTGACGTTTGGGCGTTTGCCGAAAACAAGATTGCTTGCCCAAGGAGCAACGCGCCAACAATTACTTTTTGCCAACGTAAATGGAGCAAATTCCGAAAGTGAGTGGTATGCATTTCGTGTTTTTAAAACCTGCCTGTTCGTAAACTTTCAAAAAGTCGTTTCCATCAGGAAACGCCTGTACCGATTCGGGCAAATAGGTGTAGGCCGAGGCATCTTTGGAAACCATTCGTCCGATAACTGGTAAAATGTAACGAAAGTAAAAGTTGTATAATTGTTTGAAAGGGAAAGTTTTCGGTTTTGAAAACTCCAAAACAACGCAAGTTCCGCCTGGTTTGGTCACGCGGCACATTTCGGTAAGGCCCGCTAATAGGTTTTCAAAGTTACGGACTCCGAAAGAAGCAATGACTGCATCGAACGAATTGGTTTCAAGCATGAGGTTGGTCGAGTCGCCACTGCGAAGTTCAATCACGTTTTCCTTGCCCATTTTTTTGATTTTCTCACGACCTACCGCCAACATCCCCTCCGAAATATCGACGCCAATGATTTTGGTGGGATTGAGCTTGAGGGCCTCAATGGCAAAGTCGCCCGTGCCCGTGGCAATGTCCAAAATCGTTTGAGGTTTTTCGGGTTGAAGAAGTTTGATGGCACGTTTGCGCCAATAAAAATCAATTCCTGCGCTCAGGAAGTGATTTAAAAAATCATACTTTGCCGATACGTTGTCAAACATTTCAGCAATTTGCTCACGCTTAGAGGCGTCTTTATCTTTATAAGGAACTACAGCCATATTAATATCAATAAAAAGTTCACAAAGGTACGAACGACATTTGTGAAACGCTTTGTAGGACTAAAGAGTTTTGTGTAAAATTGTTCACCGTATCGAAATACTTACCCAGAATGATAGAAAAAATCGAAGAAATTCGGGATTATTTGTACAAATACCTCGAAGCCCGCCTGGATTTATTTAAAACCGAAGCCCAAGAGCAGATTGAAAACATTGTTATTCAAATCATCTATTTGGTGGTTTTGTTGTTGCTAGTTTCGCTAACGGGCATTTTTGTTTTTATAATGTTGGCCGTTTTACTCAACGAATGGCTCGATAGCCGCTATTGGGGCTTTGCCATTGTGTTTGGGCTCCTTTTGATAAAAACAATTGTGTGGATTCGGGCAGGAGGCTGGGTCAACAACATTGTCCGTCGGCTTTTATACCATATCTTTAAGAAGAACTAAGCTAAATATCGGGGTGTCAGCATCCCTCGGCACACTCAAATAACAGTTGACTTGTAATCAAGTACTTATTTTGATAACCCGAGCAGGGTTTCCGCGTACAATGGCGTTGTCAGGAATGTTTTTGGTAATGACACTTCCCGCTGCAATCATGCAGTTTTTGCCAATGGTTAAGTTAGGAGCGACGACCGTACCAGCGCCAATCAGCGTCGATTCACCCACCCGAACGTTGCCACACAAGGTAGCTTTGGGGGCAATGTGGACAAAGTCTCCAATACTACAGTCGTGGTCGATGGAGGCAGCGGTGTTGACAATCACGTGCTTACCAATGTAAGCGTCGGCTTGAATTACCGTATTATGAAAAATAACAGTCCCTTCGTCCCATACCACCGATTCGTCGATGATGGCCGTAGGATGAGCCACTTTCCCAAAACGATGTTGGATGGTTGAAGCTACTTTTTTTCGTATGGCATTGTAGCCTATAGAAATAATGAGGGGAAGAGACGGCGATTGTTGGGCACGATACTTTCCAACGACAGGAATTCCCCAAAGTTCGTTTTTCGATAAATCATCATCAAAAATGGCGTTGATTGCTACATTTTGGGCCCGCAAACAACTGATGATTACCTTGGCGTGACCACTTGCACCGTATAAAAGCATAGTCGTTGGAGTTAGTTGTTTCCCATAAATTTTTCCATTGTCGTTGTTTGGGAAGCGTTTATTCCTTCCGATTTAACCACTTTCATGGCCGTTAGCCATAAAATCTTCAAGTCGAGAAAGAAGGAAAGATTTTCTACGTACCAAACATCGTACTCAAATTTTTGCTGCCACGAAATCGCGTTACGACCATTGACTTGTGCCCAGCCCGTAATCCCAGGTTTCACCTCATGTCGGCGCTGTTGACGGAGATTGTACAACGGTAAGTATTCCACCAGCAACGGACGAGGCCCCACCAGCGACATATCACCCTTCAATACATTGATAAGCTGAGGCAGTTCATCTAGCGACGTTTTTCGTACCCATTTCCCTACCGCTGTCAGGCGCTCGTGGTCGGGTAAGAGTTCACCCTGTTTGTTTTTGCGGTCGTTCATGGTTTTGAACTTCCAAATCCTAAAAATTTGCCCACGAAGTCCAGGCCGCAGTTGAAAAAAGAACGGTTTTCCGTCGTTATAAAAATACAACAACCCACTTACTAACAGCGTAATAGGCAAAGTAATGAGCAGTAAAATACCAGCGATGGTTTTATCAATCAGCGGTTTGAAAAATTGTGGGTACATGCGGCAAAGTTACGGATTCGGTAGCGGCTACCAAACGCCGATAAAGCATAAGTTTTGCGTGCCATACGTCTTCTGGAACAAACCGTTTGCGTACGCGGAGCTGGGCCGCCTGCCCATGTTGTTGGACGAGCGGTGGGTTTTGGAGGTAAGCAATTATTTTCGCTGCAAGGTCTTGTGCGGAGCGGGGTGTGCAAAACGTGCCTGTGCGATTATCGTCAACGGCATCTTTCAAACCCGTGACGTTGCTTACCACAGCGGGTTTGCTCATGGCAGCGGCTTCTAGGACAACATTCCCGAGTCCTTCGCGGTAACTGGGCAATACCAAAAAATCAATCAGTGCATACACGGAAGCAATGTCCGATTGGTGGTTGAGGTGTATAATCGAAGCATCGTGTTCCAATTGTGAAAGCAGCCGATGGGAAATAGGCTGTCGGTCGTCACAGTCACCCACCATCAAAAGTTTAGCCGCAGGAACGACCTGTTTTACCCATTGCCAAGCATCGTACAATTCTTGAATACCTTTCTCGGGGCTGAGTCTTCCTACAAATCCGACGATGGGCTGACTAGGATGAAGATTCCACTTTTTTCGTAAATTTTCTACCTTTTGGACGTCGATACAAGCAGGGTTAAATTTCTGTTTGGTATCTACGCCGTTGCAACTGCCGTGGTGCATAACCGAAATTTTCTGTGCAGAAATCAACCGTTTTTGGATGGCACTTTGCCGCAGGGAAGGACTGACCGCGATGACGTGGGTAGCTAACGCACACGTCATTTTTTCTATTCCCCAGTAAAATAATTTCCAAGGCCAGCGGGCCGTTTCGAGTGGAAGCCCGTGCATTTCATATACGCGAACGGGCACACGGGCGAACGTCGCAGCCATCATGCTCAGAAAGGCGGCCTTGGGGGTATTGCCGTGAACTAGGGTAGGGCGATGCTTACGGAAGTAAGCGTAGAGCATTCTTAGATTTGAGAGCGACTGGAGAATGTCTTTGTTTCGGGTAAAAGGAATGGCAAAAGTGGTAAGACGGTTCTTTTGACCAAATTCCTTCAAAAGTCCACCGTGTTCTGACGAAAGGACGTACAGATTGTACTGGTTTGTATCCCAAAACGATGATTGGTTTTCTAAAAAACAAAGCGAAATGGGTACAGTGAATGTGTGTATTACCTTCATAATGAGTCACTTTTTAAAACCTTGGTGACGTTAAAATAGGTAATTAGTGCAAGAGCTTTCGCAAAAAATCCAGAAAAATTTTAACAAAAAATACAGATATACCTAAAAATAATTCAATAAACTGCCCTCTTTTTAGATAATGTTTTACCAAAACGATTAGCCAACTCAAACGAGTTTGAAAATTTTGGTAGAAATTATTTTTAAAGGTATATTCTAGCAAAGGAGTTGAAAGATTTGAGTATGTGCTCGAAGCAGCTGCTCTCAGGAGAAGTTCTTGGTCTTCATTTCTGGAAAAATCTTGATAAATCCATTTTTTAAACCATGCGGTACGTCCACACCAAGTGGGATGCGCGATTGAAATGGTTTTGAGCCAAGGCTTAGAAACTATACCCGAATGTGAAGTAGAAAATATACGCTTTCCAATTACTTCGCCAGTCGGGCCAACTAAGTGAATTGCCGTACCTACAAGGTCAATTTGGGGAGCATTTTCCAAAAAATGAATTTGTTGTTCTAGCCGTTCGGGCAAAGAAAAATCATCGGCGTCCATTCGTGCAATATAGGGCGTATCGGCAAGTTCCACGCCTTGATTAAGTCGTTCGACGATGCCTTTGTGCAGTCCATCACTGATGACTGTAATCCGAAAATCTTGAAATGAATGTGCAATTTCCAAGGTAGCATCGGTTGAGCCATCGTCGAGGAGGAGTAGTTTCCAATGTGGGTAGGTCTGGTGTAGAATTGATTTTACTGCCCTTGCGAGCGTAAGTTCGCCGTTAAAAACGGGTAAAATGACGGTTACTTGGGCCACAGACATAAAAAACTGCTTATAGAAGATTGGGCAAGTACACCTCAAACCATTGTGGCCTTTGTGAAGCAATGTAAAGTATATCCTTGTCAGAATGGTGTAACAGTAAACTGGGTTGGTTTATGTAGGAATTGTCTGCAACAATTAATTCATCAAGCAAATAGTAGTACTGATTGAGGAAAATGAGATTTCCAATAAAGTTTTTTTCAACTTCTTGGGGAGTGACATAATGACCTCCAGTTTTTACACGTTCGACAACGCGTTTTTGAGATAAACTGAGGTTTTCAACCATTAAAAAGAACATAGTAACTCGGTAGCCTTCATTTTTGAATTTTTTGATGGTATCCCAAGGTACATCACTGCTAAAATGACCTTCATACGCAAAATCTTTTTGCTTATGAATAGCTTCGCTCACAAGGCTTTCGAACTCAGTAATTGTTCTTTTGAATGCTTCTTCTCGTGCGTATTTGGGGGACTTGGTTTGAGATGGAAATATATTTTTTAATGCTTCAACGAAAAACTTATCTCCGTCAAAAACAGATAATGATTTCCATTGAGTGGGGAGTAAGTAGTGCGAAAGAGTCGATTTCCCAGCACCATTGGCGCCTGTAATAACAAAAAGGTTTTTCATTATACCCCAAATAGGTATTTTTGACGTATCTCACTTGCCTCGATAGAAGAGAGACGTCGTACAAAAGAGTAGCTACGAAATTCTTTATCAAATTCGACTACTTCAATGATTCCATTTGCATATTCCATAAAAGCTTGGTTGGAATTTAACTCACCTCTACTTTCAATCATAAAAGGAAACCCTGCTTGATGCTTTTGTAATCGTAATAATTGAATCGTCTGTTTAATTGTATTATCAAATGAATAGGTTACTTGTGTCATTAGGCCAATAAGTATGATTAGTTAGTAAGTTAATAATGAGTAAACTTAAATCCAAGAATTTTGCTGAATTACACATTCGACAAGAGATATTTCTCGCCGTTTTTCTAAAAAAGCAATAAAAATACGTCGAACCAAATCTAAGTTTCGACTTAGTTCTCCTAGTTCAGGATACATCTTCGCGTAGGCTTTGGGCGAATGAAACTTGTACTTTCTGAAAAAACCGTTTCCCATCACCTCAAAATAATACGTAGTTCCGTCCAGTAACATGGTCAATTTGGGAGGTTTGTTAGAAATCACTTGTACTTCGCCATCTTGTATTTCAACCCGAGTTGTTTGTTTAAAAGAACGATAGACATTGTATAACGAATCTGTAACGATGGATTGGTCGCGGCTTGATAAAACAGCGTTGGCAATCAGTTCATTAAAGAAAGTGGTTTCTTTTAAACTTACTTTGAAATCAACGGTAGAACGTAGAAATCCTTCTTTGGTGTGAAAAAGAGTACGTTTTTCGAGGGATAGTTTTTTTCGTTTTTGGGTAATGAGGTACAATTCTTCGGCTTCCCCAACCGCCAGTGAAAGGTTTACCCAGAGCCTTACTTGGTAGGAGTTTCGCGGCAATCTAGGCTTGTTTAAACGCAATTGCTTGGTAAGCCCTTCGAAATAAGGCGAAAACTCCTGCCCAATGACTTGGTTTGACAGTAAAAGAAGTAAAAAAATAGCCCGACGTAGATTTTTCATAATCTTTAGAATGAAAAAGTTACGTCTGAATCACTCCTACATTGAATGGCTTTTGAATAGGCGCGTGGTTGGCCGCTTCGATACCTGCTGAAATGATGCGGCGCGTGTCTAAGGGATGGACAATACCGTCGGTCCACAAGTGTGCAGCCGCATAATACGGCGAAAGCTGCTCGTTGTAGCGGTTGGTGATGTCGGATAAAAGCTCTTTTTCAACTTCGGGGTCAATCGTCTGCCCCTTTGCTTTAAGCGTAGCTACTTGGATTTGGAGCAACGTTTTGGCCGCCGAAGCCCCACTCATAACGGCCAATTGGGCCGTTGGCCAGGCATAAATCAGGCGTGGGTCGTACGCTTTACCGCACATAGCATAATTGCCCGCGCCGTAAGAGTTTCCGATAATAAACGTGAACTTGGGCACCACCGAGTTGGCTACGGCATTGACCATCTTAGCGCCGTCTTTAATAATCCCGCCTTGTTCCGAACGACTGCCTACCATGAACCCCGTCACATCGTGCAGAAACACCAGCGGAATTTTCTTTTGGTTACAGTTCATGATAAAACGGGCAGCTTTGTCGGCTGAGTCGGAGTAAATCACGCCGCCCATTTGCATTTCGTTACCGCTTCCTTTTTTCGCTTTGACCATTTTTCGCTGATTGGCCACAATTCCTACCGACCAGCCGTCAATTCGAGCATAACCGCAGAGCAAGGTTTGACCGTACAATTGTTTATATTCTTCAAACTCAGAATTATCCACAATTCGCTCAATGATTTCGCGCATATCGTAGGGTTTGTTGCGGTCGGCGGGGAGCAAATCAAAAATTTCGTCAGGACTTTTTTGGGGTGGAGCGGGTACAATGCGGTCAAACCCAGCTTCAGGCGAATGCCCCAGTCGGTCAAAAATTCGTTTGATAGCGTCCAAACATGAAGGGTCGTCAGGATATTTATTATCGGTAACGCCCGAAATTTCACAGTGCGTGGAGGCACCACCCAAGGTTTCGGCATCTACGTCTTCACCGATGGAGGCTTTTACCAAATAAGGCCCCGCCAAAAAGATAGAACCCGTTCCTTCTACAATCAGCGCTTCATCCGACATAATAGGCAAGTAAGCCCCACCCGCAACGCAGCTTCCCATAATGGCCGCTACTTGCAGCAATCCCATGGAAGACATCACGGCATTGTTACGAAAAATTCGTCCAAAGTGCTCTTTATCAGCAAAAACATCGGCTTGAAGGGGCAGGTAAATCCCTGCACTATCGACGAGGTAAATGATAGGAAGTTGGTTTTCGATGGCGATTTCTTGGGCACGTAAGTTCTTTTTGGCCGTAATCGGAAACCAAGCCCCCGCCTTTACCGTGGCATCGTTGGCCACAATCACGCATTGCCGCCCAGATACTTTCCCGATACCAATCACCACACCGCCCGATGGGCAACCGCCTTCATCGGGATACATACCGTCACCCACAAATGCACCTACTTCCACAAAATCGTTAGCGTCGTCCACCAAATAGTCGATGCGCTCGCGGGCGGTCAGTTTTCCCTTGGCTTTGTGTTTTTCGATGTTTTTAAGTCCACCGCCTAATTTTACTTTTTCGTAACGACGGTTCAATTCGTCTAAAAGCTGTTGATGAAATTCACGGTTAGTCATATTGACCTGATTTAGGGAATGAATGATGTCACAAAATGCACCTTTTTAGGGAAGTTTCCCCAATAAATTTAGTAAAAGGTGCGCTGAATTGTAAGAAGCCACCTGTTTAAAATTTTCGATGCTGTCGCGTGCTTTGCTATCGGCTTTATCGCTCATGCTTCTGATAACCAAACAAGGCACTTTTTGTTGCCAGCAAATTTGCGCCACGGCTGCTCCTTCCATTTCGGTGGCATCCGCCCCAAACTTTCGGCGCAGTTCGTTGGCCTTGTTTTCAGAAGTAACGAGCAAATCGCCCGTGACAATGGTTCCTGTCAAAATTTTTGGTGCACGATGAGTCGTACCCAATGATTGAAAATCAGTTTGCTTGGCTGCTTCTTGAGCAGTTGTTAATAACATGGAGTCAGCCAAAAAATACAACGGATTGAGTTGTTTCGTCATTGGGTTGCGAGTACTTCGGGTAAATGTACTGTCGTTGGTCGCTTGGCCATAATCGTATTGGAGCGTTTGTTTGCCAATCACAATATCTCCCGCCTCCAAATCGGGACGTAAACCTCCTGCAATTCCCGTAAAAATTAGCTGTTTAGGACGAAATTCGCTGAGAAGAAAAGCCACCGCCATCGAGGCATTTACTTTTCCAATTCCTGTTTTGAGGATAACGACCTTTTGTTTCCCAATTTTCCCCGTATAAAAAGGAATGCCGTGGATGATTTTTGTTTTGGAATGTTGCAACGAACGTTGGAGTAATTCGATTTCTTCGTCCATTGCTCCTACGAGTGCGATGGTTGAGGTAGGAGAATAAACTTGAGAAAAAAGCAATGGAATGTTGCCCCATAGAAAGATAAATAGTAGTTTCCAGCGTAAAAAATACATAAAAAAGATAGTTGAAGATGGGAATAAATGCTTATTTGATGCAAAATTGCAGAAAAACCTATCGCTGATTCCGCTATTTTTGTAATTCCTTGTAATAACCCACTCTAATACACAATGAAAGATACTGCCGAAAGAAAGCGTATTCATGCGCGTGCCGATAACAAAGGCTGGAAAAAATGGGGGCCTTACTTGGCTGAACGCCAATGGGGAACTGTTCGCGAAGATTATAGTTACTGGGGCGATTCGTGGGGATTCATCTCACACGAACTTTCTCGTTCGTACGCGTATCGTTGGGGAGAAGATGGTATCGGTGGTATTTCAGACAATAAAGGCCATGTCTGTTTGGCTTTTGCGTTTTGGAATCACCATGACCCCATCATCAAAGAACGTTTGTTTGGCCTAACAGGACCTGAAGGAAACCACGGGGAAGATGTGAAGGAATTGTACTATTATCTCGACAGTACACCGACGCACTCGTACATGAAATTGCTGTATAAATACCCGCAGCAAGCGTTTCCTTACGCCAAACTATCGGAGGAAAACCGCAAACGAAACCGCCTTCAACCCGAGTATGAAATCTTGGATACGGGTGTTTTTAATGATAATCGCTACTTTGATATATATATAGAGTATGCCAAAGCCGATGAAAATGACTTGTTGGTAAAAATTACGGCCCATAACCGCTACACCAAAGAAGCACCATTGACCATTTTGCCCACACTTTGGTTTCGCAACACCTGGTCGTGGGGATACGAGCAGTTTAATTACAAACCTATTCTGAATGGTATTGCCAATCGTCAAATTGACGTGAACCACCGCTTGCTGGGACGGTATAAGTTTTATTTGGATGGAGCCGATGAGCTAATTTTCTGTGAAAACGAAACCAACACAGAAAAGATGTTTGGAAAACCCAATGCCATCCCTTACACCAAAGACGGTATCAATAATTATATTGTTACGGGGAAAAAGCAGTACATCAATCGAAATCAAATTGGTTCGAAAGCGGCGGGTCATTATAAAAAAATAGTACCCGCTGGTGGAAGCGTAGAAATTCGCCTTCGCTTTTCAAATCAAACTCACTTGACGAACGCGTTTGAGGATTTCGACGAAATTTTTGAACAACGCAAAGCCGAAGCCGACGAGTTTTACGACGACTTGCAAAAAAATGTTACTGACCCCGAGCTTCGTACTGTGCAGCGTCAAGCCTTTGCGGGAATGTTGTGGAACAAGCAGTTCTTTTATTATAATGTAAACGAATGGCTCAAAGGCGATCCTAAGATGCCGTTCGAGTTCAAAGGAAGAGCCTATCCACGTAACCTTACGTGGAAACACATGTACACGGCCAATATTTTGTCAATGCCCGACAAATGGGAGTATCCTTGGTTTGCGGCTTGGGACTTGGCATTCCATACCGTTACTTTGGCTCGACTTGATCCTTATTTTGCCAAACGACAACTGGCAGTAGTGCTTCGGGAGTATTACATGCACCCCAATGGTCAGTTGCCTGCTTACGAATGGAACTTCTCGGACGTAAACCCGCCCGTACACGCGTGGGCAACTTGGAAAGTCTATGAAATTGACCGTGAAATGAACGGACAAGGAGATGTGGCCTTCCTAGAACGCGTTTTTCATAAACTATTGCTCAACTTCACGTGGTGGGTCAACCGCAAAGATGCCGAAGGAAACAACGTTTTTTCGGGAGGTTTCTTAGGGCTTGATAACATTGGGGTATTTGATAGAAGTGCCGAGCTACCAACGGGTGGGTATTTGGAACAAGCCGATGGAACTGGCTGGATGGCCATGTACACGCTGAACATGCTTCGAATTGCCTGCGAAATTTCGTTGGTACGACCTGCCTACCAAGACATGGCCTCGAAGTTTTTTGAACACTTCTTGCACATTGCGGCGGCTATGAAATCGTTGGGAGGTGATAAAATCAGTCTTTGGGACGAAGAAGATCAGTTCTATTATGATGTACTTCATACCCCCGACAAAAAGGGAATGTTGTTAAAGGTACGGTCTATGGTCGGCCTGATTCCGCTGTTTGCCGTCGAGATTTTGGACGACGATTTGCTCGAAAAGCTCCCCGACTTTAAAAGAAGGGTAGAATGGGTACTCACCAATCGCCCCGATTTGGCGTCGTTGGTGTCTCGTTGGCACGAACCAGGCAAGGGAGAATCACACTTATTGGCTTTGCTTCGCGGTCACCGAATGAAGATGCTGCTCAAACGAATGTTTGACGAAACAGAGTTTTTGTCCGACTATGGCATTCGTGCTTTGTCGAAGTTCCACGAAAAACATCCGTACGAGTTTTACGTAAATGGCGAAGTACTTCGAGTGAAATACACGCCTGCCGAATCCGAAAGTAGCATTTTCGGAGGAAACTCCAACTGGCGTGGCCCCATTTGGTTCCCGCTTAACTTCCTAATCGTCGATTCACTGTTGAAGTTCTATAACTACTACGGCGACGACTATGAGATTGAATACCCCACCAATTCGGGCAATGTTATGACTGTTCGAGAAGCAGCGATGTGCGTAGCAGAGCGACTGATTAATATTTTCCGTAGAGATGCAAACGGCAACATTCCAGTTTATACTTCATCGAAGTTGTTCCAAGAAGACGAACACTTCAAAGATTTGTACTTATTCTATGAATACTTTAATGGAGATAACGGAGATGGGCTAGGGGCATCCCACCAAATGGGCTGGACGGGGTTAGTCGCTGATTTGATAGAAATTACTTCGGTTCATAAACAGAAAATGAGCGAACTATCAGCTCATTAATCATTCATTAATTCATTGTTGAATCAATGCTTTGGTCAAGGTAGGGAACAAAATAGGCATAACCTCAGTTTTGTTAACCATATCATTGACCAAAGCATTTACTATTTATACGTATGTCACTTGTAGAAGATTTCAACAGCTATCGGACCAAAATGAACGACCGTATCATGTCGTCCGACAATCTTATCATTAAACGTCTCTTCAATTTGGATACAAATTGTTATTCGGAAGGGCATCTCAATGAAGCGACCAAAGAAATGTTGGGGCTTGCGTGTTCGATGGTACTTCGGTGTGACGATTGTGTAAAATACCATTTAGGGAAATGTAAAGAATTGGGCGTTACCGAACCACAAATTCAAGAAGTGTTTTCAATCGCCACGCTCATCGGCGGTTCAATCGTGATTCCACACCTACGTCGTGCCGTTGAGTATTGGGACGAACTTTCTAAATAGTGCTTATATATATATAAAGGATATGATAGAGGTAAACGAACAACTGGAACAGAATTGGGAAAAGTTATTGGATACGCTTCAGTCAATGGTGGGTAAAAGACCAGAAGATTTGAACAGCGTGCTATTTTTAATAGGAGTTCAAGAGCTGGGAAAGGGGCCTTTGCACTTTACAAAAGAGCAAAAACAGGATTTAATGCACATTGCTACCTGTAAAGTTCTCAGTTTATCGGGCTTTTATACCCTCGAAGGACTCGATAAAGATGGTTGGCCACACTGGAAATTGAACGAAAAACTGCCTCGAATCTCATTAATTAGCCAAGAAAACGTTTTGCGTGAGCATGTTTTGCGATATTTTGGTGAGGAGCTGGGTATTTTTTTATAGGTATAATGATTTGGTTTTTAGGTAGTTGCAAATTATTTTCAAAAATAGTTGTGTAAATATTTGGAATGGGGTGAAAAAAGTGGGACTTTTGCAACCCCAAACAACGAGGGCGGGCGGAAAAATCCAAATAAAATTTTGAGAAATAAAAAAAATCAAAAAATAATTTGGATGTTAAAATAAAAAGTGAGACTTTTGCAACCCGAAAGAAATGAAGGGGAGCTGATAAAGAAGAAGAGATTTTGAAGGTTGAAAAAAAAGTTCAAAATTTTTTTGGAAATTAAAAAAGAAAGTCAGACCTTTGCAACCCGAAACGAGGAGAGAGAAAGAGGAAATAAGTTAACGGAAGGAGTTAACACATTGCTTGAGAGCGACTTGAGCAAAAGTTCTTTGACAGAATGGTGAGAAGAAAACAAACGACAGGACGCGTAACAGTACAAAGACGCAAGTCTTAATTTTTATAACATTTACGATGGAGAGTTTGATCCTGGCTCAGGATGAACGCTAGCGGCAGGCCTAATACATGCAAG
>NZ_JBYFCH010000007.1:326438-350007 GCF_057652295.1 Runella sp. R5_40 | reverse complement strand
ACGAGTTGTGACGCGACAGCAAGTTTCAGTGGCCAATCAACGTGCGGCAGTTTGCGCACGATTTGGTACAATGCGACGACGAACGTGGCTTTGCCAAGCTTACCCGCCACTGTTCCTACAGAAACGACGTCGTACTACGCTCGTTGTCAAACGGAAAATGGTTGCGTGAGTGAAAAGAGCAATGTCGTAACGTTTACGTTAACCCCAACGCAAGTTGCTCCCGTGATTACAGCTTCGCAAGAGATAGTTTGTACAGGTACAACGGTGAGAATATCAGCCAACTGTCCCGCAGGAAGCCAAACGTTCTGGAACACGGGTGTCACTGCACCAAGTTTTGAGGTAGCTTTCAATAATGTGACGAAGCAAACGTACTGGGCGAAGTGTCTCTTTGAGGGTGGTTGCCAAAGTGCTGAAAGTATTCGCAAGGATATTTATTGGAATGCGTTTGTGGTGACGTTGATAAACATCGGCGAATCAAAATCGGCAGTGAAGCCTGCGAATGATAAGTCGTTGTGGACAAGTCAATTCATCACCCGCGACGGTGGCCCCGAATTGGAGCAAAGTACGCAAGTGAACCCGACGCTATTTTACGTAGAAAACGTCAACAAAATGGCCCCTCGCTACTGGACCATCAACGTAGAAGCCTGCGGATTAAGCACTGACGGTTCATTGACATTTGATATGTTGGCGACGCCAGAAATGGGCGTGATACGTTCGTTCAACACGCACGAAAACAACGCACCGTATTTCATGTACGCCAACCGCGAAGGCTGGACGGAATTGTATGCTCAAAACCACCCTGCCTACGGTTTTTACCAAGACAATGGTGCGGGCGGTAACGTATATGATTCGGGGTTACCCAAAGGCTTGTACAAGTTAGGCATTCGTTACTGGGATCAAAAAGGCTGGGGCAGCATCTATCCCGCAACGCGTCAACCGCAGGGCAATGTGCTGGCGTACCAAGAATATTGGTTCCGTATCCAGTCGAAAGATGGAGTAGGTGTGGGAGCAGCGAGGTCAGCGGATAGTGAAGATGCAAAAAGCAAAGAGGAAGGAGCAAGGGGCGAAGGGCAAGGTTCGGATAACGGAAAACAGCTAACCGATAACGGCACCTTCGCGACTGTTCTCCCCAACCCTGTCACCAGCATTCTTCGCTTGAAAGTGCAAGACAGCAAGGGGCAAACAGTGCAAGCTGCGTTGACGGATGCTTCGGGTCGGGAAGTTTTGCGTCGCCAATTTGTGCCCGAAACCAATACCCACCAAGAAGAGTTTGGGGTGAGTGAGTTGCCGACGGGTATGTATTTCTTGAAGGTTTCGACGGCTGAACAACAGGCTACTTTGAAGGTGGTGAAGGTGGAGTAGGAGTGGAGTTGCCAACAAAGAAAAAGAGCGGGTCGGAGCAGGGGAAACCTTGTCTTTGACCCGCTCTTTTTGGGAATAAAACCGTAGAAAATTCACTTCACGAAGACTCGTTATTTTGGGGGGATTAAAAGCTGTTTATTATTTTTTTTGGGGGGTACTTTTTATTTGCTATTAACTCTCTAAAAATAAAGGAGTTATAAATTGCAACGTTTTTGCAACGCTTGAAATTTGGCGCTTAGGGGGCGCATTAGGTAGTTTTAACTATGCCAATTCCGAAACTATATCGCCAACCTAAGTTTGTGCTACTACTGCTAGTACTTCTGTTTGGAGTGTTGGTAGCGGGGTGTTGGTATGGTTACCAAAAGCAACTGAAAAACTTGGAAAAACAACTCTACGACCTACAACACAAGATGCAACCCCAACACCCTATGATTGATTCACGTTTATTCTCAGCGGTTCCTACACGAACCTTTCAGTACGTGTTAGTTTTACTATTTCTAGCTTGTCTTAGCCAAGCCCAAACGATTCGCTATGTGAAACCAAACGGCACGGGTGATGGCTCTTCGTGGGCCAATGCCTCGGGGGATTTGCAAGCCATGATCAATGCCTCGGGTACTAGCCAAGTATGGGTGGCGGCAGGCACTTACAGACCCACCATGGCTAAATCTGGAAACCCCAGCCCTGAGCCTAGAATAAAGACTTTTGAAATGAAAGCAGGGGTAAAGATTTACGGCAGTTTTAAGGGTGACGAAACTGATCTTTCACAACGCACCTTCACGGTGATGTTGAACAATAAAAGTATCTTGAGCGGTGATTTGAACGGGGATGATGCCACCACGGGCAACGGTGAAAATAGTTACCATGTTATTACTAATAACGATAATGGCTTAACAACCACTAATGCCCTTTTAGATGGTTTTACTATTACGGCAGGTAATGCTAATGGCTTCCCTTATGGAAGTTATGATTACGGCACTGGCGGCGGGATGCAGAATTTTAACTCTTCACCGAGCCTGGTGAATTGCAGCTTCATAGACAATTCTGGAATAGAAGGTGGCGGCGGGATGCTTAACTCTTCCTCCTCACCGAGCCTGGTGAATTGTACTTTCTCCGAAAATCATACCAAGGGTGGTGCCATAGGAGGCGGGATGTATAACTATTCCTCCTCACCGAGTCTTGTAAATTGTAATTTCTTGGGTAATCTGGCTTATAATGGCGGCGGGATGTATAACTATTCCTCCTCACCGAGTCTTGTAAATTGTAGTTTCTTGGGCAATCAGGCCAGTGAAGGTGGTGGTGGAATGTTTAACTACTACAACCCCACACCAAGCCTTGTAAATTGTAGCTTTTCGGGCAATCAGGCCAGTCAAGGTGGTGGAATGTTTAACCAGGACTCCTCACCAAGCCTAAAAAACTGTATCCTGTGGGGTAACAGCAGCGAAGTGGAGAACTCTGGTAGTAATCCTTTTTATACCAAGACCCTCGTCAAAGGCTTGGCCGTGGGGGGCTTTCAAGGCGCCGAAAACCCGCTTTTTGTCAATCAACCCTCCGTAGGACTTGGCACCGCTGGCGATTTGCGCCTGCGGCCTTGCTCGCCCGCTATCAATGCAGGTGACAATGCCGATAACACTACTACCGCCGATTTAGATGGTAACCCCCGTATTTTCGGTGGCACTGTCGATATAGGGGCCTACGAACACCAAAGCTCTCCCGTCACGGGTACACGTTTGTATGTCAATGCCGCCGCTGCGGCCAATGGCGACGGCAGTTCATGGGCTACGGCTTATACTGATTTGCAAACGGCCTTAACTAATGCCCGTCTTTGTTCACAAATCACGGAAATTTGGGTAGCCAAGGGTACCTACAAGCCAGGTACAAGTCGCAACGCTTCTTTTAGAATGAAAGCTGGAGTAAAAATCTACGGCAGCTTTGCGGGCACGGAGACCAACCTTTCCGAGCGGACGGCGGCGGTGATGGCGGCCAACAAAAGCATTTTAAGCGGGGATTTGAATGGGGATGATGCCACTACGGGCAAAGGAGAGAACAGCTACCATGTGATTTTCAATAACAACAACGGTCTAACCACGTCCAATTCACTTTTGGATGGTTTTACCATTACAGGAGGTAATGCTATTGAAACTTTTGGCGGAGGGATGAACAACATATCCTCATCGCCAAGCATTGTAAATTGCAGTTTCTTGGATAATGAGGCTCAAGTAGGTGGCGGTATGTATAATAATTTCTGCTCACCAAGCTTATCGAATTGCAGTTTTTCAAGTAACACGGCTACTTTTGGTGGCGGGATGAACAATTACTCATCCTCTCCAAGTATGATGAATTGTAACTTTTCGGGTAATGAGGCTAATGTAGGTGGCGGTATGTATAATTACTCATCCTCTCCAAGCTTATCGAATTGCAGTTTTTCAAGTAACACGGCTAGTTTTGGTGGCGGTGGGATGGTTAACACCAACACCTCTTCACCGAGCCTTGTGAATTGCAGTTTTATAGACAATTTTGGCGGCCGCGGTGGCGGCGGCGGGATTTCTAATTCCTCCTCTTCACTGAGTCTGATCAATTGCAGTTTCTCGGGAAATAAAAGTATGGGAGTTGGGAGTAGTGGCGGCGGGATTTCTAATTCATCCTCCTCACTGAGCCTTATCAATTGCAGTTTCTTGGGTAATGAATCTAATTCTGGTAGTGCAATGGCTAATTATGGCTTATTATCATCTAATTTTACGAATTGTATCTTCCTCGGTAATAAGGGGGCAGGTGGTGCACTATTTAACTCGACTTGTTCACCGAGCCTCGTAAATTGCAGCTTCTCGGGAAATGAGATAGGGGTGTTTAACATTAGCTCTTCTTCGCCGAGCTTCAAGAACTGTATTCTATGGGGTAACGGCAGCGAAGTGTTTAATGATAACAGTAATCCTACCTATATTACCACCCTCGTCAAAGGCTTGGCCTTGGGGGGCTTTCAGGGCACCGAAGACCCGCTTTATGTCAATCAACCATCGGTAGGGCTTGGGACAACTGGAGATTTACACCTGCGGCCTTGCTCGCCTCTTATCAATGTGGGAACCAATGGTACATTTACAGCCGATGACAAAGACTTGGATGGGAATGTCCGAATCTATCTCTTTGCCTCAGGGGGCAAGGTAGATCTAGGTGCTTATGAGCTTCAATCGTCCCCTCCAAGTATTACTCCTTCTGTCAGTGTGAGCCATCCTACTACTTGTGGAGGGATGGATGGGAGCATCAGTTTGAGCGGATTTTTGAACAGCACCACCTATTCAGTCACATACAAAAAAAATACGAATGCTGTCCCCGCTGCCAACTTCACCTCTAATGAAAGTGGTGTGATTACTCTGACGGGCCTAGGGGCAGGGAGCTACACCGATATTGTGGCTACGTATGGTGCTTGTGTGAGCAATGCGGCCACGGCCACTCTGACCGACCCAGTCAAACCGAGTCTTACGCTGAGCACGATTCCTGCCATTTGTGCAGGAGCGATGTCGTTTAAAGTACCGTACACTAGTCCGATTGGTACGCCTAATAACTATTCGATTTCTGGAACGGGTATTACGTCCATCACCAACGGAGATTTGAGTAGTCCCATCACGGTCAATTTGAACAGCGCGGCTTCAGGAAGTTCGATTTCGTTTACACTCACGGTCAAAAATACCACGACCAACTGCATTTCGGATAACATTACTGGAAATGTAACGGTAAATCCTCTGCCGACGGCCACGATTTCAGGCACGACGACGGTGTGTAGAAATAGTACGCCGTCCAACATCACCTTCACGGGAGCAAATGCAACGGCACCCTACACGTTTACCTACAAAATCAACGATGGTTCAACACAAACGGTAACGACGACAAGTGGCAACAGCGTGACGGTGGCAGTGCCGACGGGAACAGTGGGAGCGTTTGTGTATAGTTTGGTGAGTGTCTCAGAAAGTTCGTCAACGGCTTGTAGTCAAACCCAAACGGGTAGCGCGACGGTGACAGTGAACCCATTGCCGACGGCGGGTATTTCAGGCACGACGACGGTGTGTAGAAATAGTTCTTCGCCCAATATCACCTTCACGGGAGCAAATGCAACGGCGCCATACACCTTCACCTACAAAATCAACGATGGAGCGCCCCAAACGGTGACAACCACGAGTGGAAACAGCGTGACGGTGGCAGCGCCGACGGGCACAGTGGGAGCGTTTGTGTATAGTTTGGTAAGTGTATCGGAAAGTTCGTCAACGGCTTGTAGTCAAACCCAAACGGGCAGCGCAACGGTGACGGTAAATCCTCTGCCAACGGCCACGATTTCAGGCACAACGACGGTATGTCAAAACAGTCCATCGCCTAGCATCACCTTTACGGGAGCAAATGCGACAGCACCCTACACGTTTATCTATAAAATCAATGATGGAGCGCCCCAAACGGTAACGACTACGAGTGGAAACAGCGTGACGGTGGCAGTGCCGACGGGCACAGTGGGAGCGTTTGTGTATAGTTTGATAAGTGTCTCAGAAAGTTCGTCAACGGCTTGTAGTCAAACCCAAACGGGCAGCGCGACGGTGACAGTGAACCCATTGCCGACGGCGGGTATTTCAGGCACGACGACGGTGTGTAGAAATAGTTCTTCGCCCAATATCACCTTCACGGGAGCAAATGCAACAGCACCCTACACGTTTACCTATAAAATCAACGATGGAGCGCCCCAAACGGTGACGACTACGAGTGGGAATAGCGTGACGGTGGCAGTGCCGACGGGAACGGCAGGCACGTTTGTGTATAGTTTGGTAAGTGTCTTAGAAAGTTCCTCAACAGCTTGTAGCCAAGCCCAAAGCGGCAACGCAACGGTGACGGTTCAAAGTAAACCTACCATTACCCTCAGTACGCTGCAACAAACCTTAAATGAAGGTAATTCACAAACTTTCTGCGATACGGATGCCAATCCTGGTAACGGTTTACAGTTTACGGTTTCGGGTTCTTGTGTGGTGGGAAATCCCGTTTGGCGAGTACAAGTGGGCAGTGGCGCATGGAGCAACTGGTCGGCGACAGCCCCCGTTTCCCAATCGTCCAATAACCAACTCCACCGCTACCAAGCGGCTTGTGACGCGACTTGCCCCGTGACATACACGTCACCGATTGAGTTGACGATTAATTACCGCGCTTCAATGCCACAGAACGTGTCGTTGTTGGCCGACGGAGTTTCGGTGAATGCAGGTGAAAGCAAAGAAGTGTGTAATATCGAAGGTAACTCCATTACGTTTAACGCGACGTGTGGTGCTGGAGAAATGCTACTTTATTCGGTGGACGGCGGGGAGTACAGTAGTATTGTACCAACGCAATTGGTGGACAACCAATACCATAACTACCGCGTACGCTGCCGCAAGTCAGATGGAACGCTTTCATGCGTGGAGACAGAGTCGGGCGTGATGAGGTTGCGAATTACGAGTTCGTTGGCGGCTCCCGTGGCGAGTTTGAACGTGACGAGTGGTTGTGGTAGTCCCGTGGCGTTTAGTGGCACAACCAACTGTGGAACGATGACGACGATATGGTACAATGCCTTGACCAATACGGCTTTGCCTACGTTGCCCAATCAAACGCCAACGGAAACGACGTCCTATTATGCACGTTGTCAGGCGAGTGGAGGTTGCGTGAGTGAGAAGAGCAACGTAGTGACCTACACGGTTGTTCCCGTTAATACGGCTCCTATAATCACAGCTTCACAAGAGATTGTTTGTACAGGTACAACGGTGACGATTACGGCCAATTGCCCCGCAGGAAGCACCACGAGCTGGAACACAGGCATCACTACCCCAAGTTTTGAAGTGGCTTTCAGCAACGTAATAAAGCAAACGTACTGGGCAAAATGTATTTTTGCAGGCGGCTGTCAGAGTTCTGAAAGTATTCGTAAAGACATTTATTGGAACGCGTTTGTGGTGACGTTGATAAACATTGGCGAAAGCAAATCCGCCATCAAAACCAACGACCGTTCGGCTTGGACGAGCCAGTTCATCACCCGCGACGGTGGCCCCGAATTGGATCAAAGTACGCAAGTGAATCCGACGTTGTTTTACGTAGAAAACGCCAACAAAATGGCACCTCGCTACTGGACGATACATGCGGATGCGTGCGGCTTGGGCACAAACGGTTCATTGACGTTTGACATGCAGGCGGTCCCCGAAATGGGTGTGATTCGTTCGTTCAACACGCACGAGAACAACGCGCCGTATTTTATGTATGCCAACCGAGAAGGCTGGACGGAGCTATACGCTCAAAATCACCCCGCGTACGGCTTTTATCAAGACAATGGTGCGGGCGGTAACGTATATGATTCAGGGTTACCCAAAGGCTTGTACAAATTGAGTATTCGTTACTGGGATCAAAAAGGCTGGGGCAGCATCTATCCTTCAACGCGCAAGCCGCAAGGAAACGTGCTAGCGTATCAAGAATACTGGTTTAGAATCCAGTCGAAAGATGGAGTAGGCGTAGGAGCAGCGAGGACAGCGGAGAGCGAAGAGGCAAAAAGCAAAGGGCAAGGGGCAAATGGCGAAGGTTCGGATAACGGAAAACAGCTAACGGATAACGGCGCTTTCGCCACCGTTCTCCCCAACCCCGTCACCAACATTCTCCGCTTGAAAGTGCAAGACAGCAAAGGGCAAGTGGTGCAAACGGCGTTGACGGATGCAACAGGTCGGGAAGTTTTGCGTCGCCAATTTGTGCCCGAAACCAATACTCACCAAGAGGAATTTGGGGTCGCGGACTTACAAAACGGAATATATTTCTTGAAGGTGAACAGTGGTAACCAGCAAGTTACCTTGAAAGTGGTGAAGCTCAATTAGAATTTTCTTTGTTTTTAGGGCAAAAGGCCTTGCTTATCGTTTTGATGAGCAGGGCCTTCTTGTTTTTGGAGTACGTGTACAGTTACTATTTTTGGGGAAGTAAATACCCAACAAAATTTTCTTAACTAGGTATCTATCGCGTTATTTTTTGAAGTTGTACAAGTTGACAAGGTATGATAAAGTGTAAATTCGTACATTATTGTTATTTTATTGTTCTTTGTGGGATACATTTGTTGGAAAGCCGCGCACAAGATTTGAGGCATCCCGAAGCTTACATTCAGGCGTATGATTCTGCGTACCGTTATCCTTACCCAAAGCGGTGGGATATGATAGAGTTAATCCATCCAGTATTATTTAGACACCTGGGAACGAAAGAGGGGCTGCTATTTAGAAACAGAATAGAAGAACTCGCGGCGCGCCAGCACAAGGATGAAAAAGGAGTATTGATTGCGCAAATTTCAAAAATGGATTACTTACAGCAAACTTCTAAAGTGCCATTGAGTGAATTTGAAAATTGGTACAAAATGTGCATCAACGAAGCGGATCGTATCGGATTTGAGGAGATTAAGGCGAGTTTTGCATTCTTATATGCTGCCAACCTAACTTTCAACTATCAAAAAGATGTGTTAGCGTTGTATTATTTACATAAATCAGTAGAGTACAGTGAGGCCACAAAACACGTCATTAGCCCTATTCGTCGAGAGATGCTCTTTGTGGGACTGTCGAGAATTTTTTACCAATTTGATGATTTCGCAAGTGCCATCAATTACGGAAAAGAAGTAGAAAAATACAATATAGGGGTTTCGTACAAATTCCTGACATTGGATGTGATAGGTACGTCTTACCTTAAAACCAAAAACTATCAAAATGCGCTGCTTTATTTCAACAAAGGGCTTAAAATGTACCAGAACTTCTTTACCAAAGACCCGTCTAAGATAGGGTGGAAGGGGATTTTGTTGGGGAAAAAAGCCCATGTTTATAAGGCCATTGGACAATTGGATTCTGCCATCTATTATTACAGAATTGGGATAGAAGATACCCGCAAGTATCAATTGCTCGATAATACGTGCGGCTTTGCCATCAACTTGGCCGATATTTACCTCACACAGAAAAAAATCAACGAGGTAGAGCCATTGATTGACTTGGCTCAAGAATCCACTCGAAAACAAGGGAATGAATTTGATAAATTTCAGCTTCATCAACTACTGAGTAGGTATTACACGACCGTGGGTAATTTCCCTCTGGCGATTCAACACAAAGATTCCACGCGTTTCTGGGATGATGTACTCGAAAAAAGAAGGGGGAAAAATGTTCAGATTCAGGCTGATTTACAGCTTGAAACCGAACGGCGGAGAAATGCCGAACGGAGGTTGGTCGAAAATATTCGACAGCAACAAATCAGTAGAATTGTGGCCATCGTCATTGTACTTTTACTGAGTTTGGTGGTGTTTGTGCTCGTACTAAGGCAAAAGCTACTGGTGAAGGTCAAAGAAAAAGAGCTTGAAATTCGTCAGCAGGAGGCGGCAAGGCTCAACCTAATCGAGCAGGAAAAAGCCAAACGCGACTTGATTATCGCCCAAATGAAGCTAGAGGAGTTTACCAACATCATCATTGCCAAAAACAAGCAGATTGAACTTTTAGTGGTCGAAAATACTGAAATTGATAATTCATTTAGTATTCAACAACTGCGCAACAACACGCTCCTTACCGATGAGCAGTGGGATAATTTTAAAATTCTTTTTGATAAAGTTCATGTTGGTTTTTTACATCGATTGCGGGAAAAAATCCCAGGCATATCCCCTGCCGAAGTGCGATGTATGGCGTTGGCCAAATTACGATTAGACAATAAAGAAATGGCTTCCTCGCTGGGAATCTCCGTAAATGCGGTTCGAAATGTGTGGTATCGACTTAAAAAAAAGATTGACCTTCCCGAAGACGCTACGTGGGGGGATATTGTAGATACGATTTGATGGAGTTGTATTTGTCTGAAATACAGTTGGTTATATTTTGTGATGTTTTTGTGATGCTCCCAATTTGGGGAAAATTTGGTAGTACTCTAACCTTGTGGCACAAAATCACTCACTCACGAAAAAAAACTCTACCGTTTTTTGTAACCAACTTATTCGTATGAAAAAAACGCTATCATTTGTTTCTAGTATTGCCGTTTTACTACTATTGATTGGCAGTACCTACGCCCAAACAAAACGGTTTGTCAAACCAACGGCCTCGGGTACGGGCGACGGTTCTTCTTGGACCAATGCCAGTTCAGATTTACAAGCAATGATGAACGCCTCAGGTAACGGCGACCAAGTTTGGGTAGCCAAAGGTACCTACAAGCCTACGTCAGGTACTGACCGTACGGTGTCGTTTGTGATGAAGCCAGGGGTGAAAGTGTACGGAAGTTTTGCAGGAAATGAAACGATACTGACCCAACGTACCACGGCAGTGATAGCCGCTAACCCCTCCGTTTTGAGTGGTGACTTAAAGGGAGATGATGTGGTGACTGGAAAGGGAGAAACGTTGGTGATTTCTAACAATGGCGAGAACTCGCAAAACGTTGTACTCAACTGGGACAATGGTTTGACCGCGGACAACTCATGCCTTGATGGGTTCGTAATCTCGGGAGGGAATGCCCTTCAAGGCAGAGGTGGGGGAATGCTTAATTTTAACTCGGCTCCAGTACTTCGGAATATTATCTTTAAGGGAAATGCTGCAAGTAATGCTGGGGGAGGTTTGTTTATCAACGCGTCGTCAGATGCAACCATCACAAATGTAGTGTTTGAACACAATATAGCCGCGCAAGGTGGAGGGATGATGGATATGGCATCTACTATGCGGATTCAAAATGCAATTTTTGTTGGGAACAAGGCGCGCGAGGGCGGAGGGCTTTATGTGTATGTTTCTAAATTGACGATGGTAGGGGTTGTTTTAGTAGAAAATGATGGGAGTGGAGTGTTCTTTGATGAAAGTACCAATTCTTCCAAAATTACAAATACTATCTTTTTTCGTAACAGTCTAAGAGGTAGCACTTTTGCGGAAGGAATAGATGTCAAAATAGTTCCGACAGGAGGATTTGTGCATATCGAAAATTCACTTTTGCAATTAACCAGTGATTTTTATTCAGGCAAGCCAGTTGTTGTCCAAGATGCTAATAATCTATTTGCTATAGATCCCCTTCTCGCTAATAGTGAAGATTTCGACGGTGGGGATGATACCTACCGAACGGCTGATGATGGTTTACGGCTCTCCCTTTGTTCTCCGTTGATCAATGCTGGTATTGACGTAAGTAATCAAACGACTGATATTCTGGATAACCCCCGAAAAGTAGGTGGTTCAGTAGATATAGGCGCGTATGAAAGGCAAGAAAGTCGGGCACGAACACCGACTGTAAAGGTCATAGATCCAAGCAGCTGTTCTACTAATGATGGAAGTATAATATTGGGCGATTTAGTGTCTGGGGTTGACTATATGTTAAGTTATAAAAGGAATACTGTACACGCAGGCCTTTCCACTGTATATGCAGATGTAAATGGACAAGTGATTCTACCACAATTAAATTCAGGAATCTATACTGAGATTCAGCTAGATAACATGTATTGTTTATCAGATATTGTAAGCGTTACTCTAAAAGATTTACCTAGACCATCAATCACCCTAGGGACGATCCCCGCAGAGGTATGCTATAACGTCCCTTCGTTTGAAATACCATACACATCTACGACAGGATCGCCAGTTACGTATTCTATAACGGGAAAAAATATTGTCACTGTCACCGATGCTCCTCTTCCAGCGTCATCCATTACGGTAATATTCTCTAGGTTGTCGAGCTTACCACAACCACTTGATTTTGTTTTAACCGTTAAAAATGCGAATGGATGCACTTCGGAAGCCATCATCTATCAGGTACAAACCAAAGGATCGCCAGTAGGGACTGTGAATGTAGTTCCACCAGATTGCGTCAATGACGGGAAGATTCAATTAGCATTAAAGTATAATGGCTTAGGAAGAATTAGCTATTCAGTCGGAGGAACCGACTACGGCGTGGGCGGAACGGTGCCAGTACCTTTTTCAGAGAAGAGTGATACCTCAATCTTGGTTATACCTAAGGGAAATATGTTTTCTACAAAATATTATTTCAGGGTAGAATATGATTACTTAAATTGTAGTACATCAAGAACATTGTTAAGAGACTTCCCTACTCTTATCACCAATTGCTGTCCCATCTTACCAACGTTGGAATTACCGCAAACGCTAATATGCGCCAACAGTCCCTTTAGCATGAGTGCAAAAAATATGTCAAGCATGGAGTCATTTGACGTGGCAGGGGTGGATTATGGGGTCAAATTTGTCTATTTTTCTTCTCCGACCAACGATCCTTACACGGGTGGAACGAGCATAGGGAGTGTAGATTTTGCCAATTTGGTCGATGACAAACGAACGGCCACTTTATCCAATACTACCCTTCCTGCGGGCACTTATTACGTATATGCTATTTTATCGACGCTTCCCACTGACAATACGTGCCGCCCTTATGCACAAGGAGTTTTGGTCGTGCATCCTAAACCTTCCATTTCAACCGTGCCTGTCGCTGCCATTTGTGCCACAACTACAACGTTGGAGATTCCGTATAACGCTACTACTAATTCGCCTGTTACGTACTCGTTGGCGGGAGCGGGTATCAATGCGGTGAAAAATGCGCCTTTACCTACTTCGTTTGTGACAGCGGCGGTGAACTCAGGCGGCGGGAATATGATAGCCTACAGTCTGACGGTCGCATCGGCCGTTGGTTGTACTTCCGACGTTGTAAGTGGTAATGTGTCCATTAATCAAACGACGGTGGGGGGCGTAGTAGAAGGTTCGACTGCTTTGTGCGTCGAAACAAAGACAACAAAGCTCAACTTGGTGGGGCAAACAGGTACGATTTTAAAGTGGCAATCGTCCGCCAATGCGTCATTTAGCTCTCCCGTTGATATTGCGGTAACTACTGCTGAGTTTTCACCGAGCACCATCACCCAAACCACTTATTATAGGGCCATGGTACAAAACGGTGTGTGTGCTGCCCAAGCCTCCACAACGGGTGTGGTCACTCTACAGAGTAAACCCACAATTACGCTGTCAACACTTCAACAAACAATCAACGAGGGTAACAGTCAGACATTCTGCGATATAGATACCAATCCTGTGAATAGTTTGCAGTTTGCAGTGACGACGAGTTGTGTGGTGGGCAGTCCCGTGTGGCGCGTACAAGCGGGTAGCGGTGCATGGAGTAATTGGACAACCAGTCAACCAGTTACCCAGTCCTCCAATAACCAACTTCACCGCTACCAAGCGGCTTGTGATGCCAATTGCGCTTCGACTTATTCGGGCGTGATAGAATTGACGATTAATAACCGCGCCTCAACGCCGCAAAACGTGTCACTGTTGGTGGACGGGGTGACGGTAGCCGTGGGTGAGACGAAGGAAGTGTGTAGTTTGGTGAATATGCCTCTTACATTTAACGCCAATTGTGCCACGGGCGAAGCGATACTTTATTCCGTTGATGGTGGGGAGTACAGTGCGGGCGTACCTGTAGGTTTGGTGGATAACCAGTATCATAATTACCGCGTGCGGTGCCGCAAATCGGACGGAACGCCTTCGTGTGTGGAATCTGAGTCGGGGGTAATGCGTTTAAAATTGGTAGTCATTCCTTCGGCACCGACGGTATCATTGTCATCAACAAGCAGTTGTAACCCATCGGCGAGTTTCAGCGGACAATCGTCTTGCGGCAGTTTGCGCACGATTTGGTACAATGCGACCACGAACGTGGCTTTGCCAAGTCTTCCCGCCACCGTACCAAGCCAAACGACGTCGTACTACGCTCGTTGTCAGACGGAAAATGGGTGCGTGAGTGAAAAAAGCAACGTAGTGACATTTACTTTAACCCCAACGCAAGTCGCTCCCGTGATTACGGCAAGCCAAGAGATTGTGTGTACGGGCACAACGGTGACGATTACGGCCAATTGCCCCGCAGGAAGCACCACGAGCTGGAACACAGGCATCACTACCCCAAGTTTTGAGGTTGCTTTCAACAACGTGACGAAGCAAACGTACTGGGCGAAATGTCTATTTGAAGGCGGTTGCCAAAGTTCGGAAAGTGTCCGTAAAGACATTTATTGGAATGCGTTTGTGGTGACGTTGATCAACATTGGCGAAAGTAAATCCGCCATCAAAACCAACGATCGTTCGGCTTGGAGTAGCCAGTTCATCACGCGCGACGGTGGTCCCGAATTGGATCAAAGTACGCAAGTGAACCCGACGTTATTTTACGTGGAAAACGCCAACAAAATGGCGCCTCGCTACTGGACGATACATGCGGATGCGTGCGGCTTGGGCACAAACGGTTCATTGACGTTTGACATGCAAGCCGTTCCCGAAATGGGTGTGATTCGTTCGTTCAACACGCACGAGAACAACGCGCCGTATTTCATGTACGCCAATCGCGAAGGCTGGACGGAGCTATACGCTCAAAATCACCCTGCGTATGGTTTTTACCAAGACAATGGGGCGGGTGGTAACGTATATGATTCAGGGTTACCCAAAGGCTTGTACAAATTGAGTATTCGTTATTGGGACATGAAGGGCTGGGGCAGCATTTATCCCTCAACGCGCAAGCCACAAGGCAACGTGTTGGCCTATCAAGAGTATTGGTTTAGAATCCAATCGAAAGACGGAATAGGGGTAGGAGCAGCGCGGACAGCGGAGAGCGAAGAGGCAAAAAGCAAAGGGCAAGGGGCAAATGGCGAAGGGCAAGAGGCAAAAAGCAAGGGGCAAGGGGCAAGGGGCGAAGAGCAAGGGTCGGATAACGGAAAACAGCTAACAGATAACGAGCTTTTCGCGACCGTTCTCCCCAACCCCGTCACCAGCATTCTGCGTCTGAAGGTGCAAGAGAGCAAAGGGCAAGTGGTGCAAACGGCATTGACGGATGCAACAGGTCGGGAAGTTTTGCAGCGTAATTTTGTACCCGAAACCAATACCCACCAAGAGGAATTTGGCGTGAGTGAATTGCCGACGGGAATGTATTTCTTGAAGGTGACGACCGCCGACCAGCAGGCGACGCTGAAGGTAGTGAAGGTGCAGCTGTAAGTCATATTTAACGGAGTAAAATAAGGGGTTGCTTGAATGGCTGTTACATTCAGGCAACCCTTTCTTGTGAAAACAAAAGCAAAAAATATACCTTTTTAGAAGAAAAAAACAAAAAGGCAAAAAAAACAATTTTAGGTTAAAAATAAATTTTGTCGTTATTTGTGTTTCTATTTTACCCGAATGCGCTATTTGCTCTATTTTGACTGTTATGAACTTTAAACTAATTGTTGTCTGCTTTATATGTATAGGTTATCAACAATTGTTTGCGCAAAAAGCAATTACAATTAACGACAGCGTGTCTTCACTTCCCCTGAGCCAATTTGCGGAAGTGTTTCGCGACCCTACCCAAAAAATGGGTTTTGCGGAAGTGCAAAAGCAGGAATTTATGCCTGTTAACGCACCAGCGTTTCAGTATGCTTTTTCTAAAGATGTGTTTTGGTTTAAGGTTCAAATAGATAATCAGAGCCGTTTGAACCAAAACAATTGGTACATGGTCTGGAGCGACGGGCTCAAAGACCACGTAGATTGGTACGCGCCACAACCCGACGGAAGTGTCCAAATCCAATACGGTGGAATGCTTACGCCGCACGCCCAGAAAAAATACCAAGGGCAATTGCCCGTTTTTAAACTTGGGCTACTGCCTAAAAATCAGAAGATTACGTATTATGTTCGCTTGCAGGCGGACGAGAGTGTTGTAGGGCAACTCACGTTGATGACCCACCAAGTGTATATCGATCAGGTGTCAACGAGCCTGGCTCCGATTTGGATGGAGATTGGGATTCAGTTGCTGAGGGTGCTTTACAACATCATTTTGGCGTTGTACATTCGCAACACTTCTTTTCGTTGGTATGCCTTTCATACGGTCATAGTTACGTTGTCGGTCTTGGGTTCAATAGGCTTGATTGGGGCCTATTTTAGCGATATTCCGTGGTTGGCCAAAGTTCTCAATTCGGGCTTTTACCAGCTTATGCCCGCCACTTATACGCTCTTTATGTACTCATTGCTCCAAGTTCCGTTGCACTTTCCTAAGCTGAAATGGGTGTTTCTGGGCGTGGTATTTCTGAGTGTGGGGCAGGTATTGGCTGTGTTGTGGTGGCCACGCACACATTTGCTCGAATTCAACAATTACCTGTTCCTTTTTACGGAAGCCCTCTTGATTTCAACGACCTTGTATGCGATTATCAAACAGGTGGTTTTCAACCGATACTTACTGATTCCATGCTTTATTACGTTGGTGCCTTTTCTATTTCTGAACCTTCAAGCACTGGGAGTTATTAATTTTTCGTGGACGTACCCGCTCATTTATTTTACCAATTTTATCGAAATCGTCGCTTTGTCTTTAGTATTGGGAAAAATTATTGATGTTACTGAAAAAGAGAAAGTTATAACAGAAAAGGCGTTGTTGACTGAAAAACTAGAGGCCGAAAAATTGCAAGAGCTAGACGTGCTCAAAACGCGATTTTTTACCAACGTTTCCCATGAATTTCGGACACCTTTGACGTTGTTGGTGGGGCCTTTGGCAGATTTACGCAAAAAATTCCCCAATGAAGACCTCGTGCTGGTGATGCAACGGAACGTCAACCGACTTCAGGCGCTAATCAATCAGTTGTTGGATTTGTCAAAATTTGATGCGGGGGAATTAAAAGTAGAAATTGAAGAAGGGAATATTTCTCGGTTTTTTTCGTATATTTTTGGTTCATTTGAAACGTTAGCGCAGAATAAAAACCTGCATTTTAATGTCCACCAAAACTACCGCAGCCTAGCCGCAAAATTCGATGCCGACAAGTTGGAAAAAATTACGACTAATTTACTATCCAATGCCTTTAAATTCACACCAACCAACGGAAGGGTAGAGGTGAATATAGAATATACGCCTAAAGACACTACGATAGACGTCGTATTGACGGTTTCTGATAACGGTATTGGGATTGATAGCCAGCGGCTACCGCGTATTTTTGACCGCTTTTACCAAGTCGATGATACCTCGCACCGCAACTATGAAGGAACAGGAATCGGGCTGGCTTTGGTTAAAGAATTGGTCGAAATACTAAAAGGGAAGATTTCGGTGGAAAGTGAGGTAAACAAAGGCACTACTTTTCGGGTAGCATTTACTTTGGCGGCTTCACAACAAAAAAATGGTTCGACGGAGCCGATTTTTGAAACCACCCATACCGAAATGGCCATTTCGATGTTGTTGCCTGAGGAGGGAGTGTACGACCAAAATCTTGCCCCAACGGATGAGCAGCCTGTGTTACTGATCGTGGAAGATAACCCTGATTTGCGACTTTATTTGCGCAAAATTTTTGAGACGCAGTACCAAGTCATGGAGGCTAACGACGGCCAACAAGGCGTGGAAATGGCTTTGCAAATAGTCCCCGACATGGTGATAACGGATTTGATGATGCCGCGCCTCGATGGATTTGGAGTGTGTGAACGTCTAAAAACCGACGTACGGACGAGCCATATTCCCGTGGTACTACTCACCGCCAAAGCCACCTTGACCGACCGCTTGGAGGGGCTAGGTTTAGGGGCTGACGAGTATTTACAAAAGCCATTTAATAAAGAAGAATTGTTGATTCGGGTCAAAAACTTACTTCAGCAGCGTAACCTGCTCAGGGAGAAATTTAGCCTGCGTTCGGCGGTATTACCGAGCGCACCTGCGGTGGGGAACGAGGTGTCGCAGCAGTTGGACAACCAGTTTATTGAGCGGATACGGTCGGTTATCGAGGCGCATTTGAGCGAAAGTAACTTCGACGTCGAAGGACTTTGTAAAGAATTGAAAATAAGTCGTACCAATTTACACCGTAAACTGAAAGCCCTGACGGGCACTTCCGCGACGGAATTTATCCGCAAAATACGACTGCAACGGGCTGCCCTGTTGGCGCAAAAAGAAACCATGACGGTTTCAGAAATCGCCTACCAAGTAGGGTTTGAAAGCTTGTCCTACTTCTCCAAATCGTTCCAAGAAGAGTTTGGAATGCTTCCTTCAGAATATGGACGCCTTGTTGAGTAGGTTAGATTTTATATTTTTTCAAAAAGTTGCTATTTTGGGGGGATAACTCAGGACGATGAAATTCTTTATCCGTATAATAATTGTACTCCTTCTTCCAACTCACTTGCAAGCGCAAGGGTGGCAACCGATAGGGTTATCCGAAGGGCTGTCGCAAGGAATGGTGTATGATTTGGCACAAGACCAACGTGGGTTTATGTGGATAGCAACCAAAGATGGCTTGAATCGCTACGATGGCTATAATTTTAAGGTTTTTACCCACGACCCCTACAATCCGTACAGTATTTCGAGCAATACCTGCACGGCCTTGCTTTACGACAGCCACGATAGACTCTGGATTGGCACAGAAAAAGACGGCTTAAACTTATTCGATCCTGTGTATCAGCGCTTTTATCGGATTAGTATTGCCTCGCCAAACCAACCTAGCACGGGAAATTATAACATTGTTCAACTCGAAGAAGACATCCAAGGTAATATTTGGATAATGACCGACCAACCCACCGTTCATTTTAAAATAAACATTCCCCCTCGTTTTACGGTCAACGAACAAGCCACGAAGCAACTCAACATTAGTTCGTTGGATCCTTCTTATTTTCCGCCTATTTCTCGACATCAACACTCAGGATTACACGGGGCTTGGGGGCAAAATTTGTGCGGTTTTTTGGATAAATGGCTTGGCAATAAATCACGAAACCGAGATTTTTACATTCTGCCCGACCACCAAAAAAACTATTGGGTGATGCTAGACCACGAGCTTATTTGTTGGCGAAATGGCATCAAAAAAACAATCCACGTAGCAGAAGGAGATTATAAAAAAATAGGACACTTGAAAGATGGCACCATTGCTATTTGTAACCAAAATTTCCTTTGGTTGATGAAGCCCGAAGAGCTGCTCCAGCAAGATAGTTTGACGGCAAAAAATAAGTACTCGACCGTGCCAGACCAAAAACGCGTCAATACCATTCGCATGGATAATTTGGGAAATATCTGGCTAGGAACTAGGGGGTACGGACTGTATAAATTCAACCCAAGAATCAAGCAATTCAAAGCTTATTTGCCCGATTTTTCTCCTTCCTATTTGCTGCAAGATAGTCAAAAGCGTATTTATTTTCACGGAAATGCTAAACCTGCTTACCAATATTACCAACTCGAAAGCCCTACTTCATTCAAGCCTTTTTCTCCAGACGTTGCTGCTGCTCGCTACAGCCACGACTTCTTGTATCAGGACCGAAAACAACAATTTTGGCTCATGGCCAGGGAAGATTCTTCCCGTTATCTTTTTCAACTGTCCAATGAACGAAAGCTTCTTGCTCGCTACCCTTTACCCATGCCCTATACCGACAGACACCTGAGTGTTAGGATGTTGGAAGATAAAAAGGGTCGCCTTTGGCTGGGGTTAGTTGATGGGGTTTTACTGCGGTTTGACCCCCTTGCAGGGCAGTTTAAAAAATTCAGTTATCAATCGCTACTGCCACAACAAGGCTCGACCATTGAAGTACTTTACATGTACGAAGACACCCCCGATGTGTATTGGATTTGTACCCAAAAAGGACTTATCAAAGTCGAAAATATCCTAGAAAACCCCCGATTTAGTCTCTTCAAAAACAATGCTGATGACCGAAATAGCCTAAGCAACGACGTGGTTTCGGGTTGTGTCAATGACCCAATTCAACCCACTAACTACCTCTGGGTGAGCACCAAAGGCGGTGGGCTTGAGCGCCTCAATAAAGCAACGAATCAGTTTGAGCATTTTACCGAAAAACGAGGACTCCCCAATAAGGTGGTCTATGGTGTATTGGTAGGCGATGATAAAAATTTATGGATGGGAACCAATCGGGGTTTGGCTCAGCTTAATCCTAAAACGCTGATTTTTAGTAATTTTAATAAGTCAGATGGTTTGCAAGACGATGAGTTTAATACCAATTCCTATTTTAAAGGAGCTTCGGGCGAGTTGTTATTTGGCGGTATCAATGGTTTCAATGTATTCAGGGCTTCCAACATCGCAAGGGCCGCTTCTAAGGCCGAAGTACGGCTTTTGAGCCTAAAAATCAACAATCAACTCATTGAGGTTGGGGACGAAACGCAGCTTCTCAGCGAAGCCATTGAATACCTGCCTTCACTGGAGTTGGCACACCATCAAAATCAACTGGCCATCGAATTTGGCGTCATGGATTTTACCAACCCCGTAAAAAACCGTTTCCGTTACCAACTAGAGGGAATTGACAAAGACTGGGTGGAAGCAGGAACGACGCATGTTGCCAATTTTGCCCAGCTTCCCAGTGGTAGTTATACGTTAAAAGTCATGGGTACGACCGACGGTGAAAATTGGACAAAACCCATCGCTTTGGCGATTCAAATAAATCCTCCCTTTTATCGAACGTGGTGGGCTTATTTACTCTACTTAACCATTGTTGCTTATCTAGCTTATCGTTGGAATCAAAACCAGCTCAACCGAGTTCGTTTGCAGGAGCAATTGAGTTTCAAAGAAATTGAAGCAGGTCGGATGTCGGAACTTGATGCGTTGAAAACCAATTTCTTTGCCAATATCTCCCACGAGTTCCGTACGCCACTTACCTTGATTTTGGGACCCGTTGAGCAACTTTTGAAAGACCATCCCAGCGACAGTCGCCTTCCGTTGGTTCGCCGTCACGCCCAGCGCCTTCTCGAACTGATCAATCAATTGCTTGACATCAGCAAGCTAGAAGCGGGGCAAATGCTCCCTGAACTTACGCATCTGGAGGTTGTTCGGTATTTGCGGACGCTGACGAGCTCGTTTACTTCCTTGGCCGAAAGCCGACAGATTACCTTTGTGGTAACTCAAAATCAGGATGAAGCGTGGGGATATTTAGACACGGATAAAACAGAAAAAATCATTACTAATCTCCTTTCCAATGCCTTCAAGTTTACCGAAACAGGAGGAATTGTAAAGGTTGATGTACAATACACCTCTCCCGTTGAAGGACAGGGGGTTATCATTGCCATTTCAGATACGGGTATTGGGATTAAACCCGAAAAACTCCCCCAAATTTTCAACCGTTTTTACCAAGTAGAATCCGACCAAAAGCGGAGCTATGAGGGGACAGGTATTGGGTTAGCTTTGGTCAAAGAGCTCGTTGAAGTCATGAAAGGTTCTATTCAGGTAGAAAGCAAAGTAGGAGTAGGAAGCCAGTTTGTTGTTCGATTGCCTATCGACGAATTGACGTGGAAATCGCACCCAAAAATTCCTGAAAAGGTGTTCGGACCAAAGAAGGTGCAACTGGAGCCGCATCCGATTTGGGTACCAACACCCGTAGAGGCGACCTCCAACGAAAACGTATTGTTATTGATTGACGATAATGCCGACATCAGGTCTTACATTCGAGGGTTGTTCGAGCCCGATTATCGAATTATTGAAGCCCAAGATGGAGAAGAGGGGCTAGTGCAGGCAATGGCCCACATTCCCAATATCATCATTAGCGATTTGATGATGCCCCGCATGGACGGTTTTGAGTTTTGTCGGCAGTTGAAGAGCAACGAAAAGACCAGCCACATTCCTGTCATTATGCTCACTGCCAAAGCCAACGTCGAAAGTCGAATTGAGGGCTTTCAACTAGGAGCCGATGATTATTTGGTGAAGCCTTTTCATACCGACGAAATCAGGGTTCGGGTCAAAAATTTATTGGAGAAACAAGACAAGCTACGGGCTTATTTCAGTGGCAAGCAAAAAGTAGCAAAATCCGAAACGGCTGTCATTAATCCATTGGATATTGCTTTTGTAGAAAAAGCTAAAAAAATTGTAGAACAGCATCTCGGCAGCAGTACCTTCAACGCCGAGCAGTTTAGTAGTGCCATGAACCTCAGCCAATCGCAATTGCTCCGAAAGCTGAAGGCGCTTACCAACTTTACCATTGTCGAATTTATTCGCCACCACCGTTTGCAGCGCGCGGCCGAAATGCTTCTCCAGCGTAACCGCCCCGTTTCGGAAATCGCGCTGGAGGTGGGCTTTGAGAACATGTCGTATTTTGCCAAAGTTTTTCAAGATGAATTTGGAGTGTTGCCTTCCGATTATCAGGAGTAACTTCATCGAATAAAATGTACCAATTCATAGAAGTAAAGTATCAAAAAGCCCCAAAATGGGGCTTTTTTTATGCAAATGCTGAAAAAATGGTAGTAGATGCTGAATATGAGTTACCCCAAAAGTGCCCTTACCAAGCATTTTTGTGGAGGCACTCAACCCAACTTTACTTTAGCATGAAACAGCTCTTTTACCTTTTTCTCTTATCGTTTGTGAATGGACTTTCCGTCTCCTCAACTTGGGCCACTACATACAACTGGGATGGTGACATCGCCTTAGCAAGCATTCATACAGGTGTAGTGTTATACAACAATGTACCCGTGGGCACCCCTTTCATCACCCGTTGGGATTTATCAAAGCCAGGCTCAAGCGCTAACCAACTAAGCATAGATGTCGCTACTGCTGGCACCGTGAGCTATACGTGGACGACTGTTCCTGCAGGTACGAGTGGTTCGGGAACATTCAGCGGAACCACCTTGGCCATTCCAGATTTACCCACGAATGCGGTGATTGATTTGAGTATTGACCCCACCAACTTTCAACAAATACATATCAATAATGGAGGAGACCGTCAGCGTTTAATACAAATCAAACAATGGGGCGATGTGGCATGGACGAGTATGTACAGAGCCTTTCATGGGTGTAGTAACATGACTCTAACCGCCACTGATGTGCCAAATTTAATAGGAGTGACCAATATGAGTTCTATGTTTTACGGTTGTACTACCTTTAACCAAGCACTTCCCGAAGGTTTCAATACGTCATCTGTGGTAGATATGAGTTACCTGTTTTTCGGCTGTAGTGCATTTAACCAAGCATTACCAAGCACCTTCAACACATCGTCAGTCACGAATATGAGTGCTATGTTCTATGGCTGCACGTTGTTTAATCAAACTTTGCCAACTAGCTTCAATACTTCAAGTGTCACAAATATGTTTAGCATGTTTACAGGTTGTTCTTCATTCAATCAAGCATTGCCAAACACCTTCAACACATCGTCAGTGACCAATATGAATAGTATGTTTTACGGTTGTAGTTCCTACAACAAAGCATTGCCAAGTGCCTTCAACACGTCGTCAGTAACGAATATGAGTGCCATGTTTACAGGTTGTTCTTCATTCAATCAAGCATTGCCAAACACCTTCAACACATCGTCAGTGACCAATATGAATA
>NZ_JBYFCH010000007.1:147304-326338 GCF_057652295.1 Runella sp. R5_40 | reverse complement strand
GTATGTTTTACGGTTGTAGTACCTACAACAAAGCATTGCCAACTAGCTTCAATACCTCAGCAGTAATCAGTATGCGAAGTATGTTCTCGGGTTGTTCGTCATTCAACCAAGTACTTCCTGAGACCTTTAACACGTCATCTGTAACGGACATGGGTTTTTTATTTTACGATTGTAGTACCTATAACAAGGCTTTACCAAGTTCCTTCAACACGTCGTCGGTGACCAATATGCGGGGTATGTTCTCGGGTTGTTCGTCATTCAACCAAGTGCTTCCTGAGACCTTTAACACGTCATCTGTAACGAATATGAATTCCATGTTTTATAATTGTAGCGCCTATAACAAAGCCTTCCCCAACGCCTTCAATACCCTAGCAGTGACCGATATGCGCTTTATGTTTTCAGGCGCTACCTCCTTCAATCAAAGTTTAGAAACGTGGGGGACAATGCTCAATCCCAACGTGGATTTGAATTACTTTTTAGACAACTGCGGGATGAATGCCACCAACTACGATGCCACACTAAGAGGGTTTAATGCGGGTGGTGTAACGGGGCGAAATATGTATGCTGTTGGGCTAAAATACTGCGATGCGGAAGGGAATAGGGCTAGTTTAATTTCAACAAAAGGCTGGCAAATTTGGGGCGATGAAAATGCGGTTCCAACCAAACCATTCGTAGGGACAATCACACAACCTACTTGCTCGGTCACGACAGGATCGGTGCGCTTGAATAACTTACCATCGGAGGCTTGGACGATCAATCCAGGAGAGATTACTGGCTCAGGATATTCTGGAATTATATCGGGCTTAGGAACAGGAACTTATAATTTTACAGTAACCAGCGCGGCAGGCTGTATTTCAGCCGCCACAAGCAATGTGATCATTGATGCTGCCCCTACTCCTCCATCGGCAAGCATCAGTTACCCAGGCACGCCATTTTGCAAAACATTAACCACAGGAGCAGTCACATTAACGGGTACGAGCGGTGGCACGTATAGCTCAACGTTGGGCTTGAGTATTGATGCCACTACGGGAGCGATTAATCCAAGTGCTTCTACCGCAGGTGATTATGTGGTAACTTACAGCGTCCCCGCGTCGGGTGGCTGTTCGGCGGTGAGTACTACGGCAAACGTGACCATTCTTCCAGCCATTACCTTTACTACCCCCACCGTCACGCAGCCAAGCTGTAGCACGCCTACGGGAACGATTGTGGTCAATGCTACCCCGAGTGGTTCGCTCGAATATAGCATTGATAATGGCAATACGTGGCAAAGTAGTGCGACATTTAGCAACCTAGCAGCGGGTAATTATCGCTTAAAAGCCCGTTTTCAAGCCTTGACTAGCTGCGAAGCTACTTACGGAAGTAATCCAGTAATTCTTACTTCGCCCTTTACGGCCTCGACTACAACCGACACTTGGACGGGCTGCGTTTCAACCGATTGGGCGACGGCGGGCAACTGGCAAGATGGCTCCGTTCCTACCACCAGCGACGACGTGATGATTCCCAATACGACCAACAAACCTGTGATTATGGCAGGGACGGCGGCCGTTGCCAAGACGGTGGAGGTAGCCTCAAGTGCTAGTAGGCTAACGATAAATGCGTCGGGAAGTCTGACCATAAATGGTTCAAAAATCGATTCCGCTCCTTTCACTTTGGCTTTGATAGTGCGTGGTGGCACATTGGTCAACAACGGCTTGCTTGTTCTTGGTAATTTGTCCAGCGTTGGCGACGATGCGGTACTCAACTACGGTACTTTTACCAATACAGGGGAAATTCGTATTGATCGCTTCTCGCGGGTTGGGTTTTATAATGTGGTTCTGAATTCTGTTAACAATTCGGGCAAAATCCTCATCGGCGCAAGCGCACCTGCGGGTTCGCTAGGATTAGCCAGTGCGGGTACATTTACCAACCAATCGGGCGGAGAAATCAACATTAGCCAAACCACATCAACCGCGCTGAGTAGTTCTGGTAATTTTACCAACAGTGGTAAAATCATCTTGGGCGCCAACGGGGCTGTGGGAAGTCGGGGTATTGATTTCAATCCATCAACTAATCTTGCCTTTTCAAATAACAGTGGAGGGGAAATTATCATTGACGGAACTACCCAAAACGCCATCAGTGTCTCTATTGGCACATTCAACAATTCCTCCAAAATTACACTGGGGGCTACTGGTAGTATCGGTCTTTTTGGGATTACTAACAGCGGAGCCTTCAATAATAACGCGGGTGGAGAATTGAGTATCGATCGTTCTACGTCAAGTAGTATTTATAGTAATGGCACTATAACCAATAATGCTAAAATAACCATTAATACCAATGCAGGGACCCCCTTTACAGGAATTAACAATCAAGGAAATTTGACTAACTCAGCTTGTGCTACGCTAGTTGTTACTGCTCCTATTAGCAATTCCAATACTTTTACTAACTCGGGTTATTTTAAAGTTACTACGTCAGCGTCACATACCAATGGAAGCGCAGGTTTGGTTAACAATGGTATCATTGAGTATCCCATTGGGAATCCAATACCCAATGTAGTCAATAATGGAATAATTGCTGCACCTTTTTCGGGCTGTAGTCCAGCGCTGCAAATTGGGAGTAGCAATACGTTGGGTATAGGCACAGCTTGGTATCAAGAAGCATCTTTAACAACGCCATCGGGGACGTATCAATCAGCGTCCAACACCTTCAGCAGCACGCGCAGTTTTCCAGGGACGTATGTCAATTATTTTTCGGTAAACGATGCGGCCAATAGTTGTTCGTACGTGGCTTCAGTGAGTCAGACGCTGAGCGCACCGCCAACGATTACCACCAGTGCAAGTCCCGCTATTTGCATTGGAGCTACCTCATTCACATTACCCTACTCAGCCACTTCGGGCACCCCGACAACGTATTCGATTTCGGGGGCAGGCATCACTACGGTGAGTAATGCACCGTTGCCTGCCACGCCTATTGTGGTGAATCTGAGTGAGCCAGCGTCGGGGAGTTTAATAAACTACACGTTGACCGTGAGCAGTTCAAGCTCAGGTTGCACGTCAAATATAATAACGGGTAGTGTAACGGTAAACCCACCTCCGAGTGCGATAATAAGCTACGGTGGAACACCTTACTGCAAAAGTGTGACATCGGCGGTAGTGACATTAACGGGTACGAGCGGTGGCACGTATAGCTCAACGTTGGGCTTGAGTATCGATGCCACTACGGGAACGATTAATCCAAGCACTTCAACGGCAGGAACCTACACGGTAACGTACACAATTCCCGCATCTGGCGGCTGCTCAGCGGTTACGGCGACTGCGAGTGTGACGATTACAACAAGCCCGAGTGCAACAATCGGCTACGGCGGAACGCCCTACTGCAAAAGTGTGACATCTGCGTTGGTGACATTAATGGGTAGTGGCGGCGGAACGTTCAGTTCAACGTCAGGTTTGAGTATTGACGCTACTACGGGAACGATTAATCCAAGCACTTCAACGGCAGGAACCTACACGGTGACGTACACAATTTTCGCGTCGGGCGGTTGCTCGGAGGTTACGGCGACTGCGACGATTACAACAAGCCCAAGTGCAATAATAAGTTATGGCGGAACACCTTATTGTAAAAGTGTGACATCTGCGGTAGTGACCTTAACGGGCAGCGGTGGAACATTCAGTTCAACGTCAGGTTTGAGTATCGATGCCACTACAGGGACGATTAATCCAAGCACTTCAACGGCAGGAACTTACACGGTGACGTACACAATTCTCGCGTCGGGCGGTTGCTCGGAGGTTACGGCGACTGCGAGTGTGACGATTACAACAAGCCCGAGTGCAACAATAAGCTACGGCGGAACGCCCTACTGCAAAAGTGTGACATCTGCGTTGGTGACATTAATGGGTAGTGGCGGTGGAACGTTTAGTTCAACGTCAGGTTTGAGTATCGATGCCACTACGGGAACGATTAATCCAAGCACTTCGACAGCAGGAACTTACACGGTGACGTACACAATTCTCGCGTCGGGCGGCTGCTCGGCGGTGAATGCGACGACGAATGTGGTCATTACCGAAGCTCCAAGTGCAACCATCAGCTACGGCGGAACGCCTTATTGCAAAAGTCTGACATCGGGGGCAGTGACCTTAACGGGCAGCGGTGGAACATTCAGTTCGACGTCAGGTTTGAGTATTGATGCTAATACGGGAACAATTAATCCAAGTGCTTCAACAGCAGGAACCTACACGGTAACGTACACAATTCCCGCGTCGGGCGGTTGCTCGGAGGTGAATGCGACGACGAATGTGGTCATTACCGAAGCTCCAAGTGCAACCATCAGCTACGGCGGAACGCCTTATTGCAAAAGTCTGACATCGGGGGCAGTGACCTTAACGGGCAGCGGCGGAACATTCAGTTCAACGTCAGGTTTGAGTATTGACGCCACTACGGGAACGATTAATCCAAGCACTTCGACCGCAGGAACCTACACGGTGACGTACACAATTCCCGCGTCGGGCGGTTGCTCGGCGGTGAATGCGACGACGAATGTGGTCATTACCGAAGCTCCAAGTGCAACCATCAGCTACGGCGGAACGCCTTATTGCAAAAGTGTGACATCTGCGTTGGTGACCTTAACGGGTAGCGGTGGAACATTCAGTTCGACGTCAGGTTTGAGTATTGATGCTAATACGGGAACAATTAATCCAAGTACTTCAACGGCAGGAACTTACACGGTGACCTATACAATTCCCGCGTCGGGCGGTTGCTCGGCGGTTACGGCGACAGCGAGTGTGGTCATTACCGATGCTCCAAGTGCCACAATAAGCTACGGTGGAACACCTTACTGCAAAAGTGTGACATCCGCGGCAGTGACCTTAACGGGCAGCGGCGGAACATTCAGTTCAACGTCAGGTTTGAGTATCGACGCGAATACGGGCACGATTAATCCAAGCACTTCGACCGCAGGGACCTACACGGTAACGTACACAATTCCCGCGTCTGGCGGTTGCTCGGCGGTGAATGCGACGACGAATGTGGTCATTACCGATGCTCCAAGTGCAACAATAAGCTACGGCGGAACGCCTTACTGCAAAAGTGTGACATCTGCGGTAGTGACCTTAACGGGCAGCGGCGGAACGTTTAGTTCAACGTCAGGTTTGAGTATTGATGCTAATACGGGAACAATTAATCCAAGTACTTCAACGGCAGGAACCTACACGGTAACGTACACAATTCCCGCGTCTGGCGGTTGCTCGGAGGTTACGGCGACAGCGAGTGTGGTCATTACCGATGCTCCAAGTGCCACAATAAGCTACGGTGGAACACCTTACTGCAAAAGTGTGACATCCGCGGCAGTGACCTTAACGGGCAGCGGCGGAACGTTTAGTTCGACGTCAGGTTTGAGTATCGATGCCACTACGGGAACGATTAATCCAAGCACTTCAACGGCAGGAACCTACACGGTAACGTACACAATTCCCGCGTCGGGCGGCTGCTCGGCGGTGAATGCGACGACGAATGTGGTCATTACCGATGCTCCAAGTGCCACTATCAGCTACGGCGGAACGCCTTATTGCAAAAGTCTGACATCGGGGGCAGTGACCTTAACGGGCAGCGGCGGAACGTTTAGTTCGACGTCAGGTTTGAGTATCGATGCTACTACAGGGACAATTAATCCAAGCACTTCGACCGCAGGAACCTACACGGTAACGTACACAATTCCCGCGTCGGGCGGCTGCTCGGCGGTGAATGCGACGACGAATGTGGTCATTACCGATGCTCCAAGTGCCACCATCAGCTACGGCGGAACGCCCTACTGCAAAAGTGTGACATCGGCGGCAGTGACCTTAACGGGCAGCGGTGGAACGTTCAGTTCGACGTCAGGTTTGAGTATCGATGCTACTACGGGAACAATTAATCCAAGCACTTCAACGGCAGGGACATACACGGTAACGTACACAATTCCCGCGTCGGGCGGTTGCTCGGAGGTTACGGCGACGGCGAGTGTGACGATCACAACAAGCCCTAGTGCGATAATAAGCTACGGCGGAACGCCTTACTGCAAAAGTGTGACATCTGCGGTAGTGACCTTAACGGGCAGCGGTGGGACATTCAGTTCAACGTCAGGTTTGAGTATCGACGCCACTACGGGAACGATTAATCCAAGCACTTCAACGGCAGGAACCTACACGGTAACGTACACAATTCCCGCGTCGGGCGGCTGCTCGGAGGTTACGGCGACAGCGAGTGTGACGATTACAACAAGCCCGAGTGCAACAATCGGCTACGGCGGAACGCCCTACTGCAAAAGTGTGACATCTGCGTTGGTGACATTAATGGGTAGCATCGGTGGAACGTTTAGTTCGACGTCAGGTTTGAGTATCGATGCTACTACGGGAACGATTAATCCAAGCACTTCAACGGCAGGAACCTACACGGTAACGTACACAATTCCCGCGTCGGGCGGCTGCTCGGCGGTGAATGCGACGACGAATGTGGTCATTACCGATGCCCCAAGTGCAACAATAAGCTACGGTGGAACGCCTTACTGCAAAAGTGTGACATCGGCGGTAGTGACCTTAACGGGCAGCGGCGGAACGTTTAGTTCTACATCAGGTTTAAGTATCGATGCCAATACAGGAACGATTAATCCAAGCACTTCGACCGCAGGAACCTACACGGTAACCTATACAATAGCTGCGTCGGGCGGCTGCTCAGCGGTGATAACGACAGCGAGTGTGACGATTACAACAAGCCCGAGTGCAACAATAAGCTACGGCGGAACGCCCTACTGCAAAAGTGTGACATCTGCGTTGGTGACATTAATGGGTAGCATCGGTGGCACGTATAGTTCAACGTCAGGTTTGAGTATCGATGCCACTACGGGGACGATTAATCCAAGCACTTCGACCGCAGGAACCTACACGGTAACGTACACAATTCCCGCGTCGGGCGGCTGCTCGGCGGTGAATGCGACAGCGAGTGTGACGATCACAACAAGCCCGAGTGCAATAATAAGCTACGGCGGAACGCCGTATTGCAAAAGTGTGACATCCGCGGCAGTGACATTAACGGGCAGCGGTGGGACATTCAGTTCAACGTCAGGTTTGAGTATCGACGCCACTACGGGAACGATTAATCCAAGCACTTCAACGGCAGGAACCTACACGGTAACGTACACAATTCCCGCGTCGGGCGGCTGCTCGGAGGTTACGGCGACTACGAGTGTGACGATCACAACAAGCCCGAGTGCAACCATCAGCTACGGTGGAACACCTTACTGCAAAAGTGTGACATCCGCGGTAGTGACCTTAACGGGTAGCGGTGGAACGTTTAGTTCAACGTCAGGTTTGAGTATTGATGCCAATACAGGGACGATTAACCCAAGCACTTCAACGGCAGGGACTTACACGGTAACGTACACAATTCCCGCGTCGGGTGGTTGTTCGGCGGTTACGGCGACGACGAATGTGGTCATTACTGAGGTTCCAAGTGCAACCATCAGCTACGGCGGCACACCTTACTGCAAAAGTGTGACATCTGCGGTGGTGACCTTAACGGGTAGCGGCGGAACGTTTAGTTCAACGTCAGGTTTGAGTATCGATGCCACTACGGGAACGATTAATCCAAGTACTTCGACAGCAGGAACCTACACGGTGACCTATACAATAGCTGCGTCTGGCGGCTGCTCAGCGGTTACGGCGACGACGAATGTGGTCATTACCGATGCTCCAAGTGCCACTATCAGCTACGGCGGAACGCCTTATTGCAAAAGTGTGACATCTGCGTTGGTGACCTTAACGGGCAGCGGCGGAACGTTCAGTTCAACGTCAGGTTTGAGTATCGATGCCAATACAGGTACAATTAATCCAAGCACTTCAACGGCAGGAACCTACACGGTGACGTACACAATTCCCGCGTCTGGCGGTTGCTCGGAGGTTACGGCGACTGCAGTCGTAGCTGTTCAAAGTAAACCAACGATTACACTTTTAGCTTTACAACAAACCTTGAACGAGGGCAACAATCCCGTTCTTTGTGATACGGATGCGAATCCTGTGAACGGCTTACAGTTTAACGTTACGGGTTTGTGTGTAGTGGGTACTCCCGTTTGGCGTGTACAAGTAGGCAGTGGTGCATGGAGCGGATGGTCAACCAATCCACCAGTTTCCCAGTCTTCCAATAACCAACCCCACCGCTACCAAGCGGCTTGCGATGCCAATTGTGCTTCGACTTATTCGGGCGTGATAGAATTGACGATTAATAATCGTGCCTCCGTTCCGCAGAATGTGTCGCTATTGGTGGACGGCGTGACGGTTGCCGTAGGGGAAATCAAAGAAGTGTGTAGCCTAGCGACTACTACGCTAACTTTTAATGCCAATTGTGCTGCTGGTGAAGTGATACTTTATTCCGTTGATGGTGGTGAATACAGCGCGGGCGTACCTGTAGGCTTGGTGGATAACCAATTCCACAACTACCGTGTACGCTGCCGCAAATCGGACGGAACGCCTTCGTGTGTGGAATCAGAATCTGGCGTAATGCGGTTAAAATTAGTGGTCATACCAGCAGCACCGACGGTGTCACTCTCATCAACAAGCAGTTGTAACCCAACGGCAAGTTTCAGTGGCCAATCAACTTGTGGCAGCTTGCGCACGATTTGGTACAATGCGACGACGAACGTGGCTTTGCCAAGTCTTCCTTCAACCGTACCAAGTCAAACGACGTCGTATTACGCTCGTTGTCAGACGGAAAATGGTTGCGTGAGTGAAAAGAGCAACGTCGTGACGTTTACCTTGACGCCAACGCAAGTAGCTCCCGTGATTACTGCCTCGCAAGAGATAGTTTGCACAGGTACAACGGTGAGAATATCAGCCAACTGCCCCGCAGGAAGTCAGACATTTTGGAACACGGGTGTTACAGCGCCAAGTTTTGAGGTTGCGTTTAGCAACGTAACGAAGCAAACGTATTGGGCGAATTGCCTCTTTGAAGGTGGTTGCCAAAGCTCAGAAAGTGTTCGTAAAGATATTTATTGGAATGCGTTTGTGGTGACGTTGATTAACATTGGTGAATCTAAGTCAGCAGTGAAACCTGCGAATGATAAGTCGTTGTGGACAAGCCAATTCATCACCCGCGACGGTGGCCCCGAATTGGATCAAAGTACGCAAGTGAATCCGACCTTGTATTACGTCGAAAACGTCAACAAAATGGCTCCACGCTACTGGACTATCAACGTAGAAGCGTGCGGATTAAGTACTGACGGCTCATTGACCTTTGACATGTTGGCAACACCCGAAATGGGCGTAATTCGTTCGTTCAACACGCACGAGAACAACGCACCGTACTTCATGTACGCCAACCGCGAAGGTTGGACGGAGCTGTACGGTCAAAACCACCCTGCCTACGGATTCTATCAAGACAACGGTGCGGGTGGAAATTCATACGATGCAGGTTTGCCCAAAGGGTTGTACAAATTGAGTATTCGTTATTGGGACATGAAGGGCTGGGGCAGTATTTACCCCGCAACGCGTCAACCGCAAGGCAACGTGCTGGCCTACCAAGAATACTGGTTCCGTATCCAGTCACGAGATGGGGTAGGGGTAGGAGCAGCGAGGACAGCGGATAGCGAAGGGGCAAATGGTAAATGGCAAGGGGCAAAGGGGCAAGGGTCGGATAACGGGCTTTTCGCCACGGTTCTCCCCAACCCCGTCACCAATATCCTCCGCCTTAAAGTCCAAGACAGCAAAGGGCAAGTGGTGCAAACTACGTTGCTGGATGTTGCAGGTCGTCAGGTGTTGCATCGGACTTTTAGCCCTGAAACAAATGCGCATTATGAAGAAATGAACGTTGAAATGCTTCCTGAAGGTTTGTATTTATTACGAGTCATTACAAATGACAAACAGGAGGTTTTGAAAGTCATTAAGAAATAATACGTGTAAATTAAGTGCTAAAGCACAAGTTAACCGTTATCTGTTAATTGTTGTCCGTTTAAAATCAACGAATTACATTAAAACAAGTGCCTTGGAGATTTTGCTCTGTTACTTAAATGAGCAAAGTTGATTGAGACTTTCCAAGTTTTAGGTATAAGTACCTGAAACTTGGAAAGTTTATTTTGTAGTATTATTGGGGGCTTTAATTTATTTCCAATCAGAAGGACTTTGTTGGAAACGTTCTTGAAATACTTTTGAGAAATAAGAAAGACTTTCAAAGCCAACTTTATAAGCAATTTCAGAAACAGATCCATCTCCATTTTTTAACATTTGAGCGGCTTTATCAAGTCGATAATTTCTTACGTATTCAATAATGGTTTGATTGGTAAGTGCCTTTAATTTTCGACGAAGTTGAGTGCTTGAAATAGATAAAATTTTAGCTAAATCGTCCATTTCAAAGGTCGAATTGCTGATATTATTGTCTAATACATGATTGATTTTTTCTAAAAATTCTTTGTCATGAGTTTGGGGGTGAATTGCTGACTCAATTTCCGTTGTCAAGAGTTTTGGTGCGTTGTATTTTTGGCGAATGTTTTCACGAATTTTTATCAAATTACGAACCCGAATTTGCAATTCATCGGTATTGAATGGTTTAGAAAGATAATCGTCGGCGCCTAACTCAAGACCTACTAAACGGTCTTCCATGGCGGCTTTTGCAGTCAGCATCACGACTGGAATGTGGCTTGTTCGCATGTCGGTTTTGAGCTGCTTGCAAAATTCAAACCCATCCAAATGGGGCATCATCAGGTCGCAAATGGCCAAATCTGGAATAGTCTCCAATGCTTTTTCTAATCCATCTTTTCCATCTTTGGCCTCAATAATAAAGAAAGTTGACTCAAACTGACTCCGAATGTACGCGCGCAAATCTGCGTTGTCTTCTACAATAAGTAACACGGGATACTCTTCTTCATTCGCCGTTTTATTTTCTAAAACATTGTCAGAAACTTTAGCAGTATTGTTGAAATGTAAAGTGGTTGGTTCGTTTTCGGGTTTTTTATCTAAAAATTCAGTAGGTAGGTTGATTGTAAAGGTAGTTCCACGCCCTAGTTCACTTGCTACGCTGATTGTTCCACCCAATACTTCTACCAGCTCTTTTACCAACGCTAAACCCACACCCGTTCCTTCATAATGACGTTGTGTGCTGTCGTCAATTTGGTAAAAACGTTCAAATATTTTGGGTAAACGTTCTTTGTCTATCCCAATGCCATAATCTTTTACTTCTATCAATAATGAAGTGTCAGTATAATCAGCTCGTATCTGAACACGTCCATTTTCTGGCGTAAATTTAAAAGCGTTAGAAAGTAAATTGGTCGTAATTTTTTCAATTTTGTCCGCATCAAAATAAGCAAATTGATGTTCTCGACTTTGTTGGTATTGGAATAAAATATTTTTGTCTTGTCCTAGAGATTCAAACGAAGAAAATATGTACTGTAAAAATTGGGACAAATCGCCTTCTTGCAATTGAACCTCCATTTTTCCCGCTTCTAATTTGCTTAAATCCAACAACTGACTAATCAATGACAGTAATCGTTCGGCATTTCGCTGCATCATTTGGAAAATAGTACGCCCAGGAAACTCCTTTTGTAAATCTTGCAGGGGAGATAAAAGCAACGTCAATGGCGTACGAAACTCGTGGGATATGTTGGTGAAAAATCGGGTTTTTAGGGTGTCTAATTCCGCCAAACGTTCCGCTTCTTTTTGCTCAAACAGCAATTGACGGGCCAATTCTTCCCTTCGAGTTTGCAAGCGATAATAGATAAAATACCCCACCAACAACGTCACAAGTAATAACAAAGAAACAAACGCAACCCAAAATCGCGAGTTTTGGGTTTGTTGATTAGCGAGTTCGGCTTGCAGTTTTAGTTTTTCTGAGTCAAACCGCACCGAAGCTTCAATCGCTGACTTACTTAGGTCTTCTTTTTTGATTTTACTTTGTGCATCCTGAAACAAAAATTCGTGCTTTAGGGCACTTTTATAATTACCAAGGAGGGTGTCGGCAATCATCCTACTCCGATAAATATCGCTGAGCGTGGGGTACCATGCGGTCTTGTCGGTGTTGAGCTCGGCTATTTTTATGGCTTGATTATAATAATAAGTTACTTCTTCAGGATTTCGTTTGTGGGCAGCCACTTGGCACAAATTACTGTACAATTTGGAAATGTCTCCATAACCGTCGGGTTTGAAACGGAGCCGATACCATAGCTCTTTTTTAAAGTAAGGCTCGGCTTCTTTGGGGTTTGGAAAGTGGACTAAAATGATTTCACCAATATTGCCGTTTAAAGCGCCAATTCGCAGGCTGTCTTTACGAGTACGCACTTGTGCAATACCTAATTGATTGTAGCGAATGGCCTCTTTGTACTGTTTTTTTTCTACCAAACACAACGCAATATTGCGGTACAACTGAATGCGGTGAAAATCAACGGGGTCGTTCTGAATGTAAGTCTCGCCTTCTTTTAAGTACTTTAAGGCGGTTTCTGGGTCCGAAGCTCGCTTTAAATAATACAAGGCCAAATACGTAAAACGGTATCCTGCAAAGGCGAAATGCTCGTAGCCAATTTTCCGAAAGGCCAAATCAGCGGCCAACAAATGATTGATACATTTGCTGGAAGGGTCGCGGGTCAAGTACAGTGTCACCCCCATGTTATGTTCTAACTCGGCCGAAAAAGCATTTTTAAGTGCGCTTTCAGGTAATTTTTTTAGCTTTTTTGACACATTCTGAAAACGAGCATAAGCGGCTTCGAGGTTCTTTTGCTTACCTCCTAATAAGTAATACGTCTTTAGAAAATCGGCATAAATAGCCAACAGCTGATCGTTGGACTGAAGACCATGCTTTCTTATAATATCAATTTGGGCAAAGGCAGCGGTACTGTCGATGTTGTACCAAACTAAATGTTGTAGTAACAAAAGGCTGTCCATGCGCGCCTGCCCCTGCAAAGACAAGTAAGTGTCGATTTTGTTTTGGGCTTGGGACGTTTGTATCCCTCCTGCCACTATTCCCCAAAGACAAAACACCAATGATTTGAGAATGAGTCTATATACCAATTTGTGTGCCTCGGAGCATTTTCGCTTCATAGAATACATGGAGTCGTAAAGACGGAAAGTTGGAATGGGTCGGAGGACAAAAATAGACAAAAAAGCGGTATTACTGCGCGTTTCACCCTTTGTTGTGTGAATTTCACCCATTGATTTTGCCACTTCACCTGCTGTTGGGTTTTGGAAGTGTTGGTTTCTGGAGAATTTTGAACCGAAAACCAACAACAAAAAAGCCATGAAAACAATGTTTTTCTTCCTCCTATTTTTGGGATATTATTCTTTTGCCCAATCTACCCAAACCGTCCGTGGTAAGATTACGGATGGCGCTTCCAAAGCGCCCGTGGTGGGGGCAACAGTGGTGGTAGTGGGCAGTAATCCGCTCAACGGAACCACCACCGACGCCGATGGAAATTTTCGTTTGCTAAAAGTGAACGTTGGCAGGGCGTCGCTGCGGGTGACGTACCTCGGCTACGAAGACATTTTTGCCAAAGACGTGATTGTCAATGCGGGTAAAGAGGTGGTATTGGACTTGTCGATGACCGAAAGCTTCAAAAGCCTCAACGAAGTGACCGTCAAGTACAAACGAAGCGAGGACAATAAAGTGGCAAACAACGAAATGTCAACTGTAAGTGCGCGACCGTTTGCGCCTTCCGAAACCCTCAAATACGCAGGAAGCTTGGGCGATCCGTCGCGGATGGCGGCCAATTTTGCGGGCGTCAGTGGTGCCAACGATGCTAGAAATGACATCGTGGTTCGTGGAAATTCGCCCGCTTCTTTGCTGTGGCGTTTGGATGGTGTCAACATCCCCAATCCAAACCACTTTAGCTCGTTGGGTACGTCGGGTGGGCCTGTCTCAATGCTGAATACCAACCTGTTGGCTAAATCTGATTTTATGTCGGGGGCGTTTCCTGCCGAATATGCCAATGCCCTCGGGTCGGTGTTTGATTTGCGCTTACGAAAAGGCAACGACGAAAAGCATGAGTTTCTGACCCAAGTAGGTTTCAACGGGGTTGAGGTGGGTGCCGAAGGGCCTTACAGCAAAAAATCGAAGGCGTCGTATTTGCTTAATTATCGCTATTCGTTGTTTGGTATTATGTCTAATTTGGGTTTTGATATTGCAGGAACGCCTTATTATCAGGATTTTACTTTTAAAACGGACGTTCCAGTAGGTAAAAAAGGGCAATTGTCGTTTTGGACGCTGGCGGGAAAAAGTAACATTACGTTTTTGGGAAAAGACGTGGACACGGAGAAAGGAGATGCGTACGGTGACGAAAATACCAACACCCGCGTCCGTTTTGAAACGGGCATTGCGGCGCTGTCGTACGAGCACCGTTTTACGGACAAAACTTTTGGAAAAGTGACGCTCTCGGCATCGAGAAGTTACCAAAATTTCAAAGGAGATACCGTAATTTATAAACCAGAAACAAAGGTCATTTCGGAAGAGATTTTGGCACAACAGGCTGAGTTTACCAATGAAAAACTATCCCTCAATGCCAGCGTTAATCATAAAATTAGTGCCAAAGACAAACTTTCGGCAGGGGTAATTGTGGACTTGAGTCGCTTTAAATTGCTGAATTCTAACCTGTATCCCAACGTCGTTACCCTCCGCAATACCGACGGCGAAACGATGCTTACGCAGGCGTATGTGCAGTGGAAACACCGCTTTAGCCAAAACTTGACCCTCAATGCGGGGCTGACGGGCTTTCATTATCAACTCAACAATTCGGCGGCGTTGGAACCGCGCGTCGGGTTGGCTTACCAAGCAACCGACCGCAGTACGTTTAACCTCGCCTATGGATTGCACAGTAATTTACAGCCGTTGTTGCTGTATTTTTACCAATCTCAAAATACCAATGGAAGCTACTCGTTGACAAACAAAGACTTAGGGTTTACCAAAAGCCATCATTTTGTTTTGGGATATGAGCGTAGTCTCGGCGAAAATCTACGCTTGAAGTTGGAAGCCTATTATCAGTCGTTGTTTAACGTTCCGATTCAGCCGAGTTTGGGCTATTATTCGGTGCTCATTGAAGGGGTTGATTTTGCCCCAACCAACGTAGGTAATTTGGTCAACAAAGGTACTGGTCGGAACTATGGCCTTGAAATGACCCTCGAAAAGTACTTTTCCAATAATTACTATTTTTTGGTAACGGGTTCGTTGTTTGATTCAAAATACAAAGGTAGCGACGGTGTCGAACGCAATACGCCTTTCAACAACCGCTACGTGCTGAATGTGCTGGCGGGCAAAGACATTCCGCTGGGCAATCGGGGCGTGTTGAGCATCAACTGGAAACTTACGTCGGCAGGTGGGAAATACATTCGTCCCATCAATTTGGAGGCATCGGCCGAGGCTAACACCACTATTTATGACGAATCACGGGCGTTTACGCAGCAACAAAGTGGCTACTTTCGCACCGACCTCAAGATTGGTTATAAACTCAATCGTCGTCGCAGTACACACGAGTTAGCTATTGATTTACAGAATATTACGAATCATCAGAACATTTTTCAACAAGCTTACAACCCACGCGTAAATAAAATCGGGACGGCCTACCAACAAGGATTTTTGCCCATTCCGTTTTATCGTCTAACCTTTTAATTTGTTAAATTTTCAAAGCATGAATTCATCAACCATTATTTCAGTCATAGGCGCTACGGGGCGTTTGGCCATTCCCGTAGTGAAAGCCCTCTTGGCGTACGGCTATCAAGTGCGGGCAGTGGTGCGAAATCCCGAAAAAGCCAAGCAATTGCTCCCAAAAGAAGTGACATTTGCCGTAGCCGACGTACAAAATGTACCAAGTTTGACCCGCGCGTTGAAAGGCAGTACGTACGTTTACATCAATCTAAGTGCCGAGGAAAATCAGGCGAAAAGTTCGTTCTTCTTGGAGCGAGAAGGGGTCAAAAACATCGTGGAAGCGTGTCAAGCGGTAGGTGTTCAGCAAATTCTGAAAATTGGCGCGTTAGGTGCTCACCCGTCGATTCGTCAGCCTAAGGAGTTTTACCAAAATCAAATCCGTCGCGAAGGGCATCGTTACATCGAAGAGTCGGGGATTCCGTTTACGATTTTTCACCCAACGTGGTTTTTGGACAGCATTGAATGGGCCATCAAAAAAGACACCTTGCAGTGGGTGGGAAAACCCGTAGAGTTTTACTGGACCAATTCCACGGATTATGCCCAATGGGTTGCCAAAGCGGTAGGAAACCCAACGGCTTATTACCAACACTACGTAGTACAAGGACGCGAAAAAATGGACTATGAAGCCGTTTATCAACGTCTAAAAGGCCAAAGACCTTCCCTGAAACTGCAAGTTTTGCCTCTTTGGATGGTTAAAATGATTGGTTTTGTCTCACCAACCATGAAAAGCCTGGCCGACTTGTTTGCCTTTTATGAAGGTACCACCGAAGATTTTCACGGTCACGCACTTTGGAAAGAACTTGGTGAGCCGAGCACGTCATTGGAGGTGTTTTTTGAAGAACCAACAGGTGTAAATATTCCGTATCTTTGATAAAAAATGAGGAAATTTCGCATGGAACCTCCCTATATCAACGACCGCAAAGCACGGCTAATTGGTATTCCACTTTTAAGTATTTTGCTGCCAATCGTGCTCCACAAAGAAGTCTTTACGGGCGGAAACACCAAAGATATTTTTTATTGGGTAAGCTCGTGTTTTATGAACACGTTGTTGATTTGGGAGGGAAACCGTGCCATTTTTATTTTGATGCGGAAACAGTTTCCGCATTATCGCCAAACTGCTCGTCGGCTGAGTTGGCAAACTATTGTGGGCTTGACATATACCTTGGTGGTGAGTGCTTTTATTGATTACTTTTTTTGTTCTCAAATCTCCAATTTCGACCGTATCAATGAGGTGTTGATTGGCTTTAAAATCAGCCTCATTCCGACCATTATTGTGACGTTGATGTACGAAAGTGCCTTCTTCTTTCAATCGTGGAAATCGCACGTGCAAAAGACCGAAGCCTTGGCTCGCGAAAATGTGCAGTCGCAATTGGATGCGCTCAAAAACCAATTAGACCCCCATTTTTTGTTCAATAGCCTCAATACGTTGGCCTCGCTCATCGACGATGAAAATAGCCCCGCCCAAAACTACCTCGACAAGCTGTCGGACGTGTATCGGTACGTGTTGGTGAGTCGGGAAAAAAATACCGTGACGTTAGAGGAAGAAATGCAGTTTTTGGACGCGTACATTTACCTCAATAAAATTCGTTTTCGGGAGAATTTGCAGGTTGAGACTGAACTTTTGACCGATACAAATCAGTTGCATGTAGCGCCGTTGAGTATTCAAATGTTGATTGAGAATGCGATTAAACACAACGTGGTTTCCAAAGAAAAGCCGTTGAAAATCAGGATTGTACAAGAAGATGGGTTTTTGACGGTGGAGAACAACCTACAAGAAAAAATGACCTTTGAGAAATCGACCAAAGTGGGCCTTCAAAACATCATCAATCGGTATCGATTACTCACCGAACAGCAGGTTGAAGTCCTGCGAAATGAGTGGTCATTTAAAGTAAAACTGCCTTTGTTAGAAGCCTAAATTCATGAAAGCCATCCTGATTGAAGACGAATATCCCGCCGCCGAACGCCTTGGGAAGCTGATAAAAAAAATTGATGAAGAAATTGAAATTGTGGCGGTTTTGGATAGTATCGAAAGCTCGAAGCGTTGGTTTTTAACGCATCCTGCACCCGATTTAATCTTCTCGGACATCCAGCTTTCCGACGGACTCAGTTTTGCCATATTTGAATCAATGGCGATTCCTAGCCCCATTATTTTTACGACTTCCTATGATGAATATGCCATCAAAGCCTTCAAAGTCAAAAGTATAGACTATTTGTTGAAACCCATCAAACCGCAAGAGTTGGAAGCGGCGATTACGAAGTTTAAAGAAAGCCAACGGGGTTTTTCGGCCAATGACTACACTCTAAAAATCCAATCGCTGCTAGATTCAATGCCTGCCGTGGGGCGAAAGCACAAAACCCGCTTTTTGGTGCCTTACAACGACCAACTTTTGCCCATTCCCCAAGAGGAAATCGCTTATTTTTATACCACCAACGAAATGGTATGTTTGGTACGAAGCGACAACCGACAGTTTTTAGTCGATTATACCCTCGAAGAACTGGAACGATTGCTGAATCCTGCCTTATTTTTTCGCTTGAATCGGCAGTACATTGCTTCATTGGCTGCTGTTCAGAAGATTCATGCCTATTTCAACGGCAAGCTCAAACTCGAACTTCAGCCCGAGCCCTCGCACGACATCCTGGTAAGCCGCGAAAAAGCCCCGCACTTTAAAGCGTGGATGGAAGGGTAGGGGTATAGCGCGAGTCACTGACTCGCGCTATAAAGTACTATAAATTAATTATTTGCCCTGTATTTCCTCCAAAAATACTTTTTCTAAAGCCGTACTCTAACTGTTTCATTGTGGTTGGAATTTCCCCAGGAAAATAAGGAAAATAATGAGGTGAATTTTCGATGACTTTGGGGCTTACGGCGTTGATTCTAATGCCATCCACTAACTCAATTGCGGCTGCCCTTACAAAACCTTCAACTGCGGCATTGGCTGCCGAAGCATTGGCAAAGTTTTTTTGTGGTTCGTGAGTAAGAGCACCTGTGATGAGGGTAAAAGAACCTTTGGGATTGATATAACTCTGTCCAATGAGCACTAAATTAATTTGACCCATCATTTTTCCTTCAACCCCCTGTCGAAACTCTTTGTCAGTTAGGGTTTTCCATGAACCAACAAAGGTGGGGCCAGCAGTGCAAATCAGTGCATCAAAGTCTCCAATTTGTTCATACATATTGTTGATTGAATCTGTTGAAGTAATATCTATTCGGATATCTCCTTTACTTCGGTCAACTTTGATGACCTCGTGGTCTTTTGCAAAAGCATTAGACAAATGACTTCCCATTGTGCCTGATGCACCAACTATTACAATTTTCATTTTTTTAGGTGAAATTGGGGTTAAAAAGAGGTATTTACTTGATTAATGAACGTTTTGAAATAACAAAGCTAATGTTGAGCATTCGATTATAGCGTTCAGTTAATGTCGAAAGGTTAAGTAACCCGTAACCATACCGAGCATCTAAGGTTATGAGCTTTTTTGAGGTTTTGAAGTTGCACCCAATTCCTGCTTGTAGCCCAGCATCCCACCGTTTAAAGTCCCCAGCAAAGCTAATTGCGGTTTTAGAGGCAGGGCTGCTAGTGTTCCCTTCTTGTTTCAGTCGACCACCTAATGTATAACCGACATACGGACCAACATTAGCATAGAATCGACCTAGATGCAGGCGGGCAAGTACAGGTAACTCAATGGAATAAAGGCGAACAGTCGATTTGACATTAGTAAGCTCATTATTATTTTTCAATGTGCCTCCTTTAATGGCAAAATAAATCTCTGGAACAATCGAAAACTTGGATGTAACACCCGCTTGGTACGAAAAGCCAACTTGTAGCCCTTTGTAATCTTTTTTGTATGGGCGCAAAGCGTTATTTAAACTGCCATAATTGAAGTTGGTCGTCAGCGAGTTAATGGAAATACTGAAGCGACTTTCTTGAGAATAACCCTGTTTTGCCAAAGTCACAATTAGAAGAATAGAGGCAAAGATGATTGCGAAAGGTTTGATAAATGAATGCATACTTAAGTTGTTTTTATGGTTTGTTAGAAATTTGAATTGTATGGAAAGAAACAATGCTTGTGGTAAGGCAATGCACATTTGGGCTTCCTTTTGGGAAGTATTTAAAAATGAAGAATAAGTGTAGTATTGGGGAATTGAGTCCGCCAAAGAGTAGTTTAAGCTGAGCTACGCCTCTGGGTTTTCCCAACTCATTATTACTTTTCCTTTTGTTTTCATGGCCTCGATGTGTCTAATTGCCTCTGGAATTTGCTGATAGGAAAAAGTGTGTTCAATGTAGGTTTTGATAACTCCTTGCTGAACTAACGAAGCTAAAGTTTCCAAATCCTTTTTATTACATTGAACTGTAAATTGGGCAATTGGTGATTTTTTAAGCATTCGCTTTACGAGCAAGATAAGTATGTGAGCAAGGTTGGTAAACCCAATCATAACTCCTCGTTGCCCCATTCGTTGGTAATCTTCGTGGTTAAGGTTTCCATAAGCATCAATAACGAGGTTGTACTTGGATTGATGAAGGTGAATATTGTCTTTGTCATGAAACAAGATGTTATCTGCTCCTAACATTCGGACAAAATCTGCGCTTTGGCTAGAACAAACGGCAGTAACGGTCGCGCTATACGCTTTGGCTATTTGAACAATAAAATGACCAACACCCCCAGCGGCACCATTGACTAATACTGTTTCTCCTTTTTTTAGATTCCCGTGAGTAATAAGTGCTTGTAGTGCAGTGAGTCCTGCAATCGGTACACCTGCCATTGCTTGAAAACTGGCTCCTTTGGGCATTAAGGCGCATTCATTGGCATTTATGCTGATATACTCAGCAAATGCCCCTCCGTGAAGTGTTTCTCCAAAAACATAGTCTCCTGCTTTAAAATCTTTGACCCTTTCTCCCACCTCAACGACGATACCTGCAAAATCGGCACCCAAGAGCGGGTTTTTGGGCTTAAATAATCCAAAGGTTAACCTAGCAAAATAAGGTTTTCCTCTAAGTATGTGCCAATCGGCAGGATTGGCCGAATTAGCCATCACTTTGACTACTATGTTTGAGACACTTACTTTAGGGTTCGCAACGTCTGCTAATCTAAGAACTTCTGGGCCTCCGTATGTTGTTTTAGTAAATGCTTTCATGTTCAATCCATTCTTTATTAAGCATTAAACCCGTGGTGGTTCCCATTGCAATAGCGTTGGCTATGGTTCTTATTTTAGTTACATTATCGCCACAAGCATACAGCCCAGGAATGCTTGTTTTGTGAGCAGCATCGACTTTGATATACCCTTCGGAAGCCAATTCAGCACCTAGTAGTTCTGGGATGTTTGATTGTTGCAAGAAAGTGGGGCGAGAATATAAAACATTGAGTGCTATTTGGGAGTTATTGGTTAAACCAACTCCCTGCAAATAGCCGTTTTGGTGAATAAAACAGTCGATTTTTTCTTCAATAATGATAATTTGGTGCTTTTGAAGTACTTTATTTTGAGTTTCCGAAAAGGTACTTGGGCCATTGGTAAAGAGAATTAATTCTGATGTCCAATTAGTAAGTAATATAGCCAATTCAAACCCAGAATCTCCATTTGCCAAAATACCAGTTTTCTGATGACGAACTTCATAGCCATGACAATAGGGACAATGCAAGACACTAATTCCCCAGCATTCTGCAAAACCAAGTATGTCAGGCAAAAGGTCTTTTATCCCTGTGGCAAAAACGAGTTTTTTTGAGGAAAAGACTTTCCCATTTTGAATCCGTACCTCAAAACCTTGTTTTGTTTTCATTGCTGATGTGACTTTTGCATCCAGAAATTTTACGGTATGGTATAAAGCCACTTGACTTTTAGCTACACTAGAAATTTCCTGAGGTGTTTTTCCATCCTGTGTTAGAAAATTATGAGAATAAGGCGTTTGCTGGTTACAGGGCTGACCATTGTCTATGACAAGTACTTTTCTCAAAGCTCTTCCTAGCGCTAAACCCGCTGCTAGGCCACTGTAACTGCCTCCGACGATGATTACTTCATAGTTATTTTCGTTTGTTTTCATGGGGGTATGCTTTGAAAAGGCTAGTTTAACTTTCTTAGAAGGAAATCAATTGTAGGAAGGCCAATAAACATCATCCAAGGAACCAACGTAATGGTGAGGAAAAGGGTACGGAGGTAAAGTGGGAAAATAGAAAGTGCTTCGCCAAAAAGTGAGAGAAAAACGGCAATAGAGGGATAGATAACTATCCAGATTTTAAGGGCAGCTATAAATCGAGTTTTGGTTGTCATGGATGCTACTTTTAGAACGTTTAAATATCGTTCACAAAAGTAGTGGAGCTAAAGTCGGGTTTGATAGGACGATTACGAAGTTGAATAGGAGTTAATTGAAGTTTTTGCGAAAAGCATCAGGTGTGTGCCCAGTCTGATTTCTAAAAAAGCGAATAAAGTAAGAAGTGTCCTCGTATCCGAGCAGCCAAGCAATGTCTTTGACTTGATTGGACGTAGCCAATAAATATCGTTTTGCCTCTAAAATAATCTGTGCATTAATGAGGTCAGCAGGTGTTTTTCCAACCGACGTTTTGGTGATAGACTTGAGTTGATATACCGAAAGGTTAAGTAAAGCAGCATACTGTGATACACTTTTTATTTGTGTAATATGTGCTTCTAATAGTAAGCGTAGTTCATCGTATCGCTGTTGGACATAGGTAGAGGTTTGGTAGCTAACTTGATTAGGGTTTTGGCTTTGCCGTACATATTCTATAAAAAAGAGGTCAAGGTTTGCTCTAATGGCGTCGATGTACCCCTCCAAAGTGGCAATGTTTTCAGAATAACAATTACCCAAATAGGTTAGCAATTTGTTGAAGCGGGCTTCTTCTACTGGGCAATGGTTTTTGCTTAGGGCTTTTTTCCAACGATATTCTGCCATTGGGTTTTTGGGTTGATAAAATGAACTGTCAAATTCAAGCAAGAACCCTCTACTATCAGCGCTTAATTCCAGTTGGTGTACTTGCCCTGGTCTTAGAATAAACATAGAATGAGCCTGTACATGATATTTTACAAAATCAATTTCGTGAAAACCACTTCCATTTTTTATGGCCAAAATAAAATAAAAGTCATGTTTATGAAGAGCGTGGGTAAGTGCTTTGCCAGAAAGCACTTCTTCTAAACTTCGAATTTTAAATTTCCCAGCTCGATTCTCCTCTTGGGGGATAGCTGTTATTTGACGTATTGGAATTTTTTTCATGAGTTAAAGCAATTTCAAGTTTACCCCAACTTCCGTTTCTTGATTTCGTCGTCAATGGATTTTTTTTCTGACGAAACGACTACATACCCAAGCATAAAGAAGACAATAACAGGTAGCAGAGGCTTGTAATTGAAGGTACTTTGACCACCAGTTGCGGCCTCTTTCCCAACGTGGTAGCCAAACATTACACAGGCGAGGAGTAGGGTTAAAGTTCCCACTGCTAGGATAATATTATGGGTGTTTTTGATTATTTTTTTCTGCTTGAGCAGTTGCTCGTCGGTAAGTGCAGCTAGTTTTTCTGGTTTCATTGTAGTGGTTTTTTAGGGGGATTTTAAGTTTTATCATTGAGGCGGGTAAAAAGAAACGAGGCGTTGCTGGTCGTCGAGAACGGCAAAAGTGGCAGTGTAACCTGCTTTGATTCTTCCAAAATGCTCACCAACACCCACCACTTGTGCAGGGTAAGTGGAGGCCATCCGAAAAACTTCTTCTTTGGGAAGCCCCACCGTTTGGACACAAAAACGAACGGCATCGAGCAGCGTAATGGCCGAACCCGCCAATTTGCCATCGTCGTTGAGCAGGCGATGACCGTCGTAGTTAGCGGTAAAGTCTTCAAAAACAAAGCGTTGCGGTTCAATTTTTGCCAAAGTAGCGTCCGAAATTAAAAAAAGGCGGTCGCCCATGAGCTGCTTGGCGATACGAATGGTGGCGGCGTCGCAATGGTGACCGTCGGCAATGATGCTGGCGTGTACCGTTGGCGTGTCCCAAATCGCCGAAACTACGCCAGGTTCGCGGCTTTCAAAGGGGCGCATAGCATTGTAAAGGTGCGTCGCCATCGAAATTCCCGAGGAAAAAAAAGCCTTGGCTTGTTGGTAGGTCGCGTTGGTATGCCCTATCGAGAGTTGGATGTGGCTGTTTTGGAGACGAGCAAGAAGCTGAGGCGGCCATACTTCGGGCGCAATCGTCATCAGGGTAAGCATCCCTTGGCTTTGCTCGATGATTTCTTCTAGTTCTGTTTCGGTGGGAATCCGTACTTGCGCGGCGCTGTGTGCCCCTCTTTTTTCAGGATTGATAAACGGTCCCTCAATGTGTAGCCCCAATACCCCCGTTTTTCCCGACGCAATATAGGCTTTGGTCACTTCAATGGCCTTCAAAATTCGTTCCCTTGACGTAGAATACAAGGTGGGAATAATGGCCGCTGTTCCGTCTTGCTGGTGGGTATTGACCATGTCATCCAGCGATTCGGTCGATAAATCCCGTACCAAAAAGCCCGTCTGTCCGCCGTATAATTGAATGTCAATAAAGCCTGCAGTCAGGTCATGGCCTTGGAGGTCGTAAACGGGTAAGTCGTTTGGAATCAAATCGGTAGGTACTACGCGGTCGATACGGTTGTCGTCAACGACCACGGCATGGTGGGTAAGGACAGTTTCGCCCGTGTAAATGGTGCAATTGGTCAGAACGTACATGGAATCGGGTTTAATTTGCGAACTTGCCGAAAGATGTGGAACTTTCGGCAAGATTTCTATGGAATAATGAATAAAATTTGGCTTTCCTCGCCGCACATGAGCGGTCACGAACAAAAGTACGTACAAGAAGCGTTTGAAACCAATTGGGTAGCGCCTTTGGGACCCAACGTCGATGGGTTTGAACAAGACCTGAGCCGTTATGTAGGCGTAGGCCATGCGGCGGCGTTGTCGTCGGGGACGGCGGCGTTGCATTTGGCTTTGGTGATGCTCGGGGTAGGGCAGGGAGATGTCGTTATTTGTCAGTCATTTACCTTTGCTGCGTCTGCCAATCCTATTGTGTATCAAGGAGCTACGCCCGTATTTGTGGATTCAGAATGGGAAACGTGGAATATCTGTCCTGAGGCGTTAGAAGAAGCAATCAAGGGCGAACGAGCCAAAGGAAAGAATGTAAAAGCAGTGATAGCGGTGCATTTATACGGTATGCCCGCCAAAATCGACGAAATCATAGACGTGTGTGCACGTTACGAAGTTCCCCTCATCGAAGATGCCGCTGAGGGATTGGGGGCGAGTTGGCAGGGTCGTAAACTGGGAAGTTTTGGAAAACTGAATATTTTGTCTTTCAACGGGAATAAAATTATCACCACCTCGGGCGGCGGAGCGTTGCTTTCTGATGATGAAAAATTGATACAACAGTCTCGTTTTTTGGCTACTCAAGCCCGCGACAATGCCCCTCATTACCAACATTCGCAGATTGGTTATAATTACCGAATGAGCAACATTTGTGCAGGGATTGGTCGAGGACAAATGCAGGTTATCGACGAGCGAGTACGTCAGCGGCGGGCAAATTTTGTATGGTACCAACAAGCCTTTGAAGGGGATGACCGTATTGCGTTTCAGCCTGAAAGAGAAGGGAGCTATGCGAATCGCTGGTTGAGCTGTATTCGGGTGGATGTGACAAAAACGAGCGGCGTGACGCGCGAAGTCCTACGAATGGCTTTGGCGGCAGAGAGCATTGAAGCGCGGCCTTTGTGGAAACCCATGCACCTCCAACCCGTGTTTGAAGGTGCGCCTTACTACGGTGGACAGATAGCAGAAACACTTTTCGACGACGGTTTATGCCTTCCGTCGGGGTCAAATTTGACGGAAGAAGACCTTCAACGAGTAGTAGAGGCCATGAAACGCACCTTAGGCTAGGCGGCTATTTCGTTGTAGGACTTCCTTGATTTTTTCGGTACTTTCACCCGTAATAACACGAATCGTCTCCAAGGTAATTTCGTTGTCAAAAGCATTCAATATCGTCTTTTCGATTCCTTTCTCGATGCCCTTTTCAATGCCTTTCTCGATACCCTTTTCGATACCTTTCTCAATACCTTCTGCCATGATTCTATCGTAAGTGCTCATAAAAGTCGTTTTTATATCTTCAGGTAAATTTTCTTTTAACTGTTCTACCGTCAGTTCGGTCACACTAAACAAATATACAAACAAACTCATAACAAAGCCAGTTCCTTGGGAGGAACTTAAAGACTCCATGATTCTTGGTAATCGTTTAAGCAGTGTTGGCCAATCATGAGAGTAGCGTAATAACCCAAGAGTTGCACTCAGTACTCCGTCTCTCAATTGCTCCAGACGCTCGTCTTGCATTTGAATTAAGCTGACAAATTCTATCCCAAACGAAGGAATATAGCGCTGGAAAATTGGAGGGTAATTGGGGAAGAAGTCTTCCATTTGTTTTAAACGCCAGCGCTGTTTCCCATGATAAAACAAGAGGGGGACTATGGGGCGGAGGGGTTGTTTATTTTTTAACTGCTGCCAGTATCCTTCTGCCAAATAACGCATAAGTTGAAAACCCACGCGAGGGTCTTTGTACGATTTATGTTCAATCAAGAGGGATATTTGCAGTGAATCGTCGCTGTTTTTTAGGTTGACTTCAACGACCACATCTGAAAATATTTCCTCCATAGGTGGAGATAAATACGAATTGTTTTGGTGCTGAAGCGATTCTAAATTTAATAAAGATACTACGTCACTAGGAAGCATTTCTTCCAAAAAAGCACGCGCAAGCTGACGGTCAGAGAAAAGTTCTTTGACGAGTTTGTCGTGGGGGGAAGTAATGGAGGGTTTATTTTTCATTCGTTACAAAAACTCCATAGGGTTCCAGGCAATGCGGGTATCGTCGTGCCATGTATTCATTTCTGCAACATCTTCGGCCGACAATTCAAAGTCAAAAACGTCTATATTGGCCGCGATACGGTGTTTTGAAACCGATTTTGGAATCGTGATGGCTCCTTGCTGAAGTGTCCAACGGATAAGCACCTGAAACGTACTTTTGTTGTATTTTTCAGCGATGCTGATGAGTCGCGGGTCATCGGATTTTAGCCCTCGAACCAAAGGCGCATACCCTTCAATTTGAATACCTCGTTGGCGACAGTAGTTCAATTCTTCGGGCAAGTGACAATACGGACTTAGCTCAATTTGATTAACGGCTGGAACGATAGATGTGTGCGGCCAAAGCTCTTCAAAATGAGGGGCATAATAATTGGAAACCCCAATGGCACGGGCCTTGCCCTCGGTATAGATTTTTTCAAGGGCTTTCCACGTTTGGATTCGATGTTCGCGTACGGGCCAGTGAATCAGGTACAAATCAACGTAATCGGTGTTGAGTTTACGGAGGCTTTCTTCAAATGCTTTGAGGGTATTGTCATAACCTTGGTCGTCGTTCCAAACTTTGGTGGTCAAGAAAATATCTTCGCGAGCTAAACCGCTGTCGCGCATGGCTTGTCCTACTTCCATTTCGTTGTGATAGGCTGCGGCCGTATCAATAAGGCGGTACCCAAGTTCTAACGCCCACAAAACCGCTTGCCGAATATCGTGGCCAGGTTGAGGGTCATACACGCCGAGTCCTAATTGGGGCATTTGAATGCCGTTATTTAAAGTAATAGATGGGAGCATAGGTAAACCAGGTTTAGATGATAGTGCCGCAATTTGGGAAAAATTCTCAACTTTGTTTGCGCTTTTCGATGGCACTGCGCAAGCGGGCGGCGCTTTCGTAATCTTCTTTGGCAATTACTTTTGACAACAATTCTTCCAGTTCTTCCAACGTATATTCGGCATACGATTTTTTCTCACGGCCTTTTTCATCCAACAAATACCCTGCTTCTTCCAAGACCTGATCACTTACGTACAACGGACAGTGCATCCGTACTGCTAAGGCAATGGCGTCTGAAGGACGGCTTTCGATTTCTACTAGCTCCTTTGGGCCTTGTAGTAGTAGTTTGGCATAAAAAATATCGTGTTGAATTTGGTAAATACAGACCTCCTTGGCTTTAGCGCCTAACTGTTGGATGATGGTTTGGCATAAATCGTGGGTAAGGGGGCGCGAAGGTTGAAGTCCCTCTAAATGTATGGCGATGGCTTGCGCTTCATTTGTCCCAACAATAATTGGAATACGTCGTTTAGAAATGGGCTCTTCTAAAATAAGGACGTAATGACCACGTTGCGACTCACTTTCGGCCATGGCTATCACAAAAACTTCGTATTTATTCATTCGTGCGGGGTGTGAGGTTAGTTTTAATAAACTGACAGAGCGTCCCGATGTCGTCGAAGGGAGAAATGACCCATTGCTCAAACGAAAGGCGGTACAAATCTCGGCCTTCGACTTCCAACGAAAAGCCGCCTGCGAGGTCAAAGTAGTTGCCGTTACGGTGAAGTATCGGAATCTCCATTTGCTGGAGGGCGTATTGGACAAAATCAGCTTCGTTGTAATTCATATTAGTGAGGAGGGTTGCTCTTGTGGGGAGGGTTGCTCACAACCCGACTATTTAATCTTTTTTAGAAAACATTCTCCAAAACAATTTTTACCCCCAAACCCACACACAAAGCGGCTGAAACCAGTGTTAACCCACGCAAGAGGTGGCGGTTTTGGAATAATTTACTCGAAAAAGGCAGACTAAAAGCCCCCGCCGCTACCATCATACCCGCGACAGAACCGAGGCCAAACAACAACAAGTACAGAAAAGCATGACTTGGTTCGTTGATTTGAGTTAGTACAGAAATCAACAGTCCGCCACTTCCTGCCAAGCCGTGCATAAGCCCCACGCCGTAGGCCAATCCATAAGCAGGTTCGTGGAGGTGAGGGTGATGGAGTTCGGATTTTAATTTTACAATTCGGTGAATGCCTAACACGATGAGCATCAGACCTACCCCTGCTTCAAAGTACTGGAAAATGGCTTCGGAAAGTACAAATTTGCCAAGCATATACACCAATGCCACCAGTAGTATCGTGGACGTATGACCAAGCCCCCAAAACGCCCCGTCTTTGAGCGCGGCTGAGGTGGAGTCCCTGCGGGTGACAATGCTACTGACCGCCACCAGGTGGTCGGCTTCAAAACAATGAGAAAACCCGACGACAACGGCGAAAAACAAAGGGGCGAGTTCCATGTAAGTGACTGGTTAAGGATTGGTAATTTGATACAAAAGCACGCGGTGATTGCCCGTATCGGCTACCACCAAACAACGCTCTACGGAACAAAGCGAAAATGGCCAGTACAATTGCTTGTCGGTTCCAAAGCGGGTATTGCTATTTTCGCTGCCAGTTCTAAAATTATCGTGGCCAATGAGGTTGTCGGCCAAGGCGTTGTTTTCGGTAGGAATGCGGTCAAACCAAAGCAAACGGCTATTTCCCGTATCGGCAACAAATAACCCATTTTGGTGAAAAAAGGCGTCGTAGGTCCAGCTCATGGAGTTTTGTTGGGGAAACAAACTGAATTGATTCATTCCATTTGCGTCAAAATCGGGCTGGCCGATGATGACGTCAGCGGGCTGGGTAAAGGCGTCTTGCCAACGGTGCCAAATGAGGTTTCGGTAATATTGCGTATCGGCAATCGACAGTACTCCTTCGGCATTTACTCGGACGGAATAGGGCCAAATCGGTTCATGATTTTCGTAGTCGCGTTCTGTAAAATCAGGTTTTCCAATGACGGCGTCGGCGGCAGTGAAATTTTGGGTGGGAAACGCCTCATAAAACAAAACACGACGATTGCCCGTATCGCAAATCCATAGCCGTTGGCCGTCCGAAAAAACACCGTATGGCCAATACAGCGACTGAGCCGAAGGCGTAGCTCCAACGCCTCGAAGGTTAGGTAAGTTGCTTTCAAAGTCGGGTTGCCCGATAACTACATCGGCGTCCTGCCCATTTTGAGTAGGGAAACTATTCCAAATGAGTACTCGGTGATTCCACGCGTCGGCAACGACCAATCGTTGCCCGTCTGACCAAATCCCCGAAGGGTACTGCAACGAGCCTGCATGGACTTTACTACCCGCGTTTCGTCCCGTGTGCGACGTTTCGAGTTGGCCTAACACAAGGTCGGGGACTGCAAATTCTGTCTCTGGCAATTTGTTCCAACAAAATAGCCGATTTTGACCCGTATCTGCCACCAACAGACGGTTTCCAACGGCCCACACACCGCGTGGCGCTAATAAAGGATTCCCTTCATCTCCCCGAAAAATGGTTACTTTTTCGACCATCGGCGCTTTCCTTGCCAACGATGCCGCATAAGTAGTGCGAGCACTGGAAGTGGAAAGTGGGCGAGGAGGGGCGTCGGTGATGTCTATGTTTAAGTTCATTTTCGTTAGAAACCTTATCGTTAGAAACCTTATAGGTTTTAAAAACCTATAAGGTTTGGAATGAGGGTTGGAGAAAGGTTTAAAGGTTAACAAATGCGGGGAAGTTGTTCTCCCACCAACATATTTACCACCCGTTTTCCCCCAATTCGGCTGTGAAGCACTACTTGTTTGGGGTGTTCGGTGGTTACTTCACCAATGATGGCAGCATCTTGGCCATATTCCAACGTCCGAAGTTTTTGCACAATTTCTTCGGCTTTTTCAGCAGGAACAAAAGCCATAAAAACCCCTTCGTTAGCCACGTAAAGTGGGTCAAGACCAAGCAATTCACAAGCGCCGCGTACCTCTTCGAGGACGGGTATCGGCTGCTGAAAAAGATTGACGCCCAAGCGAGAATCGCGGGCTACTTCGTTAAGGACAGACGCTACGCCACCGCGCGTCGGGTCTTTGAGCAAGTGAATATCTGTGCCAAATTCGTCCAATAATGCTTTCACAGTATGATTCAACGGGGCGGAATCGCTGGTAAGGGTTGTTTCAAACTCCAATCCTTCTCGCACCGACATGATGGCGATGCCGTGCGTGGCAATCGACCCGCTTACGATGATTTTATCACCTGCCCGTACATTTTTAGTAGAAATGTGGGCTTGCGGGTGGATGTTGCCCAAGCCAGAGGTATTGATGAAAATTTTATCTCCTTTGCCTCGTTCTACCACTTTGGTGTCGCCCGTCACGATGCTTACGCCCGCCTTTTCGGCAGCTCGACGAATGGAGACCAGTAGTTCCCAAAACTCTTTCATCGTAAGCCCTTCTTCCAAGATGAAGCTCAACGAAAGGTATTTAGGCACTGCGCCGCACATGGCCAAATCGTTGACTGTTCCGTTAACGGCCAATTCGCCGATGTTTCCTCCAGGAAAAAAAATGGGCGAGATGACGTAGCTATCGGTAGAAAATGCCGTTCTCCCCGACCACTCAAACATGGCACCGTCGTGGTGTTCGTCGAGCAACGGGTTTTTGAGCAAATCAAATACGCCTGATTCGAGTAATTGGTTGGTCAGTATCCCGCCGCTACCGTGACCGAGCGTAATGACGTCGAAGTCAAGTTGGGGCATGGGGCAATCGAGTGTTATCATTTATTTGTAAACGTGATGAGTCAAAAATTATACGACATCGGCTTCGGCAAAGTGGTAATAGGCAGCGCAGGCTCCTTCTGACGATACCATGGGGGCACCCAGCGGCGTGATGGGCGTGCAGCCTTTGCCAAATTGCGAGCATTCAAACGGTTTTTTGATACCTTTCAGGACTTGTCCCGCAATGCAATCGGCGCATTCGGAGGCTTTGGCGATGGAAATAGAAAACTTTCGATTAGCATCAAATTCCGCCAACGAAGCGTTGACTTCCCAACCACTGAGTGGGATGTTTCCGATGCCGCGCCATTCGCGGTCTGAGACCTCAAACACTTGTTCGATGACTTTTCTTGCTTCGGGGTTGCCGTTGGCTTTCACTACGCGACTGTATTGGTTTTCGAGTTTGGCCTCGCCGTTTTCGAGTTGTTTGACCGTCATCAAGATTCCTTGCAACAAATCCACAGGTTCAAACCCCGTGACTACCATTGGAATATGGTATTTTTGAACAATAGGTTCGTATTCCTCCAATCCCATAATGGTACAAACGTGTCCTGCCGCCAAAAAGCCCTGAATCTGAGCCTCACCGTCGTTGATGACGGCCTCCATAGCGGGAGGAACAAGTACATGAGAAGCTAAAATGGAATAATTGGTCAGCCCTAACCGACGCGCATGGAGCACCGAAAGCGCATTGGCAGGAGCGGTAGTTTCAAACCCTACGGCAAAGAAAACGACTTGGCGGTGAGGGTGTTCATGGGCAATTTTGACTGCTTCCAAGGGTGAGTACAAAATCCGAACATCGGCACCGTTGGCTTTGGCTTCCAACAAACTACGGCTCGACCCTGGCACGCGAATCATATCACCAAAAGAACATAAAATGACTCCTTTTTCTTCGGCCAAGTAAACGGCCTTGTCGATGAGGTTTAGCGGAGTCACGCACACGGGGCAGCCTGGGCCGTGTACCATGGTGATTTGTTTGGGCAGCAAGTTTAAAAGGCCATTTTTGACCAAACTGTGCGTTTGACCGCCGCAAATTTCCATAATTGTCCACGGGCGGGTGGCTACTTTGTGCAGTTCTTCGAGGTAGTGTTCGACTACTTCGGGGTCGCGAAATTCTGATAAGTATTTCATGGGAACTAGAGGGGGTTAGGGCGGTCTAATTGGGAAGATTCTACCAGCTCATCAATTTCTCCGATTTCCTCCAAATACGCGAAGGTTTTTCGGGCCTCTTCTTCATCGACGATGCTGATGGCCACTCCCACGTGTACCAACACATAATCGCCTTCTTTGGCATCGGGAACCATTTCCAAACTGGCTTCTTTGGTGATGCCACCAAAGAGTACTTTGGCCATGCGTACTGTTCCGTCGTACTGGAATTCTATGGATTTTATTTTGCCAGGAATTGCTAAACACATAAAAGTAAGGTTGAGAGGGGTTGATAATTAAGGAGTTAACACAGCCTGTCCAAACGAAATACATTCGTCGTTGGGTGAAAATTGTTGATGGAAAAACAGCTCGTGGGTATTTCCCAAGACCGCAATGCAAAGGTCCACCAACAGCGCATTTTGGAAAACACCACCGCTGAAAGCCACTTTTTGGACGCCTGTTTCTTGGGTAAATTTTTCTATAATTTTGACGAGGGTTACATGAAATTTCGCCGCGATTTCATCTACTGGAACGCCCGTGAAGATGTCTTCGGCTATTGCTTCTAGCAGCTCTTTGGAAGAAATAAACCGATAATTGAGATTTTTCAATGAATAGTATTGCGTGACTAAAAGTCCATGGTTTAAAAAATAGCGTTCGGCCAATTCCTCCAATTGGAGGGCGGCTTCTCCTTCGTAGCTTGTTTTATCAATGTCGATTAACAAACTAGCGACGGCGTCAAATAGTCTTCCAACGGAGGACGTTTTTAGGGTATTTTTGGCTAAAAGTTTGGCGTAAAAGCTGCTTTCTTTCTCCGAAAACTTGTTGTTGAGTAGTTCTTCTTTTTCAGGAAAAAGCAATGAAAAAGCCGACAATCGAGGTTCTACTGCCATTTTATCTCCCGCCAACGAGTCGAAATACACAAAATGTGCTATTCGCTCGATGTTTTCTCCCAAGGGACGAGAAGGGTTAGGAAAATACAAAAAAAACTCGCCGCCCCAGCTGTGCCCGTCGGAGCCTAATCCCGTGCCATCCCAAACAATTCCTGCGATGGGTTCAGGAGAAGAGGTGAGTCGGTGCTCTGCCAAAACAGCGGCAAAGTGCGCAACGTGATGTTGAATTTTTTGAAGGGTTGACTTCGTCACTTTTGCCCATTCGTGCGCTAGTTGGGTAGAAAAATAACCTTGGTGGGCATCGGCTGAAAAACGGTTAGGTTCTACATCAAATACCTTTACAAGGTGCTGGAGGGTATGTTTAAAATGCGTTTGGGTTTCCCAGTCTTCCAAATCACCAAGATACTGACTTGTATGCAGGTTGTCTGCGGCAAGGAGCGTAAATGTACTTTTTTGAGAAGCGCCAAACGAAAGTTGGATAGACGTAGTTGAGGTAAGACCAGTGGCATTTACGCTTCCCGTTAGCCCTCGACTGCGACGGAGTACAATTTGTTTGGCAAAAAAAGGCGAAAACCGTAAGACAGAGTCGTCTTGGGGAAGTACAATTTCTCGGTTGTGCTTTAAGATGAAATCGGCGACTTGACTGAGTTCGGTCAAGGCGTCAGCGTCTTTGAAAATAATAGGACTTCCACTTCGGTTGCCACTCGTTGCCACCAATGGTTTTCCAAAATCGTGTGCTATCAACTCCAGCAAAGGAGCATAGGGTAACATAACCCCTAAGTGCGTAAGGCCAGGATTGACTGACGGAGCAATGGAAGTGGTTGTGTGTGGACGAACCAACACAATCGGCGCAACTGAACTCAACAAAGCATCAGATTCTTGGTCACTGACGGTTGCTTCTCGTTGTAAAACGCCTAATGTTGGATAAAGGACGGCAAAGGGTTTGGTGGGTCGGTGTTTTCGTTCGCGAAGGGTTGCCACTGCGCTTTCATTGGTGGCATCACAAAGCAAAAGATACCCTCCAATTCCTTTCACCGCCACAATTTTTCCCGCTTTCAAGGCCCGATGGGCGCGGTCTAAAATCCAATGGGTATCGTGTAAAAAAGAGGAAGAATACGCAGTAGCTTGTCGGCACGTGTACCAGCCCAATTGAATGCCGCAGGTGGGACAAGAATTGGTTTGGGAGTAAAAACGACGATGATTGGGGTCGTTGTATTCGTCCAAACAGGCGGGACACATTTCAAAGACCTGCATCGTCGTTTGGGCGCGGTCGTAGGGAACTGCTCGCTGAATGGAATAGCGCGGACCGCATTGGGTGCAGGTGATGAATGGATACCGAAAACGACGGTTTTGTGGGTCATGTAGTTCCGCTCGGCAGGAAGAACACATCGCAAAATCGGGGGTAAGTTTGAGTCCATTGGTAAGTTTCCCAGCCTGACTTTCAATGATTTTAAACGTTTGAAAGGAACAAAAAGGGAGCGACTCTAACTCATATTTTTCTACCAAAGCTTGGGGCGGGGTATTGGCCAAAAGGGTTTCTAAAAAACGGTTTGCCGTAGTTGGGTCGGTCGTTAAAACCACTTTTACGCCTTCGGGACCGTTGCTTACTGTCCCTGTCAGCCCCCATTCATGGGCTAGTTGATAAACAAATGGCCGAAACCCAACCCCTTGCACAATGCCCGTGAGCCGAATACCATACGTTTGTTCTTCAAAAGAAACTGACTTTTGAGAAACAACTTGCTGGATTGTATTTTCGGCAGTCTCCACCCACATAACTGTTTTACATTACTTTTTCGGAGGTTTTTTCTTTTTTTGCATGAACCCGTTCGACCAACCAATCGCACCATGCTTCCATCCCGTCGCCTTTCAAACTCGAAATGCTAAGTACTTCGATGTCAGGATTTACGTCGCGAGCGTCTTTGGTGACCGCTTCCACCGAAAACGGAACGTAAGGCAACAAGTCAGACTTGGAAACGATGAGCAGTTCGCTCGTCAAAAACATCCGAGGGTATTTTTTGGGCTTGTCGTCGCCTTCGGTACAGGCCAAGACCGTTACGCGGTAGTCTTCGCCCAAATCAAAAGCCGCTGGACAAACCAAATTGCCCACATTTTCAATAAATAGCACATCGGTACCTGTGAGGTCGATGTGGTCGAGGGCTTGGAAAATCATCTGCGCCTCAATGTGGCACATGCCGCCCGTTACAATTTGCAGGGCGTTGATACCCACATCGCGCATACGGATGGCATCGCGCTCGGTTTCGGGGTCACCCACCAAAACGGCCATGTTTAACTTGCCTTTTAGCCGCTTGCCCGTTTCTTGCATGAGGGTGGTTTTACCACTGCCAGGCGACGAACAAACGTTGATGACCAAGATGTTCGGCAGTCGGTCGCGGATGGCTTTGGCCACAAAATCGTTTACTTTTAGTAGGTTAAGCGTCGTGTTTTCGCACTGTACCGACCCGACGGAGGCTTGGTTTGATTTAGGTTTTTGCATAGCTATTAGTCAAATTCTACTTTACTGATGAGTAATTCTTCTCCTTGTATCACGTTTCGACTTGGCCGCCCGCAGTGACTACACACGAAGCGGTATTGTTCAACTTCTGAAGTTTGCCCACAGAGGTCGCAATGAATTAAAATGGACAAAACCTCGACATGTAAGCTGGTTTTATTGTACTTGGGCTGGTCTTCCAAAACGGCCTGAAACGCGTTCTGCATCAAAATAGGCTGGACATTAGACAAAAGTCCCGCTTTTAAATAAATCCCGCGAATGCGCTGCATGTCGTTGGGAAATTCTTCTTCCAACGTTCTGAAAATGTTCCGTACCAATGATATTTCGTGCATTTATCAAGCGGTTTTGTATGACCCTTCCAAGTTTTCAAAACTTGGAAGGACTTATTTTTTCGACTTCAAAAGTCAGGGCTAAAGCCATTACTAGCGTTGATTTAGGTAAAAGCGTGGGGTTATTAAGATTTTATATACCAACTACTGTTCTTAATTTCTCCAACTTTTCTTGGTGCTGCGCTACTTCTATCAACAACGATGCATCGCTAGTCAACTTGGGTAGTTCGGCAATGTAGCTTTCCATTTCTTCCAACAGCGCTTTTTCGCTTGCTTCGTTTTCGTGGTGAACAAACCAGCCTATTTCTAAAAAATTGAGCAAGGTCAATGCCCGTTCGTGCGGGTAGTCTGCCGCCGTCCGTACGTCCAACGCCTCCCGATAAAACGACAGCGCTTTGGCGTGGTTGTCGCTTTGGGCAGCTTCGGGGTATTTGGTGAGGGCATTGGCGTAACTGTTGCAGATACGCGCGTATTCGTACGGATTGGTTTCGCGGGTAAAATAGCGGAGTGCTTCTTTGAAAGAACTTACCGAAACAGCCGCCCAAATCCCTTTTTTCTTGACTTCGTCAGGAATTTCGGAATAAATCACGCCCAAATGGTGATGAATTTCGGCAAACACCTCAGGCGCATTGTCGCGGGTAAATAGTTTGAGTGCTTCTTGGTAGGCTTCCATGGCAGGTTTCAAAAATTGCGGATTGCCATTTTGAGCCCATGTGTATAACAGTGTCCCTTTTCGGTAGTGCGCATTGGCTACCAGCTCGGGAATATCTTCTTGGCGTAATAACGCAATGGCTCGATTGATGTAACCCAACGATTCGGCAAAACTATCGGTCAAATTAGCAATTTGAGAAGCATCTGTGAGTAACAAAGCTGCTTGTGCCCCGTTTTGTCGTTGTTCATAATAGGAGACAAGAGTGGCCAACGTATTTTTGATTTGTTGGAGCAGCACCGTATCGTAAGGCACCTGTATTTTCTTTATCCAAATCGCACAAAGAACCGCCAATAATTCAAACTGTGCATCTTCGGAAATGGCCGTATCTCTGCATTGATTTACTAGCCACTCGGCTTCGCTCAATTCGTCCGCGTCTAACAAGAGCGAGGCATAATGTTTGCCCGTAAACGCCCGCCATTCATCATCGGGGGCCGCTTCGAGGGCTTTTTGGTAGTATTTCTTTATGGTAACGTAATGCACAAAGTGCGTCAATTCGCCATAGTGAGCCATGACGGCGGTGTTGTGCCAATACCGATACATTTCAAAGGACGGCAGCTTTGTGAACGGCTCCTCCGTGATTCTCACCTGCACCCCGTGTTGGAGGCAGTTGAGGGTGTCGATGTCCCGTAGAAGAAACGGGTTGAATTCGGCCAATTCGTACGCTTTCTCATAATTTCCGAGTTTGGTATAAACCACTGCCAACAAATTTTGCGTGCTAAACTCCAGAGGATAAGGGAGAAGAAAGGGCGGAGCTTCGTTGGCCCAATCAATCGGAATAAAAATTTCATGGTCACGTATTACCAAAAATCGGTTCGTGATTTCTTCCCCAATCGAAGGCATTTCTTTGACACTGACGACTTCGTTGAGGCGAAATTCGCTGTCAATAATGGCCTGTAAAGCAGGGAGTTGGTCAATTGAGGCAAATATCGAAAACATGTAAAGCGTTAGATTTAAGGGTTCCTCGGGCGTCGCGCTGCATTCCGCGCCGAAACAATTGAGCGTATAATTTAGCTTTTTCTTCGGTATCGTAATGGTCGAGCCTTCGGCATAAAAACTGAAATGGGTTTTGAACATACACATAGACCATGGTCAAATGCCAACGTCCTTTTCGGGTTTCGATTCGGTAACGTACTTCGGTCGAATGAAGCCAACGGTCGTTGATAAGTACCTCTAAATCTCTGTACAAACCTCGGATGTTGAGGGTAAAACCTGCGCGAGAATCGGGAAATGGGTTCACAGTCGTACGTTGATAATGCCCACTTGGGTAATGTCGTAAGCTAGTTCACGGTCGTGCTCGTCGAGCTCAAAATCAAGCAACAAGCCACGGAGGTAAAAAGCTTTGTCTCCAAGTAAGTTTTTGTCTTTGAGCGTTTGCCAATTCGTTTTATGGAGTTTTTCAAAAAACTGCTTGGATTTTCCTGCCAACAATAAGGTTTGCCGCTCGGGATAATAGACCCAATTGACCTGCGCTTCGTTTTCCAACACCGACTGCACCAACGCCACAGGCAGAATCAAATGCCCATTTTTAAGCTGTAGTGTCATACGTAGCTAATTCCAATTCGTTCAAAATCAACGCAACAACGCGGTCGCCTGCTTCACGAACGGGCTGACTCAAACCAATGTCAAGCCGAAGGTTGTCCACGGCAATCAAATACACCTGAATGTCGTCGGGGTAGGCTTCGCGCAAGATTTTTTTGGCGTACGACAGCGCTTGATCCCATTTTAAGCTGTGCAAAAACACCATCGGGTCATCCTGAATGTGTGCGTTGATTTCGGAGGCAGGCAGTCGATACAACGTTCCTGGGGTTTCTCCCGAATTGACCACGGCATCCACCACGATGATTCGTTCGTGACCTTGTAAGTGAAAGAGCACCTCAAAAGCTGAAGTGCCCATGTCAAATAAACTTACCTGTTCATTTTCAGCGAATTGGTTTTTGAGTTGTTCAATTACAAAGCAGCCGACTCCGTCGTCGCTTCGGCACGGGTTCCCAAACCCCATTATCGCTGTTTTTTTCATGTGATATGCAAAAGAAGTTCATCACAAAGGAATCAACGATGCAGCTCCAAGAACACAATGTTATTTTTCTCTTTGTGAACTTTGTGCGATTCTTTGAGTCCTTTGTGGTTAAAAAATAATTTACAACTTAAACTTCGCTAGTTCCTGACCACTTTTGCCATCGTGGGCGTGAACGGTACATACCAAGCACGAGTCAAACGAACGAGCCACCAAACCTACTTCTACGGGGTCATGCGGGTCTTCGATTTCGGTGCCTTCCAAGGCGGCCTCAATGGGTCCAGGGTTGCCCGTTTCGTCGTTAGGGCCTACGTTCCAAGTGGTTGGAGCCATCACTTGATAGTTTTTGATGACGCCGTTTTCAATTTCAATCCAGTGTGCCAATGCCCCACGCGCTGCTTCCGTAGCTCCCCAACCTTTGCCGTCGCGTTCGGTGGGTTTGATGTAAAAGTCGCCGTTGAGGTCCACTTGACGGAGCCATTCGTCGATCATTAAGTACAAACGAGGCGCTTCGTGCAAGCGTGCCAACGTGCGGGTAAACACACTTGGCCCCATTTTCTCCATAATATCCATGAAGAGTGGGTCTTGGAATTGGTGTGCTTTGTTGGCAGGATTGGCATTCATAATCACGCGCGACAAAGGCCCAGCTTCGGCCGCAAAATTCATGTAACGCGGTGCTTTCGACCAGCTGTATTTATCGTTAAAGTTGGTTTCGGCCAAGTTTTGCGACGGCAGTGGCGTTGGCAATGGTTCGTCCCAAGGGTGGGCGGCGGGTACATCGGCGTACCATGCGTGCTTGACGTGCTCTTGCACTTGCAAATGGTCTAATTCATAGTATTTTTTGCCGTCCCAAAAACCACCAGGACTAATCACGGCGTTATTACGGGTTTCAATTTTGGGCTGGTTCCACAAATCTTTGTGAATATAGGTACCAAACGCCACAAATTTACCTACCCCTTGTCCAAATTTATGGAGCCCAAACTCAATCCCTGCCCGAATGTACAAGCCCAAGTCGGAGTTGCGTTGCGATTCGTTTTCTTCGACCCACTCCATCAAATCGTCCCACGTTTTGATTTGCATGTAACGCTCAATCGAACAGCCCAAAAAGATGCTTTCGAGCCAATCTTTGCGGAATTGGTTCATGATAGCGTGGGCCCGCGTGATGTCTTTGAGGGTAGGGGCGCTCATCACCCCGCCTGGTACCATGTAGCTAGAGTGCGGCCATTGACCGCCAAAAAGTGCATACACTTGCACAGGTAGCGCGCTCGTGGTGACTCCCTTTTGGAAGGAAGTACCCACATACGCTGCCCAGCGTTTCACAACTTCGGCGTAAAGGGGTTTGTTCGCAAATTTTTTATTGGCCAAGTCGGTGGCAAAAATGGCGTAAAACCAACGCGGAATACTTTGGATGGTTTCGGTGGCTTGGCCCAAGGCACGAAGCAAGAGGGCATTCGGCGGCAAGGTGGTGCCCCAAGCGGTGTCTAAAGCCGATGAAGCACAGTACAAGTGCGAACCACCGCAAATTCCACAAATACGAGGGGTAACAATCAAGCCCGATTGGGGGTCTTTACCCGCCATAATTTGCTCAAAACCACGGAACATCGCCGCTTGCGTGTGGGCGCGGGTCACTACGCCATCTTCCATATATACTTTTACGTCGAGGTCGCCTTCTACCCGACCTACGGGGGATATATTTAGTTCTTTGGTGATTGCCATTGGAGTGTGTTCAAATTGAAGTGATAAAATGCGATTTGGGGAAACTATTTAGAACCTTGGCTGTGGGCTTTTTCGATACCAAGCCCGACTTCCACGGCGTGCATTGTTTTTTCAAAACCAGCGCGCATGTAGTAGCCAAGTTTGGAGTTGCCCGCAGGTACGTCTTGGGGCAAAAAGCCCAAATACTTGAGGGTTTTGAAGACACTTCCTTTGGCCAAATCGTGGTGCGGGAAGCCTGGTTCAGTACAACCTAAGCAGGGGTGGTTGGCGCGGGTTTTACTCGATTGACGGTTCCACAATATTTTGTTACAACTCGCCCGAGTCATGGGCCCACGGCAGCCCACTTCGTAGAACAAGCAACCGTTGCCTCGTTTTCCAAAACCTCCATCCACTTTATTGGCAAAATTGACAACGTTGGTACAGCCCGTTTGGACAAAATCGGTAAAGAACGTTTTGGGACGGTGGTAGTCGTCTAATAAAACATCCCCGATACGACCCGTAGCGATGGCCACCAAAATTTGCGTAATCCAGTCGGGGTGAGCAGGACAGCCAGGGATGTTGATGACGGGCAAACCACCTTTTGATTTGTAATTAGCCCCCAAAAAGCCACCTTTTTCTTTGCGCAAAAACTGTACGCCCGTCGATTCGCTGGGGTTGGGTTCCACGGCGGGAATTCCGCCCCAGGTGGCGCAGTCGCCAATGGCTACCACAAAACCCGCTACTTCCGATAACTCCTTTACCCAGTCCTTCATGGGGCGGTCGCAGAAGTAGTTCATCGTGCCTGTATTTTTAGGGCCTTTGATGATACTTCCTTCATATACCAAAATGTCGCATTGCACTTTTCCCTTGATGATGTCGTCGAGTAGCTCGGTCACTTGGTGACCAATCTCAAGCCCAATGGAAGGGTGCCAGAGAATATTGACGCCGAAATCGGTGACGAGGTCAACCACCGTAGGCTCTTCGGCATTTAAGAATGACATGGTATTGCCACTGCACGCGCCTCCTTGCAGCCATAGTACATTTGCCATAAGAAAAAATAGCTTAAGGGTTTTGGTTTGCTAAAATTGTACTAAAAAGTGAACAAATATAACCACTTCCGACTTTTTAGAAAATATTTTCTAATTAAATTTAGAAATTTTTTTCTAATTTAGAATAAACCTAAATATCGGTAGGTACATGTGCTTCACAAAGTAGCAGATGTACTACTGCAAAGACATGACATTGGTCAGGATTTGAAGATTAATTTTGAGAAAGGACGGGAGATATGAGCTCAAAGGTATCTAAGCCTTTTTGAGTAAAGTAAGGTTTTAAATGGTTCCACACGGCTGTCCGATAGCGCCCTTCCGTGACGGGTTTACGGCGTAGGGTTTGTTGAGGAATCCAAAAAACCAGCGTCATCCAAATCGACTCTGAAATGAGGTAGTACGTTCCTTGCGACGATTCGGGAAGGAGCTCGCCTCGACTGACGTGGAAGTCGATACGGTTTTTGATTTGCAAAATCATTTTGTTCATAAACATCTCCCATTCGGCTTGAATGTCGGGCAGGGGATGTTCGGCAGAAAACAAATCGGTAATGTAAAAACGGTAGGTTTTGAAAAATTCAAAATAGCCTGCCATCTGCCCGTCGAAATCGGCAAAAGAAGGTGTGAGAAGGTACGTACTGAGAAGTTGCCGAAATTCATCAAATAGTTTTTCGTAAACAGAAGAGACAATGGCCTCTTTGTTGCGAAAATGGTAGGCCAAATTACCGACGCTAATACCCGTTTCATCGGCTATTTGTTGAAGCCTGACACTTGCCACCCCATGCTCATTGAAGAGCTTTATGGAAGCTAGTACGATTTTTTCTTTGGTATTGTGCATGATAACTCGTGCGATGATGCTCAGTTCTGTGCTACAAATATATCATTTATACTGATTGCCTGCGTACCGCGCTGGTCTTTTGCCGCCAGTCGGCGCATCAAAGACGCAAACAAGGATGCCTTACGCGGGCACGAATACGAAGTGATTTGTCGGCGGATAAACCGCATCGGGTTGGTGGTATGGGCAAAGACCAAATTAACCTGCCATTCGCCTTTGTGTCGCGCGAGTTCCTCGATGACGGCCGTGTCGGCGAGCCATTCGTCTTTATGAAAAAAAGTAAAATCAGGGAGCGTACCGCGCTTATCGGTCACGTGCAGGTCGTTGAGCCTGCCCAATAAATGGGAGTACGTAACTTCGTCGATGCGAAAATAGGATTTCATCTTTGGCGCGTTGGTGAGTCAAAGATAGAAAAATCTTAGGAAGAGATACAAAACTGATGCCATCCATCACCGACGGTGTAGTTGATTTGTAAGTTGTAATTGGTACAAATTTCTTTGATGATGGCCAAGCCAAGCCCTACCGAGTCGGGGCCTGTGCCTTCTTTTTTAAAGCGTTCAAACAAGCGCTCGGGAGGGCTTACCAGTGCATGTCCCGTATTACTGAGGCAGATTTGTTCGGGCGTCGAATGTAACCGAATCTGTCCTTGAGCGTGGTTGTGTTTGATGGCATTGTTGACCAAATTATTAACCAAAGTTTCGGCCAAAGCGGGCGGTAATTCTACCACAAAAGGAGTATCGTTTTCGAGCTGGACTTCCAATTGTTTGTAGTGTATCATTTCTTCCATATCGCCCAACTTGTTGACCAGCAATTCGGTCAAATTGATGGTGTGGTTCGTCGTAAACTGGTGATTTTCAATTTTTGCCAAAAGCAACAGCCCTTGATTGAGCCGAGCCATGCGCCGCGAGGCTTGGTAAATATCTTCAATCAAGTGGGTTTGGGTTTCGGAAAGTTTGGCGTGTTGAATCAACTGTTCGACTTTGGCATTGATGAGTGCCAATGGCGTTTGGATTTCGTGCGAGGCATTTTCGGTAAACTCCTTGAGGCTTCGGTAGTCGTGTTGCATTTTTTCGCCCATTTTTCGGAATACCTCGTTCAATTCTTCAAATTCGTCAATTTCGGGCTTGTCCAACTGCAAAGGTTTTTCGTGGGTGAGGTCAAAGTTTTTCATCCGTGAAAGGGTTTCGTAAAACGGATGCCAGATTCGCCCCGAAGATTTTCCCTGAAACCAAAAAGTCCCTATCAACAACAGCACCAGGCAAACCACCATGGTTGCGGTGATGATTTCAATCAGTCGGAAGGTTTGAATGAGCGATTTACGAATGGTGACTTCACGCACCACACCACCGATGGTGGCATAAAACGTAAGTTGCCGAAAAGGCGTAAGTTCGTCTTCGTAACGGCTACGCATCAGGGTGTCCGTAAAAAACTCCGCAGCTTGGATGGGGCCAGTGACGGGCGAGACTTCGATTTTGTTTTCGACAAAATAGCCACTCGACCAGTTGTCGTGGATTTTGAGGTATTGCTCAAAGTCACGTTTTTCGACCTTCAAGCGGTTTTCTACTTCATCATAAATAAGGATTTTAATGACTTGGTAGAAGGCCAGTCCCGCAAACAAATAAATGGCCGTTGAGAATGTTAGATAAATGCGGTTGGTTTTGGTTAATAGTTTCACGAAAGCCCAAATTTATAGCCAATTCCATAAACCGAACGCACGTAGTCGGTACAGCCTTTTTCGAGCAATTTTCGCCGAAGATTTTTGATGTGTGAGTAAACGATGTCCAATGAGTCAACGGAGTCGATGTTGTCCCCCCACAAATGTTCGGCAATGGATGCTTTGGTGAGCACCACGTCCACGTTCGACAAGAAATATAGCAATAAATCGTATTCTTTGCGCGAAAGTACGGCCAATTGCCCTTTTACATAGACTTTTCGGGAAGCAGGTTGGACCAAAATTTCGTGAAACTCAATTTCGGTATGTCCACTAAAGTTGCGGCGCCGAATCAGCGATTTGACGCGGGCGTTGAGTTCAGACAAATGAAAAGGCTTGGTCAGGTAGTCGTCCGACCCAATTTCTAGCCCCTTGATTTTATCTTCTAGGGCATTGCGGGCCGAAATAATAATGACGCCCGTGGTTGTAAGCATTTTTTTGAGCGATTGAATCAGTTGAAACCCATTGCCGTCGGGCAAGTTCAAATCTACAATAACACAATCGTAGTCGTATAAATAAATCCGCTGGTCGGCCTCCAAAAAGGTGCCTGCGGTTTCGCACACAAATCCTTCTTTGATCATGTATTCGCTGATGCTTTCAGCCAATCCTTTTTCGTCTTCAACAACCAGTACTTTCATAGACGTATTTGATTCAACAAAACAAAGGTAGAAGTCAATTCTGGAAACATTTAGACAAGGTACTTTTTTGTCGAGGTTGAGCGCATTAAAAAAAGTAGCCTCAGCAAGGTTACTTTTTTTAATGCGCTCAACCTGTTTTTTGCCCTAGATTCCCATTTTTCCTAAATGTTTCCAGAATTGGGCTATTGTTTTGTGAGCTATTACTGATAACCGCACTTCCACTACGTTGGTTTCTATGAAAAAAGGTATTAGCTACATTCGGCCGTTGAGCCAGGTTTTTGGGTTGGTATTGCTGGTGAGCCAAGGGTTTTCTGGGCAAGCACAAACACTTTCGCTGTCGCAAGCCATGGAGCAAGGTGTTCAAAATTACCCTTTTTTGAAAGCAAAGCAGGCCGAAGCCAAAAGTATAGAACGACGAGTGCAATTGGCAAAAACGGAGTACTTGCCTTCCATCGTGGTGCAAGACCAATATACCTTTTCGACCAACAACAGTATCCACGGTTCGTTTTTTCCAAACGAAGGCACGACCATTTCTACTTCTGGGGGGATTCGCCCAGAGCCTGTCTATCAACCCACCACGGGGAGTTTTGTGAGTGCTGTTATTGACTGGCGAGTTGTCAATTTTGGCAGGGTAAAAGCCAACGTGGAGGTCGCTCAGGCAGATTGGAAGCGGGCGCAAGCGGACTACGAAAATGAACTTTTTCAACACCAAATTCGGGTGATTGATGCGTATTTGTTACTTCTCATTCAGCAAAAACTGGTTGAGGTACAGCGCACTAACCTCGACCGCGCCCTGACCTTCAAGCGGGTGATCGACGCAGGCGTACAGTCGGGGATGCGCGCGGCGGTCGATAGTTCCTTGGCCACGGCAGAGGCAGTTCGGGCGCGGTTGTCGTTGCTAGAAAGCCAGCAGCGGGCACAAGTTCAGCGATTGCGCCTTTCGGAACTGGTGGGTGAGGTTCAAAAAAATCTTCAGGTGGACAGCCTTGGGTTTTATCGTACACTTCCCCAAACTACGTTTCTTTCGGATTCACTTTCACCCAAAAATCCTGTTTTAAAACTTTTCCAAACCCAACTTAGCCTTTCGGTGGCGCGCAGCAATGCCATCAAACGTTCGGGACTACCGTTCATTTCGCTGGTAGGGGCTGCTTGGGCGCGGGGTTCGGGGGTGTCAAATGCCGCTGATGTAAGCGATGTCGCCGATTTTAGCTTTAGCCGTGGGTTGGGCTATCAAGTTTCCAACTATTTGGTGGGCGTTGCCGCACGGTGGAGCATAACAAACATGCTGAGGGTGAGGCAAGAATATAAAAGTGAACAGTGGCAGATAGACCGTTTTAGGTATTTGTACAACGAGCAATCGCTGCGCATCAATCGCCAAAACCAGGAGGCCGATACGCAACTGACAATGGGGCTGGAATTGGCCAAACAAGCGCCTATTCAACTCAAAGCCGCCCAGCAAGCCTACAACCAAGCCAAGGCCCGTTACCAAAGTGGACTAACGGATTTGCCGACGTTGTTTCAAAGCTTTGTGACGCTCAACCGCGCCGAAATCGACGGCTACGTGGCAACCAGCAATGCGTGGCGCTTTTTACTGTTGAAAGCCGCCGCCGAAGGCGATTTGTCCCTGTTTATGAATCAAGTTAAGTAAATCAAACGCACCATAGAAGTATGTATCAACTCATTCGTTCTGCCTTGCGGAAACCCATTTCAGTGGTAGTGGGCGTGTTTGGCATCCTGTTTTTTTCGGTGATGTCATTGTTCACTATTCCTGTTGATATTTTTCCCAATTTGGATTTGCCGACCATTTATGTGGTGCAACAATACGGCGGTATGGCTCCCGATCAAATGGATGGTTTTATGGCTACGCGTTACCAAGACCACTTTTTGTACGTATCGGGGATTCGGGATGTGGAAGTAAAAACCATTCAAGGGCTATCGTTGATTCGCCTTCAATTTTATCCAGGCACAGACATGGCCCAAGCCGCCGCCGAGGTGGCCAACAACGTGTCGCGGGCCAAAGCGTATATGCCAGAGGGGACGGTGCCGCCGCAAGTGGTTCGTTTTGATGCGAGTTCGGTGCCCGTGGGTCAGTTGGTTTTTGAAAGTAAAACCCGTTCGCTCAACGAAATTCAAGATTTTGCCTCGTCGCGGGTGCGCCCCATGTTTTCGCGGATTCCTGGGGTGTCGAGTCCGCCGCCTTTGGGAGGAAACCAGCGCACAATTATCATCAAAGTAAATCCGCAATTGGTACGAAGTTATCAATTGACGCCCGACGAAATCATCAAGGCGATTGTGACCAATAACCAAATTTCGCCCGCAGGGAATATTCGGATGGGAGAAAAAACGCTGATGACGCCCGTTAATTCTTTGGTGAAAAAGCCCGAAGATTTTTTGGACATCCCGATTCGCGTAGGAGCGGGGCCAACGGTTTTTGTGCGTGACATTGGCACGGTGGAAGACGGCGCAGACGTGACCGTTAGTTATGCCCTTGTCAATGGCCGCCGCGCTGTGTATATTCCTGTGGTAAAAAAATCGGATGCTTCGACGCTTGACGTGGTGAACAACATCAAAAAAGCGCTCCCCGAACTTCAAAACTCTATCCCCGAAGACGTCAAGATTTCGTACGAGTTTGACCAGTCGGTGTATGTAACAAACGCCCTCAAAAGCCTCGTAACGGAAGGAATTTTGGGCGCAGTGCTGACGGGGTTGATGGTATTGTTATTCCTGCGCGATTGGCGGAGTGTGATTATCGTCGTCGTGACCATTCCAATTTCGGTATTGTCGGCCGTGATTTTATTGAATTTGGCAGGACAAACCATCAACATCATGACCTTGTCGGGATTGGCGTTGGCCGTTGGGATTTTGGTGGACCAAGCCACGGTGTCGATTGAAAATATTCACCAGCACCTCGAAATGGGCAAACCCAAAGCAGTGGCTATTTGGGAAGCCTGTAAAGAAATTATTTTTCCCGAATTTCTCATTTTGATGGCGATATTGGCCGTGTTTGCGCCTGCTTTTGTCATGAGTGGCGTGCCTCGGTCGATGTTCTTACCGTTGTCGTTGTCGGTGGGATTTGCCATGATTGCTTCCTTTATTTTGTCGCAGACGTTTGTGCCCGTATTGGCCAATTGGCTGCTCAAAAGCCATCCTTCGCACGAACCTGCCACCTTGGCCTTGGATGCCCAAGAAACCCAAACGGTGATTTATGAAGGCACACATCCCGACCCCAAAGCTACAGGATTTGAGAAGTTTAAACAGCGTTATTCTGCCTTGCTCAATCGCGCTTTAGGAGGCCGTAAGTGGGTTGTAGGGGGCTATTTGGTGGGAAGCGTGGGCGTGATTGTGTTGTGCTTTTTGTGGATTGGAACCGATATTTTACCCCATGCCAACAGCCATCAGTTTCAGTTGCGGCTGAGCGTGCAAGATGGAACGCGGGTTGAGCGCACGGAGTTGGCTACGCTCAAAGTGTTGGACATTATAAAATCAACGGTTGGGGAAGAAAACGTTGCCATTTCGTCGGCCTACGTCGGAACAGTTCCTTCAAGTTACGGCACCTCCAACATTTTTGTGTTCAACAGCGGGCCGCACGAAGCCGTCATGCAAGTATCGCTCAATGAGGCACACCACGTCAATATGGACGAACTGAAAGAAGAATTACGAGAGAAAATTCGTAAAGAATTACCTGCGGCCAAGGTGTCGTTTGAGCCCATTGAGTTGGTTGATAAAATTATGAGTCAAGGTTCGGCAACGCCCATTGAGGTGACGGTAGCGGCCAAAGATTTAAAAGAAGCAGGGCGTTTTGCGGGAAAAATTCAGGACGAGATGAAGCGAATTCCTTTTTTACGCGACGTGAAAATTGCGCAACCGCTGGCGTACCCTATTTTGAAAGTCACCCTCGACCGCGAGCGTGCGGGGCAATTGGGCGTGACTTCTACCCAAATTGCTCGTTCGATGGTGGCAGCGACTTCGTCCAGCCGTTTTACCGATAAAAACCTTTGGCTCGATGACTCGAAAGGATTGGCGTATCAGGTGCAGGTACAAATTCCCGAATATAAAATGACCACCCCCGAAGACATCGGGAACATTCCGTTGCGTAGCGGAGCCATGCACCCTTTATTGTCGGACGTGGCTACTTTTTCGGAGGAGACGGCCCCAGGTCAATACGACCGCGCAGGGCCTAACCGCTTGGTGACAATCACGGCCAATTTGCACAACAAAGACTTAGGCTCGGCCCAAAAAGCCGTACTCAAAGCCATCAAAGAAGCAGGTGAACCACCGCGCGGCGTGCAGGTGGACATGCGTGGCCAAACCAAATTGCTGGGCGACACCCTCACCAGTCTTCAAACGGGTTTGCTGGTCGCGATTGTGATTATTTTCTTGCTTTTGGCGGCCAATTACCAGTCGTTCAAACTGTCACTCGTGATTTTATCGGCCATTCCTGCCGTGGTAGCGGGGTCGTTGCTGATGTTGTTGGCTTGCGGAGCAACGCTCAATCTCCAGTCGTACATGGGCTTAATTATGTCGGTAGGAGTATCCGTAGCCAATGCCATCTTGATGGTGACCAATGCCGAAAACCTTCGCTTGACCCTTGGCGATAGCCGTAAAGCGGTGATGTTGGCCGCTAACAGCCGTATTCGTCCCATTTTGATGACCAGTATTGCGATGATTGCGGGGATGCTTCCGATGGCGTCGGGCTTTGGAGAAGGGGGCGACCAAATTGCTCCTTTGGGACAAGCCGTTATTGGCGGGCTGATAGCCTCCACGCTCGCGGCTTTGCTCATTTTGCCTTGCGTATTTACGCAATTTCAGCACACCGCCACTACCCAGTCGGTATCGCTTGACCCTGAAGATCCTGAAAGCAACTATTACAAATCCTCGTTGACCCCAACTATATGAAATCGTATCGGACCCTCTTAGCGCCATTGGTGGCGGGGGCAGCTATTACTGCCTGTTCTACCGAAGCCAGTGAAGAAAAAAAGAAAAGCACCGCGCCTGAAACCCAGCAAGTAGAAGTGGTGGAGGTACTGGAAATGCGTCCTGAGAAAAACATTGTGCTACCAGGTGAACTGAAACCTTGGAACCGAGTGAGCTTGTATGCCAAAGTGAAAGGTTTTGTACGGGCGGTGCAAGTAGATCGCGGGTCGTGGGTGCGCAAAGGACAAGTTTTGGCGCAGTTGGATGCGCCCGAAGTGCTGTCGGAAGTGAGCCAAGCGCAAGCACACGTACAGGCACAAGAAGCCGTTTTGATTGAACAAACAGCGCGTTTTCGCGCGAGCAAACAAACCTACCAACGGCTTTTGCAAACCAACAAAGTAGAAGGTGCCGTCTCGCCGCATGAACTCGAACAAGCCCAAGCAAAAATGCTGGCCGACAGTGCGATGGTAAGTGTGGCCAAGGGAAATGTCCAAGCGAGTCGTTCGACGTACCAAACCAAGACCGAATTGCGTCAATACTTAACCATTACCGCGCCCTTTGATGGCATTATTACGGAGCGGAACATCAGCGCGGGGGCGTTGGTAGGGGCGGGCGACAGCAACGGCAAACCGCTGTTTGTGCTGGAAGATAGTCGAACGTTGCGTCTGACGGTAGCCATTCCCGAAAGCTATGCCAATCAGCTTCCTGACAAGAGTTCGGTGTCGTTTACGGTCAATGCCATTCCTGAACAAACTTTCAACGCAAACTTGGCGCGGAGTGCGCAAAGTTTGGTGGAAGCCAATCGCTCAATGATGGCCGAGTTTGATTTTAACAACCAACGCAATTTGTTGAAATCTGGCATGTATGCCGAAGTGAAATTGCCCGTGGAGCGGACGATGTCCACACTATTTGTGCCTAAAACGTCGGTGGTAAGTTCGACCGAAAAAACGTTTGTGATTCGGGTAAATGACAATAAAGCCGAGTGGGTGCCCGTGGAAAAAGGCAATGTGCTCGATAGTTTGGTTGAAGTATTTGGAGGGATTCATTCCAAAGAAACCATTGTGCGCAAAGCGTCCGAAGAAATCCGTAATGGACAATCTATTAAAATAAGCAAAAAATAATGCGTTATCCCGCCCTTCTGTTCACACTTTTGTTAGTAGTTTCCCAAAGTTGCGCGCCAACGCACTACCGCCTGATTTATCGCGAAGAGAACGATACCCAAGTTCATCCCGAGCTTCGGGCGGTGCAGCTGCGTTGGCAATCGCAACGAGTAGTTGTGAAAACTTTGTCGGGCAAAAAGCAGCAAATAAATGCCAATAAAGTATGGGGATACGAAGAAAAAAATGGGAAACGATACCGATTATACCTTGATCAGTTTTATGAAGTGGTTCAATCTGACGGTATGACGATTTATTGTCGGCATAATTTTGGTGAAGGTAGTACAGATGAGTATTTCTTCAGTACTACTCCCAACGAAGAACTGCTGTATTTGAGCGCACGTAACTTAAAAAAGGCGTTTGCGACCGACGAATGTATGCTGGATTTACTCCAACAACTGCCCACTAAAAGTTGGTTAAAAACCAATAGCAAAGGGTCGTTGCAGCTTTTGGATGCCTATAATTATTGCCAAACTCCTCATTCGACCGTCACTTACAAGGTACGTTAGGCTAAGGCAAACTTCTTGCCTGGCAAGCTTCGGAGGTATCCTTGCAGTTCTAAATTTAGCAAAAGTGGGGACAACTTTCCCAAATGAATTTGGCTTTCCCACGCGAGTTCGTCAATCTGCATTTCTCCCTTTTGGCGCAGAAGCGACACGATGGTGCTTTCGACTTGGGTAAAATGCTCGGGAAGAGGGGGAGGAGTGGTGGAGGCAGTACCATCTGGAAGCCAACTGAGGGCATCCATCAAATCGTCCACGCCCGTAAAAATCTGTGCCTTGTGCGTGCGAATGAGCTGATTGCAACCCGTAGAATACGAATTGGAGAGGTTGCCTGGAACGGCAAACACGTCGCGGTTGTAATTGTTGGCGTATTCGGCCGTGATGAGTGCGCCTCCTTTTTCGGCTGCTTCTACGACAATAATGGCATCAGATAAGCCTGCAATAATGCGGTTTCGGGCAGGAAAACGCATAAAATCAGGCTTGGTACCTAACGGATATTCCGTCAAAATTCCCCCATTGACCTGCATTTCTTGGGCGGTTTTGGCGTGAGTTGAAGGGTAAATAAGGTCAATCCCCGTGGCCATGGCTCCGAGGGTGGGCACGCGGAGCTTGACACAAGCGCGGTGCGTCGCGATGTCGATGCCATAGGCCAATCCACTCACAATCGTCACTCCTTTGTTGGCCAATCCTTCCACAATCTGCTCGCAGGTATTTTTGCCATAATCGGTTGCTTTGCGGGTTCCGACCACCCCTACAAACCGACCTTCGTTGAGGTTGAAATTCCCCTTCCCGTACAGTAACACAGGGGCGTCGTAGAGCGATTTGAAACGCGTTGGAAATTCGGGGTCAGTATAAAAAAGTAACTTCCCATCGACGGATGCTAGTTTTTTGAGCTCATTTTCTGCTTCTCGAATGCCTTCTTTTTGGAGTATTATTCGCGCCGTTGCTTCCCCAATTCCATTGACCCTCGTTAGGCTTTTGAGGTTGGCTTGAAAGATTTTTTGGGCACTTCCGAAGTGGGCAATCAATTGCCGAATGAGGACACTGCCAAGGCCGTTGGTCAAATGAAGCGCAAGTTGGTAGATTTTTTCGTCTGACATGAAAGAAGGAAGTTATACCTGTTTTTCATTGGACGAGGGGGACTTTGTTGGGTTAGTTTTTGTGCGGGTATATTTAACGAAATGGCTGAAATGTTTTATGAAATGGCTTATTTTCTTTTTGAAATGGCTTATTTGTTGAATAAAAAAAGCGGGTTAAATACACTGTAAGCTAAGTTTCTTTTACTATTACCCGCAGATTGAAAGTCGCAGATGACGCAGATTAATGACAATATAAAGCCTTTTTTCAGCGACAATCTGCGCTTATAATTCTGCGGCTTTCTGCGGGTAAAAAATAAAGCTATTTACTTAACACTGTATTAAAAGTAACCCGCTTCACTATTTAATTCCCACCACCTAAGTGCGCACAGTTGACCAACTTATGAATGCCATCGTAAGCTACGGGTACTTTTTCGTATTCGTACGCGATTCGAAGCGGACGAGTGTGGTTGTTGTCGCCCATTGCTACGTCCACATCGTCCATCGTAAACTGAGAAGGGTGCTCGTAGCCGCAGGCAATGGAAATCTCTAGCACTTCTTTGGTGAGGGTTTTGGCATAATTGTAAAAACGCTCGCTTTTGAGCGTAGGGTCAACCCCTGCTTGCAACCATTTGTTTTGGGTGGCGATACCCGTTGGGCAGCGGTTGTTGTGGCAGACTTGGGCTTGGATACAACCGATAGAAATCATGGCTTCGCGGGCAATATTGATGACATCGACGCCCATCGAAAAGGCCATAATGGCTTGCGCAGGTAAGCCCAGTTTGCCCGAACCAATGAACGTAACGCGGTGGGTAAGGTTGTGCTTTTTGAAAATTTTATACACACTCGAAAACGCATACACCCACGGTAGCGAAACGTGGTCGGCAAACGACGGTGGTGCCGCCCCCGTTCCTCCTTCTCCACCATCAATGGCAATAAAATCGGGGCCTTTGCCCGTTTTTACCATCAATTCGGCCAGTTCTTCCCACATTTCTAGCTTCCCAACGGCGGCTTTGATGCCCACAGGAAGTCCCGTCGCGTCGGCCATGCTTTCGATGAAGTCAATCATTTCGGGAATGTTGGAAAATGCACTGTGCGCTGCGGGCGAAATCACATCTTTTCCCAGTGGAATATGGCGGATATCGGCGATTTCTTGGGTGATTTTTGACGCAGGCAATACGCCCCCTTTTCCAGGTTTTGCCCCTTGCGAAAGTTTCAACTCCAACATCCGAATAGACGGATTATTTTTGGTCAAATCCACCAGTTTTTGCATCACAAAATTCCCATCGTCGTCGCGGATGCCAAAGTAAGCTGTTCCTATATTTAGCACCACATCGCCGCCTTTGTTATGGTAGGGCGAAAAACCGCCTTCGCCCGTGTTGTGGTAGCAGCCAAACTTGGCCGCTCCTTTGTTCAACGACTCAATCGCACGCGCTGATAAAGACCCAAAACTCATGCCCGAAATATTAATCACCTGCTTAGGACGATAAGGCTTTCGGCGATTGTGTGGTAAGCCAATCACTTTGGCCGAAGGCAAAACGTACGGATTTTCGCGGTAAGGGTGGTCTTTGGGAAGGCGTTTGGTGAGCAAAGCGGGCTTGATAAAAATGTACCCTGCTCCATTCACGTCTTGGTCTGTTCCAAAACCTTGAAAATTGTTTTCGCGTTTGGACGAAGCATAAATCCACGACCGCTGCCGACGGTTGAAGGGAAGTTCTTCGCGGTTGTTGGCCACGATGTACTGCCGAAATTCAGGCCCAATGGTTTCAATCCAATACCGTAGGTGGCCCACCACGGGGAAATTGTGTTTGATGGTATGTTTTTTCTGGTTAATGTCCCGAATGGCAACAATTGCGAGAAAAACAATAGGCCAACACCACCAAGGAATTTGTCCCAAAAAATCAAAAATTGTATTCATGGATATGGAGTTATTAGGGTTGATGATTTGATTCTACTTTAATGCTTCGTAGGCTATTTTACCGATTTCTGCAATGATTGTTTCGGCCCTGTTGAGGTCGGTACCACGTACAAATACGGATATTACAAATGGTTTTTTGGTGAAAATAATCCCTGCATCGCCCCTAATATAGGTGAGGGTTCCCGTTTTATGGGCAATGCCTACTTGCCGAGGAATGAGGGATGGCAAGGTGCTAGTGTCTTGATTGTCAAGCAAAAATGCCACCATCAAATCACAAAGCGCGGGCGTGGCCACCTTACGTTGGTAAATAAGGCTGAGTAAACGGTTGATTTCGATCACATTTACGTAATTTTCAATGCCTTTGGCCACGGCGGCGGTGTCCATCATCACGCGATTGAGTTGGAGATTGGGAAAGCCAAGCGTTTTCATCCGTTCGTTCACGGCTTCGCGCCCTACTTTCCGAATCAAGATGTTGGTTGCCGTGTTGTCGCTTGCCACCATCATCTGGTGGGCAAGTTGCTCGTAGGTAAAAGCTTTGCCTTCACGTTCCTGAAAAATAGTCCCTGCTCCGCCTACTTTGTCGGCGTTTTGAAGGGTATAATAGTCGGTAAGTTCAAAGCGCTGGGCTTTGACTTGCTCCATGATTTCGACCAAAATGGGGATTTTAATAATACTGGCAGAGGGCACCCGTTCGTCGTGTCCAAGGCTTGCATAACGTTTTCCTTCAAGTGATTCGACGCGGTAATTGACCTTTACCGAAGTGGGTAACTTCGCAAGGTAGTCGGCGAGGTGTTGCTCAAGGGCGGGGTGTTGAGCATGAACCGAAGTGAGGCTGGCCAAGAGCACAAAAAAAATAAGTTGTCGCATTAGAATATCTGATTCTGGCGACAACTTACACAGTCCTCCTATAAAAATCAAGCCTTAGGCTGTTTCTTGTAACGAGGAAACTTCCTTGAGCGAAAAATGATTTTCCAGGTCTTTGCCAATAAACAGTCGGAATTCGGTTTTGAATTTGCGGTAATTATCGTGGTAAAAATCCATCTTTTCCCGCAGATAGACCTGCGTCGCCCAAATGTCGTCGTTGTATTGAACCGTTTCGTTTTTCAGGGCGATGGCCATGACGTTTTCTTGGGCATGAATCTCGCTTTTGAGGGTATTGTTGATGCGTTTAAAATGCTCCATTTCGCGCGAAATACGCTGGAGCGTTTCGGCAAAATCTGTCGCTAAGTCAGTGGGTAAAATGACCTTCATTTCGTCGAGCAAATGCGCAAAAATGGTCACTTCTTCGTTGACAAAATCAATTTCTTTTCCCCAAAGCCGATGTTCAAAATGAAATCGTTGGAGGTCGAATTTAGGATTCTTGGCCATGGTAGTTTTTGTCTTTTAATTTTCTCAAAATCACCCATTTTTATTGATATTTTCCATGAGAAAAGTCATACATCTGGTTGAGAAAAGTCACGGTGAGGCTTTTAAGAAAAATAAACCGAAGCTTTGTCCACCTAGCAGACAAAAAATCGTTGTAGTTTTACGTTAACTCACAAACGATAACCTCTTCTTTATAACCATGTTTCGACCCTTTTTTTTCTTTTTCTGCGCAAGTTGGCTGTCGTTTAGTGCGGTAGCCCAAAATATGAGCAACGTAGCTCGGGATATGATGAATACCGAAGGACTAAAGGTGCCACTCAACGCCAACGTGGGGCTTTTTGGCATCAAAGGGCCGCGCGGGGAGGTGTTCGGAAATCCGTATCTCGATTCTACTTGGAAAGAAGGTAGCATTAAGTTATTTCAAAAAATTGGGCCTCCTGGCCGCGAAGGCGATAGCATTGCTAACGTACCAATTCGCCTCGATTTGTACGCCAACGAAGTCGAAATCAAAACGCCTGCCAACGAAATTCGGGCGGTGAGTGGGAGCATGGTGCGCTTTTTTACGATTGAAGGGGCCGAACGCCGCGTGTTTATGAATGCGCGACAGTTTCGGGCGGAAGAGCCCGTGCAAGGATTTATGGAATTGATTGCGGCAGGACGAATCTCGTTGGTAGAATATACCAAACTAAACATCATTAAGCCCACCTTCAACGAAGCACTTGGTACGGGAAGTCGGGATACCAAAATTTCAAAAAGCCCGCAGTATTTCGCCGTTCGAGGCAACACGTTGTTTCAGATTGGCACATCAAAAAAGAAACTATTGGAAGCTTTGGGAGACCGCGCCGACGACGTTGAAAAATTTATCAAAACCAACGACCTAAGCATAAAATCGCGGGCAGATATGGCCAAAATTTTTGCCTATTACAACAACCTGTAACGCCCAATGACGGGGTAGTGGTCGGAGTAAGGAATGTCTCTTCGGGTCTGGAAGTCGATGACTTCCAGCTTTTTTTTGTCAAAAAATTGGTTGTCGATTCGGATAAAGCGTGGCGTATTGCGGTACGAGAACCCAAATCCGTGGCCTTTTTCTTCAAAGGCATTGGCGAGCATAGACCGAACTTCGCCATAGACATAGCCGTACGGAATCTCGTTGAAATCGCCACATACCAACACAGGATGGGGACTTTTTCGTATCCATTCAAGCAACACATCAGCCTCTTCGGAATGGTGGATAAATCCCATTTTGAGGCGTTGAGTTACTTTTTTAGCTTCTTTTTTGCCTTGTTTATAGTCTTTTTCGAGGTACGCTTCTTTCAGTCCACCAAAGCGAACAATCATCGAACGCAAGTGCAAGTTAATGACCCGAATGGTGTCTTTACGAACCACAATGTCGGCAAAAAGCAAGCCATTTTGGTCATGAAATTCAACCTCTCCACGGTCGATGATGGGGTATTTTGACAAAATCGCCAGCCCCATGCAGTGCTGTTCGCGGGGAGCTATGTCGGGATGCAAAACGGTATAATACGGATAGCCTGCTTTTTTGAGTTGTTTTAACGTATTCAAATGGGGGCGCGTATCGGAGTTGTAAAATTCCTGATAACACTGGATGTCAGTGTCCAGCCCTTTGACCCACTCCAGCATGGCTTGGTTGTTTTCGGGGTGGATGTTTTGAATAAAATTGTAGGCGTCAAACGACATGACGTTGTACGACAAAACCGTCAATTCTTGTTTCTCAGGTACGGGAGGCGCGCCCCAAGAAAATTGAAAAGTGCGGCTCCAAAAGGGAAAACTCAGCAACAGTGCGGCGCCTGAAAGGGCTATTTTGGAAGATTTGCGAAGGGCGAAAAAAACAAAGAAGACCAGATGAATGAGTAGTAACACGGGCAAACTCATCATTAAAAAGCCCGCAATCCAATGCCCTGTGAACGTAAAGAAAGCAAGCCCATATACCAATAGCGTATAAATAAAGAATACTTGGTGAAGTCGCCAAAAGAAAGAAGTTGTGGATTTCATTGCGTAGTTTTAGGGCTGTTTTTCGCTTTTGAGTACAAAGTAAACACTTCCTATGAGAAAAATTATTGCATTTGGGGCACTAATACTGTTAATAAACGCCTGTAATTTCAATTCAAAGTCAGAAGAGGAACGACTTGCGCAGAGTTATTGTGGTGGTTGTCACGAGATGCCTTCTCCTAGTTTGTTGGACAAAAAAACGTGGGAAAAGGGGGTTTTACCCCAAATGGCGCTTCGGTTGGGAGTAGAACCTGCCCCAACAATGAGCGTGTATGGAGAGTTGTCAACCGACGAAATTATTGCATTTACGCAAGCGAATATTTACCCAGAAACCCCCATTCTTTCCAAAGAAGAGTGGGAGAAAATTGTAAAATATTACCTTACCAATGCCCCCGATAAACTTCCCGATTCGTCGAAAAATTACCCCATTTCAAGTGATTTGACCTTGTTTGCTCCCAAAACGGATGTTCCAGACGTAGAAAAACTACCGATGGTGTCGATGCTAAAATTTGATGACAAAACCCAGAAGTTGTACGTCGGTACGCGCACGGGAAAGATTCATGTTTTGGATGGGCAATTTAAGCGAACTGACTCCATAACCGTGGGGTCGGCGCCATCGGATGTGCACTTCAATACCGATGGAAGCCTCAATGCGCTGGCGATGGGCATCATGGATCCCAACGACAAGATGACGGGGACAATGGTTCAGTACAAAAAGGCGGCTGATGGAAAAAAATGGGATTCAAAAACCTTGATTTCTAACCTTCGTCGGCCAGTGAGTCAGTACGTTACGGACGTGGATGGTGATGGCCTCAACGATATGATGGTGTGTGAGTTCGGGTTTCATTTGGGACAATTTTCGTGGTACAAACAACTGCCTAATCATACCTATCAAGCGTTTCAATTGGACGCGTTGGCAGGGGCGCGGGTGGTTCATCCTTACGATTTTAACCGCGACGGCAAGCTCGATTATTTTGTGTTGCTGGCGCAAGGTGATGAACAAATGGCGGTCTATTACAACCGTGGTGGTGGACGTTTTGAAAAACAAATACTGCATCGTTTTCCGCCCGTGTATGGCTCTAGCTACGCCGAATTGGCCGATTTTAACGGCGACGGAAACATTGATATTCTTTATGCCAACGGCGACAATGCCGATTATTCCATGATTTTGAAACCCTATCACGGGATTCGTATCTTTTTAAACGACGGTCATTTACACTTCAAAGAAGCGTACTTTTTTGGCTTAAACGGTGCCGCAAAGGCCCTTGCTGAAGATTTCGACAAAGACGGGGATGTGGACATTGCCGCGATTTCGTATTTTCCCGCCAAACCCCAAGAAGGATTTGTGTTTTTGGAAAATCAAGGTAACCTGAAATTTAAAGCCAAAACCTTTGCCCAGCCCCGCCAAGACAAGTGGATGCTGATGGAAAAAGCCGATTATGACCGCGACGGCGATACCGACCTCTTGCTCGGCTACCTCGAACGCCCCCCTTATCATAACCCTGTCAATCAGTCGTTAAGGGGACTTTGGGTGTTGGAGAATAAAAAACAACAATGACATTTATCATTACTTATTTAGCATAAAAGTGCTGAAAATGTGACGGTTATCCTGTACTTCGTTAGGGATTGGTTTGTACATTTGGGAGGATTATTTATTCCTCTTTTTTGACCAAAATGTCATCAACCATTCACTTTCTCTTATGAGCACTTCATTCAACCTTCTCCAGTACGGCATTAAAAACAAAGAGACGATTCGCAATGCGTCGCCCGCTCAGTTGTACCAAATGGCCATTTTGTACGAAAAAGTGGCGGCTATTTCGGATAAAGGCGCGTTGATGCTCGATTCGGGCGAAAAAACGGGCCGCAGTCCCAAAGACAAACGCATCATTGAACGCCCCGAAAGTGTCAATGATATTTGGTGGGGAAATGTGAACATCAAGATGGATGAGCATACGTTCAACATCAATATTCAGCGGGCCATCGACTACTTTAATACCCGCACGCGGATGTATGTCGTGGACGGGTTTGCGGGTTGGGATGCCAAGTATCGTATCAAAGTACGGGTAATTTGTACGCGTCCTTATCATGCCTTGTTTATGAACAACATGCTGATTCGACCAACGCAAGAGGAACTAGCGACCTTTGGCGAGCCCGATTACGTGATTTACAACGCGGGTGAGTTTCCAGCCAATCCCTATACTACCCACATGAATTCGCGGACGAGCATTGATTTGTGTTTTGAACGGAAGCAGTTTGTGATTTTGGGAACAGAATATGCGGGGGAAATGAAGAAAGGGGTGTTCACGATTATGAACTATATCATGCCCAAAATCGGCGTGTTATCCATGCACTGCTCGGCCAACGAAGGCGCTGACGGCGATGTTTCTTTGTTTTTTGGCTTGAGTGGAACGGGAAAAACAACCCTTTCTGCTGACCCACATCGCCAATTGATTGGCGACGACGAACACTGTTGGTCGGCCGATGGGGTGTTTAATATTGAAGGAGGGTGCTATGCCAAGGCCGTCAATTTAAGTGCTGAAAAAGAGCCCGAAATTTTTCAAGCCATTAAGTTTGGTACGGTACTAGAAAACGTCGTCTATGACCCGATAACGCACGAAGTTGATTACGACGACACCTCCATTACCGAAAACACCCGCGCTTCGTACCCCATTGAGTTTATTCCAAACGCTAAAATACCGTGCGTAGGTGGTCATCCCAAAAACATCATTTTCTTGACCTGCGATGCCTACGGAGTACTTCCTCCCGTTTCTAAACTGACACCTGCGCAGGCCATGTACCATTTTATTAGTGGCTATACGGCCAAAGTAGCGGGCACTGAAATGGGGGTCACTGAGCCAACAGCGACGTTCTCGGCTTGTTTTGGGGCGGCGTTTATGGTGTGGCACCCGAGCAAATACGCAGAATTGTTGGCCCAAAAAATCCAAGAAAATGATACCCATGTTTGGCTAGTCAACACAGGCTGGACGGGTGGAGCCTATGGCGTGGGTTCACGGATAAAATTGCGCTATACCCGTGCCATTTTGGACGCGATTCATAACGGCGAATTGGCCAATGCACCCACGGTCGTCGATGCTATTTTTGGGCTTGAAATTCCAACATCGTGCGCTGCTGTTCCGAGTGAATTATTGATTCCACAAAATACGTGGGCAAGCCATGAAGACTATGTAGCAACGGCGAAAAAATTGGCATCACTTTTTACCAAAAACTTTGAAACCTATAAAGACGGTTGCTCAGAAGAAATCATTCACGCAGGACCATTAGAGAATGTCGAGGGGAGAGTGCAGAGTGTCGAATAGAATTAAGTGCGTCGGGATGCTCTTGTGTGTCGGGATGCTCACATCCCGACGAGTGCGTACTGTGGAGAGGGATGCTCACATCCCGACGAGTGCGTACCGTGAAGAGGGATGCTCACATCCCGACGAGTGCGTACTGTGAAGAGGGATGCTCACATCCCGACGAGTGCGTACTGTGAAGAGGGATGCTTACATCCCGAGTAACCCGCGTCACAAAGCCCTGAATTAGAGACTTACAATCGGGAACGTTTGCGTAAATTTTATGGGATTTTAGGTAGGATTTTTGTGCATTTAGAAAGTAAATAGGAAAAAAGGTTGTCTTCTTTAATGACATACTAAACAAAGTTTCCGCTCATGCAACGCAGAGAATTTATACAAAAGTCAATTCTAGCCAGTGCCGCAACGGCCATGTCGGCAAGTAGTTATGCCAAAATCATTGGTGCCAATGACCGCGTACGGGTTGGGGTAGTTGGTTTTTCAGACCGTCACCGTTCGTCACACGTCGGGCCATTCAAGGAACTTGCAAAGCAAATGAACTTTGAAATGACGGCTATTTCCGACATTTGGAATCGCCGCCGCGACGAAGGAAAAGCCTATTTGGACAAACAATTAGGGGGCAACGTAAAGGCGTTTCGTAACAACGAAGAAATGTATGACGCCAAAGTGGTGGACGCTGTTTTTATGAGTACGGCCGATTTTCAACACGCCATTCATACCATTGAGGCCGTGCAAGCAGGCTGCGACGTGTATGCCGAGAAACCGCTTTCGGAAACCATGGAAGACAACCGTGCGGTATTGAAAGCCGTAAAAGCATCGGGTAAAATTGTACAAATTGGTTCGCAACGTCGTAGCGGTGAAAACTACTGGGCAGCGGCCGATTTTATCAAGTCGGGCAAGTTTGGGCCAATCGTGATGGTAGAATTGATGTGGAACGTCAATCAGCCTGGTCGCTGGCGCCGTCCTGAATTGACCAAAGATTTGAAAGAGTCGGATGTAGATTGGATGCGTTATCAGCTCAATCGTCCTAAAACAGCTTTTGACCCACGTAAATACTTGGAATACCGTTTGTTCTGGCCGTATTCTTCGGGGATTCCAGGCCAATGGATGAGTCACCAAATTGATACTGTACACTGGTTTAGCGGCTTGCCACATCCACGTTCGGCGGTTGCCAACGGAGGAATTTACCAGTGGAAAGATGGCCGTACGAACCCAGATACGTTGACGGTAGTGTTTGATTACGGCCCATTGGATGATCTAAAAACAGGTTTCCAAGTGCAATTCACAAGCCGTTTTTCTAACGCTGCGGGCGAAACCAAGGAATTGTACTACTCAAACGGTGGTATGATTAACCTTGATACCAACGAAATCAGTCCAACGGGTGGTTTGCGTGAGCGCGAAGCGAAAGCAATGGGATTGCAAGCCAACTTATTGCCAACGATGAAGTTAGAGGGGGCAAAAGTTGAAACCAGTGCCAATACAGGCAACGACCCACTTACGTTTAACCACATCAAAAACTGGATGGAATGTGTGCGTAGCCGTAAGCAGCCCAATGCGCCGATTGAAGCAGGTTACCAGCACTCAATCGCGACCATTATGGCCAATGCAGCCTACCGCACAGGTCAGCGTGTCACGTTTGATGCAAAATCACAAGAAGTATTGGCGGGAGGTAAGCCGTTTAAATACTAATTATTTTTTGCAGGCGCCCGTGGTATAATTGAGAATGCCATACGCTTCGGCAAAGCAAGCGTTGCTGTATGTTTTACCATTGCAACCACAAACGGGCGCATAGCTAAGATAGCAATTAAAGGAGTCAACGGGCTTCTCCACACATTCTGGAGGTAGTTCTTTTTCACAACCCGTCATTGCCAATAAAAAAGTGAAAATCAATAGTAACCGCATAGCCGTGTATTTTTCTATGAAGACTCGCTTTTGGTAAAAATGGTTGGAGATATTACAAAAAAAGTCGCTGTTTATCAGCGACTTTTTTTGTGTAAATAGTTGATTGCTTGTGTTTTATTCTGCCACAATGAGGCGAATGCCGTCGAGTTCTTGAATAACAACCGATTTGCCTTTGTGAATGCGCTCGTGCGATTTCGAGAGGGCAATCCATTCGGTACCTCGGTAAAAAACCTTCCCTTCCCCGTCGGCAGGGATGTCTATGACAACCATTGCTTTATCGCCCACGTACTCGGAATATTCCATTGATTTGTCGGATGACTTTTTTGTAAGCGCTTGAAGTGGTTTTCTAAACGCAAAGAGTGACAAAACGGACACGACCGAAAAACAGAACAATTGCGCATTAATCATGGGCAACACGCCTATCCACGTTAACAAAGCAGTTACGAATGCCCCCACACCAATAAAAGCAAATACGAAAGATACTGAAAGTAGTTCTGCTATGAGCATCACTACTCCGACGATAATCCAGATTTGGGTGGATGAGATTTCCATTTCGGGTAAAATTAATGGTTAATTATTTTTTTTCCTGTTGCTTAACGATGCTCATCGCTGTGGCAATCATCGAAGACATGTCTCCAAAGTTGGCAGGGAGAATCATTGTATTGGTACTCTTAGCTAAGTGTCCGAACTGTTGTACCATTTGTTCGGCTACTTTCAATTGAACGGCATCCATACCGCCTTTTTCTTGAAGAGACGCTGCAATCACCCGAATACTGTCGGCAGTGGCATCGGCTACCGCTTTAATCGCGGCCGCTTGTCCTTCCGATTCGTTGATTTGGCGTAATTTTAATGCTTCAGATTCTAAAACAACTTTTTGTTTTTGACCTTCGGCCTGATTGATAGCGGCCATTTTCTCCCCGTCCGATTGCAAAATCAACGCACGGCGCTCGCGTTCGGCCTGCATTTGTTTCTCCATTGCGTGAAGAACGCTTTGGGGAGGTGTAATATTTTTAATTTCGTAACGGAGCATTTTGACACCCCAACCAATCGCCGCTTCGTCGATGGCTTGCACCACGGCGTGGTTAACGGTCGTACGTTCTTCAAAGGTTTTATCAAGGTCAATTTTTCCCATCTCCGAACGCATGGTGGTTTGCGCCAACTGAGTCACGGCAAATACGTAATCGTTGATTCCGTAGGAAGCACGCTGAGGATCGACCACCTGCAAAAACAGAACGCCGTCCACGCGAACCTGAACGTTGTCGCGGGTGATACAAATTTGTTCTGGTATATCAATCGCTTTTTCTTTTAGGCTATGTTTATAGGCGATGCGGTCAAAAAAGGGTACGACCCAGTTGATGCCAGGCTGAAGCACTCCGTAAAACTTGCCCAAGCGCTCGACCACAAAAGCGGTTTGCTGTGGAACCACCTTGATGGTCATCCAGACGAGTAAAAAAGCGAGTACAGCAATTATTCCAAATGCAATCATATCTATCAGTAGTTAAGGTTAAATTGGTGAAACGAAAATAAGCGACATTGGGGGAGGATTCAAGTCTTTCGGGATGAAGGACGAAAAATCAGACAGGAACGGCAAAATAAAAGGTGCTTAGAAATTTCTAAGCACCTTTTATTTTGCCTCTTGCAATTTGCTCCTTGCCTTATATTTTCAATTACTTTTCCAAATTTCCATTCACCGTTCGCCAGATTCCTAACGGGTTTCCGTCTTTGAGCTCGTCGGGGAGAAGGTGTTGTGGAAAGTTTTGGTATGCCAACGGACGCACAAAACGCTTGATGGCGTGCGCGCCTACGGAGCCAAAACGGCCGTCGGTGCTGGCGGGGAAAGGCCCACCGTGCTGCATCGCTGCGCAAACTTCTACCCCCGTCGGAACGCCATTGAGAAGTACCCGACCGCACAAAAGGCTCACGGCCGCAATCAAGTCGGCGGCGTTGGCGAGGTCGGCGTCAGTTCCGATGACGGTGCAAGTAAGCTGCCCTTCCAAATGTTCGATAATGTCGTTCATTTCGGCCGTGTCCTTGCACTTGATAATCAATGAAAAAGGACCAAATACTTCTTGGTGAAGGGTCGTGTTTTGTAAAAAGTCACCGCCATTTACCGAAGCCACCGACGGGATACCGTCTAAATCTTGGTAAGTTCCTTCGGTTTCAGCGTCTATTGTCACGGCTTCGTGGCCAATGACTTCGCTGCGTTTGGTACGGAAGGCTTTCGCAATCCCCGCGTGTAACATAGGCACAGGAGCGATTTGACGGATTTCGTTGGCAAGGGTTTTGCTAAACGTATCGAGTCCTTCGCCTTCTACTCCAATAATTAAACCTGGTTTGGTACAAAACTGCCCCATGCCTCCCGTGATAGAACCTGCGTACATTTTAGCGTACTTGGTCGCTTCTTTCTCAAGCGCATCGGGTAAAAGGAAAACAGGGTTAGTACTGCCCATTTCGGCAAAAACAGGAATGGGCACAGGACGTTGGTTGGCCAAATCGAACAAGGCTTTTCCTCCCACGTAAGAGCCTGTGAAACCCACTGCTGCCGTTTTGGGGTGCAATACAAGCGCTTTGCCTACTTCAAAACCCGCTCCTTGCAAGTGCTCAAAAAGCCCTTGTGGCATCCCCGTTCTTTCAATCGCTTTACGAACCGCACCCGCAACCATCTCCGAAGTTTCGGGGTGAGCAGGGTGGGCTTTTAGGACTACGGGACAACCTGCACCCCAAGCCGCTGCGGGGTCAACACCCGCTGTTGAATAAGCAAATGGAAAATTACTTGCCCCAAATACGACAACTGGCCCGATGGGAACGAGCATATTGCGGATGTCAGGTTTGGGTAAAGGCTGGCGGTCAGGGATGGCTGTGTCGATGGTGGCGTCCACCCACGAACCCTCCGCAACCACATCGGCAATGTTCCGAAGCTGGTTGCAGGTACGTCCGCGCTCGCCCGTAAGGCGAACCGACGGCAGGTGCGTTTCGCGCATGGCTACTTCAATAACAGCCTCTCCGAGGGCTTCTATTTCGTCGGCAACGGCCCGAATAAACGTGGCTTTTTCTTTACCGCTTTTGTGGCGGTATTCCAAAAAAGCCGCGTAGGCGCGCTGCATCGCTTCGTTAATTTCTGAAATTGTGGCGTCTTGGTACATGGTATTCAAAAAATAATAAATGTTACGGTGGTTTGATTTATGTTTCGATTACTTTGGTTTTTAAACCTGCCCATTGGTCGTTGGCAGTCTGTCCTAGTAAATACAGGTCAATTTCAGTTTGTCCTACTCTAAAAGCCTGGAAATTTTTTAAATGGGTTTCCAATAAACTTTTAAGTTGTAAAAATTGTGCTACCGTTTGGCGCTCTTCTTCTTCGTACCATTCTTCTATTGTGGTGACGGGAGTCCAAAAATTTTCGACAGCCATCTCCTCCACAAAGGTATCTAATGGGATGGAAAGATATACCAATAAGTTGTTGATTGTCAACGGAGATGGTTGCGTCTGTGCAATATCAATCCATTCCAAAGGTTCATCCGATTCGCTAGGATACAACAAATTAGGCAATAAATTAGTGACTTCTGCCTGCCATTGCGTCTCAACATCGGAAACAACAGGAGGGATATTCTCAAGATTCTCTTTTTGGATGTTTTCCATTTTAAAATTATCTCTAAATTTGAGCCAAACTTAAAACTTTTTCAAGACAATGTTAGAGCAATTAATGAGTCTTATTCAAGACAATTCTCAGGACGCCATCGTTAATAACCCTGCTATCCCTAATCAGAACAACAATGCTGCCATGCAAACAGTGTTCCAATCGGTCGTGGGAGGCTTGCAAAACGAAGCTCAAGGCGGAAATTTGAGCGGCTTGATGGGCCTTTTGTCAGGTCAAGGCGGACAAGGTGGAAGCCTAATGAACAATCCAATTGTGGCTGGAATTGCTCAAAACGCGATTGGTAGCTTGATGGAAAAATTTGGCTTATCGAACAGCGCAGCAGGAAATATCATCGCACAAGTTCTTCCAGGAGTGCTTAGCTCAATGATTTCAAAAACAAGTAATCCTAACGATAACAGCATGGACTTTGGTGGTATCATGGGGTCGCTGTTGGGCGGACAAGCTCCTCAGCAGCAGCAACAAGGTGGTTTTGATTTTAACCAAATTGGCTATGCCCTTGCTGACGGTAAACTTGACATGAACGATGTGATGCGCATTGGCGGTAGCCTTTTGGGTGGAAACTCAGGTAATGCTGGTGGTGCAGGCGGTGGCCTTGGTGGCTTGTTAGGTGGTCTTTTTGGAAAATAAACCACAGAAGCTCAGATGCCACGGTATTGCCTCGCCCTTGATTTAAAGGATGACCCCGCACTCATCGCTGAATACGAAAAGTACCACGAAAAAATCCAACCTGCTATTACTGAGAGTATCGTCTCGTCGGGAATAACGGACATGGAGATTTATCGGGTCGGAAATCGACTTTTTATGATAATGGAAACCACCGAGGATTTTTCATTTGAAGCAAAAGGGGCAGCCGATGCCGCAAATCCTGCGGTACAAGCGTGGGAAGCATTGATGTGGAACTATCAGCAAGCGTTGCCCATGGCCAAAGAAGGCGAAAAATGGGTGCTGATGAAACATATATTTAAGTTGGAAACCAACGACTAATTAAAAAGCCCTCGTGATGAACGAGGGCTTTTTTGTTTACAGTGCGGGGTCAATTTTACTGACGACGATAATAGGTTCTTGGTTTGGTTTCTGTAATTCGTACGCTACCAATAATCCCTGCGATGTGGATAGAAGCACAGGATACGAAGCATTATCAAAGTCAGTTGTGAGGTAGGTCGTTTTTTCTGCTCCGTTTTTATGAATAAAACGAAGGGCAATTTTGGAAAAATAGCGGTCATTTTTCTCCATCGACTCGTCCCAGACAACGGCTAAGCTTCCTTGATAGGCCGCTGATTGTGGGTGCTTGGCGCGGACGCTTAACTCCGAAGAATACAATTTTTCTTGCCCAAGTTTGGCTATCCGAATGCCTGCTTCGTGGTTGGCAGAGGTTCCACTAAACCAAGAAACAAATATGTCTTTTCCTACTTGTGTCATACTGGGGCCTGTGTGCGGACAAGCATTAATTTTCCACAAGTCGGAGTGAACTAGTTTTGGAATAGAAAATGTATGACCACCATCGTTGGAGACACAATGGCTCATGTCTCTGGTGCCATCGGCATTTAGGTCGCGGTAAGTGAGATGAATGTGCCCCGAATGATCAACAAATACGACTGTTCGGCAGCATTGACAGGCGTTTGAATCGACCACCACTTCTTCCGAAAACCCGCCGTTGGGAAGAGTTTGCACAAATTTTACACTTCTTCCTTCGTACTTTCCCAGTTTATCATCCAACCATACAAATCCTAATTCTCCGTTGGGTAAACGTGCCACATCACTAAACGAATGCCCTTTTCCTGGCGTGGTATCGCGGTGAAGTGCTTTTGGGGACGACCACGTTTGCCCATTGTCTTTGGATGTAATATACATCAAATCAGAAGCCCTAGCAGCTTCCTTGGTCGGTTTTTTTAGCTCAAAAGTGGCGTAAATGGTTCCGTCTGACTTGAAGGCGATACGAGGCATCCCTTCGGCGTGAACCGAGCAGTTACTTGGCGCACCGATGGCTACTTTGTCTCCAAACGTTTTTCCATTATCGTTTGACACCGAAAAAAAGAACTGATTTTTTTCGCCTTCTTTTTCTACCCAACTTAATACAGGTCGGCCACGCTGGTCGGTAGTAAAACGTGGGGTAGCACCCGTTTTACTAGGGTCAGAAAGCGGAATCGTTTTGGAAATAATTCGTTCTAAGCCGCTGATTATTACAAGAAGCAATGCAAGGTATTTCATAGGGGATAAATGGTTGTTTATAAGATTTCTTATTTCTTCCCAGCAACGTTGTAATGTACCCCAAGTACAAAGGTTCGAGGAGCAGCAGGGGTAAACGTAGTACGGTCAGTTGAGGCATTACCACGGGTAGCATTGGTGGCGTAGAGGGCGTCGGTGAGGTTCATAATGTTGGTAAACAACTCGATGCCTTTCCACTGATAACCTGCGCGGAAATTAACCAAATCATAGCCGTTGTAAGCGATGGTATTTACTTGATTTTGGTACCATTTACTTACGTGCTGCCATTCAACAGAGGTGCGGAAATTCCTAAACCATTTTGGATAATAGCTAATTTCGCCGTTCCATACCCATCGAGGAGCCGAAGGCATATCTTTGCCATTTACGTCTTTAAGAGCATCTGAGGCTTTTTGACTAAGAATAAACTCCACAAAACGGTGAATCGAATAAGTGCCGCCAATACGGGCAAAAATTTGTTTAGAGGGTTTGTAAGTAATCCCTAATTCTATTCCTTTATGCAACGTCTTACCTGCCGCCTGATAATCTGTTGAGTTGTCTGGCTGGCGAATATTGAGGAGCTCGTTGCTGCCGTTCATTTGGTACAAAGACGCATCAATGTATATTTTGTTTTTCAACAAAGACACCCATCCCCCCACTTCAGCGTTGGTGAACGTGGCTGGAATCAAGTTATAATAGAACAAGTCGCCATTGGCAGCAGGAGTAGGGCGTTTACGAAAAATAGCGGTCAGCCCTGAGGGTGCAAAACCTTTAGAGAAATTGGCATAAACCCCTTTTCCTTGGCCCAAATCGTACGTCAATCCTAATTTTGGCGTAGTTTGTTTGTATGATTTACTCCCTCCAACCGCTTGGCTGGTAGTTTTGTCGATGTCTAAGTTGTTGACAAAGTCAAACGACATATTATCGTACCGTAAACCTGCCGAAAGTCGAAGGTTTTTAATTGGCTCAAAATCGTATTGAACGTAAAATGCTGTATTTAAAATGTCAGCATTGTAGTTGGCAATTTGAATATCAGGTCGTTCTTTAATAATGGTGTATTTTTCAACCGATTTTTTGTCGGCACGAAGTTGAGCCGCTAAGTCGATTTGGTACGACCAGTACTTATTGGGAGAGAAATCAAGGGTTCCACCTGCAATCAGTTTTGAGTTCAGAAAATTGAATTTTTGGGTGTGTTGAGCAATCACCCCAAGGCTTTGAAAATCATTGGAGTTAATTTCACCCCGCGCTGTAGTCGCTCCCGACGTCCAACGAATACCGTAACTTGGATTTTGCCCGTGTTTGTTGTCACGTCCAAAGACGGTTAAGAACGATTGTGAGCCATCTTTCCACTCGTGCTCCAAGGTCAATCGTGTACGGAGTGAGTAAGATTTACGGTACGTAAAATCAGTTGTACTGATGTACTGGCGATTATAAAAAGCGACGCTATCGACACTCCCGCTGGTTTGTGAGTTGTACTTGGCATACGAAACGGTATAAATCAAGCGAGTTTTTGGCGTAAAATGATACTCCAAACGAGCGTATTGTGCGTTTTTAGTATAATCTGAACTGGTCATCCACGCTTCTTTTTGCTCAGCAACCAAGCCTCCTACGTAAATCCCAAATTTTCCTAAGGTAGCGCCCGCCCCGTACTGAACGCGGCGGTAGCCCCATTGGTCGGCTTGGAGGCCGATGCGAGCGGTAGGCACGGCGGTGGGTCGTTGTGAGATGAAATTGACCGCTCCACCGACCGCTTCTGGGCCGTAAATGGAAGACACGGGGCCTTTCACTACCTCAATCGAACTCACGGTAAACTGATTCATTTCGAGCAACGAATTGTGATTGAACACGCCCATTGGGCGGATTGGTACACCATCCTCCAAGTATAGGTAGTAGGCATTGGTTGTCATCGGCTGGCGAATCGACATCGAATGTTGCTCGTTGTTGAGGTTGACCATCATCACCCCAGGCGTTTTGTTGATGACCTCATAAATCGCTGTTGGTTTTGCTTCTTCAATCATTTTGGGCGATAGCTTCGAAATCGCGATGGGTGTTTGGGTACGAAGTGCCGCCTCGCGATTCCCCGTCACGACAACCGTTTGGAGGTTTTCGATGGCGGGTTCTAACGCAATGCTCAATGACTTCTCCGACGTAACTTCAATTTCTTGAGAAACAAACCCAATCGTTGAAATACGAATTTTGGCACCTTTGGCAATAGTTTGAAAGACAAATGACCCGTTGTTGTCGCTGGCAGTGCCTGTGTTGGTATTGATGATGTGAACGGAGGCTCCAATAATGGGTTCTTTGGTAGCCGCATCAAAAATCTTACCTTTTAGCGATTGAGCATGAAGTAGTTGAGAAATCGCTCCGCAGAAAACGAGGAGCGTGATATATAAATTTTTCATTGTTGTTTCAGGAATTTTTGAGCGTCTTCAATGCTTTTGAGCATGTCATCGCTTACTTGTTCAATGTTGATTTTTTCGTGAGTCAGTGCTTTGATGGCTTCTTCGGGAGCGAGTTTTTTGAGCGAATCGCCCTTGTAGCGGTGCATCCAATCCATCATCCCGTCGTCTGCTTTTTTAAGCTGACTGCTAAGTAGAAGCGCATTTTTAAGTAAGGAATGAGAAAGCGAATCTGTAGGGTTGCTTTGGGTAATGCTATCCAACTGCGCAATGCGCTTGCTAATGGCTGATTCGAGCGAAATGAGTTCTCCCATTTTGGGCATCACTGCATCGTGAATCATCATGACTTCTTTCTCAAGTTTTTCGGCTTGGTCTTTTTGTGGATTGCTGCAAGCAGACGTAATGCACCATCCGCACAAAAGTATGTGCTTGATTTTCATTTGGTTTGACTAATGCTACTAGTGTAAAGCTAATTTACGTTGCTCCTTGGAGGGAGCAAAAAGTACACTTAATACGTACCCGAAACCACTAGGCAATAGGAGGAAGAATCAGCTTGTTTAGAAAGCCTTGTTGAGGAGAGCACTGGTACAAAAACAGCTGCTCTTTGTGAATGAAAGCAAAGGAAAGGGTTGGAATCGTCAAAGGAGTGTCATCAAAAACTTCTTGAAGGAGTTTTTTGACGGTATCGCTCTGTTTTTGCGTTTTTTGGCGGGCGTTATCTTCGGCTACTTTCTGGAGTTGTTTGGCCAAATAGCATTTTCCGTCGCAGTGCAATTGGGGTTTAAAGCGGTTTTCGCAAAGGTGATGAACGATGTATTCTTTGCGTAACTCAAAATCAAGATACACAAACGGCACTACCAGCGTTTTGAAGCTGACAAGCAGGAGCAAAAAGAATGCTATGTGCCGTTTGGGATTCATTTGATTGTCCAAAATTTTTGCAAAGGTACGGGATTTATCTAAACAGAAGCATCTTAAAATCTGTAAGCGCGTTGACTGAATGTTCTGCATGGGCTTTGAACGAAAGCCCGTCGCCAGGTGAAAGAAAGTGGGCGACTCCCTCCAAATTAAAATTAGCATTTCCTTCCAACACATAAATGAAAGCATCGGTGGGTGAGGTATGCTCGTCGAGGCGTTGGCCTTGTTGGAGGCTAATGAGCACCACCCGAAAGTGCTCATTAGCTTCAATTTTCTTGGTTTTAATGCCGTTATAAGGCAATAATTCGGGAATATTGTGAGTAGTCATGGCAAATTCTATTTAGGAACAATAACACCATCAATTACGTGAACATAGCCATTAGAGGCGCGTATTGAAGCCAGAATTTTTGCTTCACCGATATAGACATCATTGCCTTTGACGTGGAAAGTGGCATTGGTGCCGTCCACCATACCCATGCTTTGTCCTTCTTGAAAAAAGTCGGCGGCAAGTGCTGAAGTCATGACGTGATGCTCCAAAATGGCTTTGAGTTTGTCTTTGTTTTCAGGTTTTAATAAATCTTCTACCGTTCCTGCGGGGAGCTGGTCAAAGGCTGCATTGGTTGGCGCAAATACCGTAAATGGCCCCGCGTTTGAAAGCGCATCTACAAGCCCTGCCGCTTGTACGGCCTTCACGAGTGTCGTGTGGTCGGGGGAGTCTACTGCTACTTTCACTACATCTTTTTGGGAGTCGTTGTCTTCCACGCTTGATTGCCCAGCGGCGAGCGCACTTTCGGTCGTAGCGGTAGTTGATTGCTCTTGTGAGTCCTGGGACGATTGGCAAGCCGCAAAAAGGGCTACGAATGTAAGAGATACTAATTGACGTTTCATTGTTGTAAGAGGTTTGTTTAAAAGGATTGATTTGTATGGTCAGACGACAGCCAGATTAGCGTCAGAATTTTCGGTCTGACTATCGTCGGACCTAGTTAAAGGTCTTTTCTTTGAAAAATTCGGCAGGCAATAGTAATTGGAAGTACTACCCAACTCATAAGAATAAACATGGCTACCAGTAACCCGTAATTGGTGCTAAAAAAATCTTGAAAAACAGCACCCGTAAAGCCCATCAAGGCCGAAATGTCCATTTTCATCAGTACCATGATTCGTGCTAAATCGGTAGGATTAAGAGCAGTCAGTACAAGCATGGCTTTTTCGAGTGGATAGTCGTTGAAGGAGAATAAAATACTGAGAACCAGTCCGTCATATACCAAAGAAAAATAAAACCATATCACCAGTGCGAGGCCAATGCCTTTGGCTTTGTCGCGGGTGATGACGGAAGCTAGAAATGCTAGAGAGACAAAAGAAAGTGTGAGGAGAAACCCACTCATTATCAATATAAGGCTGCTTTCACCACCACCGAAAGCAAGGGTAGGAAGACCGACACCGACTAAAAAAGCTAAACTCAAAGAAGTAGCAACGCCCATGTATTCACTTAAAAAAATGGCTTTTCGACTCAGTGGTTGTGCCGACATCAGCTCAATAAATTCGTATGAATTATAAAAATGAATGGTCGAGAAAATAATACTAACCAACGGCACGACCATCAAAATGATGTTGAGTAAACTCAAAAGCCCTTTGTTGGGGTCGGACTCGAAGCTAAAAAAGCTCATACTTATGGCCAATAGCAGTAAGGTATAACCCAGCACGAAACGGTTTCGGATGATGTCGTATAGGACGTATTTGGTAATTTTATTCATGATGTTTGTGGTTGGGTTTGTGTCTGATTATTAATGTGATAACCGTTATTAGATAACCTAAAAAGGCAATGCCGTTGAGCAATCCACCCCATTGGCGTAGCGATAAACTTTGGGATAAATCGCCCATGATGCGAGTCAGAAGACTTAGTTGGAGCAATACTACCCAGACGTATAAAAAAGGATGATAAGGTTTGACGTTGAGTCCAAGTAAACTTGGAAAAATTATGGGGGCATGTGCCATAATCATCGAAAGGACAAAACCCACAAAAAATGCGTGCAAAACGGCATCGTATATCCAAGGAGAGCCGTTGTTGATAAGAGCAACGACGCCTGTAAGCATTAACCAAGCATAGCCCGACAAGAGGGTAATTCCTAAAAATTGATACGAACCTTTTTTATTCAGATTTCGGCGGGCAATGTCGTTTCTGACGAGCCATTGACTAATGCCTATTAACGTGATGGTGAGTACAATGCCGTAGCCTTTGTGGTATAAAAAAATGCTGACCAAAAATCCGCCCAACCACCCAAATAGTTCCCAGCGGTCGTGTTGGGAAACGGGTAAAAAACGTGTGAGATTGAGGCGCTCACCCACAATGGTAAAGACAAAAAAGGCCATCCATGCCGCAAATGCCATGGCAAAGGAGGCGGTAATATAAAGAGCTAAATGTCCTAAAAACTGAAAAATAGCACCTGCCATTAATAGGGCATCGCCCGTAAAACGATATTGCTGGTAGGTCCGAACTGAAAGTATGAAATAACCGATACTTCCTATAACTAATGCACCATATCCTGCTGAAGGAGATATGTGCAATAATAAAGCTAAACTGCTCACAAAAATGGCTGGAACAATCCACCAAATTTTATTTTTTAACATCGTGACACGTTCGGTGGCAATCAAAGTTCCCAGAAAACTACCCACCATCAGTGCGCCGTGTTGAGCGGTGGCTGCAGGTTCAAAAATGGCAAAATTCCATCCTAACCGCAGCCACCCTGCATACACACCCAGCAAAAGTGAGAAAATGGCAAAAGGAAGCATGAAATAGATGGGCTTGACTTTCATAAGTAAGGCTTTGTTGTGTTGGCGAGTCTGATCGTAGGGTAGGTCAGAATTATTTATACTCTTAAAAACTCTAATGTCTTAAAATCTTGCTTGCTTTTACGAGGCTGTGACATCAACTGCGCAATCACGCGGCCGAGTTTGCTTTCCCCCGTTTCAAGTTTGAGTTCGGTGATAGTTTTATAAAATTGAACGCTGCCGTCTTGCAGGTAAAGTACATCAGTAGCGAGTTCGTCTAAGTCAGACATCACGTGGGACGTAATCAAAATAAGTTTTCCTTTTTGGTGTTCTTTCTGAATTTTTTCTTTTAGAATTTCACTCGATAGCGGGTCTAAACCAGCCGTAGGTTCGTCCAAAATCAATACAGATGGATTAAACAAAAACGCCAACGCTGCACTCACTTTTTGTTTGGTGCCACCCGATAATGTTCCTAATGGCTTTTCAAAAAATCCTTTTAAATGAAATGTTTCTACCAAATCTTCGTCCAGTTGTGTCGCGGCATTTTTGCGGACATCCACCATCATCTCAAACAACTGCCTGATTTTCAAATTGGCGGGGTAATGCCCAATTTGGGGCATATAACCAATCTGAGAACGATAGGCGTGTTGTTTTTCAATGGGTTGATTATCAAATAATACCGTTCCGCTGTCGGGCACGACCATCCCGAGCAGGGTTTTGATAAAGGTCGTTTTTCCCGAACCATTTGGCCCGATGACCGCTACTACCCGTCCTGTATCGAGCCGCACACTGACCTCGCGGAGTACGTTAAGTTTACCAAAAGATTTTGAAATAGCTTCTGCGCGAATCATGGGTTTATAGTTTTAATGGTTTCAGCAATGGTTTTTCATCTTTCATTCCCTCGGGAGTGAGGGTAGGAATAATCTTTTCGATGCGGTCGAGGAGTGAAACGGTAAAACTCCTGAGCAACATCATGGCTTGAGGAATGCGCTCAATGACGGTGGCGTACAGGCTTACTGGGCGAAAAGGCACATCGCCAATGCCGTCGCGGTTGAGGTCGTAGCCCTCGTATTTATCCCAATAGTTGTGCGAAACGTGGTTCAAAACAACGTCTCCGTTGGTGGCTACGTCAAAAGTGTTTCCTCGAAAGTTGCTGTATGTGAGCGAATTGTCGTCGCAGTTGGCCTGAACGCGGAGGGCATAACCGTTTTCGGTAAATTGATTTTTAGTAAATACCGATCTACTACACCCTTCCATATATACGCCGACGGTGTTAGTTTTGAACATATTTTGTTCGATGTGGCTATCTGAAATGTCTTTAAGCAAAAGCCCGTAGGCTGCTCCCCCCCAATTTTGCTCAAAAACGTTGTGTTTCATGGTCACAAACTTGGTGTACATCACGGCTACTCCTGCGCCGTTTTTGTGAAAATGATTGTAGAAATAACCGTTGTTATGCGAAAACATAAAATGCAATCCATAACGAATATTGCCTTGACTATCATTGTGTTGGATGGTAGAATTGGTCACGAACTCAAAGTAAATGCCATCGCGGTGGCCTTGGGTATGGTTGCGTTGAATAAGTATGCTATCGCATTTCCACGCGTGGATGCCGTTGCCTGTATTTTGTTCTTCTTTGGGGTTACCTTCGATGTCGTTGCCTTGCACCAAACAATGGTCAGAGGCTGATAAATAAATCCCGAAATAACAGTTACGAATACGGTTATTTAAAATCTGAACGTTGCTTGATTCCAGCACTTTGATGGCCGCCCAGTCAATCATACTGGTCATACCCACATTTCTAAATTCAATACCTTGGATGGTAACATCGCTTGACTTGACGGTGAAAATCTCATTTTTAAATTGAATATCCAAAATAGGATAATGCTGCCCAAGCAGGGTTAAGGGTTTGTCAATGATGATGTTCCTGACTCGGTATAATCCTTTCTGAATCAGAAGCGTATCGTAGGCATGGGCTTGAATAATGACTTGTTTGAGCGAGTTTTTTGGGCTGATTTCCCACGTTTTAGCCTGCATAGGCAAAGAAAAGACGAAAAAAATGGCCCACAGATGTAACGGATTGAACAGATTAAAAGGGATTAAATCCGTGATTATCTGTTTCATCCGTCCAATCCGTGTTCTATAATTAGCGAAATTGTTCATCTTAAAAATTGTCAAAGACCTCTTTCCACGTAAGTAATTTTGCTTCTGAAAATGTAGCTTTTACGGCCTCGGCAGAGGCTTTATTGGAGAAAGCTGCTACATCGCCCCGCATCGGACTGCGCAACTCACGACTGCTGACAAAAATAGCCGTGCGGGCATCAATCAACTCTCCTGGATTATTGAAATCATTGACAACGATAAAAGACAAGGATGATTCAGGTAATTTGTTGACTTTTAGGTGTTTTACGAGACAACTCAGGTCGTCGAACTTGAATGCTTTGCCTTTGTCTGTCACAATTTCAGCCGCAAATTTTTTGTCCATAATGGTCATTTTACAGAACACACAGGCGTCTTGTCCGTAGCGAATAGGATCGGGCTGTTGGGCGCAGCTTTGGAGGCTTACAATTGTTCCCAACAAAAACACCACCAAGGAGGGTGAAACGTTACTTTTAGGCGTTAAACTGGATTTTGGCTGGCAAAAATAGGTCTCGCAGGCCACCAAAATAATAACGGTAATGCCTACGGCCACAAATACCCAGCCTCCCACATCAGGAATGGAGTATGCCCCAAAATTGAGCAATTCTTTGTAACCCAATAGCGGCGGCTGGTACGACATACCTGGTACTTTAATAGCGGCATCTGGACTCAGATTATGGCCGTATTCGTAGCCCCAGCTCCAAAAATCATATAAGGCAGCAACGCCAGCTAAAATGAGCAGTACCAAATAACTTATGAGCATTTTACGGCTTTTAAGAAAGGCGGTTAACAGTCCAAAAACAATATAAAAAGCTACGATGTAAGAAAGAAACTTAAATTCAGGAAACATTTCTTCCTTGATGTGTGCCATGCCAATGTAGTGGTTGAGGCCATTGATGATTTCGACTTGCCCCGAAAGTTTGTTGATCCAGATTTGCATCGAAAGTCCTTCGGGGTATTGTGGTGCCCACAGGTCGATGCGCCAAAGTGGGAGAAAATAGGTAGCAATGAGCGACAATGACGCCACATACAAACTACCAATGGTAAACGGACGGAGGGGTTTCATAAAAATAGTTTTTGAAAACCGACAGAGGGGAGCAAACGAGGTGCTTGCCCCCTTGTCAGTAGTGGAAACCTTATTTCATTGCCACTTTAGGTGTATTCAATTTGGGTTTTGCACTTGCTGTTTTCTTTTCAGCTTCAGCGGTTGGCGTTTTGCCCGTATGCCAAGTAAGTGGTACGTTACTACCCGCTGGAGATACCCGTACATAGCCTTGCATTTCTTGGTGAAGTGCCGAACAAAAATCAGTACAGTACATTGGAGTCACGCCGACCTTCGTAGGCTTCCAACGAAGCGTCGAAGTTTCGCCTGGCATGATGAGAATTTCGGCATTTTGAGCGCCACGTACCGCAAATCCGTGCGGAACGTCCCAGTCTTGTTCAAGGTTGGTGACGTGGAAGAATACTTCATCGCCCATTTTCACCCCTTCAATATTGTCAGGGGTAAAGTGTGAACGAATCGACGTCATATAGACGTGGACCTCATTGCCTTTGCGTACTACTTTGGTTTCTTTCTCGCCTTTAGCAACGTAAGGGTGATTGTTTTCTTCTAGTTTGAATATTTTCTTGGTATTTTTCTCTACCAACGATGCTGGTATAGCTTCGGCATAGTGGGGTTCTCCTATGGTTGGGAAATCAAGTAAGAGCGTCATTTTATCGCCCGATATGTCGTACAACTGTGCCGATTGAGTCAATTCTGGACCTGTTGGCAAATAGCGGTCCTTGGTGATTTTGTTGTACGCAATTACGTATTTGCCGTGAGGCTTGGCTGTAGGGCCGCCTGGGATACACAAGTGACCCACCGAATAGTAAGTAGGAACGCGGTCAAGGACTTCCAATTTTTCGATGTTCCATTTGACCAATTCTGAGGATACAAAAAACGAAGTGATGGCATTTCCTTGTCCGTCAAATTCGGTGTGGAGAGGGCCTAAACCTGGTTTTTTTACTTCTCCGTGCAATACTGCGTCATATTTCAAGACAGGAATGCCGTCAAAATCGCCATCAAAGGCTTTGGCAGCAATCGCTTTTTGCATTTTGTCAAACGAAAATACAGGAATAACCGCCGCCAATTTGCCCGAACCCACAATGTAACTTCCTGTGGGGTCAACGTCGCAGCCGTGGGGTGATTTGGGACAAGGCATAAAGTACAACATATCGGGGCACTCTTTGGGGTCGAGGGTCATCACCTCCGTCAAGATGGTTGAGGTGGCCGAATGTGTTTTTTCATCGTACACATTGTGGGCATACTTGGCGGCTTCTTTTTTGCCTTTGCCTTGGGCTAAATACTCCTCTGCCTTTTTCCAATTGACGGCCAAAATAAAGTCTTTGTCTTTTTGAGAAGCATTTACTTCTAACAAAGAAGCCGCTTGTTCGGTGTTGTAGCATGAGAAAAAGAACCACCCGTCTGACTTACCTTTTCCAGCCCGTGCTAAGTCAAAACTTACCCCAGGGGTTTTTAATTGAAACTTAACTCCCATGTGGCCAGTGGTTTTGTCGATGCTTACAAAACTGATATACCCTTTGAAATTTTGTTTAAAACTACTGATGGGAACATCGGCGTTGGCATCGGGTGGTACCGAAAAACGGGTTCCTGCTACGGCATATTCAGTGTTGGCTGTGATAAAGGGAGAAGAGTGGTTTCCACCAGAATTAGGCAATTCGATAATTTCATCGGTGCGGAACGTCGAAAGGCTGACGCGGGCAATACGAGGCGTGTTGTTGCCATTGATGAACGCCCAACGACCGTCGTGTTCGCCGTTGGTGGTCGAGAGTGCTACGTGGTGAGAGTCATCCCAAGGTACAAACCCGTGCGAGGTGTTGAGCATTGGTTTGGTTTCTTCGCTGTAACCCCAGCCGTTTTCGGCGAATTGTGAAAAGACAGGAATAATCCGAAACACCCGTCCCGAAGGCAAGCCCACGACCGAAAGTTGGCCATTGAACCCTCCCGAAACAATGTTGTAAAATTCGTCATGTTTCCCTGGGGCAACATATACTTTTTGGGCAGCATCTCCTGCGATTTCCGAACCGCCGTTTTTACCTGCGTTGTCGGGTTTGCAGGCAAAAAAGCCCCCAGCAAGCACCGCGACCGCGATGCCGATAATATTGGTTTTCATTGAAATATGGTTTAATGTGATTTGTGTTTATTCATCCCCCTAGGTCTGACGATAGTTAGACCTAGGGTTGATGGCCTTTTTGTCGGTCTGACTATCGTCTGACCTAGCCGTTATTTTTCACCGTCGTTTTTACGCATAAATTCTAACACGCTGCGGGCTTCTTCGGTAGTAATGTTCTGATTCGGCATTCGAACGAGACACTGTTCCAACAGTTTTTGGGCTTCGGCATCTTCGGCAAGCATCATGTCCACGTTGGTAATCATGTTGATAATCCAAGTAGGTTTACGATTTTTGGTCACATCTTTCCAACCTGGCCCAACGAGTTTTTCGTCGGTGAGTTTATGGCACGACATACATTTTAAGTCATAAATGTCACTTCCTTGTTTGACCATTGCTGGGTCGAGTGGGGTTGAGAGTGCCACTTCTTTTACTTCGGTACCGTGGGTTTCGGGCTGTTCCAAAATTTCTTTTGGATCTGTTTCTGGAGCCTCAGCACGCTGTTCTGCCCCTTTGCCAGAACACCCATACCAAAGGAGAGGGGTGAGGATTAATAAATAGAGAAATAAACGTTTCATTAGGAAATTGGTTTTTGGTTAACAACAGCACAAACGTACAGCCGCGAATGGCCAAAAACTTATGGTTTGAATCATAACACTTCCCTAATCTTTGGCAGGATTTGAGAATAGGCGGGGCACAAAAAAAACCTGTTTGGGGCTTTAAATGGCAACAAATATACCTACCAAGGTCGCAAAATTTTATGATTATTGAGACTCAAATCGCCAGCATTTGCCAGCTGAATTACTTTTTTAATAACTGTTTCTACGCGTAGTCCCGTCATATCAGCAATGGTTTGGCGAGTCAATGGCACTTCAAAACAATCTCCTGTGCGGGGCGATTTTTGTTTGAAAAAATCAATAATGGTCAAAATTCGCTGTTCTGGATTTTGGGTGTTCATGGCGTTGAGTAGCTTGGTTTTATAACAGAGTCGCTTGGCCAATATTTTGGTGAGTTCAAAGTGAATATCTGGGTTTTCACGTAGCAAACGCAGGTATTCGACTTTTTTTAAGACCCAAACCTTTGCATTAGAAACTGCTCGGGTATCGGCAGGATAGGGAAAGTCTCCAATTAATGGCGGCTCTCCGAAACTTTCTCCTTGTGAAAAAATACCTTGGATATAATCATTATTTTCACCTCCATTCAGCATCTTGATAGTTCCCTCTTCTACTTGGAAATAAAAATGCGCTGGCCAGCCTTCGTGAAATATGTATTCACCTTTAACGAAGCGATTGAGCGATGCTCCATATTTTTGTAATAATGCTGACGGAATTCCTGCCATTTGTTTATCGTTTTTGAAAACACCAAACAAATTGAGTATTATTTCTGAGTAATTTTATGACAGATGTCAGGTTTACTCCAACGCCGTCATAACAATTTGACCGCACTTTTTGTCATTTTTTCCAAAAAACGGATTTCCCTTTTCGTCGTTGATTTCTGATAGCCAAAACCCGCCGATGCCGTTGGCGGCCTTGGGGCAGGTGTAATAGTACAGTGGTTGGCCGTTGGTTTTGAAGGACTTGATAAGTCGAAATAGGTTTTTACTCAAGTCACCAAAGTGGTCGCGTTGGTGGGCAACCGACTCGGTTTCAGCCACGTGTTCGGTGTCAAACCCAAGGTCTTGATATACTTTTAGGTAAAATGCTTTTTGGATGGGAGCAGCGGTGGAAAGGTCGATGTTTTCGAGCAAATTGAGTAACAACTTGGCCGAGCGCGACGATTCTTTTCCATTGTCTGTCAACAGCCCTTGTTTGATTCCCCAGTAGTAACTCAGGGCTTTGGCGAGGGTTGATTTGATGACGGGATTGTCAGTTCGTAAGTCAACTTTTTCCCAATCGGTATTGGCAAATTCGGCGAGTTCAGGAGCGGGTGCCGTGTCTGACTCCGAAAAGCGGGGGTCTTTTGCGAACGATTCGTCGTTGAGGGTTTGGAGAAAAGCAATGATTTTTTGTTTTTCTTCCGACGTCAACGCAATTCCTTTTTGCCCATTTTTTACTAAAACAGGGTCCACGGTAGCATTCTTTTCGATGCCCGACGTATAATGCTCAAGCACTTGTTCGAGAGTAGCCAGCCGACCGTCGTGCATGTAGGGTGCCGTAAAAGCTAAATTCCGTAAACTCGGTACTTTAAACTTAAAACGGTCTTCATCGTGCAGCGTAATGTCGTAGCGACCTTCGTCGGTATTGACGGCCGTAGGAAGACCATTGTTTCGATACTTGAAATCAGAAAATAAGACACCCGAATGACAAGGTGTGCACTTTTGTTCGACCAGCGCAAGCCCTTCTTGCTCGGTTTCGGTTAGTGCACCGCCTTCGTTCCGCATCCATTTATCGTAGCGCGAATTGGCCGAAACCATCGTCAACATAAATTGAGATAAGGCTTTGAGGAAACGTTCGGTGTTGATTTCGTCGGTGCCAAAGGCTTTTTCAAACAGGGCGGGGTAGGTTTTTGAATACCTGAGTTTTTCCAACACATTGGGCAACGACTCGTCCATTTCGGCGGGGTTTTGCAGGGGCGAAATGGCAAACAAATCCAAATGATGCACGCCGCCGTCCCAGCCAAAGTCGGTTGACCACGCCAAATTGAACAACGGCATCGAATTACGTTTGGTCAGTAAATCGTTGATGCCGTGGCTCAATGAATGCCCGTGTTGGGTAAAACCTGCCGATTGTTGGTGGCAACTGCCACAACTGACGGTGTTGTCTTTGGAGAGCAATGCGTCGTAAAAAAGCGTTTTTCCCAACGCAACTCCCGCAGGCGTCAGCGGGTTTTCCTGAAACTTGTAAGCAGGTTCGGGAAAGTGGCTTGGTTTGGTAAAAAGTTCCTCTTGGCGGTTGCCGCAAAAAGACAACAGCAAAAAGCCAAAAGCGGAGACAACAAGGGTAATTCGGGTGTTCATCTTATTTCTGAATGCCTTCGTATGAAAACATGGAAGCGTAATTATCCGCAATTTTAGCCGAATAAGGGCCCGCCATTACCGTCGGATTGGCGGCAAAACTTACGTTTGTAGTGCCCGTAAATAGTTTAGAAACATCGGTAGTAATGCCAAGCGCCACGTTTTTGTCAGCTTTGATTTTTACTTTTTCTTTGCCAAAATTCAACGATGCTACTTTGATATTGTTCAACGTTTTCTTGTCGCCCATCCCGCCAAAAAGACCAATGTGATACAAGAAAATTGGTTCTTTGCGGTTGCCTGTAAGCGGAATTTGAGCAGATGTTCCTTCCATTTTAACAAAAATATAGCCCGAATTCCACGCCCAGTACATGTCTTTGCCATCGCCGCCCACGTCTAAGCAACCTTTGCGTTTGCTTACTTCGGAAGCACTGCGAAGACTGTCAACACCAATCACAAAGCTCAGCCCAACGTAGTCACCTTTTGGGACGTTGTTGAGGGTGATTTTCTGTGATTCTGGATGTTGTTGGCGAATCAAAAAGTAACTTTCGTCTTGGGGAACCACGTATTCGCTGCCATCTTTGCGAAGCAAGCGAAGGTTGCTAACATAGTATTGCAAAAAGGTGATGTTGAACGACTCACCCAAGGCATTGGTGTATTGTTTGTCTTTCAGAACGACCTCTTCCGTACCCACTTTATTGTGAAATTGGAGGGTAAGCGAGCCTGTTTTTTGGGCAAAGAGTGGCGAACACATTAGAAGTCCTACCACGAAAAGAAGATTTTTCATTGTGCAAATGTAGTTTGATTGGCCTGTTTATGGGCGTTTGTTTTTTTACGATTTCGACGCCACCAGAGCAAAAAGCCCGTTACTGACAAAACGCCAGGGGTAAGCCCAAGGATGACGTACAAGATTTTGACAAAAATTCCTCCAAAATTCCCGACGTGGAGGGGGTGAAAAGTTGCTTCGATTTTTTCCCAAGTCGATAAATCGGCATAACGGGTTATTCCTACAAATTGCCCTGTATAAGCATCAAAAACAATGGCATTTCGGCTCGAAAACAGCCTGTTTTCATCGTTGTAATACCCCCTTACGTTGAACTTACGATGGGGTTGGGTGGGCAAATAAACGTAGTTGGGCGTAAAATTTGGCGCTTTTTTAAGGGCTTGTTGGTACAAGCTTTGGAGCGAAACCTTGGCCAATGTATTGGCGGGAGTCGGTACGACTTCGTTGTCCCACGTTTTCTTCTCAAAGGCAAAAAGATTCATCCAAAAGCCCGTGAAGAAGACAATGACATTGAGCGCCAGCGACCAAACCCCCACGATGCGGTGTAGATCAGAGGAAATGGTTCGCCAGTTTTTACGGTTGATTTTCACCTTAAAGGCCAGCACTTTCCAAATAAACTTACGATAGACGACCAAGCCCGTAAGAATAGAAACGAGCATGGTTAGGCCAAAAATGGCGGTAAATGCCGCGCCAGGCATCCCGAGGTGAAACGAAAAATGGAATTGAAAAATCCACTCAATCCAGCCCACTTCGAGGTCGTCGCTGCGGCCTTTGCGAAGAATTTGACCCGTGTATTGGTTGAGATTGATGGCACCCAAATCGTACGAAATCAGGCGAGTATCGTTCATGTACAGCCGAAAATGGTACGATTGCTCGGGAGTGGCTTCGGGGTTAAGCCAAGCGATTCCGTCGAGGTTGGGGTATTCGGCCGTGATGATTCGATACAAACTATCGATCGGCAAAGGCGCACCCGTAGGTTTGACGGTCAGGGAGTGGCGGTAAATAATGGGGTCAAGTTCTTCCATAAATACCAAAATAGACCCGCTCAGTCCTAGCAAAAGTAGAAATACTCCCGTAATGAGGCCAAACCAACTATGGAGGCGAAAAAGAACGCGACTCACGTTTTTTATCATGGCAATTGAAAGGTTAGATTGCCCCAGTAACTTTGGTAATTGGCCTCAGGGTTATTTTTGACTTCCACCATGTGAACGGTACTAATCATCCAATAGCCCGCTTTGTCAAGGGGGATTTTCAACGAACCATCGGCGTTGGTGGTAAGCTTACGGTGGGTCGTTTTTTGGGTGGCTGTTTTGTGCCAAGCCACCACCATTTTGTTGCTAAGTGGTTGATTTTTAAACAAAACCTTGACTGTTATTGCTTCCCCAGCCTTCATTTGATAAGGGTTGTTGAGGGGAATAATTTCCAGCGGCATTTGGGTGTTTTTCTTAAATGTATCGCTGTATTTGTTCCCCACTTGAATCAACGTTTTGGCACAACGACGGTACAACTCCTTGGAAGGCTGGGTAAGTTGCCCCTGTTTTTTGCGCAATTCATAGATGTTTTCAATGCCATCTTCCTTCAGATAATCGTTGAATTTGTCGGCTTCGAGGGCAATGAAGGAGTTTTTAGACTCCATGGTCAATAAGTGAGTGCCTTCGGAATTGAATTTTAACGGAATTGGCAACGAATCGCTTTTGAGGGCAATGGAAGTTAAATCTTGCTTATTTTGCTCTGTTAAATGAGTCAGTTTTAACAACCGTTTTTTACGATTGGCCCAAATGTCTCCCATAAAATCTTCGCCTACAAATAGCTGCAAATCAAAAAGTTCGCCAATTTTTAATTTGAACTTACTTGGCATGAGCCAAAACTCATGGGCAAACAAACTGGAAGTGATACAAAGCAAGAGCAACGAAAACAGTTTTTTCATTTTGGTATAGTTTGTTAATGATGGCACTTTTCCATGACTTCGTGGAAACGGTCGTGTAAGGCAAATATCGCCTTTTTAAGTTCATCTTCCGATTTCTTTTTCTTGACCATTTTAGCCAAAGCAACCGATTCTTTCTCAAGCGCTTCTACACTTTCTTTGACGCCAGGTTTTTGGTATTTTGCAGGAACAACCGATTTTTTTAGGATGCTCGCTTTGGCCGCTAATTGTTCGGCGTTGGCGTAAAGTGGCTTCAAATTGCCTTCTTCGGCAGGGTGGAAGGTCTGGGCCATGACAGCATGATAGTCGTCGAGTTCGGGCCAACTTTCCTGTTTTTTCTTCTCTAAGGCCAATTCTTCTTTTTTGCTTTTTTCGGCATCAATCAGCGGTTTCAGGTCCATGTCGTACATCTGCATCAACATTTCTTTGACGATGGGTTCGGTTTTGGTGGCGTTGCCATCAGGATAGATAGGCTTGGGGTCGTATTCGAGGTCAAGCAGAGCGGCTTTGGTGTACTTGTCGCCCATGAGCTCGTTAATCATCCCCAGCGCCATGTCCATACCTGCCGTTACGCCTGCCGAAGTCCAATACTTGCCGTCTCGCACGAAGCGTTCGGGTTGGTATTTGGCACCGTACATGCCCATGATTTCACTGGCTCGGTACCAGTTGGACGAAACGTTTTTGCCTTCGAGCAGCCCCGTTGCCCCCAAAATCCACGCCCCAGTACAGACGCTAGCCGTATAAACAGACTTCTGGTCTATCTTTCGAATCCAATCTAGTACTTCTTGGTCTTGGGTTTGGAAAAATGTCTCTTTGGCACCCCCTGGAATGATGAGAATGTCTAATTGCTCCACCTCGGCGATTGACTTATCTACCTTCACTTCGAGCCCACGTTGATTTTTGACGAAGCCTTTGTTTTTGGCTACAAAAAAAATGTTGACGCTCATCAGTTCCGACAGCACCTGATACGGCCCTATGGCATCGAGGGTATTGTAGCCGTCATACACATAGACCCCAATGGTTTTGATGGGGACTTTAGGCTTGGTCATAATGATTTGCATGAGTTCATCGTGACGTTTGGCAGTTGAATCGGCTTCGGAGGTTTGAGCAATTGCACTGATGCAAGCAGCATACATCAGTATAAGAATAATTGTTAAGTGTTTCATTGTGACAGATTTGTTGAAATGTAATAGAGTCGTGCACAAGGTCAGACGACAGTCAGACCCCAAAAATTACCTAGTCTGCGCGACCCAGTCTGCGCGACTCGGTCTGCGCGCCCCGGTCTGACTATCGTCTGACCTATAATTTACCAGTTAATGTTATTCCCCACATTCTTGGTGTACCCATCATGTAGGAGCCATACCCAAATGCCATGTAGCGTACGTCACTGAGGTTGCGTGCCCAAATAGCCACATCAAAATGATTGCTGGTTACACCTGCTCTGGCGTTGATCATACTGTAAGCATCCTGATGATAAGCATTCACAAAATCCAATTGATATTCCCCAATGTATCTCAATTCTCCTCTGACGAAAGCTTTGAGGTTTTGGGCAGATTTTGATAAAGGCAAACCATACTGAACCGCCAGCATCGATTGCAAAGCGGGATTATTAATTGCTTTGTTGCCTTTATAGTTGATGACCTTATTGGATATGGCATCAAAAAGTTCTAATTTTTTATACTCACTATGCGACGTGCTGGCCGTCCAATCAATTTGTAAGTTTTTGACAGGAAGTGCCGAAGCCTCCAATTCCAATCCATAATTATCCATGTCACCTACATTGAGCGTAGCGTAGTTTATGCCGTCTTGAGAAGTAGAAACCTGCTGGTCTTTTTGTTGAAAGTAAAATGCGGTAAGGTTGATTTTAAGTCGGTTGTTTAGGAAGGTATTTTTAACGCCCACCTCATAGTTATCTGATTTTTCAGGATTGTAAGTAGGGTTTGCTGCATTTCCAAAATTGAAACCTCCGACCCTGAATCCTTTGGCATAAGAACCATAAATCATCGAATTTTCTGTCAATTTTTGACTTAAAATCACCTTAGGAGTAAAGGCATTGAACGTTCTTTTGGCAGTGCTATCGGTGGTCAAGGGCATGACAACTCCGCCTGTTTCAAACGCTGAGTTTTGGGTAAGCTCACGGCGTTCAATGTCATACCTTGTTCCGACAGTTATATCAAATTTGGGCGTAATGGCATACGTAGCTTGTCCAAAGAATGCCACGCCAAAAGCATTTCGCTTTCCGTTACCAATAGAAGAATAAGGTGCATTTGGGTCAAACAAGGCGTAATCTTTGTCGAAGTAAGTCGTACTACTATTCTTGCTTTTTTCACCAAACAAAAAAGAACCCACCGTCCATTTTAATGCACTGGTATTGGCGGGAGAAGAAAAGCGCAATTCTTGCGTCCATTGGTTTTGTTTCGACCAAGTCGTGAAGCTAATCAACTCGGCAGGACTAAAATCAAAATCAAATCGTCCTGGAAGCCAAATGTGGTAATCTACAAAAGAGGTAATGGAGGTAAAATTGAAGTTGTTGCCAAAATATTTTACGGCGGCAGAAGTGTTGAAATTAGTTCTTCGTTCGGTGTTATCCCAATTCCCATAAACAGTATAAGGATTAGCTCTGGCGATACTATCTGTCGCCGACCAAGGATAGGCGCCTTTGTCTTTGTCGTTTTCGTATCTTGTATTCAAGTCAATAGTCCATCTGTCTGATACAATGTACTTTAGGTTTACATTGCCGATGTAAGCGTTATGCTTGTCAAAATCCTTCGTATTCAAAGTCGGATTGTCATAAATTGCTCCGCGACCGTTTGATTGGAAACCTGCATTGATAAATAGCTTATCTTTTATCAAAGGTGTATTGAAACCCACGCTATAACGCTGCTGCCCGTAGTTTCCCAGGTCTATTTCGGCAAACCCGCTGGTCTTGTTGTTTGGTCTTTTGGTAATCACATTGAGTACACCGCCAAAGGCATTTCGGCCGTAGAGCGTGCCTTGAGGTCCCCTCAAAATTTCAACTCGTTCGATATTACTGAAATTGAGTGGCGCCGAGAAGTAGTCAAATTGGTAAACGCCATCGACATAAGTAGCCACGGCTTGGTCATTTGAAAAACCCATTGAGCCCCTGATGTTCAAAAAGCTAGAACCTGTACTATTTCCGTGTTCTACGGTGAAGGTGCTCGGAGCCAAGGCCGTCAGGTCATTGATTGTCCAGACCCTGTATTCTTCTAATTGTTTGGCATTTAAGGAGGTAACGGCCAATGGCGTTTTTTGTAAATTTGCCTCGACCTTGTCGGCTGTAATGACTACCTCGCCCAGTGTTTGGGTATTGTCCGATAAAGTTACCTCTAAGGCGATGGTTGTGTTGGTTATTTCTACTTGCTGAATTTTAGTAGCGTACCCAACGGCACTAAACTGTACTTGATATTTTCCTGCTTTTAAGTTGAGGGAGAAAGTGCCATCCTTATCGGCAGTACTTCCTTGACTGCTATTTAACAACAGGATACTAGCACCACTAAGGCCTACTCCTGCTTGGTTTTTGACGGTTCCTTTGAGGTTTTGAGCCAATAGGTTGCCCGCCATGAAAAGACTTAAAAATAATAAGGTGTATTTGATCATTTTAAAAGATTGTTTGTGACTTTATGTTGTAATTCAGCTGAAATGGTGAAGGAGGACTATCGCGGTGAAAATAACTCTTACAAGTGCAGTAATTCGCTACGTTGTTTGTTGGGCAACATAGGGGATGTGTCAGGAAAAAAATGGATAAAAAAGGCTTCCAATCGCTCAGAAAGAGGGATTGGTAAAGAGTATCCGCAACAAGAAGAAATTACCCAATAGGGGGCTTAATGAGCACTCGGGCGTGCTTGGGTAGAAGAAAATCGAAGGAAATACGCAACAGAAAAGTGTCAGCGACCACATAAGTAGGAAGCTCCAACGTAAAGCTCTGCTCCACGAAAGTATCTTCTACGATTTTTTTGAGAAAAGAAGCGTGTTTTTGGGCTTCTTTGGAGGCGTTATTTTCGGCTACTTTGTGGAGTTGTTTGGCTAAATAACATTTTCCGTCGCAATGAAGCTCAGGCTTGAAGCGGTTTTCGCAAAGGTTCTTGATAATGTATTCTTTACGTAGTTCAAAATCCAAATAAACAAATGGCACTAGCAAGGTTTTGATGCTGACCAAAACCAATAAAAATAGCGCTATGTACCGTTTAAAAATCATAGAATCAGTAAAATGACGGCGCAAAAGTAAGGAAAAAAAGCAAGCCGTATGCGTATCGCTGAAAAACGTTGTTTTACGGGAGGCATAACGCATACGGCTGAATGCCAATCGTATCGATGAACGCTGTTTGATGCTAAACGATACCGTGCTTTGTAAATAAATGCTTGTGAATTAAGCTTTTACTTCGGTTACATCCAGCATAAAATTATGGAGGTCGGTGTTTTTTACAAACGGATTGAGTAATTCACTGCCTGGACCAAACATCGATAATTCTACAAACTCTGCCGTGTGGTCTGTTCCTGCCCATCCTACGGAAGAAAAAGGCGTTTGGATTTGGGCTAATTTTTGGAAAGGTAACTTGCGGGCGTTGTAAATGCCGCCTTCTCCCAACAAATAATAATTACTTAAAATCGTCAATGCTTCCTCGGGTTTGATAACAATTCCTTGGGCTGCCTCAATGCGCTCGATGATTTGGGCGGGCGTAAAATCTTTGGTAATACCGTTCAAAATCCACTCGTTGGATTGTTTGTAGGTCGCTATTTTATCAAAATTAGCGTTGGCTTTTGACCCCGACAGTAGGGCAGGCGCAGCATTTCCGTGGTCGGTCGTAAAGATAACGAGGGTATTTTTGTCTTTTTCGGCAAAATCAATGGCTACTTTTAAGGCGTCGTCAAACTGAATTTGTTCGCCAATGAGCGCGCTTACGTCGTTGGCGTGGGCGGCCCAGTCCACTTTCCCCGACTCGATTTGTAGAACAAAACCGTTCGGATTTTTTTGCATAATCTCAATTGCTTTTTGGGTCATTTCGGCCAATGTCGGCGTCGTAGCTTTGAGCGTTTCGCTTTGCGCGCGGTCAACGGCGTAGGGAAGCCCGTCGTCGTGAAATACCCCTAAAATGGGTTTTTCGGCGGTCAAAGCAGCCATTTCATTGCGGTTAAGCGCCACTTGATAACCTGCCGTTCTGAAATCCTGCAACAAATCGCGTTTGTCGCTGCGGCCTTCTTTGGAAAAAGTATTGGTACCACCGCCCATCAAAACGTCAAACTTTAGGTCCAAATACTGAACCGCAATGGGTTCCATGCTGCGGCTGTCGGAGTTGACACAAAATCCAGCGGGAGTAGCGTGGGTAATCGGAACCGTAGTGACGCACCCGACGGCTTTGCGGGCGTCTTTAAATTTGTGCAAAATGGGTTTGTACTTTTCGCCGTTGGGGCCAATGTTGAGAACGCCATTTTTAACCCGAACTCCCCCTCCCCACGACGAGCTTGCCGCTGCCGAGTCGGTGACGAGCGAACTGGCCGAAGCTGTATCCATAAAAGACCGTTTGATGCGGTTTTCGTGCATCAATTGAATCCAAAGGCTATGGCGGCCTTGTTGGCGTTGTAGCATGAGGTCGGCCATGTTGAGCGTGCCCGTACTCATGCCGTCGCTCACCATAAAGATGATATTTTTTACTTTGCCCCGTTTTTTCTTGATGGTATCCGCGGGGATAAATGGGTTGAAAAGTTGGGTTCCGATAGCGGCCAATGAGCCATTCTTGAAAAAATCTCTTCTTCGCATGGTTGGTGTATTGTTGATTGATTATACCAAAGGTAATACGTCGAAAGAATTCAATAGAACTATGCTAGGTTAAGAAATAGCAAAATTATTTGCTTTCCTCCAGCAACGTCTTCATGTCGCGTATCATCAGCTGCACTTCTTTTTCTTCAGTTCCGTCGTACATGCCGCGAATGTGTTTGTTTTTATCAATCAGCACAAAAGCCCCACTGTGGATATAGCCGCCAGGCGCTTGGTCGTCGGCTTGGGCTGTTACCAGATAATGCTTTTCTCCAATTTCATAGATTTTTTCGCGATTGCCCGTCACAAATAACCACGTTCGACCTTTTAAACCCAAATCATCGGCGTAGGTTTTCAAGACCTGCACGCTATCGTGGTCGGGGTCAATGGTGTGGGAGAGAATGCCGACGCGCGGGTCGTCTTTGAAAGCCTCATAGACTTTAAGCATATTTTTCTTCATCACGGGGCAAATCGTGGGGCAAGTCACAAAGAAAAAATCAGCCACGTAGATTTTGTCTTTGAAGTTTTTGGAGGTAATGGTATCGCCGTATTGACTCCTAAACGCAAACTCAGGAATGGTCGGATAGACTTTCTCTTCAATGGTTTTATCATCGACTACTTTTTGAACAATCTCAGGTTCGCCCAAGATGGGCAGTGGTTTGGAGTTGAAGTTACAACTGAGGCAAGTCCATAACAGCATCGCTGTTATGGACTTGGTGATTAGTTTCGAGGACATAATAGACATCATTAAAAACCATAATTAAGGGTAATGCCCAACGTGCGAGGGGAAGCCATCCGAACGCTGCGTCCAAAGCTGGTATCGCCCGAACCATAAATCAGATAGCGAGTGTTAGCCAAGTTTTGTACCCAGAAAGCCGCATTTAATTTGCCTACTTGGAGGTTTATTCGGGTATTGATGAGGCTGTAAGTGGGTTGTTTTAGGGTATTCTGCAAGTCGGTATAAAATTGCCCTACCGAACGGTATTCACCGCGTAAACTCAATTTAGCCGTTTTGGCTAATGGGATACCGTATTGAGCCGCCAAATAAAAGGTATGATTTGGGGCGTTGGCTAATTTTTTACCCGTCACGTCAATTTTGGTTTCGGCCATAGTGGCAAAATCCACCCGTGTCAGTTTGAAATCTTGGTATTTGCCGCTGTTGAGGCCAAGGCTTGCGTCCAACTCAAGGTTCTTAACTGGAATCATGGTGGCATCAAACTCAAGTCCTCGGGTTTGGACATCGCCTAAGTTCTCGCGGGCGTAAGTGAAAGGAGCGACCAAATTGTAAAACTGCAAGTCTTTCCAATTGATTAAGAAGGCCGTAAGCCCTACTCGTAGTTTGTTTTCCATGCCCGTGGCCTTCAAGCCTGCTTCGAAGTTGTCCGAAAACTCAGGTTGGAAGGTTTGAGAGATGCCTTTGGGCAAACGTTGTGAATTGACACCACCTGCTCTAAAGCCGCGCGTATAGCTTATATAAACGCTTGATTTTGAGCTGATAATATAGTTGATGGCGACCTTTGGTGAAACGGCAGTATATTTGCCCGTGACGGTTGAGTCGGGCCGAACGAACGTCAACACATTATTCATGAAAACTGCATCGCCGACTCCATTGAAGATAGCTTTGCGGTTTTCGTTGTCGTAACGCAACCCTGCGGTGAGTTCGAGCGATGGCGTGATTTTGTAACCCATTTGTCCAAATACCGCCAAACCGTTGTTGACTGTTTTGTTGCGGAAAGCCGCGTACATCCCTGGCGCTAGTTCGTAGGCTAAATTGGTGGTGGGTTCGTAGCCCGTTTGGTTAAAATAGAAAACTCCTGCCGAATAGCTCAGTTTGGAGTCAACCGCGTTGGAGTTGATTCGGAACTCTTGGGTAAATACCTTTTGCGGAGGTAACATTTCGCCAATTTCTTTTTCTCTGAACGTGTGATAATAGCCAGGAAAATCAACGTCTTTGTAAGCCATGCCGATGGCTTGGGTAGCCGAAACCGACGTGAGCGTATAGCCCGAACCGTAGTATTTTAGGTTCAAAGACGTATTGACGATGTTGCGTTGGTGAGTGCCGATACGCGTCAGGTAAATCTTATCAGGGTTGGCAAACGCTAATTTTTCATTGCCCACACTCAGCATAAAACCCGTGGCGTCCGACTTATCCATTTGTGCTTTTACGTTGAGGGTCGCGCTGAATTTACTGCTTGGAAACCAGCGCAAATAGGCGTTGCCGTAGAGGCTTTCTTCATCGCCTACCCGTGCGCCCTGAATGTTTTTGTCGGTTTTTCCGAGTCCAGTCGTATCATTTTTTAAGAATCCATTGCGTTTGCTATATACTCCATTGATACCAAAGAACAATTTGTCTTTCACAATCGGGGTTTTAAAACCTGCATTGTAGCGTTGTAACCCCAAGTTGCCGAGGCTTAGTTCAGCAAAACCATTGGTGCGGTTGGTAGGTTTTTTGGTGATGATATTGACCACACCTCCCATGGCATTGCGACCGAAAAGCGTTCCTTGTGGCCCACGAAGTACCTCAACGCGTTCGATGTCAGCCATTTGAAAGCCCCCTCCGATGATATCTAAGGCGTTTACGTCGTCAATGTAAGTAGCCACGGCAGGGTTTTCGCTGAACACCTGCACGCCTCTGATGGACTGGATTTGCTGGAATGCCACGCCCAATTCGGAGTAGAGATAATTGGGGACAATCGCGGTTAGGTTTGCTAGTTCCCACACCCGAGCGTCCTCCACTTTCTTGGCCGACAGCGACGTAACTGCCACGGGGATATTGAGTAAATTTTGCTCAGTCTTTTGAGCCGTCACCACTACCTCGCCTAAGTCTTGCGTACTTGGGTTAAGGCTGAAATTTAGTTCGGTATTTTTATCGGTCATCGTTACCTGCTGAATTTGAGTAGCGTAACCTACGGCACTAACCGACACTTCGTATTTCCCACGGGTTAGGGTGAGTTGGTAGCTGCCGTTTTTGTCGGCTACGGTGCCTTTGGGGCTATTGAGCAGTGTTATTGTAGCAAAGGCAACGTTTTCACCCGTGGTACTTTTGACAGTTCCTTTGAGGGTTTGAGCGATAGCATAACTACCGAAAATGCAAAACAGAAGTACTTGTATAGTTACTTTTATTGGGTGCATGTGTTGGATTTTTATTTGTAAATAATTGAAAATTAGTGGGTTGTATTATTTTTGTATCGAGATGGCCACTACGGCAAAAAAGAAAATAAAAACAAGTACAATCCAAATCAGCCCAAATCTGAATAGGCTGAAAACCCAAGATTTTAAACAATGCCTCGCCTCAAAGAAGCGAGGCTGTTAGTATTAGTTCATCTTGATTAATAAACTCCCGCTAGGCATGTAGAACAAGACCTATCAGGAGGACTATTGCCGTGAAAATAACTCCTACTAATGCGGCAATAATGCTGTAAGCCACCAACTGAACTACCCGATTGAGTTGCTTTGGCGGAATGTTTGAAAATTTACTATTGTCGTTCATAATCAAAAAGTTAAGAGAGATATGAGTACGAGGGATGGGATAAAAATGATACCAAGTGCCACGTAAAATCGGCTTTGAGGGGAAAATTCAAAGGGTGAATGGTTTGCTCGTGTTACGCCAGTACCGCGCAACAATTCGCCAAGTTGATCGTCGGTCAACATAGAAAAATGTGTCAAGAATGAAAACTTGGAAAATAAGTGCTTACTTCCACTCAGGAGGAGAGGGAAGGCAATCACAACTGCAAAAAAGGGCTTAACCGATGGGAGGTTTGATAGGTACTTGGGTGTGCTTTGGAAGAAGGAAGTGCGCACAAGCACTCACAATGACCGTAATAAAGGTAGTTTGGTAAGGAATATTGAAGGAAATAGACAATTCTTCAAACGAATCTTCCACCATTTTTTTGAGGTGAGAAGCGTGTTTTTGGGTTTCTTTGGTGGCGTTGTCTTCGGCAATTTTTTGCAGTCGTTTGGCTAAGTAACACTTCCCGTCGCAGTGAAGCTGAGGCTTGAAACGGTTTTCGCAAAGGTTCTTGATAATGTATTCTTTACGTAGTTCAAAATCCAAATACACCACAGGCACAAGTAAGGTCTTGATGCTTACAAGGGCAAATAACAAAAGTGCTATGTGTTGTTTTTTGAACATATTGATAACGGCCGACACAAAGGTAGATAAATCGTGTCAAATGATGATAAAACCAGACATGAATGGGTGAAAATGAGCTTACTATAAGCGATTCAAGACAAGAATCATACTTAGCAAAAGCAACAGCAAAAGCAACATGGTACTCCACTGTTTCCAGCGAGGTGCTTTGCTGCGACTTAGCTTCGATTTACTTTGTTTTTTAGCCATAACAGCATCTTTTTTGGTTTGCAGGTAACCACATAGAACACAATAGACGCATAGCACTCCCATGTCCTCTATGTGTATATTCTACTGTGTCCTATGTGGTTAAAAAATAAACTTACTAACTATTTATTCAGCGTCAAAACCCACTCTGCTACCTGTTTGATTTTGTCGTCGCCCAGATGCGCTTGGGCAGGCATGGCGGGCCCGTCTCGTTTTTTGCCAGGCTGACGAATCCAGCCCATCAACCCATTGAGATTGCCTTTGTAAATCCCTGCGGCTTCTATCATGCTAGGCCCTACGAGTTTGTCGTTTACCTGATGACAGGCCACGCAGTTCATCTGAAAAATGGCTTCCCCAGGGTGGGTAGCGGTGGCGGTTTCGGTGGTTTTGGGCTTGAGTGCCTCCGCTTGGGCTTCTTTGACCAGTTTTTCGTATTCAGCCGTTTTTTTGGCTACCAACTTACGGTGAGGGTCAATGACGTTGGAACGGTACAATTGCCGCCCCGAGCCCATGAAAAGTACAACGACGCCCATCGTCAGGGCAATTTTGGTGAAATGACGCCCAAACTGAGCCGCTGGCCCCGTGATTTCTTTCCACAACCAAACCATCGCCACAATGGCAATGGACGCTCCCGTGAAAATAACCAGCAAGACATTCCAGCCCAAGCCTTGACTGGGAAGGGTAACGAGGACAATCGGACCCACCAAAAACTGCACAACCGACCCATAAAACGTGACGGTGTAGAGGTTTTTGCGGACATTGTAGCGGCTTAACGTGGGGAATTTTTCTTCAAAATCGAAGTCTTTTCGACCAAAATACCAAACCAACAACAACCCCGACGCGGCCATGCAGGCATTCAGAAAATGGAGGTAACGGGGAAAAACGTTGGGCAATACCAACGCCGACAAAAACCCTTCTACCACCGACCATTTGTCGGGGAACATCATCAAATTGACGTTGGTCAAAAAAATGAGGGGGACAAACAAGAAAATGGCCACGGCCGTTGCCAAAATGCTGATGTGCAAAAACTTGTTGTTGTCGAGCTTGTGCCACAAAAACTTGTGGGCGTAGAGCAACAAAAAGGCAATCGTCACCAGCGGAATTATCAAAATCCACATCAAACCCGTGAGGGCATTGGCCGTGTAGAAGTACGTGGTATAGAGCGTATTGATGGCCAACAGCGGCGCGATTCCCATCACCACCGCCATGGATTTATTGACCGTAATGGTTTGGGCCACTTCGTAGGCAAGTTTGTCGTAATCGGGCTTGCGAAGACCGAGTAATTGATACACCAACGTCAGAATAGAACCACCAACCATGAAGTTGATAAATAAAATATGTACCAAAAACATAGATACCAATACCACAACCAACACCCACTCGGGCACGGGCAAGGGAAGCGGAATGTCCTTTTGGACAATGGTTTGGGTTTGCAGAAGAATGTTTAAAAACATGATGAATATCGTTAGAATGGAAGGTTGATTAACGGACAGCAGCTACGGGTTGCGAAGGCTTGGGTTTGTTAAAACCAAGGCCATCTTGCGCCCCCGAAACGGGCTGCGGGTTGGTTTGCAGCTCTTTGATGTAGGCACAAAGGGCGTCCAACTCGCGGTCGTTGCCAGGGAAAGGCGGCATGAAATACCGCGCAGAGTGCATGTTTTTGATGTACCCTTTCAATTGCGCCGTTTCCCAAGGTTTGGTGCCAAACATGTCCGTAAATTTTCCCGTCATGGGGTTCACCGCGCCATTGGTGGTGTGGCAACGGCTACAAGTCAGGATAAATACGTCTCGACCTGCCTCTAACATATTGTCATCGGTCACTTCTTTGTTTGCCACAAAATTGGCGTGTTTCAGTACGCCGTCGCGCTGTAGAAGGGGATAGTCTTCGACCCGTAAGCCATTGGAATACATGTATTCGCCGATGACGTAAGGCTTGCGGATAAACTCGCGCAGGCGTTCAAAGTGACCCATCAAGCCCACAACGAGCAAAATACTCACTCCTGCCAACCAAGCAGGAGCAGTTTGTGGACGAAAATACGACCAATTGGCCATGCCAATCACCAATCCGATGGCGACGATGACAATGACCACGATTTGGCTGTACCAGTTTTGAAACTCAAGCGTTCCCATCGCCACGGGCAAGTTACCGACCAAGCTTTTTGGAATCATGTAGTAGTACAACATGGCTCCTGCGGCCGCCAACGGCCCCCAAATCAATACCCATTTGCTGATGGAACGGAGGGCTATTTTACGAAATTCGAGGTCTTTGCGGGTGTAAATCAGCGTTAAAAACATGGCAATCATACCGCCCATGGTCATGGCGAGGGGTGTGCGGAAAAACAATTGAGGCAAATACACGGGATTTAAGAAACCGTACAAAAAGGTGCGGTCGTTGTTCCAGTTGCCCGTATCCATCATAAACGACAAAATGGACACGATAATCGCCATCGTAATCCAAGAAAAAAAGCTCAAAAATAGCCCGTATTTGACGTGTTTAAATTTTTGTAACAGGTTGGCTTTTAGTTTTTTCCACGTTAAGAAATAAAACAATATAAGCACGACTTCGGTCACAAAAACGAGCCATTCGACAAACCATGCGCCAAAGAAAACGCGGATGAGACTGGCGATGGAGGCGGGGTTAACCAACGAGGCCGAAAACCAAATACCAACGCCCGTCATGGCACCAATGGTGGTCGTGATGAGAAAGGCCACAAACAAAATTCGGTATGCGAGCGCGTCCCACTTTTCGGCTAGCTCGGGGTTGGTTTTTAGAAGCCTGAACCCTTTGATTTCGAGCATGGCGACTACGGGCATAAGTCCAACCGCCAAGGCGTGGTTGATGACGGCATGGAGGACGGCGATAATGGCAATCAAAGCCCGATTGCCAATAAAATCGAGGTGAAAGATTGGAAAATCCACGAGAATAAAGTGTTTAATGAAACCATAGGGATACGGGGCTTCTTCCCTGCTGAGATGCGGCAGAGAGAAACGATGAAGCGCTACCCCGAACGACGGAGCAGCGTATCAAATGGACATTAAACGGTACGTGGAGGGTGCGGAATTTTTTGGTGAAATAATAGCCCTTTTCCTGCCAAATAGGCAAAATCGGCGTTGGAAGCAACGTCCGTTGGAAGGCAGGGGGGGACTTCGATGGCAACTTCTTCTACAAAAAGATTAAAAACGTAGAGGTTCAGCGAAGCCTGTTTTTTCTTGGTGGGTTCTTGTCCAAAATCCAACAACGACAAGAGCTGTTGTTTGGCGCGTTCGTGGGATTGGCTAACTGTTTGTTCCGATTGGGCATAAGATTCCTGAAAAGTAAGCGGATTGTCAATGGAAAACACGAGCAAAGCGGTGAGAACACTTTGCATGAACATGACCCCCACAATGGCGACAAGCAACCACCCCCGCAGACGAAGAATCTGACGACGGGTTAATTTGGAAATATCTATTCGCAAACGGAACAGCATGGGGTTGCGGAAAGGTTGTAACAAAAATACAAATTACCAGCCAACATAACCCTCGGGAACAATATTTTTTAAGCGTAAATACACAATGACTTGTCCACGGTGGTGAATGATGTGGTTTTCAACGGCATAAATCAGGCGCCACATGGGGATTTCGCCGTTGGTGAAGCCTGTTTTTTCGTACAGTTTCGCTTCAGGAAGTTCTCGAACGGTTTTTCGGATAAACGCATACATGGCTTTTACTTCGCTGACCACCTGCTCTTTGTTCATGACTTTGGGCAACTTTCGCTCTTTGAGTGGGTTCACCACGCCCGTACGCCCCGCAAGTTGGTTGATTGAAAAAATGACACAGTGACGCCATTGTTCGGCAAAGGTCATAACTGAATCTGTGGCCTTAAATTGATAAAATTCGGCGGGCATTTGGTCGCAAATTTTAAGGCTGTACTTTTCCGACATGTCAAATGCGTCGATGAGTTCTTGGCGAAGTTCGGCCGTTCGGTTTTGAGCATTTGCCACTACCGACGCGCACAAAAGGACTAAAAATAGGTAACGTTTCATGTTAAAATAAAAAAGTTAAATGCGTTGAAAGGGTATTTTTTAGCTTTAAATCTCCGCCCGAAAGCTGCTGATAAAGAGGAGATTGATAAGTAATTCCTGCCGAAGTTCGTTTGAAGTAAACTTCTAATCCTGCATTTGCCGTACTTAGCGTTCCTCCCGTAAAAGTGTTCTTTTGGCCGTTCTTGATGTCGTACCCAAAATGTTCTACATATACTCCTACGTTGGGCATGAGGGTAAGCGATGAAAGCGACAAGGTACGAAAAACCGAAACCGACCCACTGAGGCGGTTGGCAAACCGATAATGATTGGGGTTGGTGGTGTTGATTTTGTAGGAAACGTCCACGTTGGAACCCCATTTTTGGTAACGTAGGTTATAAATCGCGTTCACCACAAAGTCAACACTACCCGTGCCGAGTTGAAAGTTGGCATTGGCTACTTCGGTGCCATCTTCCACGTACCGAAACTTGCCCGTTGGGGCCTTAATGCCGCCTCCGATGAGCAGGGTTTGGTCAATTTTGTGGGTGGTTGAATCCCAAAAGGTATTCACAATGTTGTAGTGGAAAAGAGCCGATACGTCGCCCAATCCGCTGATTTTCTGAGGAGTTTCGGTGCGATAAAGTGTTTGGGTATTCCAGTTGTACGGGACGAATACCATGAGCTGCGTGCGTTTCAAGGGATAAAAACGCGCCCAAAGTTCGGCCGTTTGGAAGTTTTCTCGGGCGCGAAAAAACGTGCTATTGAGGTGCGATTCGTAATTTTTAACGCGGTAACGAACCCCTGCAAAACGTAAATGTGACTGTGGCAAAATGCCAAAAAATGAGCCACCATTGCCACAGCCACAAATATCGCAAGCGTGACTTGGGGAAGTAGCTAGTAAGTAGTAAAGTAAAAGCTTTAGGGTAGTTGCTTTGATGTAGTTCGTTGATTTTGAACGATTAACAGTTAACAAATAACGGTTAACTTGTGCTTCAGCACTTAGCAGTAAAAATGCGTAAAATGACTTTTTCATGGTGCAGCAAATCGGGGGTTGGTCAAAAACTCTTGGTCGGTGAGTGTTTTGAGAAAAGCAATGATTTTTTGTTGTTCATCGGCGGTCATCGGGATGCCCAAACGGCCGTTTTGTTTCAACAGCGGGTCGAGGCTGCCCGTTTCTTTGACTCCTTCGGCATAAAATTTGAGAACGGCCTCAAGGTTCAAAAAACGCGCATCGTGCATGTACGGGTACGTTACTTCGATGTTGCGGAGGGTCGGTACTTTGAATTTGTTTTTGTCGGCGTCGTTTTCGGTAATGCGGTAACGGCCCAAATCGCCCGTGTATTCGGGAAGCAGGCCATTGCTACGGAAACTATGGTCGGTAAAAAGCGCGCCGCTGTGGCATTTGGCGCAACCTTTGTCTTTAAAGAGTTGAAATCCAGCCGTTTCGTCGGCGGTAAGTTGGGCTTTTCCTGCCAAAAACTGGTCGTATTTGGAATTGGCCGAAACCAAGGTCAACATAAACTGAGACAATGCCTTCAAAAAGCGTTCGGTCGTAATTTCTTCGGTGCCGTAGGCTTTTTTGAAGAGCTTGGGATACTCTTTCGACCCCCGTAATTTTTGGAGAACGTTGCCAATTTTGTCATCCATTTCGAGTGGATTTTCGATGGGGGCAATCGAAAATAAATCCAAATCGAATACTCCGCCATCCCAAAAGAACGAATCTTGCCAAGCTAAGTTAATCAGCGGAGGGGCGTTGCGGGTGCCTTCTTGGTTGTTGATGCCGTGGCTAAACCCGTGTCCGTGGTGCGTAAAAGCGTGACTTTGGTTGTGACATTCGCCGCACGAAATGCTGCCATCGCGCGACAGGATACCGTCGAAAAACAACTGTTTTCCCAACGCAACGCCGTCGCTGGTGATGGGATTTTTACTCAAGTCGTAAGTCGGTTGCGGAAAAGTGGCGGGCACCGAAAAAAGGGTTTCGGGGCTTGCTTCCCCTCCCAAAAGGGAACAAGAAGCAAGCCAACCCATAAAACTCAACGATACGGCCAAAAGCCGCCAGCGTGTGCTGTTCATTCGATTACATTTTGTCGTTGTGAATGTGCTCTACCTTGAACATTTTAGCGTACCCGTCGGCAAAAGGTTTAGACGCCGCAGGGTTCATCATCACGCTTGTTTTGGCAATACTCGTTCCTTGGCTGAACGTTTGCAGCACGTCCGTCACCACGTGAACCGTGGGTGCAATGTTTTTGCGAACCTGCGCAGTGGTTGTGCCAAACGAAGTCGTTACGGTGCGGAGGTTGTTGGCCGTCACCGACGTGCGTCCGCCAAAGCCTCCGATGTGGAATTGAAACAACTTCGTAGCTGTCGTAGCCGCCGAAGAAATTCCTTCCATTTTGAAGAAAATATAACCAGAGTTCCACGACCAGTACATGTTGTCGGTGCCGTAAGAAGCAGGGTCAAGCACGCCCGTGCGTTGCGCCACGTCCGAAATGCTTTTTAAGCTGTCAACCCCAATCATGTAGCTCATTGAGGTATAGTCTCCCGCAGGCACGTCGGGCAAAGTCACTGTCAAGGTTTTGGTATCGGCTTGGCGAATCAAAAAGTATTGATTGGGGAATTTAACTTCAGTTCCGTCGGCTTTTTTGAGCGAAAAGTTGCTGACAAAATAGTTGAGGGTTGATACGGTAAAGTCTTCACCCAACGAATTTTTATAGCTTTTGCTGCCTAACACCAGTTTTTCACCTCCTACGTAGTTGTCAAACTCGATGCTGAGGGAATTTTTATCATTAGGCCCGATTTCTTCTTCTTTGGTACATGAAACAAAAATAAAAGACACTGTCAACGCCATAAGCGCTGAAAATAAGAAAGACTTTTTCATTGGAAATGAATGATTTGTTTTGCGAAATATTGAACGATAGTGAAAATGGCGCGTACAATCTCTAGGACTAACCAAGTGGCTAGTTTAGCACGGACGGCCACAATGGACAAGTGCCATTGGTTCAGAAATTATGACAAAACAAATGCGGGTGGGCGCAGCAGCGAGGTGACGAATTCAGTAGGGGTAGGAGGTAGGTAGTGCATATAAAACACCCGTTCAGCATTTGTCATCTGAACGGGTAAAAACACAAACGTAAGCTCATCAAACACCTCTTGGGTGATTTTTTTGAAGGCATCTTGTTGTTTTTGGGCTTCTTCGCGGGCGTGGCCTTCGGCTACTTTGGTGAGCTGCTTGGCGAGGTAACATTTCCCGTCGCAATGCAGCTCAGGTTTGAAGCGATTTTCGCAGAGGTTTTTGATAATGAACTCTTTACGCAGCTCAAAATCAAGATACACAAACGGCACCAACAGCATTTTGATGCTGAGGAGAGCGAATAAAAAGTAGGCGATTATCCTCTTACCGTTCATGGATTGATGTTGAAAACGTCACAAAGATACGCCCACATCCTCCAACATTGTATGATAAATGTCACACAAATTTTAATTTGAACAAATCATCAAGTCCAAGTAGGTGTTGTACTAAGCCCAAGGCGTAAGTGTTTTCATAGTAGTTATACGGAGCTATAAGTAGGTAAAATTAATAGGATTTAGCTCAGTATAACTCTATAATCAGCTAAATCGTGTACAAAATACCTACATATAGCTGATTATAGCTAAAAAGCCTTTCCAAAACCTGGGTCGGCAAAGCGGTAGTCTTTTACAAATTGTTCGTCGGAGAGGGTTTTTAAGAAGGCAATGATTTTGGCCTTTTCGTCGTCGGTCATCGCAATGCCGAGTTGGCCGTTGGCTTGCAGCGTTGGGTCTAAGGTAGCGGTTTTTTGGACGTTGGTGGTGTAGTGGTTTAGTACTTGTTCGAGAGTACTAAAGCGCCCGTCGTGCATGTAAGGAGATGTATAGCCGACGTTGCGCAAGCTAGGAACCTTAAATTTGTAGAGGTCGTCGGGGTTTTGAGTGATGCGAAAACGCCCTTGGTCGCTGGTGCGGCTGTTGTCGAGGCCATTGTTACGAAACGATTGGTCGGTAAACAATTCACCCGCGTGGCAAGTCGCACATTTTTGTTTAAACAAGGCCAATCCTTCTTTTTCGGTCGCCGTGAGGGCGTTGGTTGTACCGCGCAGGTAAAGGTCGTAACGGGAATTGTTGGACACCAAAAAGACCATAAACTGCGACAAGGCTTTGGTAAACCGCTCGGTGGTAATTTCGGTGCTGCCAAAGGCTTTTTTGAACAGTTCGGGGTAATTGGGATTTTTACTATCGCGGAGTTTTTGGAGGACATTCGGTAGCTTTTCGTCCATTTCAACGGGGTTTTCAATGGGCGCAATTGGAAACAAATCCAATTGATGGACGCCTCCGTCCCAGAAAAACTCTTTAGCCCACGCCATGTTTTGAATGGGCGGGGCGTTTCTCATGCCAATTTTGTCGTCAATCCCGTGGCTCAAATCGTGCCCGTGGTGGGTAAAAGCCACGGCTTGTTGGTGACAAGTGCCACAGGCAATGGTGCCATTTCTTGATAAAAGTCCATCGTAAAATAATGAGCGCCCTAGTTGAAACCCGTCATAAGTAAGCGGGTTAGACTTGAGGTCATACACCAGTGGCGGGAAGTAGCTAGGCTGAGTCAGTTCCAGCGTCTCGGTCGTGGGCGTAGTGGGGTCGGGAGTGGGTGACGACGATTGCCGACACGCCGCCCATCCAAACAAAGCCATAGCAACGACAACGAGAAACGACTTGTTCATGCGTGGTTAATCTTTTACACTGCCAATGCTAAACATGCTGGCGTAGTTGTTGGCAACTGTACTGGAATAATCGGCAAACATCACCGTGGGGTACTGGGCGAGGCTTACTTTTTGCGTACCATTAAAAATTTTAGAAATATCGCTCACTACCTCAATCACTGGCTGTTGGTTGGGCCCAACGGTAGCGGCTACGCTTCCCAACGGCAGCGTTACGGTACGGAGGTTGTTAAATGTTTTGGCATTATAGCCCCCAAATCCCCCAATGTGGTAGCGGTATTTGCGGTTTCCTGCGGCATCGGCAGTCACTTGAGGTGAAGTTCCTTCCATTTTGAGGAAAATATAACCTGAGTTCCAGGACCAATACATCCCGTCGCCGTCGTGGGTAGCATCACCTGGGTCGAGTACGCCCGTGCGGCGGCTGATGTCCATGGTGTTGCGAAGGCTATCGACCCCAATCATAAAGCGAAGTTCGGTATAGTCGCCCGCTGGAATGCCTCGCAGGGTTACTTTTTTGGAGGCAGGATTAGACTCTTTGATAAGAAAATAACTCGAATCTTGCGGAACAGTATAGAGCGTTCCGTCCGATTTTTTGAGCGAAATGTTGCTGATAAAATAATTGTAGGTAGTTACGCCGAACGTTTCGCCCATGGCATTTTGGTACGACTCTTTGCCCAACACCACGTCTTGCGTGCCTACTTTATTGGTAAAAGACAGGGTAAGCGTATTTTTTTCATTGGGGTCTGGGTCGGTTTTGCAAGACTGTAGCGCAGTTGCGAAAATCAAAAGCCCGAAGAATAGCTTTTTCATTGTGCCAGGAGTTTACGTAAAGATAGTTTTCTTTTAGTAGTAACGCGTTATCGGGCGAAAATGATGCGAGAAAAATAAAATTGTTGTGGGGAAGGTGTTACGTATCCATTTTTAAACACATAGGCCACATAGAATTTTCACATAGAAAACAAATCTAAAGGTCGATGTTGTGGCTTTCTTTGTTTACTATGTGTTTATTCTAATTGTGCTCTATGTGTTTTAAAAGTATCAAAGTAAAGTACTTAGCGGCTCTTACGTTTGGCTAAATGGGCTTCAAGGTCGGTCAATGACAAGGCATTGAAGGTCATGTCTTTGGTCAAACCACCTTTTCGTCCCACGGCCACGCCGTAGTGCATGTCGTAATAGCCATTTTTTTCGTGGGCATCGGGGTTGATAGAAAGCATCACACCTTTTTCCATGCAGTACCGAATCCAGCGCCAATCCAAATCCAACCGCCACGGACTGGCATTGATTTCGATAACGACTCCGTTTTGGGCGCAAGCGTCGATAATCAATTTGTAGTCAATGGGATAGCCTGCCCGTGCCAACAGCAAACGCCCTGTTGGGTGTCCCAAAATGGTTGTATAAGGGTTTTCGATGGCTCGAAGTAGGCGCGTTGTGGCTTTTTCGAGGTTCATGTTGAGATTGCTGTGAACGGACGCTACCACAAAATCGAACGTTTTCAAAATACTTTCGGGGTAGTCGAGCGAGCCATCGCCCAAAATATCGGATTCGATGCCTTTCAAGATTTTAAAAGGAGTCGAAAATTCTTGGGCAAAAGTTTGGTTGAGGCGGTCGATTTCGGCGTGTTGTTGTTCTACGCGTTCTTCGTTGAGTCCTTGGGCATAGGTGGCGGTTTGGGAGTGGTCGGCAATACCAAGGTATTCAAAACCAAGTTCTTGACAAAAACGCGCCATTTGTTCGAGGCTGTGTTTTCCGTCGGAATAAGTGCTGTGGTTGTGCAAAATTCCGCGCAAGTGCGGCCATTCTACCAAGTCTTCGTTGGCGTGGGTGCTGCGCCAGTCAAATTCTCCCAAGCCTTCGCGCATTTCGGGAACGATGTACGGAAGTCCTGCACTTTGGTAAATTTCTTCGGCCGACACAAACGCTTGGGCGGTGTTGGCCAACGATAATAATGTATGCCCCGACGGGGTTTTGGCAAAAAGGTGGGCGTGGGCGCTGTCCGAAATAAAACGCTCGTTCTCAAAGCGTTCGGGCTGAACAAATTGAATTTCAACGTTTACTTCTAGCGTCTTTTTTACCTCAATTTCTTCGCCTTGGGGCGGAAGGTCAGTGGCTTGGCTGCGGTCTTGGATTTTGCCACGCCACACAAACGGCGACGATTCTTTGGGATTTTGTACCAACCAACCCACCGAACCAATGATTTGGGCCGCAGCTACGGGCGATTCGGTACCTACTACTAGCTGAATCGTTTCCACAATTTCGCACTTACGAGCTACTTCACCCGTAATGGCCACTTGGGCAAAATGAGGCTGCAATTCTTCCAAAATAAGGTTGGCAAGAGCTTCTCCTTTGTCCATGCGAAGTTTCCCCGCTTGACTCCGTAAGAAGGCCATCGAGTCCAAAATCTTTTGTTGCGTCCCTTCGCCGAAGCCTTTCAATTTGGCAATTTGACCACTTTCGCAAGCTGCTTGCAAGCCTTCGAGGGTTTCGATGCCCAAATCGCGCCAAATGGTACCAATTTTCTTGGGGCCAATGCCTTTGATTTTGAACATTTCCAAGACGCCGACGGGAGTTTGGGCCAACAATTCGTCGAGTTCGGCCAAGTGACCCGTGTCAATAAGCTGCACGAGTTTCCCCGCCATGTTTTTACTAACTCCCTGAATTTTTGTGAGTTCATCGGCCGAAAGACTGGCAAGCTCGGCGTCTTTGAAGCGGTCGAGGTTAAAGGCGGCAGAACCAAATGCCCGCGTTTTGAACGCATCGGCATTGTGAAGTTCCATTAATTTGACGGTAAGTTCAAGTACTTCAACAATTTCTTCGTTTGACATGGCAGGGTTTGTTCTTTGATTTGTTATCCGTGTAATTGTTATCTGTTAACCGTTATCTGCATTTCGCTGCTCGCTAATATACGACAAAATGCCTTCAAAATCGGAGGCATGAAACCACCGAAAATCGCCTTGGTGCTTAAACCACGTCAGTTGGCGTTTGGCGTAGCGTCGGGTATTGCGTTTGAGCAATCGCACCATTTCGGCGTAGTCGTAGGCTTCGTCAAAATAATCGTAAATCTCTTTATAGCCAACGGTTTGCAGGGCATTGTGCTCACGAAAAGCGATGACTGAGCGGGCTTCTTCGACCAAGCCAGCGGCGAGCATTTGGTCCATGCGGGCGTCGATGCGTTGGTACAATTCGTCGCGGTCGCGTTCTAAGGCAATCTGGATGATTCGGAAAGGGCGCTGAGCCACCTGTTTTTCCCGAAACGATGAATAAGGTTTCCTCGTCAGCAAACACACTTCCAGTGCCCGAATCACCCGTTGGGTATTTTGAAGGTCGTTGGTAGCGCAGTAAACGGGGTCAAGTTGTTGGAGTTCCGCTTGTAGCACAGCCAAGCCTTCGGTTTCGAGGCGGGACATGAGTTGGGTGCGCAGTTCGGGAGGCGTTTCTGGCAAATTATCCAGTCCTTCACACACTGCTTTGATGTACAAACCCGACCCGCCCGTGAGGAGCACCACGTCTTTTGTTTGAAACAATTGTTCCAAAAGTGCCAGCGCATCGCGTTCAAACGAACCCGCGCTGTACAAGGTTTCAATGGAGTGAGAGTCGATAAAATGATGCGGAACACCCTTCAATTCTTCTAGTGAAGGTTTGGCAGTACCAATGGAAAGTTCGCGGTAAAATTGCCGAGAATCTGCCGAAATGACTTCTGTTTCGAGCGTTTGGGCTAGTCGAACGCATAAGTCAGTCTTTCCCACTGCCGTGGGGCCAGCAATGACGATAAGAAGTTTTTGCAAGAATTAATTAGGCTTAAAGGTCATTTCCAACGTTTCTCCAAACACGTTTGTATAGGAAACTTGGAGGGTATTTTCGGTGAGTTTGACGATTTTATAGTTCGTCTCGTTGTTTAGCACAAGCTCAGTTTCGGCGGTGTTAAACGCCCACGTTCCTTTTTCAAAGACTTGGTCGTCTTGCGTACGGCACTTGGTTGCGCCTTCGTTCCACTCATAGTTTTTGTCGGTACGAAACACCATGTTGTTGTCACGCACACAGGCAACAGTCTGATTGAAGACATCATTTCCGTTGATTTTAGAAACTGTCAACACCCAGGCTTTTGAGGATTTGCCTGCCAAAAGCTCCGTTTTGGTAATGTTAGGGTCGGGAGTTGGATCACCGCCGCCAGTGCTAGTAACGTTGCATTGACTGAGTCCCAACACGGTCATCGCTAAAAATATCCACAAACGAACAAGTTTCATAGCCAAAAAAGTTAAGAATGGTCAAAGTTAATGCTTTTATTTTTGGGAATAATAAGACACAGGTCGGTTTATGGATTTTGTCATGCAAAAATATTGCCGAAGTTTGCCGAGAAATGTGTGAAAGCACAATAGTATAAAAGCTGATTGAAATGATTTTAAGAAAAATGAGTACGAAAAAACGAATTGTGTCTTTTTGACATAAATCAAAAAGTAAACCTATCATTTATCAAGAACCCGTTCTTACAATCTGACTTTTTATGACGCTAGGACTAGAAACCCTTGACTACGTAATTTTCCTCATTTATTTCGTCATTGTATCCAGCTACGGCTATTGGGTATATAAACACAAAGGCAAGCAAACCGCTGATTCCAAGGACTTTTTCTTGGCGGAAGGTTCGCTTACGTGGTGGGCGATTGGGGCTTCAATTATTGCTTCCAACATTTCGGCGGAGCAGTTTATCGGAATGAGCGGACAGGCTTTCCAGCTTGGGATTGCCATTTCTGTCTATGAGTTATTGGGGGGAGTAGCGCTCATTATTGTAGCGGTTTATTTCTTGCCAATGTATCTCAACAACAAAATTTACACCATGCCGCAGTTTTTGTCGAAGCGCTACAATGAGCGCTTGGCTACCATTATGGCGGTATTTTGGTTGTTCCTCTACATTTTTGTGAACCTCACGTCTATTATTTATTTGGGGGCATTGAGCTTGGAAAAAATGACGGGCTTTTCATTCATGCCTTGCGCAATTTTCTTGACCACTTTCGCGGTGATTATCACCTTGGGAGGGATGAAAGTGATTGGCTACACCGACGTGATTCAGGTCGTTTGTTTAATTTTTGGTGGATTGGCTACGACCTACTTGGCGTTAGATTTGCTTTCTGTCAAGGTGGGAACGGGCGCGGGCATTATGGAAGGGCTTGGCCTCATTCGTGAAAAAGCAGATAGCCACTTGCACATGATTTTTACCCCAGGCCAATACCAAGTTCACGACGGGCGTGGTGGGTTTATCGATGCCTACAACCAGCTTCCAGGTATTATGATGTTTATCATTGGTGGTCAATGGGTAAACAACCTTAATTATTTTGGCTGTAACCAATACATGACGCAGCGCGCCCTCGGGGCCGACCTCAATACGGCACGTAGCGGCGTGTTGTTTGCGGCTTTTTTGAAAATGATGATGCCTTTCATCGTGGTATTGCCAGGACTTGCAGCGTATGTATTATTCCAAGAAAATGCCGATACGTCGATTGTAAACGGAATTACGCAAAACGGTATCGTTAAGCCCGATAATGCGTACCCTGTGTTGCTCAATTTATTGCCAGTAGGCTTGAAAGGACTCGCTTTTGCAGCTTTGACGGCGGCGATTGTGGCAAGTTTGGCGGGGAAAGCAAACAGTATTTCAACCATTTATGTGTTAGACATTCACCAGAAGTTTTTCAACAAAAACTTAACTGAAAAACAAACCGTGTGGACGGGGCGAGTGGCAATTGTGATTGCCTTTATCATTGCCTTGATTGTCAGTCCGTTGTTGGCTAATTTCGGTCAGGCTTTTGAATACATTCAGGTTTATACGGGCTATATTTCACCAGGTATTTTGAGTATTTTCTTGCTCGGATTTTTCTGGAAAAAAGCCACAGCCAATGGTGCTTTAGCCGCAGCGGTGTTGAGTATTGCGTTGTCGGCCGTTATCGAAAATCTTTATCCATCCTTCCCGTTCCTCAATCGTATGGGAGTTGTGTTCTGGATTTGCTCGGCGGTTCACGTAGCGATTAGCCTTGCCCAATCGAAGGGTCAAAACCAAGAAAATGCGTTTGAGGTACGTTCGGAATGGTTCCGCGTAACGCCATCTTTCCGCTTGGGAGCCATCGCTGTTATTGTAACTTTTAGCTTGATTTACTGGATTTTCTGGTAGGTCTTTTTGGTTAGCTGTAATGGCCAACGCCGTTGAGGTGAGTGGCCATTACAGCACCGTTTTGCTGTTCCCACAGGCGACGATAAGTGCCGACTGGGCTTTGCAATAGCGTTTGATGGGTGCCTTCTTCTACCAACGTCCCTTCGTATAATACCACAATTTTATCGGCATTTTTGATGGTGCTCATGCGGTGAGCAATCAAAATAACCGTGATTCCTTCTTGACGCAAGAGCTGAATGGTACGCTGAACATACTGTTCTGAAACCGAATCCAAGGCAGAGGTCGCTTCGTCCAAAATCAGGATATGCGGGTTTCGGTATAGCGCACGGGCGATGGCCAACCGTTGCCGCTGCCCACCCGACAAATTGGCCCCGCGTTCGCCCAATGTCGTCTGAAAACCATTGGGAAGCCGCTCAATAAAATCAGTGATTCCTAAGAGATTACAGTAAAAAATGAGCTTTTTCATGTCGGGCTCAAATTCGCCTACGGCAATATTTTCGACAACTGTACCTGCAAACAAATCAATTTGTTGGGGCACGACGCTTACCATTTGGCGCAAACTGTTGTTGTCGAGGTGCTTGATGTCATAATTCCCAATGTAAATATTTCCAGCTTGCAGTGGATACAAGTTTTGTAGAAGCGACAACAGCGTCGATTTGCCACTGCCACTTTCACCCACGACGGCCGTAATTTTTCCTTTGGGAATAAGCAGGTTTAATTTCTCAAAAATCGTTGTTCTCGAACCATACCGAAAAGTCACTTCTTTAAAACGAATGTCGCCGAGCATGTCAATCGTCAACGGAACTTTGTTTTCGGTGGTTTCTCGTTCCAAATCCATGATTTCAAACAGTCGGTCGGCGGCGATGAGGGCTTCTTGGAGCGTTTTGTTCATCCCAATAAGCCCAGCGGCGGGACCCGTAAAATAACCAACGAGGGCATAAAATGAGAGTAGTTCTCCAGGCGTAAGTTGGCGGTCGAGCACAAGCCCCGACCCGACCCACAAGAGCAAAATGGTAAAAATGTTGGTAATCAACGCCGCCGCATTGCCAAGGTAGAGCGTGCGGGTAGAAGTATGATATACCGAGCGGAGCAACGTCACAAATCGGTTTTCGGTCTTTAGATTGGCGTATTCTTCCAGCCCAAAACGCTTGATGGTGGCCACGTTGTTGAGCGATTCGACAAGCTGTGCTTCCAAATCGGCACTGTTTTCCATGAGTTTTCGCTGGGTAGTTCGGTTGATTCGGTTGGCAATCCAATACGTAAGAGCGTACAATGGAATGATACCCGCCATCATCAATGCCAATTTGGCGTCGTAAGTAAACATTAACCCAAAGGAAAAAAAGACGATGAAAATATCGACAATCAGATTGAGGGCAACATCATTGATAAAGGCCCTGATTTTGACGGCATCATTAACGCGTGAAATGATTTCGCCCACCCGCATTGTATCAAAAAACGTTTGAGGAAGTTTTAGCAGGTGTTTGTAATAGCCTAAAATCAACTGGGCATCAATCTGTTGGCCTGTTTTTAGGGCAAAAATTGTTTTGGTAGAACCAATAAAAAGTTGGAGTACCATAAGTAAAAGCATTCCGATGCTCATCAAGTTGAGCAAGTTGCGATTGCCTTCAACGAGCACGTTATCCACGATTTTTTGGACGTAAATCGACGTGCCTAACCCTAAAATGGTATAAATAATGGCGCCAAAAAGCGCTTCAATCATCACAGTTTGGTGCGGACGAATCAGTTGCCAAAAGCGGGTCGTGATGGTTACTGATTCGTTGCCTTGTTGAAACTGTTCGTTGGGCAACAAAAGTACCAATACGCCCGTCCACATCGACACAAATTCGTTCAGCGGTTTTTTGACCATTTTTCCCACCGCAGGGTCCATGTAGGTGACTTTTTTGTCGGTCACTTCGTAGATGACTACGTAGTGTAATCCCCGTGCTTCCTCACGACCAGCGTCGCTGTCAGAAACTAACGGAACGCTCACGTGGGCAATCGACGGTTTGGGGATTTTGGAGAGGCTTTCGGGCGTACCTTTGACTCCTTTGGCCTGAAAACCAAGGCGGTTAGCGGCTTCAATCATACCCACGACGTTGGTGCCACGGGTATCGGTATGGGCAAACTGACGGATGCGCGCAATCGGCATTCGTAATTTATAATACGCTGCCGCTGAGGCAAGGCAAGCCGCGCCGCAGTCGGTGGTATCGTGCTGTTTTATTTCAATCCCTTTTCGCATTCGGATTTAGCCAATCTTCCATTTTATCAAATACCAATTGCGCGAGTGTACGTTGTACAATCACAAAGCGGGCTTGGAGCGTCATTCCCTTTTGGAGGCGAGCTTCGTAGCCATTTTGTAATTTTAAGGAGGGAGTATCGAGACGGCATTTTACTTTGAAAACGGGTTGGTTGTTGATCAAAGTAAAATCACGTGCAATGTCAATCACGCTACCACGGGCAAGACCCCATTCGCGGTAGTTAAGGGCGTCCAACTGAAGAAGCACAGTCTGCTTGAGCTTTAAAAGTCCCATGTCAGATGGTTTGACGTAACATTCGACCAGCAGGCTTGAGTCGGGAGAGATGATGCCCAACGTTTCGCCCGACTGAACGACGCTACCTTCGTACTTGCCCGCCCATTGTTGAACAGTGCCTGCCACCGCCGCTTTAATGGTATATAACTGGCGCTCTTTGGCCAGCTGACCTTCTTCGGATTTAAGTTGGGCCGATAGTAGTTTGGCGGTGTTCAGCTCGGCTTCCCATTGGCTTACTTGGCGTTCAATCAAAAGACGGTATTCTTCGTAAAGTTGGTCATATTCAGCCTGTTTTGCATCTAAATCGCGGGTGGCAAGCACTTTTTCGCTGTGTAAATATTTATCTGCTTTGAGTTCTTTTTCTACTTTGTTGCGCCGCACTTCGTTTTCCTTCAATTGGGCTTGGAGCTGATTGTACTGCTGGGCATACAGCGATGTTTTAAACATCCGATTGCCCAAGGCATCTGTTAGGTCGTACTTTGGACTGGTGAGGAAGATTAAGTCATTGATAAGTTGTTGTTGCTCAGATTGTTGAAAATGGCTGAGTCGTAGTTTTTCTTCAAGGGCGTCGGGGGCAAGGGTCAGCAGAATATCACCGACTTTCACCAATTGATTTTCTCGAACATGGGCTGTCAATACGCGACCACTGACGAGCGAGCGCACTTCCGTCTTTTCGGCTACCGACCGAATGGTACCGCTGGATGTAAACGAAACGTCGATTTTAATAAAAAACGCGGCAACACCGAGGACTATAACTGCGCCAAGTACAAGGGCATACAGCAGCATCGACCTTGCTTTTACTTTTGGTAAATACAAGTGCGTTGTGTTGTCAATAAAGCTATCGGGTAGGAGCTGGGCCATGGGTATAAAAGAGGAATTCCTCTTCAGCAAACCAAGGGTAAGTCAAAGAGGAATTCGCTTAGAAGTTAAATATTAGCAGCCGCAACCACCGAGGAGATTGCCCACTTTGCCAAGAAGAGAGCCTTTTACACCACCAACGATGCCAGTTACAGTAGCTGTAACACCTACTGCTACGCCAATGGCCACACCAACTGTTGCGCCAGGGTTTACGCATGTAGGAACAGGGATGCAAGTTTGTCCGTCGGTGTTTACCATTTCGAAATTGTTCATTTCGGATACGCCGTACGAGTTTAAGTCTAACGTTTTCATTTTGAATTGAATTTATGGGTTGTTATTTGATTTAAACACCAACGCCCTTGCGAATTCGGCCGATATTCAGAGGAAGATTGGTAAGGCAAATATGGTTGCCCTTGGGTATCAATTCAAATTTCGCAGGTTTTACTTTAGTCGTTTGGCGACTATTTTACGAATACGCCCAATAAGCGCATACCATTCTTTTGGGTTATTTGTAGAAAATATAGAAAAATGTTGGAGGTATTTGTTGTATTATACCAAGAAAATAAAGAATGCTAAATAATGTTCAATTAGATAGATTATATACCAATGAAAACTTTTTTACGTACCAAAATTTTTTTTAAGCATGTAAATCTTTTTAATTGACACAACCGTATATAACCAAGGAAAACTCTATCCTAATCCAAAAATGATATCGTTAAAAAACCATCCAACGGTACCTCACATGAAACTTGTGGGTACAAAAATTCGTAAAGTTCGCGAATTGCGTGATTTTACACAGGAATTCATGGCCTCTCAATTAGGTAAATCACAGACGGCTTACAGCAAACTGGAACGAGGCGAAGTCGATGTATCGTTTTCGAACCTCACTCGTATTGCTGAGATTCTGGAAATTGACGTTATGCAATTATTGACCTTCGACGGGAGTTCGTTTATCGCCAATAAAGAGACGGCATCTACTACTGCCAAAGAAGTAAGTAATGTGATGGTGCAATTGGGAATATCGGATCGTGAGCGCGAACTGTACGAACGTAAGATTCAATCAATGCAAGACGAAATCTTGTTTTTGAGAAGCTTAGTTCGAGACAAAAATTGTTGAAAAAAATGGGTCCTTTAGCGCTTTTTGCAAAATAGCTGGTGGAGTTCCCACACTTGCGGAGTCAGAAGTTGACTTTCATCGTTTTTGATTACAAAATCAGCTAGTTGAAGTCGCTCATCATCAGGTAGTTGTCGAGCAATAATATCCCTGATTTCGGCTTCGGAACGTTGGGTGTCTCGCTGCAAAACCCGAGCGATGCGAAGCGCAACAGGGGCTTCAACAACGATGATTTTGTCGAGTGAATTGCGTTGGCCTGCGCGAGCCATAATGGCTGCTTCTTTGACCAAATAGGGTGCTTTTTTATGCTTTTTTACCCAAGCCTCGGTATCTTCTCCTACCCTTGGATGCACAATGGCATTGAGTTGCTGAAGCAGGGCGGGTTTTGAAAAAACTTCTTGCGCTACCCACCTGCGGTTGTAACTTCCGTCGGCTAGGTAGGCGTCTTTCCCCAACAGCGCTTCTACCGTTTTTTTGAGCTTTTCGTCGTTATTGAGGAGCCACTTGGCACGTTCATCGGCCGAGTAAAAAGGCGCACCAAGTGCTTCAAAAATACGGCATACCATACTTTTTCCCGAACCTATTCCTCCTGTTATTCCGATTTGTAAAGCCATGATGAATGCCGAAGTACAAATGACGACAATTTTGCAATTATTTCTTTTTCTTCCCTTTGTTGGCTTTTTTTGTTGTGGCCTTTTTGACGGGTTCTTGCTCTTTGGGTTGGGGTGCGGGAGGAGGCGTTCCCAAAAATTCGGCAACTTCAAAGCTGACAAAAACGCGCTCCGCGCTGGTTTTTAGCAGGGGCGATTGTGGATAGCGAATGGGAAGCTCTTCGTCGTAATTCCCCCTGATTTTTTGGGCAGGAACTTTCACAATCAACGTATCTGCAATATCGTTCACCAACGACGCTGGTCCCTCGAACGTCACCTTATTGGGGCGAAGGTTGATGAGACTTGACACGACAAATTTGGGAAACAGATTGAGCCCCAAGCTATCTACTTTAAGGATAGATGTTTTGACGACGCGTTCTTCAAAATCAATTCGATTTTTGTCGAGCTCTACGTGTGTAATGTCCACATCCTTTACTTGCTCATTCATAGCAGCAGCTAATGCGCTGGTATTGATTGAGTTGGTTGCTAAGGGGTTTTCGATGACGTACGTAACAGGCGGAACGGTAAAGGCGATTGATTTACGCAGAAGTGTCCAGCCACTGCCTTTAATGATGGCGTTGGCACTTTGGGGAAGTGGGTGAATGGGAATATACAACGAGTCGTTGTAAGAAATTTTAACAGGATACGGAACCCGCAGCGTATAGCCGTCTTTGTTGAGTTCGTTGAAAAGCCAAATAATCGTAGCCGCAACCAGACTAAGAATCAGGGTGCGGCTACGAGCAGGCTTTGAAGAGACAGGTAATTGTGCCACGATTAAGCAGTTGTTCCAGCTTTGCGCGAAATAGAAGATTTCTCGAATTTCATTTTAGTGCCTTTGCCGTCCACGTCAAGGGTAACGGTTGTTTCATATACTGAAATAACCGTTGCGTGCAAACCACCAATGGTAACTACTTCGTCGCCTTTTTTAAGTTCTTCCAAAAATTTCTTTTGATCTTTTTGCTTTTTTTGTTGCGGACGAATCATGAAGAAATAAAATACTCCAATGATACCTGCCCACATCACAAGCTGATAAATCATGCTAGTTTGGCCAGATGCGGCTTGTAAAAAAATACTGTTCATTCTCGTAGGTGATATGTTAGAAGTTAAGTCTAAGAAGTTTTTCGTCTTACTTGGCGGCCGTTGAGTCCGCCGTTGGGGCGGGAGTTACGTCTGCTTTAAACTGAATATCGTTGGTAGCAGGATTGGTATTGGCAAAAATAGTCACCGTTTTAAACTGAGGACCTTGCTTTCCTTTGCTATTAAAACGTACCAAGATTGTTCCTTCTTCGTCGGGGCCGATGGGGTCGCGGGGCCATTCGGGAATGGTACAACCACAAGAAGCACTCACGTTGTTGATAATCAAAGGAAAATCGCCTGTGTTTTTAAACTTGAATTTACGCTCTACTTGCTGTCCTTCGGCAATAGTACCAAAATCAACGTTTTTAATATCGTCGGCAAATTCAATTTTCGGGAGTTTATCGTCGAGGCTACTTGAGGCCGATTGGTCTTGGGTACTGCCGCAGCTCCATAATCCCCAAAGCGTCAAAACAATAAAAAGTGAACGTCTCATGGATTTGTGAATAATGGGATAAATTTAAGACGCTTGTCCTTTGATTTGTGCCATCAAACGATCGACATCTTCGAGTAGGCGTTCTGCTTTTTCGCGGGTGTCTGCCACTACTTTTTGACCTTCTGCTTTGGCCAAACTTTCGGGTAAGTCTTTGCCTTCGAGCAAGTCAGTAATAAGTCCTTGAAGCTGCTCACGGTATTTTGAAAGACGGAACGAAAGTTTGTCGCGGGTTACTTGTCCTTCAGCAGGTGCGTATAAGATTCCGATGGTTGCTCCAGTAGCTACTCCCGCTAAGAAAGCAATTAATGTTTTTGTTGAATTATTCATGGTAGTTGTACTTACTTGTTGTCTAAAAGTCCTCTTCCGCTCTTACGGATTTTACCTTCTTTGATGAGGTTTTTTGAGAGGGTATCTAAAATTCCATTGACAAATTTACCACTTTTTGGCGTACTATAATCTTTTGCAATCTCAATGGCCTCGTTGATGGATACTTTCACTGGAATGCCAGGGAAGGTAATCATTTCGGACACGCTCATTTTCAGAATCAAGTAATCCATGGCCGAAAGACGTTCTAAGTCCCAATTTTTGAGTGGTTCGGCGATAATCGCTTCAAACTCATCATTACGGTTAACGGTTTCGTCAAACAATTCTTGCATAAAAGAGCGGTCTTCTTCCCAGTCGTCGGTTAGGGGGACAATCTGCACACCACCTTCTGTCGCCGACTTGAGGGTTTTATTGGTCATTTTACGGGCCAAATCACCGTTTTCACCCCAATAAAGGTCTCTCAATTCAAAGAAATTGATGACGTCTTCGTTTTTGAGAATCACCTCTTTCAACGCATACAGCACCAGTTGTTGGTCTTCTTCGGGCGTATGGGTTTTTTGGGCGCAATAGGCACGGTAGGTTTCGTCTTGACGAAAAACTTCACGGAACATCTTACGAATCAGACCCGTTACCTCTTCTCCCCACGAAATACCGTGACGAATAAATTCGCTTTCGAGCTTTTTGCTTTCCGACAAAGCAATTACCACTTGGTTGGTATCAAACCCTGACAATTTTGCAATCGGGTTGCTATCTGGGTCATCGTATTGACGCTCACGCTCGCTTTGTGAAAGAAAACTTAACTCAACAAATAGCTGTAAAAGAAGTAAATAGGCCGAATAAATGGCCTCAACTTCGGGCGTAAGTTGGCGAGAAAGGCGTTGTTTATCTTTTTTGTACAAATCCTCGTAATACTTGAGGGCATTCCGCGCCGTTACAACAGCCGTTGCGGGCGTGTCGTCGTCGTCAGGGATGGTGCCTTTGCGGTAATTTTCTTCGAGTAAGAGCGTGGTTATTTTTCGCATTCCCTCTAGTTTGACGGGGTCTTGAGGGGTCATGGAGTTGAGATCAGGCTTAAACGACTCCGTGATGAAATCTATGGCCAATTGGTAGTCTGCCTCGCGGGCAGCCTGAAGAGCATAGAGGCTTTGCAAAACCTTAATGCGTAGATGTCTTCGACTTAACATTCAGTCCTGAGAGTTTGTGCAAATAAGCAGCAAGGAAAAGAACTTGCTTGTGTTTCCAGCCGCAAAGGTACTTAAAAATCTGTTGCTTTCTGCCAAACTTGGCGAAGAAAATAGAAAGTAAGTAGTACAATTCCTAGTTGAAGGGCATAGTCGAGTATATAGATAGGCTGTGCGAAAACCTCCGAAATAGTGTGATAATAAGGGCTTTTTAGCCGCCACCACAGCGAAGGGTGAATCACACACAGGCAGTTAAAAAGTAGGAATAAACCTACTTCCTTGCGATTAGAGAAGTTGAGCCACTGAAAAACGTAGGGTAAAAGGAACAGAAAGATATAATTGCTGTAGGCACTCTGTTGCGCAATCATCATCGTACCGTAAATCACAATATAGACCGCCGAGAAAGCACGGGGAAACGGCTGCTGCCTGAGTCGGTAGGCTAGGATTGTGCCAAGCCCCGTGGTGAGCAAAAGTCCTACCCAATTCCAGCGTTTGGCTCCTGCTCCCAGCACATCAAAAGTGAGGGGATTCGCCACCGACAGCCAGTTGGGGGCGCGTAGGGTGGCGGCTTCGTTCATGGGTTGTTCGAGCCAAAGCCACTCGGTGGTATGGTACAGAACGGCCAACGAAACAGCCCCTGCCACTGCCGCTGCTGAAATCCAACGAATGGGCTTGGGAACGAGAAATAACAACGCAGGCCCTACCAAAATAAAGACGGCTTTGGTAAATAAAAACCCAACGACCAGCCCAACGCCCAACCATTCGACGCGTTGGGTGCGTTGCCAAACGAGGTATGCACCGATAAACATGAGCCACATCCAGACGTCTTCTTGTCCTCCCAAAACGCATAAAACCAATGAGCCTGGCAATAAAAGGTACAAAAGGCTTCGGAAAAGTCGTTCGGAAGGTGAAATGGTATTGGCGTAAAAACGATTTGTTGTCCAAAGTGCACCGCCTTCCATGAGAATCATTACCAAAATAATGGCTTTTTTGTCTAGCCAAAACCACAAACCAAGGGCATTGACGTAGGGAAAGAAGGGCGAATACATGCAATAAAAATCGCGGTAAACGAGCTTTAGCTGAACGGCTTCGCGGGCTTGCCCAAAAAAACCATCGAGGTCAGAAAAGGGGGTTTGATTGAACACCACAAAAATAAGGAGAAAGGGAACCAGACGTGTCAATACCCAAGCGAGCAGTAGTACAAGTCGGTCGTCGTAGTTTTGTAGGTGCTTTTCTATTTTTGCACGAAACGCAATAAGCCCACCCGCAAGTCCTGCGCACAACAATGAAATGATGGTTTTTCCGACAATGACAAACATGTTAGGCGAGTTGGGGAGACGATACGTTTTTACGATACACTTGCCACAAATACCAACCAAAACAAGCAACATTGAGCACTTGAAGGGTGTATTCGAGGACAAAAAGTGGTTGAGAAAAGACTGTTAAGTCGTCGTAAGTTGGACTATTGATGTGGGTAAAAATAAAGGGTTGTACCACAAGCAACAAGTTTAAAAATAGCAAAACGACAACATCGCGTTGTTTTTTCCAGTCCACCAGCTCCATCATCAACGGAAGTAAGTACGCAAAAGCGTAATATCCCACCGATGTAGGCTGAAAAATACTCATGGCCAAGTAAGTTGCCAAATAGGCGAGGGGCAGGGTATATTCGAGGGCAAGGTTTCTAAAACGATATACCGCCAATACCGATACCGATAGCGTAATGACCATGCCCGCCCAGCTAAAAACGGTGAGGGTAGGGAGGCTTCCAAACAGATACGTCAGCCACGGTCGTGAGATGGTGAATAGGTTGGGAGTGAGCAAGTTGGTGGTGCCCATTTGTACGGGCATCAAAAAATCAAGCTGCATAACGGCATAGAGAACCGCCAAGGATGGGACGCCTACGGCAATCATGCCGAGTAGAAAACCCCAACGTTTTTTGAGCAAAAACCACAGAGGAAAAAACCAAAAAACAAACGTAGCTTTGATGACAATCAGCCCCGTCGAAAAGCGCACACCTAGCCCGAAGCCGTCGTTTTGACTCCGCAAATAAGACAACATCATCCAGGCGGCAACTCCCCACATCCAAATGTCTTCTTGTCCGCCCAGTAGTACCATAATCATCGGTCCCGAAAGCAACATATAAAGCAAGGTGGACTTCAAGGCATCGGGCTGAGAGCGGCGTTGGTAGGCGAGGTAAGTTAGCCAAATGATGAGCGCTTCGATAAGTACCATTAACAGCACGATGGCTTTGGAACTATACCAAAGGAAAAGAGGCAAGGTGATGATGTAGGCAAAAACGGGCGCGTGAAACGAAATAAAATCGCGGTAAACCAGCTTCCACTGATAAGCTTGGGTGGCTTTTCCCCAAAAAAAAGGCACATCGCCACGCGGCGATTGGTCAAGAAATATGTAAATGATGACAAACGGAAGAAGACGAAAAGCCAAAAGACCAATCAGAATGGCCCGATTCTCTTGGCGTTTTTGTTGGATTTTTTGCCAAAAAGTGTCGTTTTTAGCTCCTAACCAAATAACGACTGAGGATACTACGACGAGTACTAATTTGACATAAAATACCGTGAGAGTTGACATCATATATACTGCTGAATCGTGTCAAGGAGTTGTCTAATGTGAATATTATCGCCATGAAGGGTAAAATCGGCCTGTGAATAAAAACCAAGGCGTGATTCGTATTTTTCACGTAGGTTGTTGAGCAACTGACCATCGTTTTTCTGGTACAACGGACGGTCGTCGGTCGAGTGGCGTAAAATCCGTTCGACGATTTGTTCGGGGCTTACATCTAAAAATACACTGAGGCCGTTGGCTTTGATGTAGTCCATGTTGTCATGAAAACAGGGCATTCCACCGCCTGTTGCAATCACTAATTTGGAGTCGGGCCGAATGGCGCGCAAAATGCGGGCTTCAGCTTCTCGAAAATAGGCTTCACCTTTTTGGGCAAAAATATCGGGAATAGGCATTCCTTCTTCCTTGACAATGAGTACATCCGTATCCACAAAACGATAACGCACATGGCGGGCAAGTTGCTTGCCGAGCGTCGTTTTGCCCGAAGAGGGGAGGCCTATTAAAAAAATATTTTTCATTTATCGAATTTCAGAACTTCCGCGAACTTCCCGAAAGTTTTGAACTTTCGGGAAGTTCGTTTCAAACTTTCGGGAAGTTGGCGGAAACCATTATAATTTACCCAACACTTCTTCTTTATCAGGCGTGGTATTGTAGTGCCATTTGCCTTTGACAGTACCATTATTCATAAGCCAAATGCCTGGGTTTGAACGCGAAATGGTTTTTAAAACGGTACCATCGGCCGAGTAATAAGGGATATCAAGGGCGTAAGCTTTCCGAATCTCTTGAATTTCGGCGTCGCTATTTGAAGTTAAAATCAAGGATTCAACCCCCGTACCTTTCAAAGAATTAATCAACGAACGGATTTCTGCCAAACTTGCTACGTTCAAGTCAGGGCCGTTTTTGATGATGATGATGAGCTTTTTGCCCGTGAACGTTTCTTGCGTAAAATCACCTTCGTTGTTCCAAACCTTATAGTCCGTAATCTTTGGTTTGGCGCTTTCGTTGATAAGCACCATTTCTTTGTACTTATAGGTGGTGTCAGTCGGGAATTTCTCAAACTCTTCGGTTTTGCCATCTTTCTCCATGATGTATTTATAACGGAGAGGTTCCGAAGGTTGCATTAATTGAGGGATGTTGTTGCCAATTTTATAAGGCAAAAAGTCAACAGGAGGGAGGTAACGAATGGCATAAATGGCCAAAGCAATGGAAAAAATAGCCGAAAAGGCCACCAACGAACCCGTAGGAAGGCTGCGGAATACCTTGCTTTGCCAGATAAGGAATATAATCAAAACCAATAAGACAATGTCTTTGGTAAAGGAAGTCCAAGGCTTGAGTTTTAAGAAATCACCGAAGCAACCGCAGTCGGTCACTTTGTTAAAATAAGCCGAATAGAATGTTAAGAAAGTAAAGAAAACGATGAGTGCAAGCAGTATCCAATTGACTTGCTTCAAACGCCAAGAGGCAAGAAGTGCTACGCCAAGGATAACTTCGGCAGCGCACATCAGCACCGACAAATAAAGCGCAAGCGGAACCAAAGCCATCCAAAAATCGTGCATGAATGGCATGTCAGTGGCAAATACCTCGAAGTATTCTTCCAGCTTGATTTGAGTACCAACGGGGTCGTTGAGTTTAACTAGACCCGAAAAAATAAAGATTCCTCCAACTAAAAAGCGGACAATGTGGGCTAAAATTTTCATTCGTTATCGTTAGATTCGTTTGGGTTGCTTTGTACTAAAAAATGGAAGTTTGCTATTCAGTATTGACTACAAATTTCAAAAATTAAGCCAAAAGTAACTGTTAATGAAAGGTTAATGTGCTTGTCCAAGTTTAATAAGACAAAAAACCGAATAGTTGATAATGTCTTGATAACCAGACTTTACACCTTCCGAAATAATCGTTTTTCCTTCGTTATCTTCAATTTGTTTGATGCGAAATAGCTTCATCAAAATGATATCAGTCATGCTACTGACCCGCATGTCACGCCATGCTTCGCCGTAGTCATGGTTCTTGTTGAACAACAATTCATATACTTCGTTCATTTGGGTATCGTACAATTCGGTGAGCTGCGCGGCCGTAAAATCCATTCCTTTGTTGTCACCTAATTGTATCTGAATCAGGGCCATCACACAGTAGTTGATGATACCGATAAACTCAGGTACTTCGCCTTCATCCACTTTAGAAAAACCGTTTTCTTGAAGGGTGCGGATGCGTTGGGCTTTGATAAAAATTTGATCCGTAATGGAAGGAAGACGCAGAATTCGCCACGAGGGGCCGTAATCTTGGTTCTTTTTGGTAAAAATGTCTTTGCAGCGAGTGATAACACTCCGATATTCGCGCTCAGTTTGTTGCATAAAACAATTAACAGTTAATAAGGCACAGTGTGCGCCGCGAAATTATGAAAAAAACGCTGAATATCGCTGGAAAGTTGCTCGACTTGTCAACTCCGCAGGTGATGGGGATTCTCAACGTTACCCCAGATTCCTTTTTCTCAGGGAGTCGGGTGTTGCAAATAGAAGATGCCTATAAAAAAGCCGATAAAATGCTTTCGGAAGGGGCTTCGATGCTCGACATTGGTGGGCACTCAACCCGCCCAGGAGCCGATGCCGTCAGTGAAGAAGAAGAGCTTAACCGCGTGCTGCCCGTGGTCGAAATGCTGCGTAAGCGTTTCCCTGAGGCCATTATATCCATAGATACCTTTCGGGCGTCGGTGGCGCGCAAATCCATTGAAGCAGGCGCGCATATTATCAACGACATTGCGGGTGGCAACCTCGACCCATTGATGTTTGAAACCGTCGCCGAGCTGAACGTACCGTATATTCTTATGCACAGTCGTGGCACACCTCAAACGATGAAAGAACTCAACCAATACGACGATTTGGTGACGGATGTACTTCGGGAATTGCAAACTAAAATTTACCAACTTCGTCAGTTGGGGGTGAAAGACATTGTGGCAGATATGGGTTTTGGGTTTGCCAAAAATGCGGATCAAAACTACGTCTTGCTGCGGGAACTGCGGGCGTTTGAGGCGTTGGAAGTGCCGTTGTTGGTGGGTGTGTCTAGGAAATCAATGATTTGGCGAAAACTCGACATCACGCCTGACCAATCGCTCAATGGCACCACTGCCCTCAATACGGTAGCCATTCTGAACGGCGCAAATATCCTCCGTGTTCATGACGTGAAAGAAGCCATCGAAGTAGTTAAGTTAGTTCGATGGCTTCTTTCAAAGAATTGACGTGGGTTATTTCTTTTTAAACAAAGCTGCGTCCAACGAATATTTTCCCGCACCTGTGAGTAACAACGCCAACGAAGGGACTAAGTACAAAAGGGCGTGTTCTTTGTCGCCAAATGGGTCGCTGCCGTGAATGACAAAAGCAATGACCAAGAAAAGCCCGATTTCGATCACGGCTGCTATTCGCGTAAACAACCCGAAAATGAGCAGCAACGGTATGAATACTTCGCCTAAAACGGTGATAAAATGAGAAAACCGTACTCCGACGTGTAACGGGTCAGGGAAGTCGTTTGCGCCGTCGAGGAAGCTAAGTAGTTTGTCGTACCCGTGGGGAATGAGCATAATAAATACAAAAATGCGGAGTACAAGCAGCCCTAAATCAGTGTAAGTTTGTTGAGAGGATGGTTTAAAAAATGCTAACATGGTTGAAATTTGATTGACTAAAAACGATACTTAAATTTTCTTTAACTTTCGCAAAATTCAACTTTTTATGGGACTTTCTACGCTTTTGTTTTTTGTGATTACCCTACTTTTAGGCGGGGCGGTGGGGTATGGCTTGTTTTACGTGGCCAATCGAAAAAATGCCCAATTGGGTCAGTCCACCCAATCGTCCACCATTTTGCTGGAGCGGATTGAAAAGGTGTTTAAAGTCGTTATGGCTGAAGGATATTTTACGGAAATATTTGATTATAAGGACGATAAAAAGTTTTTGTATTTGTTCAAAAATTCCAAAAAAGCCTTAGTGATTGCCAAAGCGAAGGTGCTGGTTGGTTTCGATTTTGCCAAAATGCGTTTTCGTCTTGATGAAACTACCAACCAAATGGTCATTGAGTATTTCCCTGAACCTGAGGTACTTTCCATTGATACCGATTATAAGTTTTATGACATCGAAAATGGCATTTGGAACCGCTTTAGCCACGAAGATTATACCAATTTGTTGGTGGATGCCAAACAAGCTATGAACGAAAAGGCACTGGAGGGAGATTTACCACGCATTGCCAATAATCAAATTCAGTTTATGATGTACCAATTGGCCGCTTCGATGAACTGGAAGATAAATATGCAACTCCCCGAAGCCAATCAAAAACGGCTAGAGGAGTTTAGCAATTATGACGAAGTAAACGCCGAACCTAAGCTTTTGCCCAAAGACGAAGATTGACGTGCCGCAGGTTTCTCAAAACCTGCTTGTTCGTGTAGCGGGTTGCTCACAACCCGCTTTTTTCGTGCTGAGGGTTTCTCAAAACCCGACGTAATCGTGCTTACAACCCACTATCATTCTTTGGGTTGTGAGCAACCCTTTTCGCGGTTGTGAGCAACCGCGAGCACGCCATCGCGAGCAATCACACCACTGCGAGTACACCACACAACTGATTTAGTGCAAAATCGTAAACACAAGTTCTTGCATAATGGCTTGTTCATCTTTGGAACCTGACTCAATCCCCTTCGAAGCATTGTCGGCTTGACGCAAGGCTTTGATGGCTTTGGCCACGTGTCCCAACGAATACTGCCGCGCCGCCGATAGGTAATCTTTCACAAAAAAAGGACTCACACCCAACACCGAAGCAAGGTGTCCTTCCGACTTGTCTTGCGTTCCGTGAACGACGAGTACTTTGCTAAAAAAGTTATACAAAATAATAAGTACCTGTGGTAACGGATTTTCTTTTGTGTTGGCAGCGAGGTAATTAGCTATTTTGTTAGACTTAATCACATCGCGTTGAATCAGCGCTTTTTGCAATTCAAACACATTGTATTCTTTGCTAATTCCCACGTATTTTTCCACCACAGCCGCCGTTATTTCTTCACTGGCGGTGAGGTTGAGCAAGATTTTGTCGATTTCGCTGGTGATGCGTTTGAGGTCATTCCCAATGTTTTCGACCAACATCTGAATCGCTTTGATGCTGATTTTTGCTCCTAAACTTCGTACGTGCTCACCTACCCAATCGGGGAGTTTGTTGTCGTACATCTTTTTGCACTGGACTAAAACGCCATGTTTTTCAAAAGTTTTGGGCAAGGCTTTTCGCATGTCAAAATTCCCCTGAAAACACAAAGCCAATACCGTGGATGACAACGGACGAGTGGCGTAGTCGTCCAAAAGAGCCGATTTGTCTTTGGTATCAAGGCCGTTGGATTGTTGGGCTTCTTTGACCAACACCAGTTGCCGCTCCGACATAAAGGGAAAGCGACGCGCGTAGTTGAGAATCGTACCAACATCGGCATCTTTCCCAAAAAGTACAAACTGATTAAATCCTTTTTCTGATTCGGGAACAACGGCTTTTTCAAGGGCATCGGCCAGTAAATCAATGTAATAAGGCTCGTCGCCGTGAATAAAATACAGCGGTTGAATTTTCTTTTGGCGTATTTCTTTGAGCGCTTGTTCGGGGGAAAGAACCATGTCTTGTCGTTGTTATAAAATGTCGATGGCAGAATGTCGAGGGGAGAGTGCAGAGTGTCGAGTGACAACATTCAACACTCTGCACTTTGCATTCGACACTCTCTAGTATCCTTTTTGTAAATTTATTTGATTGTGTGGCGGTTGTCCTTCGATAAAGCGTCGGAAATTGTCGGCAAAAATAACAACTTTTCCTTCCTGTTCGTTGGCCTGTCCGCCGCCCGTGTGCTGGGTTAAAATCACGTTTGACATGCCCCAAAACGGGTGGCTACTTGGCAAAGGCTCCACTTCTGTCACGTCAAGTACCGCTCCCGCAAGACGCTCTTCTTGTAAGGCTTTTATCAACGCTGGTTCATCGACGGTAGAACCACGGCCAATGTTGGCAAATACAGCATTCGGAGGCATTGCGTTAATCATATCTGCCGTAAAAAAGCCTTTGGCCGCTCCTGGTAAACAATTGATTACTAGGTCGATTTGGGGAAGAATGGCTAGGAGTGCTTCGGGAGTGTGAATGGTGGCATCGGGGTGTGAGCGCGCGACCATTTGAAGGCGACAGTCAAAGCCCGAAAGCATTTTTTTGACGGTTTGGCCAATGCTTCCTGCGCCTAAAATCGCCACTCGTTTGCCTGTGAGTAATCCCAAACGGTAGCGAATGGGCGAGCCAACCCAACGTTTTTCGGTTTTTAACAAGGTAAGCTCTTCTAACCCTCGATAGAAAGCGAGAATGCCTGCGACGATGGTTTCGGCACAGGGCACGGAGAAGTAGTCGGCAAGGTTACAAATCGTCACCTTGGGAAGGTGTAGGTGCTTGTACCCATCAAATCCCGCCGATTCGAGTTGCCAAAATTTTAATTGAGCAGGGGCTTCCGTAAACCATGCCGCAGGTGGGTTGCCCAAAATGACATCGGTCCGACGAAACGCGTCACGGTGTTCATCTTCAGGGAGTTCTACTTTAAATAGCAACTGATGCCCCGCAGGAAACGCTTGGCGCAAGGTGTGGCGGAGCGCTTCGTTGAAGGGCGTATTTACAAAAATTTGCATTAGATTTGTGAGCTAAGTATCCTCTTTCTCGACAACCTGCTGGTTGCTCGCCCCAAAATTAACTCATTAATGCTATGCTAAATAAATGGTTGGATAAATTAAATCGCCACGACTATCCTTTTATCGACTTGTTTTACTACCTTATCGTGATTGTGGTATTCTTTCTGTTGGTCATTATTTCAAATCTGTTTTTTGATTAACAGGAGGTGTTAGTAGGTGCTGAGGGTTTCTCAAAACCCGAACTCGACGGTTTTGAGAAACCCTTAGCACTCGTCAGGTTTTGAGAAGCCTTTGTCACGTAGAAGCGGGTTTTGAGAAACCCTTAGCACTTGGAAAGTTTTAAGAAACCCTCTGCACAAGTGAGAAACCCTCTGCACAAGTGAGAAACCCTCGGCACGTTGGGGCTTAATTTTCTCCTCCTTTTTTATCGTCGTTGCTAATGCTTTTTTTGCTGCGCTGAGGTTGGCTAGTCATTTTTCCAAATTCATAAGAAAAACTCACGCGCCAGCCACGGTTGAAGTATTTGCTGCTTCCTTCTTGGGTAAAAGCGGGAGAGGCAAACGTAATTTTCTGTTCTAAAAACGGGGCAAAAATATTGTCAACACCCAGTCCAATTGTGCCTTTTTTCTTCAAAACTTCCTTTTGTAAGGCTAAGTTATAATAGGCATAGCCACTGACTTTGCCTTGCAACATAACCCGTGGTGAGTTGAAGAAGCCAAAAAACTGCGCTTTCAAACCTTTACCAAAATCGTAAGTACCGTTTAAATTGATGCGATACATCCAGTTTTCGTTTTTGGCTTGCAATGCAGGGCTGTTCAGGATGTTATAATACAGGTTGAGGGAGGTGTTGGCTGAAAATTTCTTAATTTTTGTACTTCCGCTCAAGGTCAGTCCGTATGAAATGTTTTGAGAGATATTCTGGAACGTCAAATGGGTTGAACCGTCTTCATTGACCGTCCGAATGCGCTCGATGGCATTATTGGTTTGGCGCATAAACAACACCGTATTCACCGATGATTCTTTGATATACACATTGTAACTCGCTTCGGCGCTGTGGGTCAGCTCGGGTTTAAGATATGGGTTGCCTGAGTAGGTAGCTTTTGGTTCGCTGGCGTTAACGTACGGGTTCAAGAACCAAAGCATTGGTCGCTGAATCCGTTGCGAATAACTCAGTTTAAGTTTCTGATTTTTAGGGAGATTGCGCGATAAACTAAGGTTCGGAATGATGTTGCCGTAGTTGCTCGAAAACGGCACCGTGCCCGCCAAAAATGCCGCTTGGATAAACGTGTGTTCGTAGCGAGCGCCTGCGTTGATACCCCATTTGTTTTTAGAAACGCGCGAGTAAGCGACGTAGCTCGAAGCGACTTGTTGGTTATAATCAAAGAGGTTGGCCAAGGCTGGAACGTCCTGAAAATCGCTAGAACCGTCTAAGGCAGTAGCGACGCGGTAATCGCTTTTAACGTTTCTCAAGATGGTTTTTGCGCCAATTTCTAAGGTACTTACACTATCCAGCGGATTGGTAAAATCAATTTGAATCGTTCCTTCGTGATTTCGGCTTGCGTTGGGGCTTTTTTCGCGGTAATAAATGGCGTTTTCGGCGTTGAGCTGGTCGAGGTTGTAATAGCTGTCATCCACCTCTTTAGAAAACATGGTCAAGATATTAAACTCTTTTTTGGGCTTTTTAAACGACTTGTTGTAGTCGAAGTTCAGGGTTCCTCCGTTCCAATCATAAATCCGATAGAGTTTTCTGGTAAACAATGAACGAGGCTCGCTAGGGGCCGTAAAGTCGTTGACGTAATCAAAATTCATGGCGTTTTTGCCGTCATAAAAATTCAATCCCGCACTTAGTCGATTGAGCGAATCAATGTCCCATTCGGCCGAAAGGTTGCCGTACATATTTTCTCCAGTGCCTTTGAACGATGTCGTTTGGAGCAATTTGGTTTGGTAGTTTTCGAGGGTTGTAATTCGGGTCACAGAATTTTCGCCCAAATTGCGCCATTTGTTAAACCCACCGCGGGCCGTCACACCTACACTCTTTTTGCGGTAATTGAGGTTGCCATTGTAGCTATCATTCCACCGTCCAATCGAGGTATTGGCTTTGCCATTGACGCCTTGAAGCGTGTTACGTTTGGTAATAATGTTGATAATTCCTGCCGTACCTTCGGCGTCGTATTTGGCCGAAGGAGAAGTAATGACTTCAATTTGCTTGATGTCATCGGCAGGAATTAATTTGAGCACCTCCGCTACACTTTTGGCCATTAAGTTGGAGGGTTTATTATTAATCAACACTTTGATGTTGGAGCTACCGCGCAGTTCTACGTTGCCATCCAAGTCCACCGCCACTGCTGGAATTTTGCGAAGCACATCGCCCGCGTTTCCTCCTTTGATGGTAATGTCTTTTTCAGCGTTGTAAACCAAACGGTCGGGTTTGTCTTCAAACAAGGCTTTTTGCTCAACGACCTGCACTTCTTGGAGTTGCTGGGCAGCTTGTGCAAACGAAATTACCCCTAGGTCGAGGTCGTTCCCTTCGGTTACTACTACGTTATTGATGATTTTGTCGCGGTAGCCCACAAAGGTGATTTTGAGTTGGTAGGAACCACCGCTCACCTTACTAAAGGTAAATTTACCAGTAACTTCGGTGGTGGTTCCTTCCAAAATTTTGCTGTCTTTCAACAGCGCAACAGTCGCAAACTCAACGGCTTGTTTGGACGTAGAATCGAGCAAAAAGCCTGAAATTTTTGATTTTTGGGCAAACGAAGTCCCGATACCCCCTAGCAAGAGGGCTACTAAGAATAACTGTTTCATAAAGTTTACCAGAGGTGGCTGTTAAATGGGTGTTGGCTGTATTTTTTGTGTGGTAGTTAGTGAATGAATTTTAGTGTGGATACTCGGCGTTCTTAAAATGGTTACAACAATGACATGCGTTTTTTCAAAACGTTGCATTAATACTCTCTTTTCTTTCTCGAACATGGGTTAGGAGTGTGCCTTTTGAATCTTTCTGGGGAAGTTTTGGCTAAGCGTGTGATAAGGATGTACTTATTTCGACGCACTCATTGGTTTTTTTTCGATACGATTCAACGTGTAGCTAAACAGCTCATTACCTACCAAAAGGCTTCGGTCATGGTTCAACATAAAAAGGAGGTTGTCATCCGCTTTGAGAAGTTGTAAGGTGGCGTTCTCCATTTGCAATTCATATACAGTGGCCTCAGGGTCATTTTTTATCCCTTTACTGATTTTCCACGCTCCGTTTTGGTCTTTTTTGCGAAATGTCGTACCAATCAACTGAAAGGTAGTTGGCTGATGCGTCTTTGGGTCATGGAAAAGTGTTATTTCCCACTTACTTTTAAAACATTCACTGGATACTGTCACTTTCAGTAAAGTGGCTAATTCTTGGCAAGGGCAGCGTCCTGCAAAAATGCCAAGGACCTCTGGGCCAGAAGGTATAGGGCGTGAGGTGGGGACGAGGGGAGGTGTATTTTGGGCCAAAAGCGCAGCCGAAAATAGAAAGATAAAGGTAAAATTAAGTAGCTTTTTCATCGCACGGTTTTGTTAAAGGTATAACTGTGGCTAGGTGTACCAATCATCAAACTTTTATCCCCGTAAAGAAGATGCAAAAGATTGTCGTCCATTTTTACAAACGATAGCGTTTTGTCGGACTGGTCGGCGAGCAGGCGATAGACAAGGGCATTGGGGTTGGTTTTGGTGCCTTTTGTTATCTCCCATTTTCCAGTAATCGTTACGGGAGTGCCGCCTCCTGCAAAAAGATTGGTGTTGGGCTGATATACCCCGTACGTAGCGCGCAACTGAAAATCGGTGGCAGCTTGCGTCTGAGCGTCTCGTTGGAAGATAATTTCCCATTTGATAAAATCACAAGCCGCAGAAGGTGGCATAGCAAGCAGCGACTGAAATATACTTCCACATGGGGTACTTGCCACAAATCGCTCGGAAACAGTAAGAGCCTGAGAAAAACTAGGTAGAAGCGATGAAAGCCACACACAGACCAGTAGGACACTTTTGAAGAGAAATTGCATGGTCTTGAAAAAGTTAAATTGTTTATTACTTTATCCATAGAAACAAAAAAGACTTCCCACGTTGCATCCAGCGGAAAGTCTTTTAGGAAACTTTCCAAGTGTGTTTGGTTAATAGCCAAAACTTGGAAGGTTTTATCAGGAAAAAGACCTACCAAGTTTATTTGGCAACGACGCCGAAACTTGGTAGGGCTGCACTACTAATGTCCTTTTGAAAATGTAGGCAATTCCCAGTCGCACGCAGGAGCTAGCCAGTCGTAGCCCGATTCGATGGGCTGGCCATCGGGAGGGGTCATTGTCGGGGTGGTAGTGACATCAGAAGGACGATTTTTCGCCATTTCGATTTGGTGCATCGCAAACAAATTGTGGGCTTTTTGCTTGGCGTCCGAAATACCACGATTTTGTAGCCAGAAGTTCAAGTCTCTCAATTTGAGCATGATAACGGCGCGTACTTGTGGCGTAACTTCTTTGTTATTCGATAACTCGATAAGTTTCTCCAACATCATTTTGTCCACCAAACGCGCAATTTCGCCTTCATAACCCGCCCGCGATGCGTTTGATTTCCAAGTGGCGCCGATGAGTTTATCAAGGGTTTCTTCCAAACTTAACAACGACGGATGGAACGACGACTGAATCACCAAACGGCTCAAACGCTCTGGATTAAGCAACATGCGTAACGTCAATCCCGCCGAGGCTTCGGGTGGGCCGAGTGGGTCAAAAACCAGTCCCGTACGGCGTTTAAAAGTTTCGCGAGGATTGGCGTCGTAGCCAAAGGCGCGCGGAGGTGTGAGTTTCAATACCGATTCGGGTACTTTCAAGAAATCAGGTTGGAGCGTTTGGAGCAGGGTTTCCAAGGCTTCGCGTTGTTCGAGTCCGTTGACAGGGGTGGTGGTGAGGTCTTTGTCGCCTTTTACGGTAAACTTATAATTGACTCCACCGACAACTTTAGCCGTGGCTTCTACCTGAAAACGGTGGAACATATACATGGGAACAAATACTTCTTCCAACGAACTCATCGGCGTCCCTGTGCGCAGTTTGCGTTCGTCAAAATTACTCAATGTTACTTTTCTGATTTCCGATACCCGTTTCAATTCGGCCGTAGCGTTTGCGCCATTGTCCCATAAGTGGGTTTGAGGATGAGCACTTCCTTCGGGGCGAGCGTCTTGGTCGGTCAAGAAATACAAGCCTTTGCCGTACATCTGGTCCACAATGGTGTTGAGGGCTTTTTTCTCGTCCGTTCCCTTAGGGAAATCTTGGTAGCCCCAGATGATGGACCATTTGTCGTAATCGCCAATTTTTTTGTCATACGCATTGGACAAATCCACTTTTCCGTTTTTCAACTCGACCAACATGTGCGGATAATCCATCACCGAAGCGCGGTTGTGAATGCTGGCTACGTAGTTGTGTGGAAGCCCCAAGGTATGTCCAATTTCGTGCGCCGAAAGCTGTTTTAAGCGGTCAATCGACATTCCTAACATATCTTCTACGTTGCTGGTGTCGGTTTGGAAATTACCCACCAAACCCTGCGCAATCAAATAATCTTGACGTACCCGCAGCGAACCTAGTGTTACTTTCCCTTTCAAAATTTCGCCCGTGCGAGGATCCACAATACTCGCCCCGTACGACCATCCACGCGTAGAACGGTGTACCCATTGCACGAGGTTATAGCGAATGTCCATTGGGTCGGCGTCGGCAGGGAGCAATTTTACCTGAAAAGCATCTTTGTAACCCGCCGCTTCAAACGCCTGATTCCACCATTTGGCACCTTCTACCAAAGCCGAACGGATGGGCTCGGGGGCACCTGGGTCGATGTAATACACAATTGGCTTCACGGGCTCGCTAAGGGCGGCGTTAGGGTCTTTTTTCTTTAAACGGTGACGAACGATGTAGCGCTTTTCAATCGGCTCACTGATGGGCGTGGCATAGTCGTAATAGGACGTAGAAATGTACCCAATGCGTGGGTCGAAAGCGCGTGGTTGGTAGTCACTGTCAGGAAGTTGTACAAACGAATGGTGCTGACGCATGGTTACGACGGAGGCGGTAGGAACCACTTGACGCAAGTACGCACCAGGTGAGTCGCCCGTGAGGGTGATGGTTACTTCAAACTCCGTGTTTTGAGGGAAGTTTTTGGTGTTGGGCAAATACATGGCCGAACGTGAAGCATCCAATCGAAACGAACCTTGACGCGTACGCGAAATACCTTGAATGGCTCCCACGGCGTCTTGCATCAAAAAAGGCGTAAGGTCCACGAGGGCAGTACCTGCGTTTTCGGCCAAGACCTCAAATCCCCAATGCACCGATTGCGCAAAAGATTCTTCTACCGCACGGCGTTCAAGTGGGTCTTTGCTAACGGCGCGGTAGGCGTAATTGGGCTCCAGCATTAAAATTTTGTTGCCCGTACGCTGAAATTTAACCACGTGCTCTTGCCCCAAGCGACCACGGTCGAGGCCAATGTCGTTGGAACCGATGCCTTGCGAAAGGGTAGGGTAGTAGAGGAGTTCGGTGTCGAACTGCTTAATTTCAAGATAGACTTTTCCTTTTTTTGCATCCCAGTAGTACGGCAAAAAACCGTCTTTCTTCTCCATGTCTTTGGTGAAGGTTTCAATGGGATTTTGGGCGTAGAGGGAGGTCGAAAACAACGCCAGAAATAGGAGTTTTTTCATAAATAATTGGGTAGATTAGGTTGTTGATTGGTTAGACTACTCCCCACGAAGGGTGTTCTACAAAGAAACCTAATTTTTAGGAAAAAGGAGGCATTTACGCCCACAGAAATCGACCTATGCGGATTTTTTTGCGGCAGCTATACCCGCGTTAGTGCGCTCTTGAACGCTTTTCCAATGGGAAGCGCTTGTCCTTGAACGATGACTTCTTCTTTGGTATAAATTTCAATTTTGTCGATGGCCACAATAAACGAACGATGAATCCGAACAAACTGGCTGGAGGGCAGAAGTGCTTCGATTTCGTGCGTGCTCATTTTCGATTTAAACTCACCTTGTGTCGTCATCACTCGAATGTACTCACGGGCACTTTCGACGTACAATACCGTGTCAAACACAATTCGTACTTTCTTTCGGTCGATGCTCAAAAAGCAAGAAAGCTCTTTGGTTGGGGCTTCTTTATCAATGGGTTGGTGGCTAGAAAGTGCTTTTGTGACCTTGTTGGTTGCGGTGACAAATCGTTCAAACGAAAACGGTTTGAGTAAATAATCAATGACGTTTAGCTCAAACCCTTCGACGGCGTATTGGTGGTAAGCAGTGGTGACGATGACAGCGGGCGGGCGCGTTAAGGTGCGTAAAAATGCCAAGCCCTTTAATTTGGGCAAATGAATATCCAAAAAGATCAGGTCAACGGTTGTAGATTGGAGAAAAAGCCCTGCACCTATGGCGTCTCGGAAAGTGGCGATGAGTTCGAGTTGGGGCAAAGATTCGCAATAATCTTTCAGGATTTTGACGGCCAAAGGTTCATCTTCGACAATGATGCACTTAATTTTTTGCATAGCTGTTGAGGTCAATGGTGAGTTGTGTGAAAAACGTTTGCCCCCTGTTTTCGAGTTGAAGCTGGTAAGAATGAAACAATAGCTCTAACTGCCGACGAATGTTTCTGATGCCGATTCCTTCTTGGGAAGCGGTTGATTCTTCGTTTTCTTCTTTTGAATTTTCAATCTCTAACCGTAATTCCTGCTGACGAACCGCAAGCCGAATGTGGACAAATGCTTGCTGGAGTGTTTCTGAAACCCCGTGTTTGAAGGCGTTTTCGACCAAAGGAATCATCAACAACGGTGGAATCAACGTTTGGGACTCCTCCAGCTGCACCTTAAATTGGATGTTGAGCGTCTCGTCGTAGCGCATTCGCTCAAGCTCCAAGTAATCTTCGATGATTTTAATTTCTTTATCGGCACTTACGAGCCCGTCGCCCGTTTCGTAGAGCATGTACCGCAGCATTTCCGATAACCGTAGCACGTTGTGAGGCGCTTGGTCGGATTTTTCTCTGGCCAAAGCGTAAATGTTGTTGAGGGTATTGAAAAGAAAGTGTGGGTTGATTTGCGACTTTAAAAAGCTCAATTCAGACTGTTGTTTTTCAATGACCAGCCGCTGATTGTGGAGACGAAGCTCGTACGATTCAACTATCAATTTGACCAGCGTAAAATAAATAATTCCCACAACCTGGAAGAAGAAGCGAGTGGACAGCCCTTTCAGCGTAAACGGCATGTCGTTGAGTGGTTCAAGTCCAAAAACGTAGGCCGCAAATTTGCACCAACCTGCAAACCCGAACGTAAGCATGAACAGCATTCCTACTACGAGCAATGTACTCCAGCCCCATCGCTTGGGTTGTTTACGAATCCAAGGAATAGCTTGATGAAAAAGGAACAAATTTAAAAGTGCGATAAAAGCTACCGCCCATGAGAAAATAGCGATAGCGCTCAGAAAACAACTCCATTCGCCGTTGCACTCGAAAGCCATTGCCACGTACCAAATGGCAAAATAAGAAAACAAAATCCAGCAACTTACCTTGAAAGGTTTACTCATCATTCCACTGATAATCAATAGTGACCGTTTGTAAAATTAAGCAAAGAGAGTAAAGAAAGTAGTGAGAGTCAACACTATTTCCACGAACGTCAACCAACGACCGATTAACGTCAACAAAACGAGTTGGAAGGCAAAATCGGTCGTCATAAAATGGCTTGTCGTACGCCAAATGGCCACCAACTTTGTGAAAAAACAAGCCTTTTATCAGCATGAAAACAAAAGAACTACCTGCAAAACAGCTTCCAACTAGCCCAAGAGTTGGGAAAAACTACCTCGACCTAAGCGTTAAAAGTTGGTTTGTCGTTGCCACCTTAGGGCAGTGGATTTTTGGACTATACATTGCACTGTTTTATGGCAAATCTACCTTGTCAGGCGAATGGGAGACGTGGAACAAAGTCCTGCCTCATGGCTATGTAAAAGACGATTTGACGGGAAACGTAATAGTGGCGGCCCACGTATTTTTTGCGCTTATAATGGTGGTAGGCGGGCCTTTGCAACTGATGCCTCAGCTAAGAAATCGCTTCAGAACCGCTCACCGTTGGCTGGGAAGAATGTATATCCTAACGGCCATTCTGATAGCTCTTGATGGACTCACCATGGTATGGACGCGTGGGGGAGTGGGAGGACTTTTGCAGCACATTGCCATTTCGGTTCAGGCCGTTTATATGGTTGTTTTTGCACTTCTTGCGCTGCATTATGCCCGTCAACGGGACTTTGTGAAACACCGTCAGTGGGCCATTCGGCTCTACTTGGTGTCGAATGGCGTATGGTTTTTTCGGGTGAGCCTGATGGCTTGGCTCATGCTCAACGGCGGCCCCGTAGGATTTGACCCAAAAACATTTGACGGGCCATTTTTGTGGTTTCTATCCATTGCCATTTATGCCCTTCCTGTGGCTTTGATGGTGTTTGAATTGTACCTCTACGCCCAGAAAAACCCATCAAAGCCCTTACTGCAACGGACTACCGCTTCATTGCTTTTTTTGCTGACGGGATTAATGTTGGTGGGGATTGTAGCGGCTACAATGGGATTGTGGATACCTAGAATGTAAAATTGGGAGTAATATACCTACTTTTTGATGCTGCTATCGTCGGGGCGTTGGCTTATCTAGAATGGAAAGCATGGATACGTTGGTTTCGCCCGTAGATAAAATATACCAATTAAAAATAATTTTTACAAACCATGAAACCGATTCTAACAGCCGTTTTTTTCTATCTGTCTCTATTTCAAGTGTCTGCACAAAGCGTGGATACAACCTTCGTCGATGCTTCTAATTTACGCATCAAGGACCTTCGTCTTGGCCGACAAACCTTCCTTATTTATTCCAAAAAAAGGACAGACGCTCCCGTTCAAAACCAAACATTGGTGGTGATAAACGTTGCTGCGGAAGAAAAAGAAGGGGCAAAAAAGATAACCATTGACCAGCGCTGGTACGATAAAGATACATTGTCACATACATCGACAAGTGTTTTGAGTGCCATTGATTTGAGGACGTTGCACCACACTTATTGGTGGAAACGAACGGGGCAAAATGTGGCGTTAAATTTTGAAAATAAAACCGCAGAACTGTCTGGAAAAGCCACCGAAAATCAGCGTGAAAAGTTCCAAAAAGACTTTGCGATGGCCGCACAAAGTGGTTATTTTCTCAATTGGCATTGCGACTTGGTACTTTTTCCGTTGTTTCCTTTTAAAGAAAATACAGTATTTAAGGTCAAATCTCACGACCCTGGTTTAGGACTCCCAACTACGGAGCTTTATAAGGTGACAAAAAGCGAAAAAATCGAGGGAATTGACTGCTGGGTGCTGGAATATACCCTGCCCCGTAACATGGGTTACCAGCGTTTTTGGGTTGCCAAAAAAGCTAAAACCGTGCTGAAGGAAGAAGACAGTTTTAACGGAATGTATCGCTTCAAACTCAAAATGGCGGTTTCTGAGTAGCTTGAAACACCCAATCAGGGGCTTGGTTAATCTCTTGACGCAGGAGCTGGTTAAGTTGTGCCGCATGGTGCTGAACGTGCCTCATGTTGTACAACAGTATTTCTACCATTGAATAATTCATGGTTTCGGATTGATTGATCCAACGTGATTCGGCGGTTTCAGATGTTAATTGGCTAATAAACGTTTGGGCCTTTTCCCTACAATAATGCAGATATCCAAGTAATTCGTCGGGAGAATAAACCCGTTCGGGGAGGGTATCTTCAAATTCGGAGAAGGTGAAAGGAGGAGGTGGCGCAAACGTTTTGGGTGAAGTGGTCAAGTAGTAATCAAGAAAAAAGAGCGTATGAAAAGCATGGTACCAAAACTTGCGCTCAGTATCCCACACTTCATCGGGACAACAACGAATGGCATTTTCGAGCATGTCAATACTCGCGCCCAATTGATTCCAACTACTTTCTTTAACCGTTATCAACATTGCACAATAAATTTTACCCTTTGCCTCTTGCCTCTTGCGTATTGCCCCTTGCCAATTTGCCTCTTTGCCTCTTGCCCTTTGCCTCTTGCCAATTTGCCTCTTGCCAACTTGCCCCTTGCCCTTTGCCAACTTGCCCTACTTCTCCAACGCTGCTACTTCTTTCAAGGACACGCCCAAAAAGCGTTTGGCGATGGGTTCGAGTTGCGATTCTAATCCCTCAAAATGGAAGGTACGACTGCGGTGACCGAGAATTTGGCCCTTTTTGAGCTCACGAGCGGGCGACGACGATTCCAATTCATAGAAAGGCCCCATTTGGGTACCATCGGCCACGGGGCCATCGTTGTACGAATTGGCGGCGTCGCCTTTGTAGGGTTCTTTTTGAAGTTCCCAGAGTGAATTTACGTAATCGCCGTTGGGGTCAAGGTCGTAAGTAACGATGGTGAGCACGCCTTTTTCGGAATCGTAACTGCCCATGACAGGCTCTGCAATGCTCGGAGGGAGGCCGATTTTGCTGCGGTGTTTGCCGTCAGCCGCAAAATACAAAACATGGTCCTTGATGATGAGTCGTTCGGCAGGGACTTTGCCAAAATAACTATCGTTGATTAAGCTTTTGGCATTAGGCGTGTTTTTAAACGGAACAATGACCGTAGTCTTGGGCGTGGGATTAAACATTCCCAAAATCCAAATAGAAAGCAGCCCTGTTTCTTTTTTCCAATCGGCACCTTGGTTAATCACCTGGTTCATAGTCTCGTACGCGACCACTTTTATGTCTTTGAGTGGAAGTTGTAAGATGGTTTCGACCGAAAGCTTGCTCATTACTTCCACACTGCGCAGAATCTCAATGTCAAAAGTCGTTCCTGAGTAGTTGGTAAGTTGGGCTTTTTTGCGGAACGAGGCTTTGGCTTTTTCGGATGAAACCAAATCGAACGGCTCAGAGTCTATCAAGGCAGGAACTTGCCAGTTATCGAAAACAAAATCTTTGTCTTTTTCAAAATAAACGGAAAATTGCCCGCCTTCAGGCCCCAGCCAAAAGCGTTCTTCGCCACCAAATGCACTCATGTGGGGCGTAAATTTGCCCGATTCGAGTAGTTTATAATTGATCCAACCGTAGCTGTTGCCCGTAAAGCCACCCGCAGTGGATGTCATCACCCGACCTTGTAGCGCTGCCACAACGGCAACCTGCGCCGAGTCATCGTCGGGCGAAGAGAGAACGAGGGGCAGCTGGTGTTTCTTTAAAAAAGCTAAATCTGTACCAAAAGTATGGAAACGTGAGGACATGGTGTCTTGAGGGGAGGTTGAACAACTAAACTCTACCGTCCCTAGCGCCAAAATGACTACTGCGGTACGCAAAAAGTAGGCGATTTTGTTTGAACTCATTGGATGAGAGTGTATTAGCGGTTTGGGTAGTTGAATGTATAATTTATCCCAAAAGTATATGATCGGCAAAACATACTCAAAACCGATGGACAAAGTGACTTGTAAGGCATACGGAGTGAAATAAATATCGCCCATGGTGGTTGAAATTCGCGAAAATTTTGTATAATTTTGCAAAATTTTTCTTCAAAACCAATCCAATCAAGCTTCACCAAAGCCTATGAGTAAACTACGGATTTTGTATGTAGCCAGTGAGATAAATCCTTTTCTCCAAATTACCGAGGTAGCAGAATACGTACGAAAACTGCCCCAAGCAATGCAGGAGCGCGGCATGGAAATTCGCATTTTAGTGCCCCGCTTTGGACTTATCAACGAACGTAAAAACCGTCTTCACGAAGTAGTTCGTCTTTCTGGTATTAATATTTCGGTCGGTGACGATGAGAAACCCCTAGTAATCAAGGTGGCATCGATACCGAGCGCTAAACTACAAGTTTATTTTATAGACAACGAAGACTATTTTCATCGTAAGTCCGTTTTCTTAGATAAAGACAACAATTTTTTTGACGACAACGATGAGCGTGCTATCTTTTTCTGTAAAGGCGTTCTCGAAACCGTCAAAAAGTTAGGCTGGGCGCCTGACGTTGTACACTGTAACGATTGGATGACTTCTCTCATCCCATTGTACCTAAAAACGACCTATAAAAATGATCCGATGTTTAAGGATACCAAGTGCGTTTTTACGGTGTATAACAATGCCTTCAACTATAAGTTTGAAGACGCCATTTTAGAAAAAGCCAAAGCCATGGACGTTAGCGACGAGGCACTGGCGCATCTACGTTCGGCTGATTTTGAGGGATTTGTCAAAATTGGATGTGCGTATGCAGATGCCGTAGTAAAAGCTGACGATGATTTTAGTGAAAGTTTAAACCAAATTTTTGATGAATTGCCCGAACGCAAGTTGGAACTGGTCGAAGAAGACGAAAACTTTACCGAGACGTATTACAACCTTTACAACGAATTGGCTGGCTAAACTTAGCCTAAGCACCCTCACCTTATTGGTTTTGGCCTTGATGTCGTGCGAAGCTCCTAAAGAAATTGGACTTCCGCCCGAAGTAATTGCCGATGTTAAGTTTGTCGATACCCTGACAGTACGTAGCAGTACTGTGCTACTAGACTCGGTGCGCACCTCAAATGCCCAACGAATATTGGTGGGTGCTTACAATGACCCCATCTTTGGCAAGGTAAAAGCACAATCATTTGTGGAGTTTACAAGTACACTTAATTTGAACTTGAACGCGGATGGAACTACCAATACCAACGTGTATGCCTTTGACTCGGTGTCTATTAGCTTGTCTTACAATTATTATTACGGGGATACGCTCAAGCCGTTTCAGATGGCAGTTCACCGTTTAACAGACACGCTCCTGACGGGTAAGATGTACTACAACAACAGTACAATGCCCTATTCGTCAACACCGTTGGTAAATCATACGTTTTATCCAACCCCCAGAACGTCGTCGTTGGTAACAATGCGACTGCCAGATGCGTTTGGACAAGAAATCTTTGCTTTGAACGGTAAGCCAGAGGCTAGTACCATCGCAAAGTTTACCCAGACAATCAAAGGGTTGACGTTTGTTCCTGCCGCTACCAATGCTTCTGTGATTGGAATTTCCCCCCAATCGACTGGAATTACGCTGAACTTGTTTTATCACAATACTGCCGATACCATCGCGTTGGTGAAAACGTTTTTTATCAATAAGCGTTTTAATCACGTAGAGGCTAATCGCCAAGGTACTGCTTTGAGCAAAATTCAACCGCTAAAACCTCTTGCTGCCAGCGAAACAGGTGGGTTGAACTACATTCAAGACGCCCTTGGGATTGTAACAAAGCTTGAAATTCCTTATTTGCAAGAATTGTTCAAACAAAAAGGAATTGCCATTAACCGCGCCGAACTATTGATTACCCCCACTTGGCCCGAGGGGACGAACTCCATCTATACCTTGCCAATTGGGTTGGCATTGGCAGAAACGGATGCTTCTAACCGCTTGCTGAGAACCAAAGGTGATACGGAGCTTTTAGTACCTCTTGATGCCACTACTTTCCAAAGTTATATTTTGCCACAAGTAGTATCATATTCTACCAAAACCCGCAATTATAACTTTATCTTAACGACCTATTTGCAAGCATTGGCCGTGGGCTTTAAGAAAAATCCAGGGTTATTATTGATGCCAATAAGTGGTGCACAAGAAGTGCAGTCGTACTCAACCAGTGGGCAACCTGTGAGTAGCTACTATCCGCTAATGAACAATAAACTGGATCGCTTGACGATTAATCCAAGTAAAGAAAACATCAAATTGATGTTGTTTTACACAACGGCTCAGTAAGAACAAAGCGAAATACAGCATACGCAAAACGCGCAAGGGAGGTGCTCCTTTGCGCGTTTTGTTTTTGTAATATTTCTTGACTTTTAAGGTTTTTTGTTAACTTTGATAGGATAAAACCAAGTTTTTTAAAAAAGTTTTTAGCCATAAAACGTTTGATAATTTTTTTTAAAAACTTTCCCAAAGTTCAACTCACCTTAAACATCAATCTGTATGTGTGGAATCGTAGCATACGTCGGACATCAAGAAGCCTGTCCCATCATTATTAAAGGCTTAAAACGACTGGAATACCGTGGGTACGACAGTGCAGGAATCGCGCTTTTGAACAAAAGCGGTTTGAATATTTATAAAAAGAAAGGCAAGGTCGTGGCGCTGGAAGAGGAGTTAAAATCAAAAGATACGACGGCTTGCATTGGCATTGGTCATACACGCTGGGCCACACATGGCGAACCCAACGACCGAAATGCGCACCCGCATTATTCGAACCACAAAAAATTGGCGATTATTCACAACGGAATTATTGAAAACTACGCCACCATTAAACAAAAATTGCTGCAAAAAGGGCATGAATTTCGCTCCGAAACCGATTCGGAGGTGTTGATTCACTTTATTGAAGATATTCAGTCAGAAGTGAATTGTACGCTCGTAGAAGCCGTACGTTTGGCCTTGCAAGAAGTGGTAGGAGCTTATGCCATTGTGGTAATGACGGAAGACGAGCCCACTCAACTGATTGCAGCGCGCAAAAGTAGTCCTTTGGTGATTGGGGTAGGAGAGGACGAGTTTTTCTTTGCCTCAGACGCGACGCCCATCATTGAATATACCAAAGACGTCGTGTATTTGGACGATAACCAAATTGCGTTGGTGCGTAATAATGAGCTAAAAATTGTCAATCTCGAAAACGAGCGACAACTGCCTTACGTCCAGAAACTTGAGATGGAACTAGAAGCCATCGAAAAGGGCGGCTATGACCATTTTATGCTGAAGGAAATCTTCGAACAACCGCGCTCGATTGCAGACAGTATGCGCGGACGCGTAAACAGCGAAGAAGGTAGCTTACAACTGGGAGGTTTGAGCGAGTACATGGGAAAATTAGCCGACGCCAAGCGCATCATTATCGTAGGCTGTGGTACATCGTGGCACGCGGGGCTGGTGGCCGAATATATTTTTGAAGAACTGGCCCGCATTCCCGTAGAAGTTGAATACGCCTCGGAGTTTCGGTACCGAAACCCGATTATTCGTGAGAAAGACTTTGTGATTGCGATTTCACAGTCGGGAGAAACGGCTGATACGTTGGCGGCGATTCAATTGGCTAAATCCAAAGGAGCCACCATTTTTGGCGTTTGCAACGTCGTCGGTTCGTCGATAGCGCGCGAAACCCACGCGGGCGCCTATACCCATGCAGGCCCAGAAATTGGGGTGGCAAGCACAAAAGCTTTCACAGCCCAAGTAACGGTACTTACCCAAATGGCGATTGCGGTGGCCAAAAAACGAGGTACCATTTCGGAAGGATTGTATCGTCAGTTATTGATTGAATTAGAAAACATTCCGCGTAAGGTAGAGCAAGTGCTGAAGGCCGCCGACAAAATCAAGGAGATTGCTTTTATCTTTACCTACGCCCGCAATTTTATTTATTTAGGACGCGGCCTAAACTTTCCTGTGGCGCTAGAAGGAGCGTTGAAACTCAAAGAAATCTCCTACATCCACGCAGAGGGCTACCCAGCGGCTGAAATGAAACACGGCCCGATTGCGCTCATCGACGAAGACATGCCTGTGGTATTTATTGCTACCAAAGATAGCTCGTACGAAAAAGTGGTGTCGAACATTCAGGAAGTAAAAGCGCGGAAAGGTCGCGTCATTGCGATTGTGACTGAAGGCGACTCGTTGATTCATAGCATGGTGGATTTTGTGATTGAAATCCCCAAAACGCACGAAATCTTGATGCCACTTTTGTCGTCGATTCCGTTGCAATTACTGTCGTATTACATCGCAGTGATGCGCGGTCGCAACGTGGACCAACCCCGTAACTTGGCTAAATCGGTGACGGTGGAGTAAAAAACAATTAATTGGGGGCATTTGGTTGCCCCCAATTAGTTTGCAATAGGTTGCCCCAACTTCACTTTTAGCTCGGCAATTTCGGCTTCTAAATTTTTAATGTGTTCGTATTGAGGCTTTAGCACTTCCTCTATTTCCTGAACGGTAAATCGTGGCGTAATATGCTGTGGACAATTCCAATCGTAGGCTTCCACATGGAAAACCATCATACGCTCGGGGCGAAATTTATACCCTTCCAAATCAAGCAATTGGTGCAATTCAGGGTTGTCTTTCAACTCCACTACCTCGGCGGTGGCATAGAGTTTCAAGCGTCGTTTGTTGGGATAATCGACCAGAAAAAGCGACACTTTATTATTGGTAGCCAGATTCCCCACCGTAATGTATTGCATATTGCCTTTGAAGTCAATGAAGCCCAGCCGATTGGCATCCAATACTTTTAAAAAGCCTTTTGGCCCTCCTCGGTGTTGGATATAGGGAAACCCATTTTCGCCCGAAGTAGCCATGTAAAAACTGTCACGCTGAGCAATGAAACTTTGCTCAAATTTGCTCATGCCGTTGTAAGTAGTTTGGGCTTCCATACGGGCATAAGTGGCTCGGCTACCTACTTTTTCTTGTAGTTTTTTGGCCGCCGAGCTAAAACCAATTTCTGCGAAATTCTTTGCCATGATTGCTGTTATTTATCGGTTTGTTCGGTTTCGTATTGGGCCAACACCCGATCCCATAGTGTATCGCCACACTCGTCCTGAATCACTACTTCGTTTTCGTCATTAAGCTGTACTGGTTTGGGCTGAGTAGCTAATAATGTTGCTAAGTCCAATTTTTTGAAGGTTGTTTCTTTCGTTTCCATTGTTTTAGTTTGTAAAGTGCTAAAGCACAAGTTAATCGTTATTGGTTAATTGTTATCCGTTTAAAATCAGTAAATTACATAAAACAAATGTTCTAAAACTTTTGCTCTGTTACTTAAAGGTTTTGTTTTAAATACAGACCAGTCTGTCTATTTGAAGTCAAAAAAAATCAGATTAACTGCTCGACGATTTTGCGGGTTGTGTCAAGCGTCCATTTGTCTTTGAAGACCTTGCTACTTGCTAAAGCCCCTTCAAAAAGAATGTATAATTGATCCGCTAAATGTTCTTTATTGATTGGTTCAAGAATTTCGACGAATAACTGACGAATTTTATTTTTATGCCCTTGAATCATGGCAAGTACATCTTCGTTGGATTGGGGAATCTCAGCGGCAATGTTTAAAAATTGGCAACCGTTGAAGCTCGTTTCATTAGAAAAGGTGAGCAAAGAATCAAAAACACTGAGCACTTTGTCTTTTGGCGTCTGTTTTTGCTCAACTATACTACGAAAAAACTCGATTGAGCCTTCGGAAGTGTTTTGTAAATACTTTTTCAGAATGTCAATTTTCGAGGGGAAATGAGCGTACAAACTGGCTTTGGCAACACCCGCTTCAGCAATGATTTGGTTGATTCCCGTCGAATTGTAGCCTTGTTCGTAAAACAATCGTGCGGCTGTATTTTCAATATTTTTTTTGGTGTCCATTGTTCTCGTTCATTAACACAACAAAGGTAATAGTATTTTTTAAAAAATGTACAGACTTGTCTGTTTTTTTTGTAAAAATAATTTTTGGTAACCTACATCGGACAGACAAAAAGGTTTTCTATTCAAGTAGAAAACCTTTTTGTAAGAGTAATTATGTATATGTAAGTAATTGATATTCAGATGTTGTACTGCTAAAAATGACTTTTACTATACCAAATGTTTACCCAAGTTAAGTTCAGCATCGCTGTTCTGTTGCAAACCCTTAGCAAACAGGTTTTTCATTCTAATGGCCGCTTCTGGTTGTGCCAAGGCTTCAAAAAAGCGAGTTTGGGTATCCATGATCTGTTCATTTTTAGGATTTACCGCTCTTTCATTGATGATAGATTTGATTTCAGCAATTACTTTTTTATCAAACGACGCAATGCGATGAGCCAAATTTTCTACAAATGCGTCTAATTCGCCGTCGGCAATCGCACGGTTTACCCAGCCGTAAGCAGCGGCAGTTTCGGCATCGAAGTCATCTCCGCCCAAAATAATTTCCAATGCTTTTGCTTTACCAGTCAGTAAATGCAATCGTTCCATTCCACCACCACCTGGGAAGATACTGAAGCCAATTTCGGGCTGACCAAAAATCGCTTTTTCTTTGCTTGCAAATCGCATATCCATTGCTTGGGCAAATTCACTTCCTAAACCTCTTGCACGTCCTCTGATAGAAGCAATACTGACAAATGGAGCTTGTTCAAAACGTTTGGCAATGTCTGGCCAAGATTTTGAAAGTCCTGTTTTTCCAGCTCCTTTTGGGAAGCCCGTTGCTTTTAATACATCTAAGTGAGCAATGAAAAAGTCAGGGTTTGCACTTTCAAAAACCACCACCTTTAGGTTTTCGGCTGATTCAAATTCATCCATCAGTATGATCAATTCTTCTGACATTTCTGGGCCAAACAGATTGATTGGTGGGTTATTAATGATTACTTTCCAGTAACTATCGCTTATTTTTTGTGTTGTTAAAATCATGGTATTACGTTTTTTCTTGCAAAGTAGAATCCATTGCTTTACTTTTGCAAGTAGTTACTACTATGTGAAGTAATAACAAAAAGTAAATCAATATTGATAATCAATACTTTTATGCCTGAAAAAAAATGTAACTTTTCTGAATGTCCCATCACCAGAACTGCTGACGTAATTGGTGGCAAGTGGACTTTACCCATTATTTTTGCCCTGATATACGAAACTAAACGTTTTAAAGAGTTGGAAAGAAGCATTGAGGGCATCAATACCCGTATGCTCGTGAAAGAACTCAAGCAATTAGAAGACAATGGTCTTGTGATTCGGAAAGTCTATGCCGAAGTTCCCCCAAGAGTAGAGTATTCGTTGACAGAGAAAGGTAAAGCCCTCAGAAAAGTATTGGTAGAAATGAGAGAATGGGGTAATGAGTACCTCGCATTGCCAACCGCATAATTAACATTAATTGAGATTCAAGCTCATTTTCCTAAATTCTACTGGAGTTATTCCCGTTTGTTTTTTAAATAATCGGGTGAAGTAGGAAGGATTTTCAAAGCCCAATTCATAAGCAATTTCGGCTACGCCTTGTTCTTGATGTAAAAGGTGTTTTGCAGCCGAAATCAAAGAAATGTGTATTAAATCCATCGCTGTTTTGCCCGTTTCTTGTTTCAATAAATCACTGAGATAGCGGGGCGACAAAAACATCTCATCGGCTAATTTATTAACAGAGGGAAGGCCATTTTCTTTTAATGCTCCATTGTTGAAATAGGTTTTTAAGAGTTCATTAAATCGGGTAGTTGTCTTCCCTGTTAATTCTGAACGATTTATAAACTGCCTCTTATAATAGCGTTGAGCATACATGAGTATGGATGCCAAATGGCTAATGATAATTTCACGACTATATTCGTCTGGATTGTTATCGTATTCGGTTTTGATTTTATCGTGTAGTTCCCACATAATAAACTCTTCCTTCGGTGAAAGGTGCAAGGCTTCATTGACTTCGTAATCAAAATAGCCGTATTTTTCAATACTCTGATGCAATTCGTGTCCATTCAAATAATCCTCATGAATCAATAACATAAACCCTTTTTCTTCAAATTGCAGGTTTTTCATTTCGATAATCTGCCGAGGTTTTACAAATATCATCGAGCCATTGGTATGGTCGTAAGGGGTACGGCCGTAGAGAATTATACCCGATTTTATTTTTTTTAAACCAATCATATAACAATCACTTGTAAATTCTCGGTCGCCCAATGGACAGCCCGACTGGCAACCAACCACACTGAAAAGCGGGTGTTCGGGCATTGCCCAGCCATTGCCATGGTGCAAATCGCTAAGGGTTTTGTAATGTTTCATGGTGTTTTGAAAAAATTGCTAACTCATTAAAATATACGCACTACACAAACTTAATCTTGCTGAAGGAATAAATTGATGTAAGCACTCACCAACGTTGGATACTGATGCTGAGGCCCATGCCCAGCATTGTGCAAAATAATATGTTGAATACTTGGAGCATTTTTCAATAATGGAAACCAGTTTTCAACGGCAAAACTTATATCATTATCGCCCGAAACCACAAAGACGGGCGTTTGTAAAGTTTTATAACGGTCTCTAAAATTAGCTTTATCTTCTCTAAAAGCTATCGAACCCGCAAAATATCGTTGGAGAATGTCCTGAGTGGCAGGGATAAGACTGCGGTCTAAACGTTGGGCAATCCGTTCGTGCGAAGCTTGAGCCAATTGTTTGCTTTTTTCAGAAGATGGTTCAAAGAACAATACATATTCGTCTTCTAAATCGTTGGTAGGCTTCAAGGCTTTTTCAAAAAAGATAGGCTGAATTGGAATTTCAGTATTTCCTGGAGGGTTTGTACCCACCAAAACCGTTTTCAACACTCGGTCGGGATACTGAAACATAAGACTTTGAGTAACCAAACCCCCATACGACCAACCCAATACATTAAACTGTTGAATGTCCAAATAATCAAGGAGTTGGATAATTTCTTTGGCTACGTCAATGGTATTTAAAGGAAGTTCGCCTTCCGAAAGACCAATACCCGAATAGTCGAAAATCGTAACTGTATTTTGAGACGCTAATCCGTCTAAAAAAAGTGGGTCCCAAGTGTCTAAAACACCTCTAAATCTGTTCACTAAAACAAGGTGTTCACCAGTACCAAACTGACGGTATGCTCTTTTTTTACCATCAATAAGGGCAAATTGAGTTGTTGCCGCTAATGCTAAAGATTTCATTGGTTAATTTCGATTATGAGTTTTAGATAATTCCCAAACTTTGTTATGCTTGATAGAAATTCAATTCCTGTTAAATGATGGTAAATCTATTTGTATCGCTTTAGATATACAAGTAGTTACTAAAATGTAAAGCAATAACAAAAAGTAAATCATTGTTGATAATCAATGAGTTGCTAATGGAAATAATTTTAATTATCGCCATGTGCCGCAATACTTACCTCTTTCCATGTTTCAATTTCTTCAAGGCGATTTTTATATACTTGATTCACAACATGGTAAGCGATTTTACCTAATAGTAATCGTTGTGGTGGATTTTCGCTGTTGACAACTTTCAAAATGGCTTCTACGGTAGCTTCTGGTTTTCCCCAAGTCGCTGGATTTTCGCCAGAGGCTGCAAAGGCTGCACGTACTGGTGCGTAGTCTTCAATACTGTCGGTAGTTTGAATAGCCGAAGCTCCTGCCCATTCTGTGGCAAAACCGTTTGGTTCAATGAGTGTAAATTTGATTCCTAAATGGGCTACTTCCGAGGCGATGGTTTCGCTAAGTCCTTCTACGGCAAATTTTGAAGCATTGTACAAACCTAACATATGCAAAGTAGTAAGTCCCAAAAAGCTGGATACTTGAATAATATGTCCACTTTTTTGTTGACGCATAATGGGCAAAACTGCTTGTGTCACCCACAAAAGTCCAAAGAAATTCGTTTCCATTTGGTCTCTGGCTTGTTGCTCGGTCGTTTCTTCTACCGTACCGAATAAACCATAACCAGCATTGTTAATTAAAATATCAATGCCTCCAAAATGGCTAACTACTTGACTCACCGCACTGATTACATCTTGGCGGTTGTTTACATCTAATTGTACGGGTAAAATATTATCGCCATAGGTACTTACAAGGTCGTCCAAAGCAGCGATGTTGCGGGCTGTTGCGGCTACTTTGTCGCCACGTTTCAAAAATGCTTCTGCCCAAAGTTTACCAAAGCCTCTTGATGCTCCTGTAATGAAAATTGTCTTGCTCATGATGATATTTGTTTTTGTTTATTTTGATGATACAAAGGTACTGCGGCCCCTTGGCAGTCGTCTAACCCATATCAGCGGAAGAATAGCACAGAATTACGAAGAAGCGTTTTCTTCAATAGTTGTATTGAAAAAATACGTTTTGGTGCAGAATAAATTGGAGTTTGGGCGTACGAACAAATGCAGGATTTAGTAGTATTCCTTTTAAAACACTAGATGTGTGTGCTATGTGAAAGTTCTATGTGGCCTATGTGTTCAATTTTTTCTAGTCACCTGCAAAGTTTCGTACTCCCATGCAGTTTTTAGTGAAAAAATGAAAAGCTCTATTCTGGTGGAGCAGTCTAAGAATAGAGCTTTAAAATGAATCAATAATGTTCAACTGTTTAAAAATCAGTTGATTATTTGTTTAGAATAATGTTTCTGCCAAAACTAAACCACCGCGATTAGCTTTACATTAATACATTTCCTACGGGCTGAATAGGTTTGGGTAAATCTGTTTCTCCCAACATTTGCAATAAATCTATTTCAATCGTACGACAAATAGATAGCATTGGCACATCATTATAAGAGCCTTCAAATGGATTTTCGCTATAATCGCCCACCAGCTCCATACTGACATAAACCCAACCTACAATCACGACCAATGGCACCGATATCCAAATACCAATATCACCTAATTTTGAAAATTCCCCCATCAAACAGAAAGGTAGCATTATGATAAATATGCAGACAAATACAAAACTCAAATTGGCATAAAGCCGAGGCAAGGGAAATTTTTTGATACGTTCGGCTTTGCCTTGCTGCTCATAAAAATCGTTTAGCATTCTTTGCAATTCTATATGCTTTCGGTCCGACAAAAAATCTTGCTCTCTTAAAGCCGCCAACTCTTTGCCCTGTAGGTGTATTAATTTTGTGGCGTAATTAGCGTATTGTGATTTTTGCTCAAGCTCTTCTTTGCTCAAATATTTTGCCAACAAGGCATCAATGTCTTCATTTTTATAATTTCCCAAGCCAAATTTTTCAATATTCTTTCGCCCCCAAACACCATACAAGCCCTTCAGCGAAGCGTGTTCCCATTGGGTTGCTACTAAAAGTTGATTGCGTAAGACGTATAACCAAGCAATATGCCTGTAGATTAATTGCTGTTTTATCTGTTTTATTTCATTTGAACTGGCAGGGGATTCTTTGTACAAATTACTTATGAAATTATCTGTCATATTGCTCCAACTGCGGCTACCATTAACAATAGCACCCCAAATTTTGCGTGCTTCCCACACCCTGTCGTAGGCTTGGTTATTTTTAAAGCCCACATAAAAAGCCACCGCTGTGGCGATGATGGATGCTGGTAACCAGGGGATAGCAAATTCTCTAAGGCTGGTATATTGATACAAGCAAGCTACACTCACTGCCCATGCGGTAAGCCAAGGAATATGATGACCCGAGAAATAAAATATACCCCTCAGTGATACTGATTTTCGTACTAACATTTGCTACCTATAGTAAAAGTATGAATTAAATTTACGAATATAAGGTATTTATTGTCAAGTAGTTGTTTTAAACCAATGTCAAAATTTCTTCAAAAGAAAGTCGAGATTTGGGAGTTTTGACAGGGTCATTAAAATCGGTTTCAGTTTTGTAACCCAATGCCACAGTAGTTATGGCAGTTAACCCTTTTTCGGTTAAACCAAATTCTTCATTCAAGATTTGAGTATCAATGCCTTCCATCGTACACGCATCTATGCCAAGTGCAGCCGCTCCTAACACAAACTGCCCCATATTAAAATACACTTGTTTCTCTAACCAATGTTGCTCATCATTCAACGTTTCCTTGTGAATATTGACAAATAATGTTCTTCCGTTTTTGGTCATTTGCTTAATCTGTTCGTTGGGAAAACGCCCAGCCTGAGCTTCTGACTCTGCAATCTGTTCTTTATAATCCTCATTTATACTGGTTTTAGCACAAAATAGCACTACGTGTGAAGCATTGAGTATTTTGGCTTCATTAAACTTATAGGGGCCTTGTACACCTTTTGCCATTCGCTGTTTTCCTGCTTCGGTATCGGCAATGACAAAATACCAAGGCTGAATATTTACGCTGGAAGGGCTCATCCTCAATAGCGATTTTAGTTGTTTAACATCTTCGGAAGCTATTTTTTTTGTAGGGTCAAAAGACTTGGTAGAATAACGTTTCTCTAAAATGTTGATTAAGTTCATTTTGTGGTTTTATAAATGTTTAGTAAAGCTTAATGGTGCTTTGTTAACTGTTGCTTTTTTGTTTTCAAGTTGCAAAGTAGAATCCATTACTTTATTATTGCAAGTAGTTACTAATATGTGAAGTAATAACAAAAAGTAAATTAATATTGATTGTCAATGCGTTTGTTTCTAAAAAAAATGTAACTTTTCTGAATCATTACCCACAAGAACTGACGTAATTAGAAAACAATGGGCTTGTGATTAGAAATTCAATAGATAAAAACAAAAAGCGATGTAAACCTTCGCTTACATCGCTTTTGCTTTGGGTTGAACTTTTTACTGTTTGGCAAACTTTTCAAGTTCGGTGTTAAATTTTTCTGACTCTTCTACGAATAAGGCGTGGCCACTGTTCTCGAAGCGAATAATGCGGGAATTTTTAATGCCTTTATTCAACTCATTGGCAAACTCAAAAGAACATAATTTATCTTGTGTGCCATGAAAAATCGCCACTGGAATGCTGATTTTAGATAGTTGTGGACGTAAATCAAGGTTTAAAAGGGCTTTTATTGACTCCGTGATGGCATAAGGCGATGCTTCTAAATTGATGTTTTCTAACCATTTTTCTACATTTTTAGAAATGTTTCCTTCTTTGGCAGGAAATGCAGCTCCAAAGCCTGCAATTAAATCTTGTCTGGCGGTCATGGTTTGCAAAACCAATCCGTTGCCATCAGCTTCCGAAATTCCAAACGGAGAGCCTTCTCTCTGTCTCCACGAGGGTGCTGCCGCACCAAATAGTGCCAATTTGCTAATATGAGCCGCATTATACTTGGTTACATAGTGAATAACGACCGCACCACCCATCGAAAAACCGCCCAAAACCGCATTTTCTATTTTTAGCTTTTCTAAAACTACTTTAATGTCGTCCGAAAAAACATCGAAATCATATCGTCCATACGGTTTGTCTGATTTCCCGAAACCACGAAGTGTAATACCAATGACTCTAAAACCTTTACGACTCAAATACTGGTATTGGTACTCATACATTTCGTCGCTCAGTGGCCATCCATGAATTAATACAATTGGTTGACCTTCGCCAAGGTCGGTTACATGAAGTTTTACATTTTTTTCTACTTCTATGTACTCTAATCTGCCTGCCGAAGCGGGTTTTCTATTGTTTTGTGCCGAAACGACATGAGTAAATAGAGAAACTAAAATGGCGATTAATGAAACTGACTTTTTCATTTTATGATGAAGAGGTTGAAAATTATTGATTAATGAATGTTAAAATATCGTTGTTGATGGTTGCGGCTTCGGTTGTTGGCATACCGTGAGAGAAACCTGGGTATAAAATAAGCGTACCGTTTTGTAGCAATTCGTGTGCTTTTACCGCCGTGGTAGCATAAGGCACAATTTGGTCATCTTCGCCGTGCAATACCAACACTGGAATGCTTACGCTTTTTAAATCTTCGGTAAAATCGGTTTCAGAAAATACTTTCACACAATCATACTGAGCCTTAATGCCGCCCATCATGCCTTGTCTCCACCAATTGTCTTGGATTCCTTTTTTTACATCGGCACCTTCTCGGTTATATCCAAAAAACGGAATGGTAATATCTTGGTAAAATTGAGCTCTGTTGTGCTGCGTATTGTAACGGATGTCGTCAAAAACTGCTAATGGCACTCCATCTGGATTTCTTTCATCAGCAATCATATATGGCGTGATGGCACTGATTAAAACCACTTTGGCTACCCTGTCTTTGCCATATTTTGCGGCATATCTGATGGCTTCACCACCGCCTGTTGAGTGCCCAACGTGGATGGCATTTTTGAGGTCGAGGTGGGCGGTAAGTTCGGCTACGTCGGCTGCATACGTATCCATGTCGTTTCCTTGGTAGGTTTGGGTAGAGCGACCATGTCCACGGCGGTCGTGTGCAATTACTCTAAATCCTTTTTCGAGGAAAAACATCATTTGAGCATCCCAATCGTCAGATGATAGCGGCCATCCGTGGTGAAAGAAAATGGGTTGGCCTTGACCTAAATCTTTGTAGTAAATTTCTGTTCCGTCTTTAACTGTTAACTTGTTCATGTTTTCTATTTTTTAATTGTTCATGTTAAAATTGATGATGCAAAGTTGGGGCAATTTGTCGGGGGCATCAATGGACGCTTTTCGCTTTGAATTGTACTTTTTTCCCGAGTTATTTATTTCAAAAGTGACCTTAAAATCCAAACCGTTTTTTCGTGCTCTTGCAGAAGGCTGGTGATAAAATCACTGCTGCCAAAGTCGCCATAGCTATCAGCAAAAAGGCTGATATTGCTTCTTAATTGAAGGATAATAGTTTCGTGGGCAGAGAGTAAATCGTTGATAAAAGCTACACTGCTGTTTGAGTCTAAGACTGTTTCTTGCAAGGTTGTCAATTCAAGAAAAGCCTTTAAACTGGCAGGTGCCGCGAAGCCCAAGGTTCTGATTCTTTCGGCAACTGAGTCAATTGTGGAAGCTAATTGATTGGCTTGATTGTCGAATAATTGATGTTTGTCGTAAAAGTCAAGCCCTTCTACATTCCAATGAGCATTTTTAGTTTTTGTAAAAAGTACATACTCATTGGCCAATAATTTTGATAGCTCATCGGCTACCTTTTTACGATTATTTTCTGCTATTCCGATATTCATTTTCGTCTTGATTTTTTGATGATGCAAAGTTCCGCCAAATAGCGAAGCCCCTCAATGGACATATTTCGCCATGAATTGCACTTTTTGCCCTAATCGTTAAAAATGAAAGTGTAGCAATAAAAAAAGCATGGTTTTAGGGCCATGCTTATCAAATAATTGAATCGATAATCAGAATTGTTTACGAAATGAGGTCGGAGAAGTTTCCGTATTTTTGGTAAAAAATCTTACCAAGTAAGCGATAAAGGCATAAAAAAATTGACACAGGAAAGAGTTAAAAACTATATTCTTCCACCGTTTCTAAGGCTTTCGAAACGGCTTGTTCGCCCATGTTTGGCACAAAAATACCCTCTAAACGAAAAGTACTAACATCTGTTAAGCCCATAAACCCAAGAACTGTTCGTAAATAATTCTCCGTAAAATCATAGGCTTTCATCATTCCTTCTGAATAGATACCGCCAGACGCTATGGCCAAATAGACTTTTTTGCCCGTTAATAAACCTTGGGGCGAACCTGTGGCATAGCTAAAGGTTTCATTGGCACGGGCAATTTGGTCAAGCCATGCTTTTAGATTGGCTGGAATGCTAAAGTTATACAACGGCACTGCCAAAACAAGAATATCCGCATTTTTGAGCTGTTTAATGGCCATATCAGAGGGTTGAATCACCTCCAACTGGGTTAGACTACGTGCATCTTTTGGGGTAGAAAAAGCTTGGTACATTTCGGCAGTAAGAAATGGAAGCGGGTTTTCCGATAAATCGAGTGTTTCAACCGCGCATTCCGAATAGGTGTTTTTTAGCTTTTCAATGATTGAGTTCGAGAGCTGATTGCTTTTAGAAGCATCGCCGTTGATGCTTGTTTTAATGTGAAGGACGTTCATTGTTGACATTTCTTAATGATTTATTTTAATGATGTCGCAAAGCTATGTACATTTGCTTTCCAAAAGTTACTACTATACATAAGGTAAGTAGTAACCTTTAAGTTAGCCAATCGAAATAGTATGGAAAAAACAATCAGTGCCGAAAAGTGTAGAAACTCCATCAAAGCGTTGGAAGATGCCATGTATGTCATTGGTGGAAAATGGACATTGCGCGTAATAATTGCCCTTAAAGATGGACATACACGTTTCAATGACCTACAAAGAACCATTGATGGCATATCGGCCAAAGTGCTTTCGGGTGTATTAAAAGACTTGGAACAAAATGGTTTTGTCAGAAGAAAAGTGGACACGGGCATACCAGTGGTAGTAGAATACGAACTACTATCTTATGCCGATACCCTGCAAGATGTGCTTTCGGCTTTGGTTTTATGGGGCGAGATGCACCGAGAAAAAGTGATTAAAGGGGAAGAGGAGTTGGTTTAAAAATTAAAGTAAAAAGGACACACAAACTGATTGTATGTCCTTAACGGGGGCTATGCCTTGAGTAGTTTCATGCCAAAACCTGGCGCTTTGGGGGGGATAAATTCGCTGTTGACAATTTTATAAAGGCTAAAATCAACGTCCTCGCAAGTACAGGGTACTCCTTCGATGGTGACGGTATTGCCCAAAGCTCCTGTCAAATGGGCCGTGTAAAACGATTTTAGCTGCTCACCAAACGCGTGAGGGGAAGCCAAAATGCCCATTTTCTGAAGCTCAGGCATGATTTTGCGCCAAGGCGTAAAGCCGTAGCCCATGATGTCGGTGATGTGAACATCAATCAGTTTTTGTTCTTCAAGTTCGCGTAGAAGTTGTTGATTTGGATTGGCTTCGCCATCGGCCAACAGCGTTTTGACGTTGTTGGCTTTCAACCAGTCTTTTAACTTTCGGTAATCTGCTACGGTTTCGGCAAAGGGTTCTTCAAACCAAAACAGCGGAATCCCATCAATGCCTTTTAGATATGAGATGGCCATATCGACCGTGTAACCATCGTTGGCATCGACCAAAATATCACAATCGGGAAATGTCTTATGAACAAGCTTCGTCACTTCGATGTCGCGTTGAAGCCCTTCTTGTTTGGGCATCCAAATATTGCCGCGCCCAATTTTTAGTTTGAACTGCCGATAGCCCAATTTATAATCTGCACTGCAATTGGCAATGATGTTGTCAAGTCCGTTGGGCAACGTAGTGACTGGCCCTTCTTTGGGTTCAAGTTCATCAAAATAAATCATGCCGCTGTAGCATTTCGTTGTAATGGGCTTTTTGCGGCCCATCAATTCATACACAGGTTTGTTGAGGATGACCCCTGCCAAATCGTGCAGCGGCACATCAAAAGGCAACGCTTGAGGGTCAGTAACGCCAAGTGCAGGTTGAAATAGGTCGGATACTCGTTTCCCCTTCAAATACGCAATCACTTCGTCGTTTCGGCGGCCGTGCATTCCCCAACCCTTCGCACCTTGGTCGGTCGTAAGAACACAAACGTTCACTTTGGGGCCGTATCCATGAATGTCACGACGCGCATTTTTTCCCACAAAACGCGGCCATTTGAGTTGTACTTGGGTATAAGCAATCTCCGCAATTTTGTGCGATGACAAATCCGCGATTTGAGGATCAAAGTACCCATGTTCTACGGCGTTAGAAATAAGCGGAGTGCTCAAGGCCATCATGGCGCTGTGGTGGAGAAAGTTTCTGCGTTTCATGTAGGTAAAGGACGTGGTAGGATAACAGGTTGAATCACTGGTATTTCTGTATTAAACAATTCGTCGTTTTGATTCTACTCATAGGAGAAAGACAGTAAATAAATTCGATAATCGTCTCTTGCCCTAAAAGCCAAAAGAATGTGTAATTTTGCCCGTGAATAGTTGTCCATTGCATGAAGTTTCCCCAAAAACACATAGCCATTCTTGGCTCTACGGGTTCGATTGGAACCCAAGCACTCGACGTAGTAGCGGCTCATCCAGAGTCGTTTACGGTCGAAATTCTTACCGCTCAAAACAACGCTGAACTGTTGATTGAGCAAGCCGCAGCGTTTCGTCCCAATGTGGTGGTCATTGCCAATGAGTCGTTGTACGACAAAGTATTTGACGCCCTCGACCCTCTCGGGATTCAGGTGTATGCAGGGGCAAAGGCCATTGCGGACGTGGTACAAATGGACTCCATTGATACTGTTTTGACGTCAATGGTTGGCTATTCGGGACTAATTCCAACCGTAAAAGCCATTGAGGCAGGCAAACAAATTGCCTTGGCCAACAAAGAAACCTTGGTGGTGGCGGGAGAATTGGTGACGGCCTTAGCGCGCGAAAAAGGGGTAAATATCTACCCCGTTGACTCCGAACATTCGGCCATATTTCAGTGCCTTGTGGGAGAGTTTCATAACCCCATCGAAAAAATATTGCTCACCGCTTCGGGTGGGCCATTTCGAGGCAAAACCCGCGATGAGCTTTTACACGTGACCAAAGCCCAAGCCCTGAAACATCCCAACTGGAGCATGGGGGCTAAGATTACCATCGATTCGGCTTCGTTGATGAACAAAGGCTTGGAAGTCATTGAAGCCAAATGGCTATTCGGGCTAGAAGCATCGCAAATCGAAGTAGTGGTGCATCCCCAAAGCATTATTCACTCGATGGTGCAATTTGAAGATGGGAGTATCAAAGCCCAAATGGGATTACCTGATATGCGCCTTCCGATTCAGTTTGCATTGACCTACCCACACCGCCTAAAGGCCGATTTCCCTCGCTTCAACTTTGCTCAGTATCCATCTCTCACATTTGAGCAACCCGACTTAAAAACTTTTCGTAATTTGCAATTCGCTTTCGATGCACTCGAACGGGGAGGAAACATGGCCTGCATTGTGAATGCAGCCAATGAAGTGGCGGTAGCGGCGTTTTTACAAGATAAAGTAGGTTTTCTGCAAATGTCGGACCTTATCGAAACTTGTATGAACACCGTAGCGTTTATTCAACAACCAACCCTCGACGATTATATTGAAACCGACACCGAAACACGCCGTGTAGCTGAAAGTTTAATGAGTAAATTTGAAAATTTGAAAATTTGATAACGGGCATTGCTCGCTTCTTTAATTTTCAAATGAACGAATTAACCAATTTTTCAAATTGAATCCAATGTCCCAAGTACTGAACATACCTTCCATGGATACCATGAACGACGATGAGTTTTTTGCTTTTTGCGAGGCAAATCGTCGCAATGGAATGCACTTTGAGCGGGACAAATACGGAAGAATCATCTTTATGTCACCTACTGGAAGCATCGGAGGCTCGCGCGATTTAGACATCGCTATTGAAATTGGCTATTGGGCCAAACAGAATAAAATGGGAATCGCCTTTGGCCCTGCAACAGGTTTTACCCTCCCTGATAAATCCATCAAGTCGCCTGATGTAGCTTGGATTCGTCGCGAGCGATGGGAACAAATTCCTTCGGCTTTACGGAAAAAATTTGCTCCTATCTGCCCTGATTTTGTGGTAGAAGTAATTTCAGAATCAGATACTTGGTCGGAGCATGTTGATAAAATGAAGGAGTGGATTGTCAACGGTTGCCAATTGGGTTGGTTGATTGACCCCAACGAGAAAACATACATGATTTTTAGCCCTCAAAATACCAATCCTGAAAAACAGCCGTTTGGTGTTATCAGCGGGGGAGAGGTCTTAGAAGGATTAGAAATCGACCTAACTACGGTTTTTGAAGATATTGATTAATGACTAACTAAACGTGTGTAAGCACACATAAACTCAAAGAATGGAAATTTTAGTAATGGTGGGACAGTTGATTTTGGGACTGTCGATTTTAGTAGGATTACACGAATGGGGGCATCTTATCACAGCCAAGATGTTCGGAATGCGAGTAGAAAAGTATTTCATTGGGTTTCCTCCCAAAATATGGTCGATTCAACGTGGTGAAACAGAATATGGGTTTGGAGCAGTACCACTGGGTGGTTTTGTGAAAATTTCGGGAATGGTGGATGAGTCGTTGGATACCAAAAATTTGACGGCTGAACCTGAACCGTGGGAATTTCGGGCCAAACCTGCTTGGCAGCGTTTGATTGTGATGCTGGGCGGAATTATTGTGAACGTCATTACAGGTATTATCATTTTTGTGGCCATTACGTATTCGGAAGGATACGACTACATCGCTACAAAAGATGTGAAATACGGAATTGTGGCTCACAAACTTGGCCAAGAAATTGGACTCCGTACGGGCGATAAAATCGTGGCTATCAATGGTAAACCATTTGATGATTTTGCCGAAGTTCGTAAAGTGTTTTTGGAATCAAATAGCTACTACACAGTAGAGCGTAATGGGGAAAAAGTGGACATTTACGTACCTAATAACTTTATTGAAAAGATTTCGGACAAGAAAAACGCGGGTGAGTTTATTGACCCCATTTATCCTTTCTCGATTAGAGAAGTGACACCTGGAATGCCTGCGTCTAAATCGGGATTATTGGCAGGGGATAAAATTGTAAAGGTAAATAATCAGCCAATTCAGTTTTACCACGAAATCAGAGACGCATTGTCCAATCTGAAAAACAAAAAAGCAGTGTTGGAAATCGACCGTAAAGGAAAAGTGGTAACACTTAACGTGGATGTACCCGAAGACGGTAAAATAGGTTTTTATCCAGAATTAGGTCTCAGAACCACGCACATCGACTATTCGTTTGGCGAATCTATTGCGATTGGTACTCAAAAAGCCTTCAGCGTAGTGACTGACAATATCCGTGGGTTTGGCAAAATTTTCCGTGGTGAAGTATCTGCCTCTAAGGCATTGAGCGGTCCAATTGGGATTGCCCAAATGTTCGGTGGAATTTGGGATTGGGGACGTTTTTGGTTCCTCACGGGCTTGTTGTCGATGGTCTTGGCATTCATGAACATTCTGCCGATTCCAGCCCTTGATGGTGGCCACTCGGTTTTGTTGATTTACGAAATGGTAACAGGCCACAAGCCGTCAGATAAGTTCTTGGAAGCCGCCCAAAAAGTGGGAATGGTGATTCTGCTTGGATTGATGGTTTTCGCTTTTGGAAACGATATTTTTAAACTCTTCCGTTAGTATGAGTTTAGTAACTAACTCACGCAAAGGGGCAAAGACGAGAACGTTCTTTGCGTCTTTGCGTCTTTGCGTAATTCTCCTCTTGTGCCTGAGCGCTTTCGGTTTTTCAAAGCACGATTTCCATACCAGCATTACCCGAATGGACTATAACGCCAAAGAAAAGTCGTTTGAGGTGAGTATTCGGGTGTTTACGGACGATTTGGAGAGTGTGCTGTCCAAAGAAAATGGCGGGCAAAAGTTTTCGGTACTTAACAATGACAAAAATGACCCCTATGTCGAAAAATACATTCGGAAACATTTTGCGATTGTGACTACTGCCAAACAAAAAAAGCCGTATTCGTACATCGGCAAAGAACAAGAGGCCGATGCTACTTGGATCTATGTAGAAATCCCTTGTTCTGAGGCTATTACAGGTTTTTCATTACAAAATAGCATCATGCTTGATGTCTTTGATGACCAAGTGAATCTCGTTAACTTCAACTACCAAGGCCAGAAGAAGTCGTATATCTTTAAAAATGAGGATAAAGTTCTGCCCCTCGGATTGTAATATTCAACAAAGGTTTGTACCTTTGCACCCCAAATTTTTTACTTTTTCAAATACTTTAAAAGGTCGGTATCATGCCAAAAGTTAAAACCAATTCAGGTGCCAAGAAGCGTTTTAAAATGACTGGCACTGGTAAAATTAAGCGTAAGCACGCTTTCCATAGCCATATTTTGACAAAGAAATCAACAAAGCGTAAGCGTGGCCTCGTTGGGTTCACTGTTGTTGATGACACAAATATGGATCGCATCCGTTTGATGCTCAAGTTCTAAGTTAGGACAACGTTATCGGTTAATTGTTAACCGTTATCCAAGATTTTATCACAGATAACGAACAACAGATAACTACTAACAGTGCTTTAAGCACAGGTTCATTGTTTCACCCGATTGTTGGTTCTACAAGTGCTTCTAAGTAAGCCACCAACCGTCAAAAAACTAACAAAATTATGCCACGTTCGGTAAACCACGTTGCGTCGCGGGCTCGTCGCAAGAAAGTATTAAAATTAGCCAAAGGTTACTACGGTCGTCGTAAAAACGTATGGACAGTAGCCAAAAACGCCGTTGAGCGCGGTCTTAACTACGCTTATGTCGGTCGTAAACAAAAGAAAAGAAATTTCCGTGCTTTGTGGATTCAGCGTATCAACGCTGCAGCTCGTCAAGAAGGATTGTCTTATTCTGCATTGATGGGTAAAGTTCACGCAGCAGGTGTTGAACTGAACCGTAAAGTACTTGCTGACCTTGCAATGAATCACCCAGAGGCGTTCAAGGCAGTAGTAGAAAAAGTAAAATAATTGGGAAAAGTGGCGCCTAGCGCGCCGCTTTTTTATGAAAGGTAACGGATGTAATTTCGTTACCTTTTATTTTTTGATTAGCTCGAACTTTTTAGGAAAACTAGGTGTTCGAGCATTAACTGAAGTCTATCTCTCTTTTATGAAACTAATGTTCCGCCGATTTCTTGCCTTTTTTATGGCACTTGTCGTTCTGACGGCAAGCACGGGCTTTGGCGTAGTCGAACATCATTGTATTCTGAGAGGAAAATCGCTGCATTTGGCCGCTCTTAGCAAGGACAAATGTGGCAGTTGCGCTACTACAAAAGAATCAGCAACCCCTGCTGGACAAACTACCATCAAAAAAAGAACGTGCTGCGAAGACCAACAACGCTACGAAAACGTAGAGGTAGCGTCGTCGGTGACACAATGGGTAGCTAAGTTATTAAAAACAACGGCCGACTGGGCTGTCGAGACCTTTGTAGCGGTCTTCAAAGTTGTATTTGAGTTTTTCTTGCCCACTTCGGCGGGTTCTTCTTCTGTTTATTCTTTTACTTCTTTTTTTCACGGGCGAAGCCTGCTTTCGTTTGTGCAGTCTTTTTTGATTTAGAATTTCCAGTGCATGAGATTTTCTCAGTGTAGCACACTTGTTGGGGAATTTTAAATCAGACAATAATGGTATTTTACGTCAAAAACATGGTATGCGACCGCTGTAAATTGGTGGTTGGCCAAGTATTTTCTCAGGCTCATTTTCAAATTCAACAGATTCAACTCGGGGAAGTGGAGGTGGCAGCGCCTGTGACTGCTACTCAGATAGCGGAAGTGACAGCTCGGCTGCAAGAATACGGTTTTGAATTGCTTGAGGATAAACGAGTTCGTACGGTTGAAAAAATCAAAACGCTTGTTTTAGCGTTGATTCGTTCTTCGTCATTGGGATTGAAGGTGAATTATTCTGACTATTTAGCCGAACAACTCAACCGTGACTATAATGGCTTGAGTACTCTCTTTTCTTCGCTGGAAGGCATCACAATTGAGCAATACATCATTCGCCAAAAGATTGAACGAGTGAAAGAATTGTTGACCTACGATGAACTCAACCTTAGTCAAATTGCGGACAAACTTCATTACAGTAGCGTAGCGCATTTGTCCAACCAATTTAAGAAAATCACGGGTATCACACCGAGTCAATACAAGCTTTCGGGTCACAAAAACCGACAACCGTTGGATGCAATTTGAGCAAAAGCGAAGGGCGTAAAATAACTGTTTGTAGAAAATAAGTTATACAATTGACTGCGTAAACAAATGAAATTGAGGAATTTAATACCATTAAGTGCTAAAGCACAAGTTAACCGTTATTTGCTAACCGTGTTAACGCGTTATAATAAAACAAATGCGCTAAGACTTTTGCTCAATGGCTTAATACTAACTGTATTTTGGGGAGGAACTCTTCAAGCCCAGCGTATTTCGGGCTTGGTAAAGGAGCAAGTAGGGAAAGTCAAAAAGCCATTGGTAGGCGTGAACGTATTTTGGCTAGGGACAAATTTAGGTACGGCTACTGACACAACGGGGCAGTTTAACTTGGCTCGTTCGGCCAAATCTAATCAGCTAGTGGTGAGCTACATTGGTTACAAAACCGATACGTTGAAGGTCACCAACCAAGACAATCTTGAGATTGTGCTGGTGGCTGATGGCCAGTTAGGGGAGGTGGTCGTACGAGGAACTTCCTCACAAATCGACCGCTTGAATCCTATTCAAACCGAAATTATTACGACCAAAGCCCTTGCCAAGGCGGCTTGCTGTAACCTGTCGGAAAGCTTCGAAACCAATGCTTCGGTGTCGGTGAGTTTGAGCGACGGCGTGACGGGCGCCAAACAAATTCAGTTTTTGGGGTTGGGAGGGCAATACGTGCAAACCAACGTCGAAAACATTCCGAATATCCGTGGTTTGGGCACGACCTTTGGCCTAAACTACATCCCAGGAACGTGGATACAAAGCATCGACATTGGCAAAGGGGCAGGCTCCGTCGTCAATGGCTATGAAAGCTTGACGGGAGCGATTAATGTGGAGTTGGTCAAGCCAGATGCCCGCGAGAAACTGTATTTTAATGCGTACGTCAACAATTTTGGCCGTGGAGAGGTAAATTTCAACGTCAATAAAAAACTCAATGAACGTTGGTCAACGGGCATACTTTCGCACGCAAGTACGCTCCAAACGCGGGTGGATAACAACGGCGATGGGTTTCTGGACATGCCCCTTTACACGCAACTTAACGCGGTTAATCGTTGGCAGTATAAAAGCGACAAAATGATGGCGCAGTTTGGGGTAAAAGCCCTTTACGAGAACCGTTTGGGAGGACAAGTAGGGTTTCGTGAAAACATGCGCGGAACGTCGCAGGCGTATGGTTTTGGCAACACAACTCGCCGTGTGGAGTTTTTCTCCAAAACGGCCAAAATGTACCAAGACAAGCCGTACAAAGGATTGGGTTTTATCGTAAACGGACTGACGCACGCCAGTGACTCGTACTTTGGATTTGCTAATTACGACGCTCGCCAACAAACATTGTATGCCAACCTGATTTATCAGTCGATTATCAATAACACCAACCATAAGTTTACGACGGGTTTGAGTTATTTGCTGGACGACTACAACGAAACCTACAAGGATATTCACCGTATGCGGACGGAGTCAGTGCCTGGGGCGTTTTTTGAATATACTTATAATTACCTCGACAAACTGACGCTTGTGGCAGGTATTCGAGCTGATGCACATAACCTTTTGGGGGCGTTTGTTACGCCGCGTTTGCACCTTCGCTGGCAGCCGTTTGAACAAACAACGCTTCGGGTATCAGCGGGACGAGGGCAGCGTACCCCGAACGCGCTGGCCGAAAACTATGGCTATTTGGTAAGTCAACGGTGGGTGCGTTTTGTGGACGAGCTACGACCTGAAATTTCGTGGAATTACGGGGCAAGTTTGACCCAAACCTTCCATTTGTTTGAAAAACACTGGGATGTGGTTCTGGACTATTATCGAACTGATTTTCAAAACCAATTGGTGGTTGATAGCGACCACGCCGACGATTTGGCCGCGCATTTGTATTTTTACAATCTCAAGGGTAAATCGTTCTCGAATAGCTTTCAAGCAGAGCTAAACGGTTTATTATCAAAGCGTACCGAAATAAAATTGGCATACCGTTTGTTTGATGTTTGGCAAACGATGGGGCAGCCCGTCAACGATGTTCGCCTCATGGCTCGTATGATGATACCGCGCGACAGGGTGCTTTTTAACATTGGTTATACCTTACCTTACGATAAATGGAAAGCCGACTTGACGGTTCAGTGGAACGGGAAAGCTCGTATCAATGATCCGTTGCAATCGTTGGAAGCAACTTTGGATAAAAAATCAATGCCGATTCTTTATTCACAACCTTACACCAACGTGAACGCTCAAGTATCGCGGGCATTTCGGAAGTTTGAAGTTTATTTGGGAGGAGAAAATTTGCTCAATTTTAAACAACCAAACCCCATCATCAACGCCCAAGACCCGTTTGGGAAGTATTTTGATGCGGGGCAAGTATGGGGGCCAATCGTAGGTCGAATGGTCTATGCAGGAATACGAATTAAAGTCAAAGATTAAGAATAAATACAAGTAAACGTACACCATCAAACCCCAATGTACGTGAATCATCCAAAAAACTCCCCATCGGGGTTGGGGGCTTTTAAACCAATGAAACAATTAACATTCCTTTTTGTGCTCGTACTGGGAGTAGTATTCAGCACCGTAGCTAGTAAGCCTGGCAAAGAAAAAGAAGTAAAAATTAAGACGTCGGCGGTGTGTGACATGTGCAAGGAACGCATCGAGAAAAACTTGACGTTGAGCAAAGGAGTGAGCGAAGCAGTCTTAAATCTGGATGACAAAGTGGTGACTATCAAGTATAATCCTAAAAAAACGGACGAGGCTGCGCTTCGTAAGGTGATTACGGATACGGGCTACGATGCCGATAGCCAAATGTGTAATAAAACGGCTCACGACAAACTACCAGAGTGCTGCCAAAAGGGAAACGAAGCCCATGGGCATCATTAATTTCAGGAATCAACAAAAAAAGGGAGCATTTTTGCTCCCTTTTTTTGTTGCCTGTGATGAGGGTTGCTCACAACCCGACGAGTATAGTTAGCAATAAAAAAAATGCAGAATGATTTTGCAATAAAAAAAATGCGATTATATTTGCAAAGTCAAGACGACGTAAATCAAAAATAACAAAAAAGACCTGCCATTGCTGACAGGTCCAAATCTGTAACTTGGTTACGTTATTAAAAATAAGAGGCTTGACCAAGCATCACAGCACAAAGGTATAACTGTTTAGAGAATTGACCAAATGAAATTCAAAGACTTTAGTCGGTATTTTTCAAATGCACGAGTAAACAGATATTCGATAGCCACAGGTAATTCAAATAGCAAAGCCATTAAATTATATAAGGCCAATTTGAAAATTGCACAATCTTTCCATCCCTTACTTGGCATACTAGAAGTAATTTTAAGAAATAGAATAAATGATGTCTTGACAGCTCACTTCTCTGACCCAAATTGGATTATTAATCAAAAATCGGGCTTTATGTCGGATCCTTCGCTGACATTGATAGATAAACGAACAGGACAAAAAAAGACGAATGACTTTTTAAAACGAGAAGTCAATAAAGCCGAACAAAGGCTTCGTAAAACGGGAACAACTATAACAAGTGGTAAAATAATTGCCGAACAAACGTTAGGATTTTGGACTGATTTATTTGAGGCACATCATTATAAGCTACTTAAAGGCAAACCTATCCAAATTTTTAGTAATATTCCCAAAGGGTACGGGAGAAAGGATATTAATAATGCACTTACCAAAATCAGAAGATTTAGAAACAGAATCAACCACAACGAGCCTATCTGTTTTGCTGGTAATAGTATTAACTTCACATTAACGATTGAAATCTATGATTCAATCATTGATGTTCTGAGTTGGATTGACCCTCAATTAGTGGTATTGGTCAAAGACCTTGATAAGGTCAAAAAAACAATCAAGGCGGCAATGAAAATATAGCCCCTTAAAAAATGGTGGTCGAAAAATGTCGGATAGAAAATTGAAATATTTGTTTAATCCTCTTCAAAAAGAACCAAAACAATTGAAAGCCGAGTTTGTGGTAAGAACTGCGGTATTTAATCAATTATTTGAGGAAATTCAAGAGGATTTGATGCAGCATCCGCCGCAGCATTATATGATTTTAGGCCAAAGAGGTATGGGTAAAACCACGCTTTTATTGCGCCTTAAATATGCGGTTTTAGAAGATGAAAAACTCAACAAATGGCTTCTTCCTGTTCTTTTTAATGAAGAGCAGTATTCGATGCCTGACTTGGCCGCATTTTTTGAACATATCGCTAAAATTTTGGCAGAAGATCATACTGCTTATCAAACCCTTTTGGACGAAATGCGGAAACATGAATTTGACGCAGATTATGATCAAAAAGCTTTTGAGGTTTTAGTAGATTATTTGAAACAAAATCAGCAGAAAATCATTGTTTTCCACGATAATTTTGGGCAGTTTTTGGAGAAAATTGGCAAAACTGCTACGCACCGCCTCCGCAATATCCTGATGAACTCGCCCTATTTGCGATTGGTGGGGGCATCGGCTACCTTGCTTGAACATACGTTCGATTATAAAGAGCCGTTTTTTGATTTCTTTTACCAAATTCGGCTCAAAGGCATGACCACCGACGAGACAATCACGCTTTTTGAAAAGTTAGCCGAAAATGAAGGAAAAAGCGAGGCTTTTCAAGAAATGCTAAAGACTGAACGCCCGCGAATTGAGGTAATGCGAAAACTGTCGGGTGGAGTAATACGAACGATGGTGATGCTTTTTGATGTTTTTATGGACAACGAAAAGCAGGACAGTTTCAAAGACTTAGAAGCGATTCTTGACCGCGTAACCCCACTGTACAAACACCGCATGGATGACCTTAAACCGCAGCAACAGCTTATTGTGGATGCCGTGGCGCGGGCGTGGGATGCCGTAACTGTAAGTGAAATTGCGGAACTAGCTCGCTCAGAACGCCAAGGATTGAAAACTAATCAAATCTCAGCCCAACTCAAACAATTGGTTGATAATCAAATTATTGAAATAGAACCACGTGCTAAGGGAAGAAACCACCTTTATCGCCTTCAAGAACGGTTTTTTAACATTTGGTATCTGATGCGCTACTCCACACGCCAAGACAAGCAGCGGGTGATTTGGTTTGTAAAGTTTTTGGAAGGCTGGTGCGACACCAACGACCTTAAACAACTCTTTGAACGTTTTGATAATAATTTAGAGAAAGAAACGTACGAGTTGAATACAATCTTTGATAGAGCATTGGCTTATTCGATGGTGGAGAATGGGGGAGTCCCAGCTGAAAAATTAAGTGTTCTCTACAAAGCTATTATCTATCTGATTGATAAAAAATATAATAGAGAATCAATCCAAGTTTTAATAACTGCCTACGAAAAGTTAGCAGAAGATATTTTTTTAAAACATATCAGAATTTTGGCAGAAAGATTGGAAAACTTAGGAAATTGTGAGAGTGAATATGAACTTACAAAAAAGTTCATGTCAAGGTTAACAAGCCAGTTATTTCCGTTTGAAATATTAAAATTAATTGATATTAATTTTTTTGTAGAAATATTTAGTTTACAGTTACCTATAAATTTGTTATTTGTTAATGAAATTGAGTTAGCTGTAAAAATATATAAGACTGTAAATGTTAGTATTTTAGATTGGGGAGAAGTATCTAAGCAAACTGATAGACAAGATTTTTTTCAACTATTACTCTCAAAAAAACAATACCACACCGTCCACAGACTCTTTGAAGAAAACCCCGAACTCAAAGACCGATTAAAGCCCATTTATTTCCTCACAATGGAATACCTAAAAGACGAGTATCCCAACGAATACCTAAAAGCTGGAGAAGAAATGCGCGAAACGATTGAGGAATTGAAAGAACGCGTAAAATGGTTTGAAGAAAATTTAAAATAATACACACTCATGGACATTCAATCACTCCAATTCCCGATTGGAAAATGGTCGCCCAAAGGAGACTACACCGCTGAAGAAATACAAGAACGCCTGACCACGCTGAAGACCATCGCTGCGGAGTATCGGGCGTTGGCTGAACAACTTTCGCACGAAGAGTTACAAAAACAATACCGCGAAGGAAGCTGGACCATTCAGCAGTTGATTCACCACGTGGCAGACATGCACTTGTTGCATTACATCCGTTTTAAGCACGTCTTGACCGAAGATAACCCCAACGGCGTCGTAGCAAAAATTGATGCGTGGGCAACGATGGAAGAAGCCAAAACGGCTCCTATCGGTTTCTCGTTGCAAATGATAGAAGGCACCCATGCCCGTTGGACGAATTTGATGGAACAAATGTCGGTGGAAGATTTTCAAAAGGGTTATTTCCATCCGCTTCGCCAAATAAACGTCAAGTTGATTGATGCCTTGGACATGGGTGCGTGGCACGCCAAGCACCATTTGGCTCACATCAAGATTGCGTTGGGAAAATAACCAACATACATGGCCACAAACAAGCGCTACTACATAGTAACCGCCTGTTTGTGGCCAAATTTTATGATTTCTTTACGGCACTTTTACCACATCGGCTGGCGAAAATTGCCATTGGTTGTCAAAAAATCCCGCCATTTTGACGCCTTTTGTTCCTTCTTTGAGCATGGCAGTGCTGAAAATAAAGTAATCGGGGAAGCCGCTGCCTCCCGTAAAGTACTGATTCGATTCGGTTGCCATCATCCCTGCCAAACCTGTACCTGTGACGGCTGCCACCGAGGCTAGGGGGCTGTCGGGGCGTGGATAAATAAAGTAACCGCCTAGGTCGTCGCCCGAAAGGGTTTCGTTGCCAATTTTCATGCTGCCTTTTTGAACCTGAATCGGACATTGGCCCAGTACTAAATTCCACGCACTGTTGGTAGTGGCATTGCCAAAAACAACCACACCACGGTCGGCATAAGCCGCCAACGAAAACTCTTTGTCCGAAATCACATCAACGGCGCCATTGCCACGGTAATACCAAGTTTCGGCGTCGTAACGTGCTTTATTGTATGCCCATTCGTTTTCTTCTTTGGTGCCCGTTGTGCCATAGACAAAGACCATTCGATGGTTGAAAGCCGTTTTGAAAGTTCCGTTACGGTGCGCTCCTTTTTGCTGAATCGACGGTTTTTCAGTGGCTTCCCATTTATCTTTCTTCGCAAAATACAAGGGCTGGTTGTTCAACTGGAAAGTGCCCGTAATTTCTTGATTATCAATTTTTAGTTTAAAAGACTGATTCGCTAAAAATGCCGAAGGATGCACCGTGAGCGTTTGAACGTTGTCGGTGGTAATGGCCAGTGTCTTCTCGTTCGGCATTCGTTTTGCCTGAATTCGACTGTATTGCAACGGCTGAATTTGTTGTTCAACCCCAATCCAATGGTAATGCGAAGAAATGGCAGGGTTTGCCGTGGTAAAATCTAGGACGTCAGCGTCTTCGGCTTTTTTAGAACGGTGCCATTTGAAATAATCAAAAAGTGGTGCCCAATCAACACTGTGGTCGCCGTACCAGTGCGAGCCGTTGGGGTATTCATAATATGAAAAATCGTTGTGAAAAGCCCCCAAAGTGTTGCGCATAGTGCGGGCATATTCTACTGAAACGGTGCGGTCGGCGTCGCCGTGGAGGATGTAAACACCGCTGGCTTTGTAGTTTTGGGCCAAGGCCATGACGTTGCTTGGATTACTCGCCCGAAGCAGCAATTGCTCCACAGGATTGGTGCTATTTTCAGGAATTTTTCCGTCGGCTGAGCCGTAGCCCATCAAGGTCGGGTAGCCCGCACAAGGAGCAATGCCTGCCCATTTTCCTGGGAACGTCGCTCCCAAATACCACGTTCCGTGGCCGCCCATCGAGTGGCCTGTTAAGTAAATTTTTTGGGGATGAGGCTGGAATTTTTTCTCGGCAATAGCCAATACTTCCAACGCGTCTAAGCGCCCCCAGTCTTCCCAGTTGAACCCGCGCGGGCGGCGGTTGGTGGGCGCTACGAGCGTTCCCCACTCTTTGGGTTTATAGGCGCGTGCTTGGCCAATCGCCTCTACACCCGCTCCGTGTACCGAAAGAAACAAGGCTGACGTGTCCGTTTTTTCTCCTTTTTGGGGCGCAACTCCGTAGTATTGAACACTCCCATCAATGCCACTAACGAAGGTTTGACTGTAATGCTCTTTGTTGTTAACTGCTTGTAAAGTAAGGGTTTTGCTGTCAACTACTTTGCCATTTTGGAGGACAGAGACCTCACAAGTTAGGTCACCGCGTTGCGTAACGGCGCTGGCGTCGATTTTAAAACCAACTTTGCGAGAATTGAGGGAAGTAATGGTTGGAAGGTCAGTAATTATTTCTTTTCCTTGTACCAATGACCTGATTTTTAGCCCTGTAAGTGGTTTTTCAGTGGTGTTAAAAAGAACAATTCCTCCCCAAATCGGCTCGCTATTTTCTCCCAAAACCACGTGCGGAAGGGTGATATCAGGAAGGCTTAGGGAGATTGGTTTTTCGGGAAATACCAATCGGGCGGAAATGCCTTGGAAGCGCCCGCCCATTCCTACACGCACAATAAGTTCGTTCAACCCCTTCTTGATTTTAACGGGACTGTACATATATTCATAGCGGTTGGCATCGCCTCCGCGCGGAATGCCGTTGAAATACAGTCCTGCATGACCAGCGACGTTGAGGAGCGCCACCGTTTCTTTGGGCGATTGATACGTCAAATACACGTAGCCGTTGGACAGTGCCGCGTGGCGAAAACGTTTGGCCGTATCGGCCGTTATTTTTTGCCATTTGAGCTCTTGGCCTTTCTCGTTGGTGAGTAAAACGGCGCCTTCGATGGGTTTGACAAAGGTTTTTTGAATCAACTGGTAGGTAAGCTGGTCGGTGTAAATGGCTTCGCGACCGTATTGATGGCAGGGGCCAACGACTAAGCCTTCGGTGAAGGAATGCGTGGTTTGGGCATGGAGCGTATTAAGAGAAATGAAGCAGAAAGAGATAATAAAAAAGTAAAAACAGGTTCTCATTGTCTAATGGGTGGTTTTATTTTTTAAAGGTAAACAAAATAGTTTTTTGCATTGGCTGAAAATACTTTACCAAAAGTAAGAAGGAATAAATTAGGTATATTTGTTTTATCTTCTTACCTTTGAGAATCAATACTTTAAAGAGAATATAATGCAAGAAGGAACAGTTAAGTTTTTTAATGACACCAAAGGATTTGGTTTTATTACTCCAGCCAATGGTGGCGCAGACGTTTTTGTACACGTATCAGGTCTTGTTGATGACATTCGTGAAAATGACAATGTGTCTTTTGATGTGGAAAATGGTAAAAAAGGTTTAAATGCGGTTAACGTTAAAGTTATCTAATTTTAATCATATAAATCATTGAGTAAGAAGGCCGTCGCTATTGCAGCGACGGCCTTCTTTTTGTATGTAGCAATACAAAATGGTTTAACCAAGGGCAACGTCCAAAATCATCATGACCACAAAACCACAGATAAAACCAAGCACAGAAACGTCGGTGTATTTGTCGCGTTGGGTTTCGGGAATTACTTCTTCCACCACCACGTAAATCATAGCCCCTGCTGCAAACGCCAAGGCAAAAGGAAGGACAGGCTGGAGATAAATAACGGCAACCGCGCCCAAAACACCCGCTACGGGTTCAACAATGGCGGATAGTTGGCCATACCAAAAACTTTTCCAGCGACTTACCCCGTGCCGACGAAGTGGCATGGCCACCGCAAAGCCCTCAGGGAAATTCTGAATGCCGATGCCGATGGCAAGTGTGATGGCTGCCGATAGCAAATGGTCGCCGCCGCTAATGGTGGCCGCGCCAAACAACACCCCCACCGCCAGTCCTTCGGGAATGTTATGAAGGGTAATGGCCAACAACAACAGCGTGGTTTTGTGCCATTGTGTTTTCATTCCTTCGCTCTCGTTTTCTCCAAAATTGATGTGTAAGTGAGGCGTAAATTTGTCTAAAAAATAGATAAACAGTGAGCCAAGTAGAAAACCCACCGCAGCGGGCATCCAAGGGACACTGGGAAATAATTTTTCAGATTGCTCAATGCTAGGTGCTAATAGTGACCAAAAACTGGCCGCGACCATGACGCCGCCTGTAAAACCTAACATGGCATCGAGCACACTTCGGTGCATGGTTTTGAAGAAAAAAACCAAGGAGGCTCCAAGCGCCGTAACTGACCACGTAAATGTAGTGGCAATCAAAGCAGAGTAAACGGGGCCTATTTCGCGTAAAAATTGTTCTAACTGTTGCATAAAGGTTGGAAGGCTAACGGGAGATTATTCTCCTTTGGTGGCACCCACTTTGGCCGTCCAATCGCTGTACAAAACTTTTAATTCTTGTACTTTGGCAGGATGAGAGGAGGCAAGGTCGTAAAGCTCCGAACGGTCGTTTTCCATATCGTAAAGTTCCCATTTTTTGGTGTCTTTGGACCATACCAATTTCCATTTTCCCTGCCGAACGGCTCGACAGTCAAAGTGTTCCCACGCCAAATAAGGGTGGGGAGTACGGGTTTTCCCTTCCAAAATAGGCACTAAACTTTTCCCTTCCAAAGGCTTGATGGAATTTTGCTGGTATTGGCTTGGGTAGGTTGCTTTTGCTAATTCCAAACAAGTGGGCATAATGTCCATAATATGACCTAGTTGCTGGGTCTGAAATGGCTTTTTGACGAGCGCAGGATAATGCACAATCATGGGAGTCGCAATGCCGCCTTCGTGCGTAAATTGTTTGTACATTCGAAAAGGCGTATTGCCTAAAGCTGCCCACTCTTTGCTATACGTAGTGTAAGAACCTTTTTCACCCGCTTTTTTTGTCAACGACTCGGCATACGCTTTTTCGCCGAGGTCGCGTTGGGCGCGGTCGTTGAGCACTTCAGCACAAGCGCCGTTGTCAGACAGAAAAACGATGACCGTATTGTCCCATTGCCCCGTGGCTTTGAGTTTATCCATGATTTTTCCAATACCCGCATCCATGCGACTGACCATGGCAGCATAAGCCGCCATTTTTAAGTCCCATTCGTCTTTGTTGCTCACCGAAGACCAATCGGGCAGGTCGGCTTCTTTGGGTGAAAGGGCGTATTTTTGGGGAAATAAGCCCAACTGATATTGTTTTTTTAGGCGTTCGGCACGGAGGTAATCCCAGCCTTTGAGGTAGTTGCCACGGTATTGGGCGATGTCTTCTTCGGGGGCGTGAAGCGGCCAATGAGGTGCTGTGTAGGCGACGTACAGAAAAAACGGTTGGTTGGAACCTCGATTTTGGTCGATGTAGCCAATGGCTTTGTCCGAAATGGCGTCGGTCAAATAAAACTTTTCGGGGATTTTATACGGTTCGTTGTCTTCGAGCAAAATTCGCCCTGGGAGTAGTTCGTAGTAACTGGTTGCTCCGCTAATAAGTCCAAAATAGTGGTCAAATCCGCGCTGCAAAGGCCAATCGGGACGTTCTTCGCCCACGTGCCATTTGCCCGACATGTAGGTCTGATAACCTGCCGATTTGAGTACTTCGGCCATCGTTACGGTTTGTTTGCTCAACCAACCTTGGGTGGTGGTTTCTTTGGAGCGGTCTTTGACTTTGGTCACGACCATCGTTCCCATGCCTGCTTGGTGCGGATACATGCCTGTCAGTAACGACGCACGGCTTGGACAGCAGCGGGCGGCGTTGTAAAACTGGGTAAATTTTACGCCTTTTGAAGCAAGTTTGTCAAGGTTAGGAGTCTTGATTTCGGCACCGTAGCAGCCAATATCACTAAAACCAAGGTCGTCGGCCATGATAATGACAAAGTTGGGCCGTGGGGGTGTTTTTTGCCCCCAAACGACACCCATTCCCAGCAATAAGACCGACAAAATGAGCCTTTTCATGTTATTCAACTCCTTTTACTTGCATTTTGAGCGTGTAAATAGACTCCGATGCAGTGACAAACAACACATTACGGTTTTTACCCCCAAAACAAACGTTACCCACCCAGCCCGACGGAATCGGAATATTGCCTAGTTTTTTTCCCGTAGGGTCATAAACGGTTACGCCACGCCCCGTGATGTACAAATTTCCCAAGTTGTCGAGCGTAATTCCGTCCGAACCCTGTGCTACAAAAAGTTGGCGATTGGTGAGCGTTCCGTCCTTATTGATGTCGTATTTGTAGGTTTTTTGGTCACGGATGTCGGCCACAAAAAGGTGTTTGCCGTCGGGTGTTCCCACAATGCCGTTGGGTTGTTTCAAGTTATCGTCCACCAAAACGGGCGTTTTTGCGCCTTTAGGTAAAAAATACACACTTTGTTTCTCTTGTTCAGGCTTTTTATGTTCCCAATAATCGCGCGGATAAAAGGGGTCGGTGAAGTAAATTCCCCCTTTGGGCGTAATCCAGAGATCGTTGGGGCCGTTGAGTTTTTTGCCCTGATAACCCGAAAAAAGAACTGTTATTTCGCCTTTGGGAGAGATTTGCCACATTTCGTTTTTTTCGTCGGCGCAAGAAATGATGTTCCCTTTTTTGTCAAAAAACAAGCCATTAGAACGCCCCGTTTTTTCCATATAGACCCCCAAATTCCCTTCGGTGTCGTACTTCCAAATTTTGTCGTTGGGCTGGTCGGTAAAGAAAATATTGCCCTTTTTGTCAACGGCAGGGCCTTCGGTAAACTTAAATTGCTTCGAAATTTGCTGAAGGGTTGCGCCAGGTGCTATCAGTTGATTCACTTCCTCTTGCGCACGGCTTACCAACGGTAAAAAGGCAAGGGCTAAAATTGCGACGGTATTTTTCATTCGGTTAGTTGATTTGGTGTATAAGGACGTTCAACGGCAAAATCTACTATTTTAGCTCAAAAGCGACGGTTTTGACACGTTTACTGACGCTGCCATCGGCCTGTTTTTCTTCCAAAATCATGGCTTGCGCCGCTGGGAGTTCAAACACTTCTTGCATGTTTCTGATGGAGGCCGCAGGAACGCCCACTTTTTCCAATTGAGATAAAAGTTCTTGTGAATTCAGTTGACCGATGGCTTGTGCCAACGCCTCGTTCAGGGCAGAACGGTTTTTAACCCGAGAAGCATTGGTCGGATAAAGCGACACTAATTCGTCGTGCTGTATCACTTGACATAGGTTCTTAAATTGCTTTTCAGTACCCACCGCCAGCAAGATAGCTTTCCCGTCTAGGCAAACGTAGGAGTCGCCGTAGGGAGCGATGTTGGGATGTTGGGTGCCCATGCGTTGCGGAATGTGGTTTGCCATGAGCCAATTGGTCGCTTGGTTGACGAGGGAAGCCACCGCCGATTCAAACAACGACGTAGAAACGTACGAGCCTTGTCCTGTTTGATAACGCCGCAGGAGGGCTAACAAGATTCCTTCTTTCAACTGGTGAGCGGCCAAAACGTCAATCAAAGCCACGGGCATTTTGACGGCAGGGCCTTCTTTTTCACCATTCATAAACATAAAACCCGCTTCTGCTTGCAACACTACGTCGAATGCTGGTCGCTCGCTGGTGTCGTCGAAGGCGTTGAGTTGGGCAAAAATCAGGTTAGGATGTCGTTTTGATAAAGTGTCGTAATCTACGCCCAATTTTTGTGCCACTGCCGTACGGTAATTGCTAATGACAATGTCGGCATCTTTGATGAGTTCGTACGCTTGCTGGCGGTCAGTGGTATCTTCCAAATCCAGAAAATGTACCTGCTTGTTCCAATTGACGCTAGCATAGTAGGCCGAAGTGGTTGACGTAGGGTTTTCGGAAGGGAGTTTCCACGAGCGAGTCATGTCGCCACCCGTTTTTTTATTTTCGATTTTGATGACGTTTGCGCCTAGTTCGGCGAAAAACATCCCCACCGCAGGCCCCGCCAAAACACTGGCTAACTCTACGATTTTAAGCTGGTTAGTAAAAAATGATGAGGTCATACACAAATAGCTGCCTAAAAACGGCTAATTTTGCCGTGGCTAAAATTACTTATCAATGACAAACGAAGGTTACAATCCCGAAGAAATAAAATTACTACGGGAGGAATGCGAAGAAGAAGGCATGAACTTTGTTCATTGCGACGACGAAGACGAAAGCATGGCAGAAAATGACGAACTGGCTCACGTTCAGTTTGTTGGCGAATACAAAGGCCAAGAAGTCATTTACGATGCCATTATTTATACGTTACGCCTCCACCACAGCAGTTTGGTGTACGAGAAAGCCGTAGCGCAAGCTCAAAAAGTATTCCCAAAATACTTGCCCTTGGATGAACGTGGCCCAGGCTACAAAATCAAGCCCGAAGAGGAAGAAGAAGCGGAAGAGCTTATCACTGAGTTGATTGAGGCGATTGAGGAAGAAGAAGAAGTGAAAGTGAAAGAGCATTTGGAAATCGACACGGAATTTGAGTACGGTGTAGGACTAGATGCTTGCCTGAACGTAGAAGCTGTAACGGAAGAAGTCATTACTGATTTTGTGAACAACTTCAACAAAGGCACCCTCAAGCTCGATTCAACGCTTTATTCGTTTCGTAACGATGAAGGCGACGAAGAGTAATTTCTAAGAATTTCTTTGCAAAAAGCCCTCCCACTTCCAAGTGCGAGGGCTTTTTTTTCGTGTTTTCGGTTCCTCAGAACCGAAATGTCTGTTGGGCGTCGGATGTGAGCATCCGACGGCACGTTTTGTGTTTTTGGTTCCTCAGAACCGAAATGTCTGTTGGGCGTCGGATGTGAGCATCCGACGGCACGTTTTGTGTTTTCGGTTCCTCAGAACCGAAATGTCTGTTAGGTGTCGGATGTGAGCATCCGACGGCACGTTTCGTGTTTTCGGTTCCTCAGAACCGAAATGTCTATTGGGCGTTGGATGTGAGCATCCGACGGCACGTTTCGTGTTTTCGGTTCCTCAGAACCGAAATGTCTATTGGGCGTTGGATATGAGCATCCGACGGCACGTTTTGTGTTTTCGGTTCCTCAGAACCGAAATGTCTATTGGGCGTTGGATGTGAGCATCCGACGGCACGTTTTGTGTTTTCGGTTCCTCAGAACCGAAATGTCTATTGGGCGTTGGATATGAGCATCCGACGGCACGTTTCGTGTTTTCGGTTCCTCAGAACCGAAATGTCTGTTAGGCGTCGGATGTGAGCATCCGACGGCACGTTTCGTGTTTTCGGTTCCTCAGAACCGAAATGTCTGTTAGGCGTCGGATGTGAGCATCC